>JALNZU010000055.1 GCA_023229245.1 Bacteroidales bacterium | reverse complement strand
CTTCTTCCACACACGATTTCTTGGATAAAAAAATTCCCCTTTTGATGGTTTTATCCAAAGGGAGATTGTTGAAAGGTGTTTTTAATCCCTAAAATTAAAAATTATTCTATTTTCTGAAAGTGCCTACAGTAGATAAAAAATCGTTGAATAACAAGGCAACTCCAATAAAAAAGGGCTGATGATTTACTGATCATAGCCCTTTTGGGTGTTTAATAATACTAACTAAAAGTTAAGCAAAAAACAGTATAGTAAAAATCATTATGCGTAATGGTACTCTTTCAGGTTTTCCATTAATTTTTTCCGGCTGTAGAATATCCTGCTTTTGACCGTGCCTATGGTGAGATTAAGTTCCTCCGCAATTTCTTTGTATTTATAGCCTTCGTTATACATATCGAACGCCCTGCGAAAATCCTTATCAAGCGATTCAATACCTTTTGTAAGCTCCTTCGTTGCAATAATCGATAAAGGATTGAATGAAGTGTCTTCGGCACCTGAATTGATATGATACAGATTATCAGTCTGATCGATAAAGGTTTTAGCCCTTTTGTTGCGCCTGTAGTTGTTGATGAAAATATTTTTCATAATAGTAGAAACCCAGGCTTTGAAATTGTTGTTGTTTACGTACTTCTCACGATATATCAATGCCTTTAAAAAAGTTTCCTGCATCAGGTCCTTGGCATCATCTTCATTTCCGGTAAGTTGGCGGGCAAAAATTTCAAGATACTTTTGAAGTCCGGTAAGGTTATAGTTGAATTCAATTGCAGTCATTTCTTTTATTTTGTTTAATGTTATGGCTGCAAAATTAAACAAAGCTTAAGCAAAATCAAAGCTTTTGCAAGCCCCAAACCTGAGGTACACACTAAAACATATCCTAATATGTTGATATGTTGTTAATTACTGAATAGTAAATAAATGTTAAATGTGCACGTCTCTGCAATTTAAGTTAAAATTGTTGAATCTGCGTCCTGCTATGTGCAATTAAAACGTAGAATTTATTACTGCATCTAACTTCTTAAACCTGCTAAAGGATGTCAGGTGCTGATCAGTTCAATAAATTTTTTTGCTGACGCTACTATACAGGCATTTTCAGGTAGTTCAAAATCAATATTGGCTGATTGTATGCCGCTGATAAACAGCTTTTGTTTCGGGAAAAAATCCATGATCACTTGTATATATTCTTTCATCTTTTTTTTCTGTACTGCCGAAACAAAAGAAGTAGCCAGGTAATGGGGTTCTACTGCCTGTCCAACAAAGAACAGGTCTTGCAATGGCATGTTCTGTCCGAGGTAGAAAACTTTGAGGCTGTGTTTGCGTGCTAAATAAAAATGAGTGAGCATCCCGATTTCGTGTAGCTCCCATTCGGGGAGGAACAAGATGATCTTTTTGGCATGAGGCTCTACCACATTAGGAAGGCTGTCGATAGCTACAAAAAGCTTCATTCGGATCAGATTGCTGATGAAATGCTCTTGTGCCGGATTGACAGTACCGGTTTGCCACAGCATTCCTGTTTTTTCGAAAAATGGATATATGATATGATATAAACTCTCTTCAAAGCCTATCTTGATAATGCTTTGGCTCAATATCTTTTCAAAACGCTCTTCATTCAGTTCTATCATTGCAACAACCAGGCTCTCGATCTGGCTTTGATAGTCCGATTCAGGACGTATGACTTCTATGACTTTCTGATTCAGTGCCTGCAAACTTAGGTTGGCAATAGTTGATATACGCATCCCATACCGGTTGAGTATAGCTATGTTCAACAGCTTTTTCACGTCCTCCTCGGTATAGTACCGTATGTTCGATTCGGTACGTTGAGGGCAGACAATATTGTACCTCTTTTCCCAGGTGCGTAATGTGTGTGCCTTCACATTAGTTAACCGTTCAAGGTCTTTGATAGAGTATGTAGAAATCATGCAATGACTTGTTAATAAATCTTAAACAACCAATCAGCTTTTTTGTTTGAACTTTTTCCGAAACGACCAATCGTACAATGAATAGCCAACTAATAACACCGCATGAGTTTTCATTCGGAATATACGGATCAATGCTTCATAGTGCCTGTATGTTGAAATAACAAAATCAATGAGATACTGTTGTTGGCTATTGAACCTAACAGAATTGACCAAGAGTGATTAATAACTTTATCCTGCTCTCATTCAAAAAGTGTATTTTCGTGAAAAATTAAAAATTTTAGTCGTTGACCAGGATAAAAGTATGTGTATTGGGCACTGGCAGAGTTGCCGGTCATTTGTGTACTGCCTTGTTCAGGGCCGGATTCTCTATCATACAAGTGTATGGGCGGAACTGGTCAAAAGCCAGGGAATTGGCTGTTTCTGTTCAGGCCCAGCCAATTGATAACTTAGAGAACTTGCATACTGATGCCCATTTGTATATATTGGCTTTATCCGACGATGCCATTTATCAAGTCAGTGAGTCAATATCTGTTACCAATGGGTTGATTGTTCATACATCCGGTTTCAGAGCATTGACAGAAATTCATTCTAAACATCCGCGTAGAGGAGTATTTTATCCGTTGCAGACTTTTACTTCAGGCCGTCAGCTTAGTTTCGATCATTTGCCTCTTTTTGTAGAAGCTTCGCAGACTGATGACCTGAGTATGCTTTCTGATATAGCTGTCCGATTAGGTTGTAAGCCAGTGTATTCAACAGAAGACCAAAGGCAAACCCTACATCTGGCTGCGGTGTTCGTGTCAAACTTTAGCAATGCATTATATGGTATGGCAAAAAAAATATTAGAAGAGAAAGGCCTTGATTTCAGGTATTTACATCCTTTGATCATTGAGACGGCACGAAAAGCTGTTGTCATGGATCCGGTTGATGGCCAAACCGGACCAGCCAGACGAAAAGATTTGGGAACGATTGAAAAACACATGCAACTACTTGCTTCCCAAAAGGAAGCAAAAGCAATATATCAGTTGATGACAGATATAATCATCCAACAATATCATACTTTATCCGATGAGTAACTATAAAACCCGATTGCATAAGATTACCACTTTTATTTTTGATTATGATGGAGTGATGACCGATGGAACCATTCTTATTAATAATCATGGTGAACCACTGCGTACAGCGAATGTCAAAGATGGATATGCCCTTCAGCTGCTTCAACGTTTAGACTATAATATAGCTATCATTTCTGGTGGTATATCGCCTTCAATGTACAAACGTTTTGAGATGCTTAATATAAAAGATGTGTTCTTAGGCGTTAGCAATAAATTGGAAATATTTGAAAAGTATCTGATCGACAAGAAGGTACAGGCGCATGAAGTGTTGTATATGGGAGACGATATACCCGACTATCTGCCTATGAAGGCTGCCGGATTAGCTGTTTGCCCTGCCGATGCTGCTGAAGAGATAAAACGAATATCGCACTATATCAGCCATTTTCCAGGCGGTCATGGTTGCGTGCGCGATATCATCGAACAAGCGCTGAAAGTACAAGGTAAATGGATGACACAAAATGCTTTTCATTGGTGAAATAGTGTGTGCGGCAAGCGATTCCGTCATGCTGAATTTTTTAGGATTACCTGAGACATAGGAAAATACAAAACTCAAAATAGATGAAATATTTGATCCTGATACGTTGGCCTAATCTTATCATCATAATGCTAGCGATGGTAATCACACGCTACAAAATGATCATCCCTTCCCTAGATCAGGCTGGCATGGTAATAAGTAGCACTCATCTGATGTTTGTACTGTTGATGGCAGCCGTTCTACTTATTGCCATAGGCGGATATGTGGTTAACGATATTTTCGATATAGAGAAAGATAAGGTGAATAAGCCTGACAAGCAAGTCATAGGTCGCACTATTTCTGTTCGTACAGCCTGGTATTTATATAGGGTCAGTACTTTGGGCGGGATTGCAATAGGGCTGTGGTTAGGCTGGCAAAGCAGCTTGCAATTGGCAATATTGATTTTTTTGGTAGCCGGCTTATTGTGGTTTTATGCCCAGAGATATAAGTGTAAGCCACTGATAGGGAATCTATTAGTTGCAGTGCTTTCTTCTTTGGTGATCGTCATCGTTTGGTTACAGGAGTTTTTTTTATTGCGGCAAGACCCTTATGTCTTTACTGCTGCTATTGGTGTCATGCCAATGATCACAGGATTGGTCATCGCCTTTGCTTTGTTTGCCTTGTTTACTAATCTTATACGTGAGATTGTAAAAGACATTGAAGATGCGGAAGGCGATCACTCTCAGCATTGTCGTACACTGCCTATAGTTTTGGGAATTGTACAAACTAAGAATATTGCAGTCACTTTATGTGTAGTACTGTTTGCTATGACAGGCTTTTGGCTGTATATACTGTTTCATAGCCAGATGAAAGCTGCATCGCTTGCGCTTATTCCGGCTTTGGCTACCATAGTGATAACTATTGTCCGTTTGGCTTTAGCCAAGAAGAAGACACATTTTTCACAGTCATCAGTATTGTTAAAGATAGTGATGATATTAGGAATTTTCTCCATGCTTTTTCTCCCATGAACCCATTGTTTACAACACTTGAATTTAGCCTGGTGCTAGCGTCTGGCTCACCACGCCGTCGGCAGCTTCTGAGTGGAATGAACTTACCTTTTAGCGTCATCAGCAAGGAGACTGATGAAAGCTTTCCCAAAGATATGCCCGGAAGAGATATAGCAGAATATCTCTGCTCTAAAAAGTCGGATGCATTTGAAGCAAACGAACTGCCTGAAAACTTTTTATTGATCACTGCCGATACGGTAGTCGTGGTGGATGACCAGATACTGAACAAAGCTTCCACTAAAAAAGAAGCACAGCAAATGCTCAGACAACTGTCAGGCAAATGGCATGAAGTGATCACTGGCATCTGTTTGCGCTCAGTCGGGAAGAAACAAGTTTGCTCTACTACAACAGCAGTGAAATTTGCTGTTTTAAGTGAAGCAGAAATAGAATGGTATATCGAAAACTACAAGCCATATGACAAAGCTGGTGCTTATGGTATCCAGGAATGGATTGGGTATATTGGCATTGAAGAGATCAAAGGTTCATTTTACAATGTGATGGGACTTCCTACACAACGCCTGTATCAGGAGTTGATCCGTTTTCTGCAGAAATAATCTGAGAACTACACCATTTTAGGTTGTTTTTCTTGCTGTCAGTACGTGTTGAGAATAAGCAAAATAATAAATTACTTACCTTAGTAATAGTCAATTATAAATATATACTCTATGAAATCAATTGCCAGAAAAATTCTATATTATTTTTTTCAGGGTTTGCTTTATATAGCTCCTGTAACTCTTACCATATGGGGTTTGATAGCCATTTTTGGATGGATAGATGGCTTACTGATAGATTATCTTGACACTTTGTTGCAAAAGCATATACCCGGGCTTGGCATAATCGTATTATTAGTAACCATCACCTTATTCGGTTTTTTAGGCTCTACTATTTTATTCAAACCCTTCATGGCATATTTGGATACCTTGCTATCCAAAGTTCCATTTATCAAATTGATCTATACCGCAATCAAAGATCTGGTTTCAGCTTTTGTTGGACAGAAAAAGCGCTTTACCGAGCCTGTGTTGGTAAAAGTAGGCAAAGGCTATGAGTTAGAGAAAATTGGGTTTGTGACCAATAAGGATTTAAGTTTTTTAGGAGTGCCAGATCAAAAGGTTGCTGTATATTTGCCTCATTCCTACGCCTGGTCAGGGAACCTGTTTATAGTCCCGGCAGAACATGTGCAACCTTTACACGCTTCTGCTGCCGAAGTGATGAAATTTATTATCTCGGCTGGTGTAACAAATTTAGAAATATAATGTATGTCAAATCAAACAACAGATGTAAGACCTTTAATATTGGTAACTAATGATGACGGATATTTTGCGCCCGGCATCAGAAAACTGATCGCTATTATGCGCAAAATAGGAAAAGTGATAGTGGTAGCCGGTGAACAGCCAATGTCGGGTATGGGGCATGCCATCACTATTAAAATGCCACTAAGGATCAAAACAGTAACTAAGACCGATGAGTATGAAGAATATATCTGTAATGGTACTCCTGTTGATTGTGTCAAATTAGGTGAACAAATCATATTAAATGGTAAGCCCGATCTATTGGTTTCGGGTATCAACCACGGTTCTAATGCGTCTATCAATGTGATTTATTCTGGTACTATGGCAGCAGTCATAGAGGCATGCATTGACCAAATACCTGCCATAGGTTTCAGTTTAGACGATTATAGCTATGATGCAAATTTTGATCATACCGAGCAAGTGATAGAAGCTATCACACGCAAGGTGTTGGAAGAGGGATTGCCCGAAGGAGTCTGTTTAAACGTGAATATCCCTGCTTATACTGCCGAGCCATTCAAAGGTGTGCGTATTTGCCGTCAGGCTCGTGCCCGGTGGGTCGAAGGCTTCGATTCGCGACATGATCCGCGCGGATCGGCCTATCATTGGATGACAGGAAGATTTGAAAACCTAGATAATGGTGAAGATACCGATCACTGGGCATTGGAACAAAACTATGTATCAGTAGTACCTGTTCACTTCGACCTGACAGCCTATAACGCATTGGAGACAATAAAAGCCTGGGAGTTCTAAACGAAATATACACATAGCCATCATACCTCAACCCTATTATCATATGCGTGATAGCTTTCGGAAAAATACGTTTGTAGCCGGTCTGTTAGCAGGATTAGTGTTGTTTGGTGCTATGTATGCGTTGCTTTATTTTGTGGTGATACCATTGTTTAAAGAACAGCATTGGATGACAAGAGTACAGGTTCCAATGATGATCTCAATCATACCCAACTTGCTGTGTATCCGTTTGTTGTTTGTGAACTGGAAGATGGAGAAAGCCGGCCGGGGTTTATTGTTCATTACTTTTATACTGATGGTAGCCATTTTCCTTCTTTTCAAACAATAGCGGCATGAAGTATTATATCATCGCTGGTGAGGCTTCCGGTGATCTGCATGCGTCTCATCTGATCCGTGAAATCCGGCAGCTTGATCCCTCAGTTGTCATACGTGCATGGGGTGGCGATCGGATGGCTGCACAAGGTGCTGATATTGTCAAACATTATAAGGAGTTAGACTTTATGGGCTTCCTTGAAGTAGTAGCTCATTTACCTGCCATAATTCGTAATCTGAAACTTTGTAAAAAAGATATATTGGCGTTTAAACCTGATGTATTGGTTTTGGTTGATTATCCGGGGTTTAATCTGCGTATTGCTCAATTTGCCCATAAAAAAGGGATTAAAGTTGTTTATTATATCTCACCTCAGGTGTGGGCATGGAAACGTAAGCGTGCGTTCATTATCCGTCGTGCAGTGGATCGAATGTTGGTTGTCCTGCCATTTGAACAAGACTTTTATAAGCAATTTGGTGTAAAAGCTGATTTCGTGGGACATCCCCTGCTTGATGAGTTAGCTGTTGCGCAAGCACCTTCACCCGACTGGAAAAAGCAACACGGCCTTGATGAACGCCCTTTGATAGCGCTACTGCCCGGAAGCCGCAAACAAGAAATAAAACGAATGCTGGTTACTATGCGCGAGATGAGCCGCCTGTTTACTGACTATCAGTTTGTCATAGCAGCTGCCCCCTCTGTCGAGCAGGATATCTATGCGAAATACATACAAGGATACGATCTGAAATGGGTGGTGAACCATACGTATAACCTGTTAAAACTTGCACAGGCTGCTTTGGTAACTTCAGGGACAGCAACCCTTGAAACAGCACTGTTAGGAGTACCAGAAGTGGTATGCTATAAGGGAAATCTGTTTTCCTACTATATTGCGCGGCAACTTGTCAAAGTGAAGTATATTTCATTGACGAATCTGATCATGGATAAACCTATAGTAGCCGAATTGATACAAGGCGCATTCACTGTGGCAAATTTAAAGACCGAACTCGACCAATTGCTAAATGATGAGCAGCTTAGGAAAGACTTGCTTGAAGAATATGCGCTGTTACGAGAAAAGTTAGGTAAGCAAGGTGCTTCAAAGAGAGCAGCAGCCATTGTTGTTCAAACAGCCGAAATCAAATAGTTGGAGAAGAGATTGGATAATAAGGGACTGGAAATTTAGATAGGGCATCTAAAAAAAGCGTATCTTCGCAACACTTAAAACTCGTCTGATCATGTTATTACGCATTTATCCCGAAAATCCTGCTCCCCGACTTATACGACAAGTAGTTGACTGCTTGAACGATGGTGGATTAGTTATTTTTCCAACAGATACAGTGTATGGATTAGGATGCAGCATACATCAGTCTAAAGCTATTGACCGTATTGCTGCTATTAAAGGTATCAAAAAAGAAAAAGCTAATTTCTCATTCCTCTTTCCCGACCTGAGTCTTTTGTCGGAATTTACTAAACCTATTAGTAATGATGTGTTTAAGATGATGAGACGTAATCTTCCCGGCCCGTTCACTTTTATTTTAGAAGCTAACAACAATATCCCTAAGATTTTTCAAAGCAAGAAAAGAACCATTGGAATTCGCATTCCTGATGAAGCTGTCATTCAGGCGATATTATATGAGTTAGGACATCCTATGATGACAACCTCTATATTGGATCAGGATCAGTTAGTTGAATATACAACCGATCCATCCATTATTTATGAAAATTATAAAGATAAGGTTGACATCATTATTGATGCTGGATTTGGCGGTAATCAAGCTAGTACAATAGTGGACTGTACTGAAAACGAAGTGGTTATATTGCGTCAGGGGAAGGGAGGGCTGCAATAAATCAAAAAAAACTCTAAAAAGCCTTGATGAGTAAGGAATATTGCCTACTTTTGCACTTCCAAAATGGGATGATTTGTTAGCTCAGCCGGTAGAGCATTTGCCTTTTAAGCAAAGGGTCCCGGGTTCGAATCCCGGACAAATCACAAAAAAAGCCACTCGATCGAGTGGCTTTTTTGTTAGTATATTTTACTTCCTATGCTATGAATACTAGCTCAATTAAAAGCTATATACACTTGTTATCAGGGGTTGAATAATTTAATGGCGGTATCAGTATAATTAGTGATAATGCCATCCACCCCCTTAGACTGAAGTGTCAGCATGGCTTTTTCATCATTGACAGTCCATGCAAATACTTTCTGTCCGCGCTTTTGCAAACGCCTTACTTTACTTTTTGACAGGAATTTGTAATACGGATTGACAGCAGCCCATTTTTTATACTTCATAATCGAACCCCAGCGAAGTTTAGTATCAATATGAAAAGGTAAGACAGGTATATTTCCAATCACCAACTTATGTAATTCGATATTCGGATCAAGTCGTTTCATATTTTCCAGCACCTTTGAATCAAAGCTCTGTACGATGCACCAGTCATGGGCTTGATAGGTATGTATATGATCTGTCACTAACTTTTCTATCATGGAATCATTAACGGGTGGTGATTTAATTTCGATAAGTAGCCTGGCTTTTCCTTGTACGAGTTTCATGATCTCATCCAGGGTTGGCACAAGCTGTCCGGCAAATTCATCCGAGAACCATTTGCCAGCATCAAGACTTCGTACGTAGGCCAGTTCAACATCTTTGATAGCCCCTGTGCCGTTAGTGGTACGGTCTAAGCTGTAGTCGTGCATAACGATCAGATGCCCGTCTTTAGTGAGATGTACGTCAATCTCAATAATATCGGCTTGAGCTGCAATTGCTTGCTCGAACGCAGCCATAGTGTTCTCCGGTGCTACCCCTGAAAAGCCCCGATGAGCTACTACGAGAGGGGAATGGTCAGTAGGTTGTGCAGTGAGCTGCAGGACAGGAAAGAGTACAGATGTCATCAGCCAAAAAAAATATGTGATTCTCATAAGTTTTTTGATCAAAAGTAATAAAGTTTTGTAGTAACAAGCTTCTGATGTTGTTTCATCTGCGGCTTATCGGGCAGCTCATAGCTTTTTGTTAAGGAAGCGCAAGCCCGGTGAGTTCTAAAATGATGGGTACTATATCCGTATTATCTATGATACCCCCAAAGTTTTCGGCACCGGCACCATAGGCTAATAGGGGTACTGCTACACCTGAATGACTTTTGGTTGAGAAATGAAATACTATAGGATCGTGTTTGGTAGGATGGATGATAGTTAGTCCGCCAGTCTCATGATCAGCTGTGATAAGTACTAAAGTTTCTGGATGTTCATCAGCGTAGTCGTATGCTATTTTGACGGCTCGGTCGAAGTCAAACATTTCTGTTACAAGAAAAGCTGAATCGTTGGCATGTCCGCCCCAGTCTATTTGTGAGCCTTCTACCATCAGGAAAAAGCCTTGATCATTTTGTGAGAGTGATTCTAATGCTATTTTTACTCCATTGGGTAATAAGTCACCTCTTCCATCCAACATGCTTGGTGGATGCACGCTGTCGGTAAGCACCAATAATTTTTGATAGTCCGAACCCGATTCTGGTAGTTCGTTCAAATAGCTGAATCCTTTTTGTTCTAATGAGTCCGTCAGTGTTTGACCGTCTTTACGTTTATTAAAGTGGCTGATACCTCCTCCTATGACTACATCTACTTTAGAGCTCAGGAAGCCGGCTGCGATATCTTCATAGTGGTGGCGGCTGACAGCTTTTGCGATGAAGCTTGCCGGTGTGGCATGGGTTACGGCGCAGCTTACTACTACGCCCGTTGAGCGCCCGTTGGCAGCAAATATATCTAAGATACTTGGTATGGCAATGCTGTCAGGGTCCATTCCTATCATGCCGTTTCTTGTCTTATGGCCGGTAGCTATGGCTGTCCCACCTGCTCCCGAGTCAGTAACTAAATCATCGAACGAATGAGTGGTTACCATAGCAGCATGTGTTGCACGCTGCATGTCAAGCGGCGCATCGGTAGCTAGTAAAGCCGACTGTATCTGGGCATGACCCATCCCATCGCCTATGAAAAGGATGATATTCTTTGGCCTGAGTACTTCAGGCTGTTTCGAAGCAGCTTGTTTTTCTGTGCATGAGCTCGAAAACAAGACAAAAAATAATCCGATAGATAGAATAAAAATATTAGTTCTCATAAATTATACTGTTTGTAGTTCTATTACTGTGATTTCTGGTAAAATACCTACTCTACCCGGATAACCTATTGAACCTAATCCGCGGTTGACGTATAGGTATTGGTTTTGATCTTCATTCTGATATAAGCCGGCCCATTGTTTATATAGATATTGTGCCGGACTCCAGCGAATGCCGGGTACTTCCACGCCAAACTGAAACCCATGTGTATGCCCTGCTAATGTCAACAAAATGTCGTGATGCTTTTTACTGACTTCGGCATCCCAATGGCTAGGATCATGCGATAATAAAATTTTAGGTGTTGATTTCCCTATACCTTTACTGGCTTTAATGATATTTCCATATTTTGGAAAACGTTTGTTGACACTCCAGTTCTCAACACCTATCAATGCTAACTCCTCATCTTCTCTGCGTATGATGGCATTTTCGTTTCGTAGGAGCTTCCAGTTGATCTGATGATAAAAGTTTAGTAAGGCTTCAAGATTTTTCTTTTTTTCGTTTTTGTCGGGCCAGTTGATATAATCGCCATAGTCGTGATTTCCTAATATAGCATAAATACCATCTTTTGCCTTGAGAGTTTGAAGGATATCCTGAAAACGATACGCTTCATCGGTTTTATAGTTAACTAAGTCGCCGGTAAACACGATCAGATCAGGATTCAGATTGTTGATTTGTTCAACTACATCAATAACAGGAGCTTTACTTGACCATGTCCCTAAGTGGAAGTCAGAAATCTGAACGATACGATATCCATCAAACAACTTGGTAAGCTTGGGTAGTTTGAGACTGAGTTCTGTAACCTTAAAGTCGTGTACCCATTTGAACATCCCTGTGAACATGGTCCCTACTATCAATCCACCGGTAACTAGTGCAAGGTCTTCAAGGAATTTTGACCTGCTGATCTTTTGGCCATCTACTGCCATGCGTCTTTTTGGAGAAATCATGCCCCACATCCATTTTAAAAACCTAAGTAAGTCGGAAAAAAGCAACATTATGGCCATTAATGCTTTTGCAATAAAAAAGCTGATAATAGTACCGAACAACAATTTACTGATCCAGATATTCCAATCAGATGAAGGGATATAGGCTGTTGTAATAACACTGCCCAAGAGCATGGTGAAGGGTAGCCAATAGATCAAGACGGTAGTTACTTTAGCCCATTTTTTGTAGGTGAAAACCTTTTTCTTGATCAATCCCCATACATAATAGTCTATGATCAGTAAAAGCAGTAAGATCGGGTAGTGCTTCATATAATCAGGGAATGTGAGTGACAGTGTGATATATACTCCAACTAATCCCAAAAGAATCAATAAGATATAAATGAGTTTCTGTTTCATTATAAGGGCAGCAAAAGTAATAAAACTATTACAAGGATCATTTGCTGTCTTGTCAAATTAACATTCTTTTAAAAATGCTGCTTGTTGGTCAATGATATTTATTTGGTGGGTTTATTGAAAAATATTTTTCAGATTAAGTTTGCTTATATGGCTATAAAAGCTAATTTTGCACCTCCAAAAGGCATTAGTTGTCTTTTGCATATCGGACAAGTTCTTTTAGGGTATCGGGGCATGGCGCAGTCCGGCTAGCGCACCTGCTTTGGGAGCAGGGGGTCGCAGGTTCGAATCCTGCTGCCCCGACTATATCACAGCCATTTTTACGATGACTTTGTTTTCAGGAGAGGTGGGTGAGTGGCTGAAACCAACAGTTTGCTAAACTGTCGTACTCGTGAGGGTACCGGGGGTTCGAATCCCCCTCTCTCCGCCAACCCAACAAGATGCCCTGCGAAGCGGGGCTTTTTTATATCCTCCCAGACGCTCTGACCACGTCAGAAGCGGATGTGAGGAAATAAAAAAGAAGCATCCGAAAGGATGCGCATCTTGTTGGGTTGGAGTATCCTCCCACAAGGGATCACCACAGGTAATCCCCCCTATATTTCTTTTCAGTTACCTTTCGTTTTGATTTGATTACCGCTCTGACCACGTCAGAAGCGGATGGGAGGAAATAAAAAAGAAGCATCCGAAAGGATGCGCATCTTGTTGGGTTGGAGTATCCTCCTCCAAGGGATCACCGCAGGTAATCCCCCCCCCTATATTTTTTTCTCAGTTACTTTTCGTTTTTATTTGATTACCGCTCTGACCACGTCAGAAGCGGATGGGAGGAAATAAAAAAGAAGCATCCGAAAGGATGCGCATCTTGTTGGGTTGGAGTATCCTCCCACAAGGGATCACCGCAGGTAATCCCCTCTATATTTCTTCTCAGTTACTTTTCGTTTTTATTTGATTACCGCTCTGACCACGTCAGAAGCGGATGGGAGGAAATAAAAAAGAAGCATCCGAAAGGATGCGCATCTTGTTGGGTTGGAGTATCCTCCTCCAAGGGATCACCGCAGGTAATCCCCCTATATTTCTTTTCAGTCATGAAAAAAGATGGCAGCAGTTTGAGCGACCATGATTTTCACCGCTATTTACGCAAAAAGGGTTTTGCCAATCCCGAAGACGAATGGTTTAAATGTGCGATAAATGATTTATACATAGCTATTTAAAAAAACAATACAGGAAAAACTCATCAAGTTCGCTACCCGTATTCCTGTGTTTATGTATCTGACTGATTTCAGAGAGCGAAGTCTAAGAGATGTTATTACTCAATTAGAACCGGGCTTGTTCAAGAAAGTAACTGGACTATCGGTCAAAGATTTTGAGATACTGGTAAGCTTAGGGGTTTTTAATTCTTCCCTGATGAATGACGCTGTTTATAAATTTAAACGCTATGAAGATGCAAGCCTGGAATATATTGCCTGAATTATTCATAAAAATGAAAAAAATGCGGGTAAATATACTGTTATTCCATTGAATTTCAGTATATTTGTTGTAGATAAAACCCCGCACTATGGACAAAGATAAAATAAAAAAAGCATCCTTCA
>JALNZU010000019.1 GCA_023229245.1 Bacteroidales bacterium | reverse complement strand
AATCCCTTTGATTGCTTCTAGGGCTACCTCAGCCTTGAAGGCTGAACTGAATTTTCGACGATGTTTTTTCATAGGACGTAAAATTAATAAAGTTAATTTATCTGTCCAGTTTTTCTAGACCAGCTCAGAAATCCCCGCTCCAAATCATTTGGCAGGTTTATTCTCAGGAGGAGGAGTTAATACAATGTTCAATAGTAATATGCTATCAAATTCAGATTTTTTTACTGGAGCATTTCCTTCTGAATATGGGAACGCCCTTTCTGGAGTTTTTGATATCAACTTAAGAACGGGAAACAATACAAAGAGAGAGTATGTAATTCAACTAGGTTCGTATGGAGTTGATTTTGGAGCAGAAGGTCCGTTTACCAAGGGAAAGAAGGCTTCCTATTTATTTAATTACCGGTATTCAACGTATGGTTTATTACAAGACCTGCTTCCTCAGGTTACAGGATTACCCTCATACTCAGATTTGTCTTTAAAATTAAACTTTCCTACGAAAAATGCAGGAGTGTTTTCTTTCTGGAGTATTAATGGGATGGGCAGCATACACTATGTAAATGAAAAAGATACTTCAAAATGGGAGACAAACTATGATAGCTACGATTATGATATTCACTACAATTTAACCGCCTCAGGACTTAATCACAGAACGACAATTGGAAACAGCTCATATCTTTTCTCATCTGTTTCATTTTCTGCTACAGAGTATATAAATAGAAACACCTATTTTAAACCTGATCTAAAAGAAATACCTGTTTCTGACCAAAATGAGGTTGATTACAAATACAGTTTTTCAAGCTTTTTGAACCATAAATTCAATAACAGACATACAAACAAAACGGGATTAATAGTCAATAGAATACAGTATAAATACGATGTTGCAGCGAATACGGATGTTGCTGATAATGATAGGTTAGATTTTTTTGTCAAAAGCAGTGATTTCGCTTATCATTATCAGTTTTATTCCCAATCAAAAATTAAACTGACCAAGAATATTGACATAAATTCCGGATTGCATTTCTTGTTGTTAACTACAAATAACGAAGTTAATATAGAACCCAGAATTGGCATTAATTTGCAACTTACAGAAAAAAACAGGTTCAGTTTTGCTTATGGCAAACACAGTAAGATAGAGCCTTTGAGAATTTATCTAATGGAAATAAAGACTGACTCCGGTTTTGAAATATTAAATAAGAATCTGAATCTTACCAAAGCACATCATTTTATCCTTGGATATGATTGGAAAATAACGCAGGATTTACATTTGAGATTCGAACCATACTATCAGAAATTATTTGATGTTCCTGTAATCCAGGATAGTTCTTTCTCAATGATAAATTATGATAACGAAATGTATTTTTCATCTCAACTATTCAGTAAGGGAAAAGGTACAAATATTGGTATTGATATTACTTTGGAACGTTTTATGAAAAATGGCTATTATTATCTGTTGACAACTTCGTTGTTTGATTCAAAATATATAGGTGGTGATGGAGTTGAAAGAAACACAAGATACAATCAAAATCTTGTACTCAATATACTGGGAGGTAAAGAATGGCAAACTAAAAAAAATAATACGTTTAGTTTAAATGGGAAATTTACTATATTGGGGGGTAGAAGATATGCACCTATTGATGTTGAAAAATCAATTAGCAGCCAATTTGTTGTTTATGATAATTCAAGGGTTTTTGAAGTACAAGCACCTACAAACTATTATGTTGATATTTCAATGAACTATACTATTAATAAATCAAAATGGTCTCATTCCATTATTCTTCAAATCAAAAACCTGCTTTTGCAAAAAGAGCTTTTAGGTCACGCATATAATTTCAGATCCAATTCTATTGAACCCTATGAACTAACAATTATGTTTCCGTATATTAGCTACAAAATATTTTTCTAAGGACTGAACAAAAACAAAACCGTCATACAAAAACTTTGGTTCTACTCCAAATGTCGTGAAAAGGTTTAATTTTGGGAGATGGATTTTATGAAAGATTTCTTCAAATTGCTATTCGGTTCTGGTGATCAATGGGTTGTATCCAATATCGAAAGCAATCATAAGACTAGATATTTTGGTTTATTTGAGATCATTATAGTAGTATTATGTGTGAACACTTACCAAAGATTTGGTGTCATACCTTGCGATAACCTAAAGTAGAAATAAAGTGATTTATTGATTATGAACAAAACATTATTATTTGGACTATTAATAATTTTTACAAATTGTAAGATATTAATTGCGCAAACAGTTGATTTATCTTCTGTTGATGAATTTTTTAAAGTAACATCCATATTAAAAGCTGGAAAATCAGTTACAAATGAGCAATGGGATAGTTTTGACAATTCAGCCGCATACAGGAAATATGCTTTAAGAGAAAACCAGACTTTCATTGAAATTATTAAATCCTCATTAAATATTGCTTATGGAAAAGATTCAATAAATGAAAGGAATAATATTTTGAATATTACAAAAGAAGAAATGATTAAAAACACCACTATGTTGTTGAAAAAACGCATTTTAATCAATTATATAGAAGTAGATAATCATTATGACTCAATTCTGATATTCAGACAAACATTTGATTTTAATGCTCTGATTGAAAACGCAAAACAAAGATTAAGTTCTTTTATCGGGATGCAAATAGATTCAACAACTAAACTTAAGCCTATATATTTCTTTTTTGTTGATGCAGATGGCGGAGCTAAAGATGATGGATTATATATTGACTTTAATTTATTTTTTAAACAAACTGATAAACAACGGATTAATTTTCTGGCTCATGAATTTTTTCATGATTTCAGGGAAAAATTTGAAAATCATGACTTTAACTACAAATGTGATTTATATTATATACTTGATATGATCCAAAATGAAGGTATTGCAGACATGATAGATAAATCGGAAGGATATAAAAAGTATTTTTCTGATGTAGGTGAATCCGATGAAATGGTGGAAATATGGGTGAATTTATATAATCAGGCTCCATCAGATTTAGAAAAACTACAAAATGAAATTGTAAAATATGCCAGAAAGGAAATATCTGAAACTGAAATGATTGATGAACTTATAGAAATTGTTAAGTTTAACGGTCATCATATAGGATTTTATATGGCAAACCAAATTTTGGATGCCGGATACGAAAGTGAAATGCTGGATACTTTCTATAACCCATATTGGTTTTATGTTCTTTACAATAAGTCTGCTAAACTGTTGAATCTTTTTCAGTTGAGTGATGAATTTATGGATTATCTAAGGAGCATAACAAAAGGATACTACCACTAATGAACTATAATATACATCAAAAATATAGGTCATTGCCTACCTTAGCATAGTCTGTATCAGAACCATTGATGTAAATACTTTCTTTTAAATTAATTCAAGGCCGGATTCTCTTATTCGTTACCTGAAATGAACCAGTTCTGATGCTTCCCAAGGAACACAGGGTATAAAAGCTCTCTCGGCACAAAAGTATTGGGAGTAATTGTTTTCACTCCTCTGTTCCAATGCACTCTCATCCGATATATTACGGATAGGTTTAAGCAGCAATAGACCAACCATCAACCGGATGGGTTTGGCAGGACGACTTTTATCCTGATAATACAAAGGCAAGAATGCTTGTTCAAAGATATTCCAATCTGCTTTGTTTGCTAAAGTGAACAAGGGAGGTTTGTGATTAAGTCTCTTGGAGCTACGCTGAAAAATCCGGTGGAAGCGTTGAGGTATGAATGAGCAATTGACAGTTGATAATGGACAGTTGATAATGGACAAGATTTATTAGTAATGCGATGCCCTGAGCTTGAGGTCCCTGAGCCTGTCGAAGGGCCGAAAGGTACAATTTGCTGGCATACGGTCTTCTGCGCTTTGCTTTAGTTAGTGAAAGATGCTTGAAGATACACAACAAAGGTCGTACTCCCCTGTCTGGAGTTAACTTCGATTTTTCCGCCGTGGTTTCGGATGATCTGTCGTGTAAGGCTTAGGCCTATACCGGATCCGTTCTTACGGGTTGAGAAGAATGGCACAAAGATTTGGTCTATAATTTCGGCAGGAATACCGTGTCCGTTGTCGGTGATCAACACACGGCAATACCCATCTACTCCCGAAACTGCTTGTACTGAGATACAGGCATCCGATACTGATTCAACGGCTTGCATGGCATTTTTGATCAGGTTGATAAGTGCCTGCGACAACTGCACCTCATCGCCTTCAATGCAAAGCTCAGGCTCTATCTGCAAAATGAAATCGATGGGATTCGTCTGAGCTTCAGCCTTTAGTAACGATATCAGCTTCTCTATAAAAGTGTGAAGCATAATAGGTTTGATGACAGGTTTTGATAGCTTAGTAAGTGTGCGGTAGGACTCCACAAAACGGATTAGTCCTGTTCCTCTTTCCCGAATGACATCAAGTCCTTTTATGGTATTTTTTGTTCTGTTTACGTCAGCTTTGTTTTGTTCGTCAGTATAATAGCTCAACAGGGTTTCGCTCAACGAAGTGATGGGTGCAATGGAGTTCATTATTTCATGTGTCAGCACCCGGATGATTTTTTGCCATGACTCTATCTCGATCGCATCCATTTCGTTGCTGATATCATGTATGGATATGATGCGAAGCCTTTCTCCATGTCTTTGGAAGCTAGTGGCATGCAGCGATAGGTTACGTGTGATCGGGCCGGTATGCAGTTTCACGAACTGTTGTGGGCTTTGCTCTTTTAGCAGGTAGACAGCTTGATACAGGGTTGGGTCCACACGTTTAAGTTGTTCGATATGTGTCAGCGACTGATAGTTGAGCAATATTTTGGCCGGTGAGTTGGCTTGAAGTATTCTGCCGTTCTCCGCAAGCACTATGATCCCTGTTGCAACCTGCTCTAATAGAAGGCCATAAAACTGTTCCTGTTCATGGTTTCTAAGCTTCACATCCTGTATCAGTTGATTCATGCGGTTTAGTCCCTGATTGAGTTCTTTGGTGGGCTTATGCCTGATATTTTCGGGAAAATAGAGGGTAGAGTCTTCATTTTCAACCGCATTAAAAAAATAAGTTACTTTCTCGTGCAATTGTCTGAACAGTTTAAAAATCCTGTATGAAATCCAGACTATTCCTAAGGCCGGGATAATGGCATACCATGAAAGCGAAATCAGATGATACGCCATCCATGCTGTGAAGGCAGCCAACAGCAGTATATTAAATGTCAAACGGAGGGTTGGATTTCGGGAAGCCATATTCTTTGTTCTGAGATGTCAATGAGGTAGGTATGAGCTTATTATCTTAAAGCCCGTATTTCTTAATTTTATTATAGAGGGTTTGCCGTGTGATACCTAATTGCGAAGCTACTGCACTCATATTTCCACTGTTTTGTCGTATGCTGGCTTCTATCATTTGCTGTTCCATTTCTTCAAGTGTTTGTATCCGGCTTGTTGTTTTCTGTCGTGTTCCTGAAAACAGAAAGTGATCGGGAGCAAGAGTGTTTCCCTCGCTCAGTATGACCGCTTTCTCAATCGAATGTTGTAATTCACGCACGTTCCCCGGCCAGTCGTATCGGGTCATCTTATCCAACAATGCATGACTAAATCTCAGGCCTTGTTTTTTGTATTTTGCGGTATAGATTTCCAAGAAGAAAGCAGCTAACAGTGGGATATCTTCTATTCGTTCGCGTAGCGGCGGAATTTCAATCTGAATGGTATTGATCCTGTAAAGCAGGTCTTCTCTGAATTTTCCTTCGTTGACCATTGCTTGTATATTACTGTTGGTAGCGCATATGAGGCGGATATCTACCGGTGTTTTTTTATTGGAACCCACCCTAACCACCTCACGGTTTTGCAAGACTACCAGTAGTTTAGCCTGAAGTGGCAGAGAGATATTTGCGATCTCATCCAAAAACAAGGTACTTCCTTTTGCAAGCTCAAACTTACCTGCGCGGTCTTCACGGGCATCGGTAAAAGCACCCTTCACATGTCCAAACAGCTCACTCTCAAAAAGAGTCTCCGATAATGAGCCTATATCCACGTTCACCATCACCTCATTGCTTCGCAACGATTGCAGGTGTATTTCCCGTGCAATAACCTCTTTTCCTGTACCGTTCTCGCCTGTCAATAACACATTGGCATCGGTTTTAGCTACCTTGTCCACCAAATCGAGCACCTCTCTGAATCGCTGCGACTGCCCAATAATTATAGGACGCTCTTTTTTTACAGCAGCTTTCAGGTTTTGCTCCCTTTCTTTGAGGGTTTTCACTTCACGTCTCGAGTTTCGTAGTTGTACGGCTGCATTGATGGTAGCTAAGAGTTTGCTGTTATCCCAGGGCTTCAGCACAAAATCTACCGCACCTTCCCTGATCGCACGTACAGCTAATTCCACATCACCATAAGCTGTGATCATGATAACCGAGCTGCTAGTATCATATTCCAGGATACGCTTCAGCCAGTACAGCCCCTCGTTACCGGTGGTGATGCCTGCCGAATAATTCATATCTAATAAGATGGCATCAAACCGCTTGGTCTCCAATAAAAAAGGGATCTGGTTAGGATTGGAAGAGGTGAGCACTTCATTGCACAATGGGTGTAACAGAAGCTCTAACGCACTGAGTATGCTTTTGTTATCGTCAATGATCAATATGTTGCTGTTTTTCATCCGAAAGCAAAATTATCATTATTGCAAAGCTAATCTTTAATGTTGGCTTTGCAAAGATTAAACATTGCTATATATGATATGATGATAGGATTCATCGTCTACGGTAATTCCTCTTAATGTTCTGTTAATATTACTAAGTAACGTGTAGCATGAAGCGCTGAAGTTGTTTTTTTTAGAAATTCAAGATTGCTTAAAGATCGTATTGTTACCTATTTAGATATCAGCTTAAAATACTCATTTGACCTTTTATTCGTAGAAAAAATCCTTGTGTATGCATTTTATGCGGTGAAAGATTTAATCCATACAGCAAGTTAATATGTTTTAAAACAATACTTTAGTCTTTTTTATTTATTTTTTTTGCCTTTATGACAACAAAGCTTCCCTTACCAAATCCTTTGATAGCCGGTTGAATCTCCTTTATTCCATGGATTTTACCAAAAACAGTCTGGTTGGTTTCTGTTACCATAAAGCCGCTCTGATGAACGATTTCATAGACTTCCTCCGTACTATAAAAACATGCATCTTTATAAAATACGTTTTCTTCTTTAAACTGAAGATATTCTTGACCTATCGGACTGTTTTTATCCACAAAACCGAGTAGGATAAAGCCATTTGGTTTTAAGACTCTAAAGGCTTCTTCAAAAGTCAGATAGATGTCATCTACAAAACAAATCGTAGTAATCATTATTATCCCGCTAAGGGATGAATTGGGGTAGGGAAGTTTTTCGGCTATGCCTTTTTGAACTTTAAGGCCTCTATCCTTGGCTTTTTTCAACATGACATCCGAGGGATCTATACCTTCCCTGATACCAAGAGGAACGGCAAACATTCCACTACCAATGCCAATCTCGACTACATTTTTTGTATGCGGCAGGAGGTTTTTAATGGCCAGTAATTCCGACTGAAAAGCATAAGGATTTACTTCGAACCATTGATCATACTCGACTGCATATTTTTGAAAAGCTTCTATTTTCGGACTCATTGTTCTATCAGATTATGTGAAATGATGCTTAACGGAGAATACATGGTTATTTATGTTTGAGTTCGTAAAATACACCTCTTTGCAGTGTTCTTGTTGTAATTTTTTGTTCCGCTTCCAAAGTCCCAAGGTACTTATTGATTTCATTGATATGAATACCCAGAATTTGTTGTAAATCCTCCAGGGTACAGGGCCTTCGTGAGATCGTTTCCAAAATAGCTGATTCAATATCCTTACGGTATGATTCTATGGTTGTTCGATCTGGCTGACTGATAATGATTTCGGCATTAGGCAAATCCCAAAAGTGGATAATATTTTGTAGCTCTTGTAATGAAAGAGGAATCAATCCTTCTACAGTCCCGGGCCTGTCTAGTGTATTCAACTGAATACTGTCAGGCTTGATTTGCAAGATAGCTTCCTTTAGGTTGGTTACCTCTTCCACTGAATCGTTATATCCCTTTAAAAATAATATCTCCAGCCAGATCTTGCCCTTATATTCTTTTCGTAGATCAACAAGACCCTGGATATATTGATCTATTGAAAGCTGATGATGAGGTCGATTTATTTTTTGAAACGCTTTCTGGCTCACCGCATCTAACGAAGGCATAATGATGTCGGTATCCGATATTTCTTCTCGCAACTTTTTATTGAATAAAAGTGTGCCATTTGTTAAAAGGGCCGTCTTTATATTCGGGTAATTGAATTTAATGAATTTCAACACATCACCTATCCGGCTATTGAGCGTAGGCTCGCCAGAACCTGAAAAAGTGATAAAATCCAATTTTGGAGAGCTGTTCATAAAATGCTTTAGCTCATTTATCACTTTCTCATATATTACATATTCCATCCTGTCGGTGGTTAATTTTGTGGTTTTCCCTACCTCACAATACACGCAATCCAATGAGCAAACCTTTTTGGGAACTAAATCTATACCTAACGACATTCCTAGCCTGCGTGAAGGTACCGGTCCGAAGAGATATTTATACATTTTTCTTTATTTGAGGATTCATTTCGGATAATTCGTGATGTTTACAGTTTTTCCCGGATTTTATTTCTTTTTTCAACTAATAATTCTTCTCGTATCATAGTATGTCCGCATTCAGGGCATTTTGAATCCGTGCATTTCATCCCTGTTTTATGCGGTACTTTTGTGTTACATTTTGCACATATACAAAAACCACCCGGACCATAGACACCTCCTTTGTTTCTACCATGCCCACCTTTTAGACCAAGTCCTTCTCCACTTTCTTGGATAATCCTTTTTTTAGGTACGGAATCATGGGTTTGAAATTTCATAGGTGTTATTTTTTTAGAAATCATATTTATATTTTGGAAATAATTGGAATGACTCTTTTCCGACTATGTTCAGCCAGTTTTTTGATATGGTTCAAGGTATCGGCGGAGACAGGAATTTGAATGGTTTTGGATAGGAAGTCTCCTTTTTTAATCCTTTCGATCGCCATAAACAATTTGAAAGGATTTTTTTCGCTGTAAGAACGAATCAGATTATCAGCCAGCAGCTCTAATTCTGCTATTTTTTCTTTTTTGGCCGTAGTGCTTACTGCAAATAGATAACTCAATTCCTTGTTTTGTCTGATGGTTTGTTTTATGGTATCAAACACCTGATCTCCATAGGTCGGTGAGAAAAGCAAGATATTCAAGGCAGAAACAAAGAGGAGTATTCCCGGATTTTGTTTAGGCAACTGATTGTTAGTCAAATCAATTATTTGCCCCCATACCTCGGGTTTCACCAGGTTGGCATGAAAAAGCTGCGGACTTATCTGCTCCACTCCCTCTATTTCTGTTTTGAGCTGAACAAAAACAATGTTTTTTTCGTAGTCCTTGAGGTTGATGCCGGTAAGGTTTTTTGCACTTTCTGTAACAAACTCTGTATTTGGGTATTGCAATGATATGAGTATGACGCTACCTCCGTTTTTCAACCAGGAAGACATCATATATTCACCTATCAGTGGTTTGCCTGAACCACCAGGCCCGGTGATGACTGTGGAAGTTTTCAAAGGTAAACCGTCAGGGAGGAGCTCATCAAACCAGTCAACGTGTATCTTAATAGAATCCATGCTATTATATTTTTAACTTTTATAAGTGTTGTGTATATATCGAATGATGCTTTGTTTAAGAAGATCGTTGTCGGGGAGTAGCTTCACCTTTTTTACCATTCGTAAAACAGGTTCGTAGCGATTATGCTGAAGCTCTTTCTGAACCTGGAGAGCCGAAATGCCATTATTATTCATGCTCAGATAGGCAATAACTAAAAACCAATACCTTAAAGGTAAGTTGCTGTTTTCCATCACCGTCCCTTTTTTTAATGAAGTTCTGTGAGTACATTTCTTGCATTCAAACTTCTTTTTATCCTTTTTCCAGTAATGCGTATGGTTATCGCATTTTGGGCAAATGATTCCCGATTCTTCCTTAAGGCGTCTTATGAATTGAATGCAAAAATCTTCGTCACAGAAAACCTGAGCATAATCTTCAAATGTTTTCATGGGACAAAGATAACAAAATTAGGTCTGATAGCGGATAATACAAATACAGTATTTTGAGGGAAGAGAAAAGAAAAAGGGTATGATTTAAACTATATGCTATTTTTTTGACAGCATTAGGTGTCCAACGCCCTCAAAAAAGGCGTTTCATCTGGCTATTCTGAAATGGTTGACTTAGAAAAGATAATTCAGCCCAATATATAATCCGCCATCCCCGTCGCGTTTATCCATAGGCTGTCCATAATCTATGGCTACAATAAAGTTTTCGTTCATCACTACACGAAGTCCTCCGCCTAATGTAGTATGCAGCTTTTCGACTTCAGTAAGGAAGTACTCGTTTTTATTGATATCTGCCGGCACTCCGCTTAGGTCCAGATCAAGCTTTTTGATCACTTGACCGCCATCTAAAAATGCATTCAGTCCGAGATAGATATTTTGGTTAAAGACGACGGTATGTAGGAATTTCCATCTAAACTCTAAGTTTCCAAAAGCAAATGCATCGCCGACCACTCGGTTACGCATCATGCCACGTATGGTTTTCGATCCGCCTAAACCATCAGTGTTTGACGAGTTGCTGAACGAATTGATCATATATGGCTGCATAAAAAAAGGTACTTTTCCGCCAAGGGTAGACTGATAGTTCAGTCTATACACAAGAGATAAGGTGTTGGGTACCAAGGTGAAATACTGGCGGTGAGTAACTGATATTTTAGAAAAGCCTAAATCGCCATTACCCAAAAATCCGGGAGCTGTAAACACCACTATCTCACTCCACATCCCTTTCATAGGATTAGGTTCAAAATCACGTGTATCATATACGATTCCTATTTTGATATTATTAGACCATCCTCCATCTTTTTCTTTCTGGTCGATGATGCCCCATTTTACGTACAGATCGTACAATCCATCTACTTCGGGTAGTTTATCTTTATCATCCTTGCCTTTATTCAGGTTTTCGATGTCAACAGGAGCCACATCATTCTTTATCAATGCAAACCCGGCTACCCATCGTAAAGGAGTTCCCGGTATCTTCCCCTGAAAATCGGTCATAAAGCGAATCATCTTACGCTCGTGTCTGTAAAACATGCGCGACACATAATTCGGATCGGTATCATCGCTCCATGCGTTATTGAAGACAGCATCATAACCGTTGAAACCATAAAAGTCTAATGCTTTCTCGGTCAGCAGACTCAGGTCGGAAGTGATACGAATCTTTGGGATAAGGTATTCCGAATCGTAGAAAAACCGGTTGATACCACTTCCTTTGGTATAACGTGATACCTCGGCATATAACGAATGCATGTATTTGGGATAGCTTGACCCATCGCCGTAATAATACAGGTTGATCAAACCACCATATTGAAAACCAAGATCGGTATTATACGATATGGCCGGCAGAGCACCGAAATTCCAACCCGTTTTTATCTTTTTTTTCGATGAGCCGTTTTCTGTCGACTCTGATTCGTCTGACTGGGCTAAGCCCTGACTGCTGATGAAAAGCAGTGATAACAAGGCTATGAGAATGTGTTTCATATTCATGTCTTTTGTTTTTGGTGAACAAATATAGGCTTATCTACGAATAAACAAATATAGTCGGTAACAAAATTGAGAGAGCAAATAGATCCGGCTTCTTTTTCCATGCATTAGTTCTATTTGTATTGACTTACCACGCCTGACTATTTACCCTTTGATACTGATAGACGAACATGGGTTTTACCGCTGGTTATGTGAAATATAAATCTTGTACATTTGCAAAATCTTATGGTAAAAATCGAAATGTCATGGCTATTTTAGGTGCCATTATAAAAAAGGCTTATGAGTTGAGAAATATGCCTGTTGAACTAAAAAGTCAACGTCTTAGGCCATTAGCAGCTCAAAAAAACCAGTTAAAGGCTCTTTTGCGTAAGGCTCAGTTTACTGCCTTTGGCGAGTATTACGATTTTGAGGCTATCCTTGAAAGTGATGACCCTATAAAGGCTTTCAGAGATAAGGTACCTGTGTTTGATTACAACAGCATGTACAAACAGTGGTGGTATAGGGCATTAAATGGTGAGGCTTATGTGAGCTGGCCTGGCAGGGTAAAGTATTTTGCGCTGAGCTCGGGCACATCCGAAGCATCAAGCAAGCATATACCCATCACGCAGGATATGCTTAACTCTATAAAACGAGCCAGCATACGGCAATTGGTTTCTGCTTCAAAATATCGTTTTCCGGTGCAGTTTTACGAAAAAGGTATGCTGATGTTGGGCGGCAGCACCCATTTGCAATATAACGGAACCTATTTCGCCGGTGATCTGTCAGGTATTACAGCCGCCAATATCCCGTTTTGGTTTCAACATTTTTATAAACCCGGTCGTCGTATCTCCAAGACTACCGACTGGGCTACCAAGCTCAACGATATCATACGCAAAGCACCTGACTGGGATATAGGTGTTATAGTAGGAGTGCCTGCCTGGGTGCAAATACTGTTAGAACGTATCATAGCCGAGTACAAGGTGTCAACCATACATGATATATGGCCAAACCTGACGGTATATGTACATAGCGGAGTGTCGTTTGCACCTTATGAAAAAAGTTTTGAGAAGCTGTTCAGTAAACCGGTAGTCTATTCCGAGAGCTATTTAGCTTCAGAAGGGTATATTGCCTATCAAACCCGTTTGGACAAACGCATCATGCAGCTGATAGTTGACAATGGGATTTATTATGAGTTCATCCCATTGACTAATCGTAATTTTGATGATGAGGGCAACTTATTGGATAGTCCAGAAACACTTGCATTGAGTGAGGTAGAGCCACAGGTTGAATATGCCCTGCTTCTTTCAACCAATGCCGGTGCCTGGCGTTATTTAGTGGGCGATACCATCAAGTTTACTGATGTTAAAGCGTGTGAGATCATCATTACAGGTCGTACCAAACATTTTTTAAGCATTTGTGGCGAACATCTTTCGGTAGAAAACATGACCCGGGCTGTAGAGCTGCTACAGGATGAGTTTAACGTGTCTGTACATGAGTTTACTGTATCAGGCTTTCGCTATGGCGATCGGTTTGCCCACCGCTGGTATCTGGGTACAAACGATTTGTTGGATGCCAACCTGGCTGCACAGAAAATAGATGAATACCTCAAGCAACTGAACGATGATTATATGGTAGAACGCCTTGAAGCTATTTCGGATGTGTTTGTAGAAATAATTCCCAGCCGTGTGTTTTACGATTATATGAAAAAATTAGGAAAAGAAGGTAGTGCCAATAAGTTTCCCCGTGTGTTGAAAGGTCAGCGGTACGAAGACTGGAAAGCATGGCTACGGGAAACAGAGAACATCACTCATTTATAAACTGCCTGCTGCACTATGGGGAATATTATTTTTCAAGGCATGCTTCTTGGGCTTACGCTTGCTACCTTTTTTGGTTTTGGGCCGGCCTTTTTTGCATTGGTTCAAACCAGTATCCATAGAGGGTTCGTGCCGGCTATATGGTTAGCTATAGGTGTTTTTTTGAACGACCTTTTTATGGTAGTACTCTGTTTGATGGGTGCTGTACAGATCATCACCGAGCCAAGTAATTATTTTTGGTTTGGGCTTACCAGCGGCTGCATACTGATCATTTTCGGATTGGTGACCTTTCATCGTAAAGTAGTCATAGAAGTTCCATCGCCTAATGAGTTACCCATAAAGGTACAAGGTCCTGCATGGTTTGTATATATTGCCAAAGGATTTTTCATGAATATCGTTAACCCGTTTATCTGGATTTTTTGGGTAGGGGTAGTGGTAGGTATCTCGGCCCGATTTGGGGGCGATCAAAAAGATCTGAGCTATTTTTTTGGAGCCACCCTTGCCATGGTATTGATGAGCGATATTGCAAAAGCATATCTGGCATATAATATCAAACGCTTTTTAACAGCCCGTACTATCGGCTTTTTTAATAAATTTGCTGGAATGGGGCTTATTGGTTTTGGAACATTCTTGATTGGAAAGGTGATTGTTGAAGCAGTTTTTTTGTGAAGCAATGATCTTTTGATTTGTAGCTTAGGATATAAACAACTAATTTTGCCGCCGGTTTTAACGAAAAAAATTGCATTACATCATGCCTGAGCCATTTGTGAGTATTTTTTCAGGGAGGGCAACAGAATATCTGGCTCGAAAAATAGCAGTCAGCTATGGGTCTGAATTAGGTAAGATCACTATTACCGATTTTTCGGATGGTGAGTTTCAGCCTTCTTTTGAAGAAAATATCAGAGGCAGGGATGTGTTTCTTGTGCAATCTACTTTTGCTCCTGCTGATAATTTTTTTGAGCTGTTGTTGATGGCTGATGCCGCCCGACGTGCCTCCGCAAGGAAGATAACCGCTGTGATTCCCTATTTCGGGTTTGCCCGTCAAGACCGCAAAGACAAACCCCGTGTAGCTATAGCTGCTAAGCTGATTGCCAATCTATTGATGACAGCTGGCATAACGCGTATCATCACCATTGACCTGCACGCCGATCAGATACAAGGCTTTTTTGATGTCCCGGTTGACCATCTTTATGCGTCCAATATCTTTGTACCCTATATACGCAGCCTGAACTTATCCAATTTAACTATGGCTTCACCCGATACAGGTGGTACAAGAAGGGCTGCATCTTATGCCAAGATGTTGGATACAGGCTTTGTGATATGCTATAAACAACGGGCTAAACCCAATGTGGTTGAAGAGATAGAACTGATAGGCGATGTCAATGGCAGAGATGTCATACTAATTGACGACATCATCGATACCGGTGGATCAATCACCAAGGCAGGTGAGCTGATCATGGAAAGAGGAGCTTCGAGTGTGCGTGCGTTTTGTACCCATCCCATATTCTCGGGCAATGCCCTTGAAAACATTGAAAAATCTCCTTTTGTAGAAGTGGTGGTTACAGATACTATCCCGTTGAAACATAAATCCGATAAGATAAAAGTATTGTCAACGGCTGATCTTCTGGCAGAGGTTATTCGACGTGTCGAAAACTGTGAGTCGATCAGCTCCTTGTTCAAAATAGGTAAATAATTAATTAATTGTAATATGAAAACTGTATCATTGAGCGGTTCCCTTAGAGGGAACGTAGGGAAAAAAGATGCAAAAAGTCTTCGTATGGAAGATAAGGTGCCATGTGTGCTATACGGAGGTACCGAGCAAATTCATTTTGCACTGCATAAAAACGCATTTAAATCCCTGTTGTTTACACCCGAGACCTTCGTTATTGAGATCAATTTAGATGGAAAGGTGTATAAATCCATACTGAAGGATGTTCAGTATCATCCTGTAGGCGATAATGTATTGCATGCCGATTTTTATGAGATCAATGATGTATTGCCTGTCGTTGTTTCCTTGCCCGTCAAACTATTAGGTACAGCCCCCGGGGTGATACGTGGAGGAAGACTTAGTACTAAACTATCGCATCTGAAGGTAAAAGGGCTCATTGCTGATATGCCTGATTTTATTGAACTAAGCATTGCCAAACTCAATATAGGTCAGTCTATCAGAGTCAGGAATGTGGAGGTACCGAATTTGAAAATGCTGAACGATATGAACTCGGTCATTGTTTCCGTGAAAGCTGCCAGAGTTACTGCAGCTGTTGAAGACGAAGAAGAGGAAGCAGAAGATAAAGAAGCAGCTGACGAAACAGCTACCGAAGCTCCACAGGAATAATAGTTTTAGACAACTCATAAAAGGCATAAAAATTTGAGTTTTATGCCTTTTTTTGTTTCCTTTGAAACCCATAAATGGTATCTTGATGAAATATCTGATCGCTTGTCTTGGAAATATTGGTGTTGAGTATGAACTGACACGCCATAATATCGGTTTCTTAGTAGCTGACCATTTAGCCGACACCTTGGATGGAAAGTTTCAGACAGCTCGTCTATCCCAACTGGCAAGGCTGAAGCATAAAGGACGTACCTTAGTGGTAATAAAACCTACAACCTATATGAATCTCAGCGGAAAAGCTATTAAATATTGGCTTCAACAGGAAAAGCTGACTATTGATAAACTATTGGTAGTAGTTGATGATATTGCCTTGCCTCTTGGCACCTTACGCATGAAGACCAAAGGAGGTGATGCTGGTCATAACGGCCTCGAACACATAGCCCTTACCTTAGGAACCACCGATTACAACCGGTTACGCTTTGGAATAGGAAACGACTTCCCTAAAGGCCGACAGGTAGATTATGTGTTAGGCAGCTGGAGCGACCAGGAAATTGAGACCATTGAAAAACGTATCCCAATAGCTTCCGAAATAGTGATGAGCTTTGTGAGCATAGGAGCAGCCAGAACAATGAATTTTTACAACAACAAATAGGATAAGACAGTGATCTTAGGTATCACTTCATGGCTTGTTTTTATATTCGTTGGGGTCTGATCTTCTGGGCAATAGCCATTGTTAGCTTATCAATAGTGATGCGTTCCTGGTTCATGCTGTCGCGGTCTCTGATAGTAACTGTGTTATCTTCAAGGCTTTGATGGTCGACAGTGATACAGTATGGAGTACCAATAGCATCTTGTCGGCGATAGCGTCTTCCGATAGAATCTTTTTCTTCATACTGGCAGTTGAAGTCATATTTAAGCGTATCCATGATCTCACGGGCTTTCTCCGGAAGACCGTCTTTTGCTACTAAAGGCAAAATAGCCGCTTTCACCGGTGCCAGCATAGGAGGTATCATCAGAACTACGCGTTCTGAACCGTCGGCTAATTTTTCTTCTCTATAGGCGTAGCTCAGCACAGCTAAGAACATACGATCCAAACCAATGGATGTTTCAACCACATACGGGATATAGCTTTGATTCAGCTCTGCATCGAAATAATGTAGTTTTTTTCCCGAGAATTTTTGATGAGCTTCCAGATCGAAATCAGTCCTTGAGTGAATACCTTCCAACTCTTTGAACCCAAACGGAAACTCAAACTCAATATCAGTAGCCGCATTGGCATAATGGGATAATTTTTCGTGATCGTGAAAACGAAACTTTTCTGGCGGGATACCCATGGAGAGATGCCATTTCATGCGTTCTTCCTTCCAGTAGGCAAACCATTTTAACTCTTCACCCGGTCTGACGAAGAACTGCATTTCCATTTGTTCAAATTCGCGCATGCGGAAAATAAACTGCCGGGCTACTATCTCATTGCGAAACGCTTTACCTGTTTGAGCTATTCCGAATGGGATTTTCATACGGGCTGTTTTCTGTACGTTGAGATAGTTGACAAAGATGCCTTGCGCCGTTTCAGGCCTCAGGTAAAGCTCGCTGGCACCTTCGCTGACAGATCCCATCTTAGTGGAAAACATCAGGTTGAACTGCCTGACATCCGTCCAGTTTCGAGTACCGGATACCGGGCACACTATGCCTAAGTCTTCTATCAGTTCTTTGATACTAACCATATCGTTGGCATCCATACCGGCGTATAATCGGTTGCGTATCTCCTTACTTTGAGCCGTATATTCCAACACTCTGGCATTGGTAGTAACAAACTGCTGCTCGTCAAAGCTTTCACCAAACCGTTTTCTGGCCCTCTCAACCTCTTTATTGATTTTGTCTTCAATCTTAGCTAGATAGTCTTCAACCAGCACATCAGCCCTATAGCGTTTTTTTGAGTCTTTATTATCAATCAATGGATCGTTAAACGCATCCACATGACCTGAAGCTTTCCAGATGGTAGGATGCATGAAAATAGCCGCATCAATGCCTACTATGTTTTCCTGAAGCTGTACCATAGCTTTCCACCAATAGTTGCGGATATTGTTTTTCAGCTCTACCCCGTTTTGCCCATAATCATAAACGGCGCTAAGTCCGTCATAAATTTCACTTGACTGAAACACAAACCCATATTCTTTGGCATGAGCTGTGAGTTTTTTAAAATATTCTTCTTGTTTCATAATGGGCGCAAAAATAGGAAATTAGCGCAAATATAACCCATCTGATTCCCTTCATTAGGAAAAAAATAAACATCCATCGCTTATTTGAGTAGCCCGGCTGAACAATACGTTGTTTTTTTTAGCTTTGGGCCTACAGCAAAGATAGCATTGTCAGATACAGCCTGCTGCTGTGTATTTCCTAACATAGAAACGGATAAATATGTAGTTTTGCCGAAACTTAGTTTATTCATGCAGATAAAACTTGTCAACACCTCTACTAATCCATTGCCGTCGTACGAAACGCTTTCTGCTGCCGGGATGGACCTCAGGGCTGATCTCACACAAGCCATGCTGTTAAAACCTATGCAAAGGGCACTAATACCTACCGGACTATTTATAGAGCTTCCTATAGGCTACGAAGCACAGGTAAGACCTAGGAGTGGATTGGCCTTAAAGCACGGAATAACCGTTCTCAATACGCCCGGAACTATTGATGCCGACTACAGAGGCGAGATAAAGGTTATACTGATCAACCTTTCTGAAAAAGCATTTGAGATACAGCATGGCGATCGAATCGCCCAGATGATCATCAGCAAACATGAAAAAGCCGAATGGATACAGGTGGATACTCTTTCCGATACCACAAGAGGAAGTGGTGGATTCGGACATACAGGATACTGAAAAAGCTATATCAAACCGATGTTTTATACATTTGAACCCTTAATATCACACGATTGAAAACAAAAAACAGCCTACACCTTTTTGTACCAACGATCTGGATCATACTATTTTCCGGTCTTATTGTTTCTTGTGGAACTACTAAAAATCTTGACACTGCTGTCCCTCAACATATAAGCGACAGTCTGGCTATTGTCAAAAGCCGTAAAGCAGCTGCATTGTTTTCTGACGCCTTAGCACAACGGATAGCTGGCAACGGGCAAAAGGCATTGGAACTGTTTCAGCAGGTGTTAGAGATAGACCCCGAAGATCATGCCAGCATGTATGAGTTGAGCGAGCTATATGCACGCAAAGGAATGATAAACGAATCATTGACCTTGATGAAACAGGCAGTACAGTTAGATCCCAAAAACGAATGGTACTATATACGGTTAGCACAACTATATAAATATACAGGCAACAACCAGGCCTATGCCGATGTGTTTAAAAAACTATTAGAGCTGAAACCCGGCTCAATAGAGTACTATAGCGAGCTGTCAAATGCGTTGGTGTTATTGGAAAAATATGACGAGGCTATAGAAGTGTTCAATGAGATAGAAAAACAGCTTGGGATCAATGAAATGCTGTCGTTACAGAAACACAATATTTTGCTTGGCAAAAAAGATACTCTGGCTGCCATACATGAGATAGAAAAGCTGTCTGCCGCCTTCCCATGGGAAACCCGATATCACGCTATGTTAGCTGAGTTATATATCAAATACGGCCCTCAGGAAAAAGCGTTGGAACACTACCAAAAGATCCTTGAGATTGACCCTGGCGATCCTTATGTAAATATCTCAGTAGCTGAATATTATAGAAAAAATAAAGAAGAAGCTGCTGCTTTTGATGCGTTGATGAAAGCATTTGAGAATCCGGCCTTAGACGTAGAAACCAAGCTACAGGTGATGCTGCTTTGGTTCGATAAGGAAAGCATCAGCAAGGAGCTTGACCAAAAAATTGATAGTATCGGTCATGTGCTGGCAAGAGTTCATCCCGATAGCCCACATGGATTTCAGATATTAGCTGACCTGGCTATGCGGCTGGAACATAATGAAGAAGCCTTGGACTATCTGTTAAAGGCAATTGAAAAAAATCCGAACAGTTATTTAGTATGGGAAAGCTTGTTGTTTGTAGATGCCCGTTTAGATCAATACGACAGTTTGAATATACATGCCCGCCAAACTATACTGCTGTTTCCCGAGCAGCCCTTGCCTTACTATTTCAGAGGAATAGCCTTATACCATCAAAAAGAATATGAACAGGCCTTAGAAGTATTGGAAAGAGGTAGAAAATTTGTTGTGGGCAACGACCGTCTCCTGGGGGAGATATTCAGTATAATGGGTGAGATACAACATAGGCTCGGAAATCATATCGCATCAGATGAAGCCTATGCTAAAGCTTTGGCAATCAATCCTGCCAACAGCATAGTGTTGAATAATTTTGCCTATTATCTTTCGTTGCGGGGTGAAAAACTTGATCAAGCATTAGAAATGTCGGCTAAATCCATTGAACTTGATCCGGGCAATGCATCCAACTTAGATACATATGCATGGATATTGTATAAGATGAATGAGTTTCAGAGCGCATTGGATTGGATCGAACAAGCTATACAAGCTTCCGATACTGTCAGCGGTACATTATGGGAGCATTATGGCGATATATTGTTTAAGCTGGACGACAAACAACAGGCGTTGGAAAAATGGAAGCAAGCTAAGGAGGCAGGTAATGCATCTGAACTGATCGATAAAAAAATACAAGACGCTAAGCTGTATGAATAAATGGATAGCTCTGATAGTGTTGATTGCCTTCACACTGGCTATTACCTCCTGTCGGACAAAGCGGGCACTTATCAAAGCTCCCCTTAAAGAGAGAGGGGAGATGTTTCTGATAGAAAAAATGAATACAGCCGAAACAAAATTCGATTATTTCAATTCCCGATGTACTATCACTTTATCAACCGACCGTAAAACCAAGCTCGATCTGAAAGGGCAGATACGGATCAAAAAAGATAGCATCATTTGGATTTCCCTTTCTCCGGCTTTTGGGATTGAAGTGGCACGAATGATAGTAACAGTGGATTCGGTACGCTTCATTAATAGATTGGATAAGACCTATTTCGATGATGACTTTAGCTTTATTAAGACGGCATTTTCTTCTACTATTGACTTTGATCTCTTTCAGGCTTTGTTGACAGGCAACGATCTGTCGTGGTATGATGACGATAATTTTAAGGCATCAGTAGATGCAATGGAGTATCGATTGACAGCAGCTCAGCGCAATAAGCGAAAACGCTATCTGAAGCAACAAGACACCACCAAATTCCTTGTACAAAGTATCTGGCTCGACCCTGAAACCTTTAAAATACGCAGGCTGCATATCAAAGAGTTTGGGGATGAAAATATAAGGCTGCAAGCACAATACGATCGTTTCCAGACATTGAACGGACAGCTTTATCCTTCATCGCTTAAGTTTGAACTCTCAGGAGCTGTGAAAGCTACTATTCAAATAGAATGCTCGAGAATGGAAGTCAACTCAACACTTAGTTTTCCTTTTCGCATACCCGAAACTTTCAGCAGAATACAGTAATTTCGTGAGATATGTCATTCAGGAAATCACATATTGCGATCTTATTATTGGTGTTTTGCGTTTTAATTGCATGGAAGCACTCGCCAGCACAAGACCGGAAGACAGAGTTAGAGCAGTCGAAGCAACAAATCGAACAAGAGATTGCATATACTACCCGTTTGTTGGAAGAGACACGAAAAAGCAAACAGGTGAGTATCAACGAGCTTTCTTTGCTGCAAACCCAGATCAGAACACGTGAGAACTTGGTGGCTACCTTACAAAAGCAACTTATATTGCTTGAGACACGTATAAGTCGTACCAAACGTGAGTTACAGCAAATAGAGGCCGAGCTTCAATCGCTCAAAAAGGAATATTCAAGGATGATCAGCTTTGCTTATAAAAACCGTTCAGGACTGAATACGCTTATGTTTTTGTTTTCTTCGGAAAACTTTAATCAGGCATATCGCCGCTTGAAACATTTACAGCAATATGCTGCCTTGCGCAAAGAGCAAATCCAAAAGATACAAATAGCACAACAAAAGTTGGAGGCTACTCAAAAAAGTCTCGAAGCCGAGCAGGCAGAAAAAAACTCCCTCTTCGAGGCTGAGAAACGGCAGCAAATAGCACTCAACAACGAAAGAATGAACTTAGACCTTTCGTTACGTAAGATAGGGCAGCAGGAAAAACAGCTGAATCAAACCATTAGCCGTAAAGAGCAGGAAGCTCGCAAGCTGCAACGCGAAATAGAAGCTATCATAGCTGAAGAAATACGCAAAGCAAGCCGCCTCAAAGAGGCCGAAGCACTGCCCGACCGGCTGATGCACCTCACACCGGAAGAAAAATTGCTGTCAGATAGCTTCAGCAAGAATAGAACAAAACTGCCATGGCCGGTCGAAAGAGGAGTGATCGCTGCTAACTTTGGTAAACAAGCTCATCCGGTATTAAAAAAAGTTACCATCAATAATAGAGGTATTGATATAGCTACTACCAAAGGCTCCGAAGCAAGGGCAGTGTTTGATGGGATAGTGGTAAGTGTGAATCTGATTACTGCCACCAATAATGCGGTAATTATCCGCCATGGCGACTTCTTTACAGTATATTCAAACTTAGAAAGGGTTTATGTTAAAAGAGGCGATAAGGTGAAAACCAAAGAAGTGATAGGATTGATACATACCGACAAAATAGAAGGAAAAACAGAATTACATTTCGAGCTGTGGCAAGACCGTAACCTGATCAATCCGGCCCAATGGTTGGCAAAATAAGATACCTGAACATTTCCCGACACACTAAAGTAACTACATCCACATTTGTGTGGCTGCTTTCGATAGTCTTGTCGGACAGCGATTATTTCTTGCCTATCCTTTCAGGATTTTGTGCTATGAAAGCTTTCCATCCGCTATAACCTGTAGTAGTGGTAGGTAGTTTGCTCTGGAAAAAGTGACAAACGGCGGCAGCTAATCCGTCAGTAGCGTCAAGTTGTTCGGGCTGATTGACAAATCTGAGCAATGTTTTCAGCATGGCGGCTACTTGCTCTTTGGAGGCATTGCCGTTTCCAGTGATGGATTGTTTGATTTTTTTAGGAGAATATTCAAAAATAGGCAATCCGTTATGCAATGCAGCTGCCATAGCTACTCCCTGTGCACGTCCTAACTTGAGCATCGACTGTACGTTCTTACCATAAAAAGGAGCTTCAATCGCTAATTCATCCGGATGGTATTCCCGAATCAGATCATGAGTTCTTTCAAATATTTTCTGCAACCTGAGTGCATGGCTTGAAAATTTATTTAACTTCAGCACCCCCATAGCAATAAGCTGAATATCATTACCTTGTTGTATGATAAGCCCGTATCCCATTACCGTAGTACCCGGGTCAATACCTAATATAATGCGCTCCTTCTTCAAAAAATTCCGTACTTAGCTTTATGAAAGCAAAAGTAGGCAAAACAACCAATATAGTATTGCGTATCGCCATCATGCTGCTGACCATTGCGTATGTGTATAAACAGATACATCATCGCCTGGAATGGGATCAATGGAAACAAGTGATAGACGATTTATCGCAGAATCGCGTCTCGGTTTGGTTTGCTATCGCTATCATAGCTTTGGTTCCTTTGAATCTATTTCTTGAAAGTGTAAAATGGAAACGACTGATTGACCGATTGGAGAAGGTGACATACAATCGTGCTTTTACTGCCGTACTTACCGGATTATCTGTCAGCATGTTCTTGCCCAACCGTGTAGGTGATTATTTGGGAAAGGTGTTTGTGCTAAACCATGCCAACCGCATCGAAAGCATTTTGGTTACTATCATTGGAAGCATAGCTCAGTGGATAGTGTTCATTGCAGGAGGCAGCCTGGCGCTGATAATCGTTTTTCCTTCTACTGCGGTATTTCAACAGCCCAATGCATTGATGTATTATATAGGGTTGATCATTGGTCTTTTGTTAGTTGTGTTGCTATCATTGGGTGTTTATTTTAACCTAAGGGTGGCTCAACAACTTGTCACACTGCTTTTCCCTGGCTTAGCCCCACGATTCAAGCGGTATATTCATGTGTTTTCGTTGTATAGCGGCTATGACTTATTAGCTATTTTATGTATTTCGGCCATGCGGTATATAGTATTTACGTTTCAGTTTTTTCTGATGCTGCGTATGTTGTCTTTTTCTATCCCTTATACGCAAGCTATACTGGCTTTAGCACTTATGTATATGGCCCTCACTCTGATACCTACTATTGCGTTGACTGAGTTAGGTGTCCGGGGCTCGGTGTCAGTAGGTATATTTACTATGTTGTTTGAGCATACGGATTACTGGAACGAGCAGTCGGTCATGGCTGTATTATTAGCAAGTGTGATCATTTGGCTTATCAATGTGGCTGTACCTGCTCTTACAGGTGTTTTCTTTGTGTATCGCTTGAAATTTATCAGAAACGGAAACCTATGGAATCGGAAATAGTTCGCTGGTTGCTTTGTCTGATGCAGATAACAGCTTTTGCCTATTTGCTGTTGTTAATGGTATATACAATTGGGTGGTATCGGACACCTTCATCTCCCCCTTTATTGAATGCAAATCATCCGAAGGTACATGTGTTAATTGCTTTGCGTAATGAATCATTGCAAATTGATGCTCTTGTCCAAAGTCTTCAGGACCAGGTGTATCCGTCCGATCGCCTTCTTTTTGTTCTGGTAGATGATCATTCGGAGGATGATACTTTTATCAGACTTGAGCAGGCTGTCAAGGCTAAGATGTCGCATCAGTTTCTTGTATTGCAAGCTGAGAAGCCGGGGAAAAAAGCGTCTCTTCAGCAGGCACTCCGGCATGAAGCTGCTGACCTTATTGTCGTTACTGATGCCGATTGTATTCATTCCCCATTTTGGATCGCACAATTGGCAGCTCATTATGTGCGCGACAAAGCGGTGATGTGTTTGGGACCGGTTAAGATCAGTCCGATAGAAAGCCTCATGCAGCAATTGCAGGCTCTTGAGTTTATGAGTCTGATAGCCAGTACGGCAGGCGCTGCAGGTTTGGGAATACCTTCTATGGCCAACGGTGCTAATATGGCTATTGACTATAATGCACTGATGAAAGCCGGAGGCTTCAACCAGAAAACCCAGTATGCTTCTGGCGAAGATGTGTTTCTCCTGCTTAAATTGCTGCAGACTTATGGATCAAAAAAGATACGCTTTGTTCGGTCGGCGCATGCGATGGTGACTACTCAGGCTAGCCCCGACTGGAAGTCGTTTATGAGCCAGCGAATGCGATGGGTATCTAAAAGCAAGGCCTACCGACACCCGTTTATCATCTTGCCTGCTCTGATAGTATTTGCTTTGAACTTCAGCCTTGTTGCTCTATCTATTGCAATGATCTGGATTCCATATCTTTCAATCATTTTCTTATTGTTCATATTGGTAAAATATCTTATCGAGCTGCCGCTAATGCAGAGTATGGCCAATTTCATGCATAGCCGTAAACTGCTTCGATGGTTTTTACCGATGCAGTTTTTCTATCCTTTTTATGTGGTGATCACTGCTATTGCCGGGCTTGGCTTTAAGAGTTCATGGAAAGGCAGGACGTGATATCCGATAGGATGGCAATAAAAGCTCAGTCGAAGCTGTTGGTTTATATGCGAACAGCCATTCAAATGTGAAATTATTTCACTTCGCTTCCATCATGGAATATATTACCTGCGCTGACAAAGCCTAGTTTTCCGTTGCTGTCTTCGGCCATCAGTATCATACCCTTCGATTCGACGCCACGTAGTTTGCGCGCTTCTAAATTCATTAATACAACTACTTTTTTTCCTATGATTTCTTCCGGTCTGTATTGCTCGGCTATTCCACTAACTACTGTCCGTTGGTCTAACCCGGTATCTAAGGTCAGTTTTAGTAGTTTTTGAGCTTTTGGGATTGCTTCGGCAGCCAGTATAGTAGCTGTGCGTATATCTAATTTTGCAAAATCCTCGTAAGAGATCATGTCTTTCTGAGGGTTGTGTTGAAATTGATTTTGTGCCTTATTGGCTAATTTGATGGCATGCAGCTTTTGAATTTGTGTTTCAATGAGGTTGTCATCTATCTTTTCAAACAGATAATCTATTTCTCCCAGTTTATGGCCTTCGGGTAGCAACACCCGTTTTTTGGCATCCGGCCAGCACTGTCCTTTAAGCTGGATCATGTCGGACAAGCGGGAAGCGGTAAATGGTAGGAAAGGCTCACATAGTATGGATAGTTTAGCTACGATTTGCAAAGAGACAGCTAATATCGTTTCTACCCTTTGAGGATTTTCTTTAAATAATTTCCAAGGCTCGTTTTCGGTAAGATATTTATTACCTGCACGGGCTAGATTCATCAGCTCATTTAGTGCATCTCTGAAATAATAGTTTTCGATTGCATGGCCAATCTTTTCCGGAAAACTTTCTATCAGGTTCAAGATTTTTATATCTTGTTCTGTCAGATGGTCTAAGGCAGGTACTTTACCGTCAAAATATTTCTGGGTGAGTACGAGGCTTCGGTTCACAAAATTTCCGAATATTGCTAACAGCTCGCTGTTGTTGCGTGCCTGAAAGTCTTTCCAGGTGAAGTCGCTATCTTTTGTTTCGGGAGTATTGGCAGCTAATACGTAGCGCAGCACATCCTGCTTTCCGGGAAATTCCTCTAAATATTCGTGCAGCCACACAGCCCAGTTACGTGAGGTGGATATTTTATCGTTTTCTAGATTCAAAAACTCATTAGCCGGCACATTTTCGGGTAGTATATAGCTTCCTTCGTGTTTCAGCATAGCCGGAAAAATGATGCAGTGAAACACTATATTATCTTTTCCAATGAAATGCACTAATTTGGTGTCCGGGCTTTTCCAGTAGGGCTGCCAGTCATTACCGGTTTTTTCCGACCATTCGCGGGCTGCTGAGATATAGCCTATAGGAGCATCAAACCAAACATACAGAACTTTTCCTTCAGTATTTTCTAAGGGCACCTTCACTCCCCAATCTAAGTCGCGGGTTACGGCACGTGGGTGCAGCCCGTTGTCGATCCACGATTTACACTGGCCATACACATTGGTTTTCCAGTCGTCTTTATGTCCTACTACTATCCACTGGCGCAGCCATGATTCGTCTTTGTTTAATGGCAGGTACCAGTGTTTGGTCTCTTTTAGAATCGGTGCTTTCCCGCTTAGGGTTGAGGTAGGCCGAATCAGGTCCATCGGACTTAGCGATGTGCCGCAGTTCTCACACTGGTCGCCATAAGCCTTCTCATAGCCGCAGTGCGGGCAGGTACCGCTGATATAGCGGTCGGCAAGAAACTGCCGGGCTTCAGGATCGTAGTACTGATTGGAGGTCTTTTCTTCAAACACACCTTTTTCGTACAAGCTTCGGAAAAAATCAGAAGCCGTTTTGTGATGTATAGGTGCTGATGTGCGGGAATAAATGTCGAATGAAATTCCAAACGCTTCAAATGAAGTTTTTATTAGCTCATGATACGTATCTACTACCTGCTGTGGACTGATACCTTGTTGTCGGGCTTTGATAGTGATGGGAACACCATGCTCGTCAGAGCCACCTATGAACAGCACATCGGCACCGGCTGATCGTAAATACCGAACATAAATATCAGCCGGGACATAGACTCCCGCAAGATGACCAATATGAATTGGCCCATTGGCATAAGGAAGTGCGGATGTTACTGTATAACGTTTGAATTGTGTATCTTTGGTGCTCATTACGGTAAACGATTGGGTCAAAAAAATTTTGACAAAGGTAAGAATCCTTTTAGATGAATACTCCGCCTGATTTGCAAAAAGGTGATCTGATAGCTTTGGCCGCTCCGGCAAGCAGTATCCGAAGTGAGCAATTAAAAGAAGCTATCAAAGTCATTGAACAAAAAGGATATAATGTGCGGTCAGACATGGAGGTGCTGGCTGTACACCACCAGTTTGCCGGTGATCTAACCCAACGCAGACGCCATTTCCAACAACTTCTTGATGATCCTGACATACATGCCATATTTTGTGCAAGAGGAGGATATGGAAGCTTGCAGATCGTTGACCACCTTGATTTTACCGGTTTTAGAAAACATCCCAAATGGGTAGTAGGTTATAGTGATATTACTGTGTTGCATGCCCGGATATTGGCTGAAGGTTTTGAGAGCCTGCATGCAACCATGCCTGTCAACTTTAGCCATCATACGGCAGACAGCCTGAACAGCTTGTTTGACAGCCTGGAAGGAAAACCGTTGTCATATACTATCACACCTCATCCGTTGAACCGGTATGGACAGGCCGTAGGCAGACTGATAGGAGGGAACCTCTCAATGTTGTACAGCCTACAAGGGTCTGCGCTCTTCCCTGCATATAAGGAGTGTATATTGTTTTTAGAAGATGTGGGCGAATATCTTTATCACATTGATCGTATGATCCTCAGCCTGAAGCGTGCCGGTCTGTTTAATCAAATAGCCGGACTGATAATAGGAGGTTTTACCAAGATGATGGATACCGATATCCCTTTTGGCCAGCAGGCATACGAGATCATTGCATCGCAACTGACCGAATACAGTTTTCCAATGATGTTTGGATTTCCTGCCGGGCATCTTGATGACAACAGAGCACTTATCATAGGCCGGAAAATGCAGATGTCTGTAAGCCCTCATCAAGTGATGCTAAAGGAAGAAGCACAAATTCAAAAACAGTAAGTCATGGAGGATAAGCAAGAAATATCATATTTGAATCACACAAACCAAATGGAACAAAACGATATCTGTTGTCCGGTTTTAGACCTCGAACATTGGGACGACAAGCTGCATGAATGGTCTGAAAAAGGATTTCTAAGTGAGACGGTTTATACGTGTTATTATGTGCCGTTAAATTTTAGATGGGTCATCCGACGATTAGATAAAATATTAGAAAATTCTGAAGCAACGGTACCTCATTACCTATGCCTGTCGGAACCGCTCTCACCATGGAAAATGATGATATATCTGGCTGTTGACCGTAAGTTAGAAGAAAAAAACTATATAGAACTCAACGGGATGTTTTATAGCCGTGTGTTTGATGGACCTTATAAACATATTCCCAAATGGTGGAAACAGTTGCATGAGATTGTAAAAAGTAAAGGATTTCAAACTAAGAGGCAATTTATCTGGTACACCACCTGCCCTAAATGTGCCAAAAAAAGAGGTAATAATTATGTGGTACTTTTTGCCAGCCTGAATGACTGAGGAAAAAAGGCTCCACAAAGTTTTTGAGTTCTTATGCATAGAATTATTCATAACATGAATGACTTGAATGCATAGCAGCATGGATTTAAACTTTTTAAACCATTGATTTATCAGCTCCATAGTTATCATAACAAACTATATTTCATAACTTTGCAAGAGCCTATACACATCATATAAAATATCTTATGGCAGATCACAACATATTAGGGCAAACGGGTGAAGATATGGCTGTCCGGCATATAAAAGGAATGGGTTATCAGATTTTAGAGCGTAACTGGCGCTACGGGAGAGAGGAAATTGATATCATCGCAAAAGATGGGGATATGTTGGTTATTATTGAGGTAAAAAGTCGGACAACAACCCGTTACGGCGAGCCGGAATTTTTTGTTACAGCAGCTAAACGACGCATACTGATACGGGCTGCCGAAGCTTATATACTAAAAAACGACTTGGATATTGAAACCCGCTTCGACATCATATCCGTAGTCATCACCCCTGATAAAAAGACAGTGCATCACATAGAAGATGCGTTTTACCCTACTCTTTGAAAAGTTGAGTAAAAAAGCTGTGTACCTATTGCCGTGTTATAAGATGTCAATCAGTTGTACATAGCTCCGATTCGGTCATATACGAATCTATAGAAGGAGGATGCAGAGAGTTAAACGCTTTTCTGTAATTTCGCACTTTGTTTACACCCATAGATTTATGATACGTAGAGTGTATTTGCTGTTTTCTTGGTTGCTTACAAATGCGTTATCGGCCCGGCCAAAGCCCAACCCATATGGATTGCGGGTACCTAATGATCCGGTACGGTATCAGCCAGAAGCGGCACATCATCCTGACCCTGAACCGGTGGATGTAAGGGAGTATCTGAATCAGGCAATATATACGACATCCGACAGAATGATGGCACTACGACATCAACGGATGGGAACAGTAAGGATTGTTAGATATCACCTTTGAGGAGTTACACAATATAAATCAGAACAATTAAAATTTCAATACGTTAATTATACCAGTAAGAAATCAAAGCATGGATTATCAGTTTACAGAAGTTGAAAAAAAGTGGCAGGAATACTGGCGACAAAACAAGGTTTATAAAGTAGATATTGATTCCGGCAAGCCTAAATATTATGTGTTGGATATGTTTCCCTATCCTTCAGGAGCCGGATTGCATGTAGGGCATCCATTAGGCTATATCGCTTCCGATATAGTGGCAAGGTATAAAAGGCTGAAAGGCTTCAATGTGCTTCATCCAATGGGCTATGACGCATACGGGCTGCCAGCCGAGCAATATGCCATACAAACCGGCACACATCCAATGATCACTACTGATAAAAATATCGCACGATACAGAGAACAGTTAGATAAAATAGGATTCTCATACGATTGGGACAGAGAAGTAAAAACTTGTGACCCGGCTTATTACAAATGGACGCAATGGACTTTCATACAGCTCTTCCATTCATGGTATAACCGCGACACAGAACGTGCAGAGCCTATAGAAAAACTGATAGCTATCTTTGAAACAGAAGGTAATGCAAATGTGAATGCTGCATCAGGTGACATTAATCATTTTAGTGCTGAACAGTGGCTACAGATGACAGAAAAGCAGCGTCAGCAATATCTTATGCCTTATCGCTTAGCTTATATTGATGATACTATAGTCAATTGGTGCCCGGCTTTAGGAACGGTATTAGCCAACGACGAGGTGAGCGAAGGCTTATCCATACGCGGCGGATATCCCGTTGAACGTAAATCAATGAAACAATGGCTGCTACGGATCACTGCTTATGCCGACAGGCTGTTGGATGGATTGGAGACTATTGACTGGAGCGATTCTATCAAAGAGATACAGCGTAACTGGATTGGTAAATCAGTTGGTGGTACTCTGCGTTTTGCTATACGCGATACCGAGCTTGAGATAGAGGTTTTTACTACCCGTCCCGACACGGTGTTTGGGGCTAGCTTCATGGTGTTGGCTCCCGAGCATGAGGTAGTAGGACAAATTACCGCTGAGGCACAGTTGGCCGAAGTAGAAGAATATATAAGGCGCACAAAAAATCGTTCGGAAAGAGAGCGAATGACCGAAGTAAAAAAAGTAAGTGGAGTATTTACAGGTGCATATGCTTTCAACCCATTCACCGAACAGCCTATACCTATCTGGATAGCTGATTACGTACTCATGGGTTATGGCACAGGAGCCATCATGGCTGTACCGGCGCACGATAGCCGCGACTTTGCCTTTGCCCGATATTTTCAGCTTCCCATTATTCAGGTCATCACCCAAAAAGATGAGGAACCTACAGATACAGCCTTCTGGGAAACATCTTATGATGCCAAAGAAGGTATAGCTGTTAACTCGGGATTCATCAATGGCATGGATGTGATGGATGCGATCAGTGCGGTAGTGACAGAAGCAGAAAAGAAAGGGATAGGCACCGCAAAAATCAACTATCGCCTGCGTGATGCCATCTTCAGCCGTCAGAGGTACTGGGGTGAGCCGTTCCCTGTTTATTACAAAGACGGAATGCCTTATACCTTATCCGAAAACGAGCTGCCACTTGAGCTGCCTGCGATAGATGCATTCCTACCTACCGAAACAGGCGAGCCACCATTGGCAAGAGCCGAAAACTGGAAGACAAAAGAAGGCTATCCCTTAGAAACCAATACTATGCCCGGCTTTGCCGGTTCCAGCGGATACTATCTCAGATATATGGACCCGCAGAATAACCATCAGTATTTCTCTAAAGAAGCAGTGCACTACTGGAAAAATGTGGACCTATATATTGGTGGTGCCGAACATGCTACAGGCCACCTGATATACGCCCGCTTCTGGAATATGTTTCTTTACGATTTAGGATTAGCTATCAAGCCCGAACCATTTAAAAAGCTGATTAATCAAGGGATGATACAAGGGCGGTCTAATTTGGTTTACAGGATAAATCCCGAAAAGATGGCCGAATATGTTCTTTGGGAAGAGCTGAGAGACAAGAAACTTGGGGTAGAGTTTTTTCAGGAGTTCAAATCGGGTAGCAGACGCTTTGACTTTTATGCTCCCGAAGTGCGGCTGATCATCGAAATAAAACGGCAACAAGCATTGGATAAATTAGCTACTGCTTATGAACAATGGGCTAAAGAACAAGATTATACCCTCTTGCTGATCCCTATACGTGATTTCCTTGATCAGCGTGAGCAAATCGTACAGCGTATCAAAGATGCCATAGCCGGAAAAGAGGTTGAGGCTTTTGTTGAAAAAGAAAGCATTGAAAATTTCCCTGCCTTTGTATCGAAAAACATAGCCGGACGAGAACAATATTCTGATCCAATTAATGTGGATATAAGCTTAGTACATAATGATATACTAGATATAGAGGCATTTAAAAAGTGGCAGCCTCATTTAGCCGATGCCCGGTTTGTGTTGGAAGATGGGAAGTATATCTGTGGCTATGAGGTAGAGAAGATGTCGAAATCCAAGTTCAATGTGCAGAATCCTGACGAGCTGATCGACAGGTATGGAGCCGATACTTTACGTATTTATGAGATGTTTCTGGGGCCTATAGAACAGTCAAAACCATGGGACACTCAGGGTATAGAAGGTGTGTTTCGGTTTATCCGTAAGCTGTGGCGCCTTTTTCATAACGACCAGCATACTTTTAGCTTATCGGATGAAACTCCGACCGATAAAGAATGGCGGGTGCTCCATAAAACAATACGTAAAGTAGAAGATGATATAGAACGCTACTCTTTCAACACGGCAGTTTCGGCTTTTATGATAGGCGTCAATGAGCTGACCGAGCTGAAATGCAACAAACGTCAGATATTAGAGCCTTTCATCATTTTGATCTCACCCTATGCACCGCATATAGCTGAAGAGTTATGGCATTTGTGCGGCCATGAGGACACAGTGGTAAAGCAGACGTTCCCCGTATGCGATGAGCGGTATCTGATACAGCAATCGGTAGTATATCCGGTATCGTTTAATGGCAAGACACGATTTAAGATAGAGCTGCCGGCAGATATAGAGACCAACGAGATAGAATCAGCAGTATTGGCTCATCAAGAAACAAAAAGATGGACAGAAGGGAAACAAGTGCGTAAGATTATCGTTATACCTCAACGGATTATCAATATAGTGGTGGGATGAGACAACATAAACCGGCTAGCGTGTGGATATTGATACTTTGTATTGCAGGGCTGTTGGTAGCCTCGAAGGGCTATGGTCAAACTTATCGTCATCACCCTAATCATGCCTTTGCTGAAAAAGAGTACCTGCGATTCAAGGTGTATTACAGTGCGATGCTGACAGGAAACGTTACGGCAGGTGAGGCAACCATTACCGTCAATGAATCCAAGAAAAGGTTTTTTGGCAGAGAGACCTGGCATTTGGTGGGCGAGGGTAGAAGCAAAGGTGCGTTCAACTGGTTTTTCAAGGTGAGAGACCGCTTTGAATCGTATGTGGATAAAGAAGCTCTCATCCCATTTCTGTTTGTCAGACGCACCCGTGAAGGAGGGTATAAAAAAGATGATGAGGTTTATTTTTATCCCGAGCAACAGATAGCTATCAGTCGTACTGCCCGCATGCCTATACCTCAAAACACTCATGATTTTGTATCAGCTCTCTTTTTTATGAGAACCTTAGACCTGAACGATTTCGATGCCGACAGCAGCTATCTAATCGAATTTTTTCTGGATGACTCGGTCTATTACAGCAAGATAAAATATGTAGGCACTGAAAATATACGAACCGAATTAGGGGTGTATCGTTGTTTGAAATTTGCACCTATGATGGCTACCGGAAATGTGTTTGCCGATGCCTATCCCATGTATGTCTGGGTGACCGACGATAAAAATCACCTGCCCCTGTTAGCTGAGACCAAAGTCATAGTAGGAAGCGTGAAAATGGAACTGATAGAATACCGTAACCTGCGAAATCCTGTTAGATCGCACATACGCGATTGATGTTTGGCTTGGATTTTGTCAGCTGATATCTACCGGGACTTATGTCTCGGCCATTATTCTAAAAATCAAATAGTATGAATTCTTTGCCTGCCCACCTGAAACATGTATTGCTTACAACTGTGATACTGCTTGTAACACCTTCTTTTATCTCACCTGATATGCCCGACAGCTATGATCGTCTTTGGGAGCAAATTGAAAGCTTCGCCCGTAAAGGACTTCCCAGATCTGCCATGCAAGAGCTTGATAAGCTACACGATCAGGCCCTGGCCGAAAAAAACCATCCCCAGCTCCTGAAAGCTACTCTGTATCGTTTTGGACTGTGGCAGAATTTTGAAGAAGACCCACTGATAAAGTCTATTGACTTTGCCTTGCAAACAGTTCCATTGCTGAGTAGTCCGGCCTCAGAAATATTACATTCCATCATTGCTGAGCTGTACTGGATGTATTATCAACAGGAACGGTATTCCCTGATGAACCGTAGCCCGACCACAGGTTTAGAAAGTGATGACATACGCGAATGGGCCCTCACACGACTGCGTGATACTATCGAAGCACACTATGCAGCCAGCCTTCGATCACACGCATTGTTGGATACTATCCCGTTAAAAAAATTTACTCCTGTACTACATACAGCATCTGATGAGGCATGGCAGATACAACCCCGGGTCTTTGGGTTTGTTGCTACACGAGCATTAGATTATTATATGAACCGCGATGCAGGACTACAAGATGTGATACCGGAGAAAGCGCTGCAAGATGAAGCATTATGGTTGCCTGCTGCACAATTTGCAGCTTTCAAACTTCCAACAACATCAGCTGGTCATGCCCATATCCTAAGCCTGATGCAGCAGTTGTTAGCTTCCAATTTGAGGCAACAACAACAGGAAGCTATGATTCATAATGAACTGAAACGCTTCAGATATCTCAAACAATACTACGAACCGCATTCCAAAGCTGATACACTTTATTTAAAGGCTTTGTTATCACTACAAGAGCGCAACGCACTTCATCCGGCTTCGGCCCTCATAGCAGCCGACCGAGCTGCCTTTTTGATAGAACAGGCGAAGCTCTCAGACAAGGATACCGTCTCCCTTGCGCAAGCTGTTGAGATATGCCGTAAGGCAATAGAGGCCTATCCAAAAAGTAGAGGGGCGGCATTATGCAAAAGCTATAAAGAACAGATACTTGAGACCGAGCTGAACCTTACTATCCAAAGGGTTGAACAACCTCAAACCCCTATAGCCGTCCGATTGGAATACCGTAACCTTACTCAACCTGCCTTTCGGATTGTTCGCATCAAAAGTGAGACCCTGCAAGAGATCATGGAATATCCGGAGCTTATGGCACGTCAAGCAGCAGTGTTGAAGCTGAAGCCTGATCATCAATGGTCATTAGAACTTCCGTTTGAACCGGATTACAAGAGCCATTCAACTATTATTGACCTGCCACCGCTGGATAATGGGTTATACCTGTTGATAGCCGCTCAGGACAGCAGCTTTAAGTCCGAAAACCAAGTGGTGTTTACTTCCTTTCAGGTGAGCCGACTAAGTTTTGTACAGCTCAAACGAAATTCTGATAACCATTTTTATATCATAGACCGAATAAACGGGAAAGCAGTAGCTAATGCCGATGTGCAACTAATTACACGTGAGTACGATTACAATATCCGAAAATATATTCAAAACACACGCTCACAGCTTAAAAGTGGGAAAGATGGCAGCTTTGTGGTAGTACCCCAAAAACAACTACCCACTAATCAGGCTTTTATGATAGAAGTGTTTACAAAAAACGACACTCTCTATAGCGATAACTATTTCGATGTGTACGAACGCAAACCAAATACACGTACCCAAAATAAGACATGGTTTTTTACCGATAGAGCTATCTACCGGCCGGGACAGACGGTGTTCTTTAAAGGTATTACTCTTGAAAAGCAAGCCAACCAGGCTGAATGGAAACTTAAAGAACCCCATTCCACCAAGTTGAGATTCTTAGATGTAAATCGTAAAGAGATCAGCACACAAACTTTGTACACCAATGCCTATGGCTCATTTGAAGGGCATTTTACCATCCCCCAGGACCTGCTTACAGGCACTATGATGATAAGCAATGAATCCGGATCGGTACTATTTCATGTGGAGTACTACAAGCGGCCTGATTTTGAGACAAGCTTAGAAGCTGAAGCCGAACAATACGGACTGGGAGATACAGTGAGTATCAAAGGGCTTGCCAAAGCTTATGCCGGTTACGGACTCGATCATGTGGAGGTACGTTATACGGTGGAAAGAAAAATACACTATCCATATTGGCCCTGGTGGAGAGGATGGCCCCCTTTTGATCAGCAGTCCAAACATATCGCTTCAGGTACTACACAGACATCAGCTGATGGCAGCTTTCAAATCCGTTTTGTAGCCGAGCCCGAAGCAAGAAGTACCGGACACGATTATACAGCCTATAGCTATACTATCACAGCCGATGTGGTGGATCGCAACGGTGAGACCCGAAGTGGGAAACTTAGCATACAAATAGGGGAAATAAACCTGCTGATGCAGGCCCGCATAAGTGAAGTAGTGCAAAAAGGACATCAGGCTGATCAAAGTCTGCAATTGGTAAACTTACAGCAGAAACCGGTCAATGCAATGGTTACAACCCGATTCTACAGGCTCAGAGATGAGAGAACAGTGCTACGACCTTCTGTTTTTTCACCTACTGATCGCCAGATACTTGCTTCTCAGAAATTAGAAGCATTGTTCCCATGGGATGGGTTCACCCTTGAAACAGAACCGGATAAACAGCCCAAAGAGTTAGTATATGAGTATGAGCGTTTTGTCAATGGCAGTATACATATATTTCCGGACGATATTTCAAGCTGGTCTGAAGGCAGCTATATAGTTGAGTTTGTAGCTAAGGACATAAAAGGCCAAGAAGTCAGGCTACTTCATCCTTTTCTGCTTTTTGATGCTGGCAGCAGCAGAAGTCCGTCGAACGAGACGACCTGGTTCTACCTTGACAAGAAGACTGCAGAACCGGGTGATACCCTGCATCTGTATCTAAGTTCGGCAGCCGGCGGAAGTCGTGTCTTAGTAGAGATCACTGCCGGAGAAGAGATACGGTACAGCCGTTGGCACAAGCTGAGTAAGAAAAAGCTGATCATACCGTATATCGTCAGCGAAGCCGACCGCGGACACATGCAGATACAGGCCTTAGCAGTCAGCCACAACCGCAGCCATCATCTGATAGAATCAGTGGAAGTGCCTTATACAAACAAAAAATTAGATATCACTCTTGAAACTGTACGTCAACCCTTGAAGCCAGGAGCAGAAGAGACATGGATAATACATATCAGGGGTAAGCAAAAAGAAGCTATTGCAGCTGAGCTGCTTGCATCCCTTTACGACGCTTCTTTGGATCAATTTGTTTCCCATCACTGGGCTTTTACTACTATCGAACGCAACCCATCGGCTCATCGCTGGATGACCGACAACGGCTTCCTAACCTATACTGCTTCTCGTCTTACCATGCCCAAGCCCCACGACTATTTGTTTCCACCCTTAGAAGAAATACGGTTGAACTGGTTCGGATTGGGCGAAAACAGGTATTGGAGAGCTAATGGACGTCCTGTCCCACTCATGTCTAAAGAAGCATTGGTACATGATGACGGCACAAACTTATCCGAGCAGCTTAGTGGTACACCTGAATCAAAGTACGGGGATAGCCAGGCTGAAATGGATTTTGAGAGTGAAGAAGATATACCGCAAGCTAGTTCTTTACGCTCCGATTTTCGTGAGACAGCCTTTTTCTTTCCTCAGCTGCATACCGACAGCACAGGCAATATCAGCCTGCATTTTACCCTGCCCGATGCACTCACTAAGTGGAAACTGATGTTGCTCGCACATACGCAAGACATGAGTTCGGGTTTGGATACCTACACCTTTGAGGCTTCCAAAGAACTGATGGTGGTTCCTAATTATGCCCGTTTTTACAGAGAGGGCGACACGGTATGGCTGACAGCCAAAGTAGTGAATATGAGTGATAAGACATTGAATGGCATAGCTTCATTAGAACTGAGTGATGCGGTCAGTAATGAGTTGTTGCCTTATCTGCTTACATCAGATCGTCAGCCTGTAGCTAACCTGAGGCCCGGTCAAAGCAAGCAGATCAGATGGAAGGCAGTGTTAGACGGTACCGGACTGATGGCTGTGCGTTACAGCATCTCGGCTGGAGCATACTCAGACAGTGAAGAGCAGTGGATACCTTTGCTACCATCAGGTGTCATCATCAGAGAGACCTTGCCGCTGAGTGTGCCGGCACATAGCAGCAAAAGCTTCGACTTTAGCTCGATCACCAAACCAGTGGAAGGGGAGAAAAATCTGAGCCTGACCCTGCAATATAGTAACCACCCTGTCTGGTATGCCATACAAGCATTACCGTACCTGCATCAGCAACAAAATGCCTCCATTGACCAGATGTTGTATCGCTTTTATGCCAACAGCCTGGCAGCTTATATAGCAAAAGGTATCCCATCATTGATGCAGACCATCGAGAGCTGGAAGATGGAAGGAGCTGATGCACTGCTTTCTAACTTAGAGAAAAATCCAGAACTGAAAGCAGCGCTGCTTGACGAGACACCATGGGTGATGGCAGCAGCACAGGAAGCAGATAAAAAACAAAACCTCCAACTGCTGTTCGATATCAATAAAATGCAATATGAGCGGCAGATGAGCATTCAGAAGCTCAGAGAAAGCCAATTACCGGATGGGTCATGGCCTTGGTTCCCGGGTATGAGAGGCAATGTGCATACCACCCAATCCGTCTTATTAGGTTTGGGCAGGCTGATTGAGCTGATACCCGAATCAGCCGATGAGCATCTGCTGAATGAACTCATCCGCAACGCACTGCGGTATCTGGCACAGGAGATGTATAAAACCTATCAAAAGATAGAAAAGGAAAAACAATTGAAGCACTGGCAGATAGGTACAGCCCAGATAGACTATCTGTGGATACGTTCTCTCTTTCCACATGAGGAAATGAGTGAGACTGACCGGCAGGTACTTACCTATTTCATTGAGAAAACAATCTCAGGATGGCCAAAGATGGAAGCCGATACTCAGGCTAAAGCCGCTTTAGTCTTGTATCGCCATGGAAAAATAAAAGAGGCTCAAGAGCTTCTTGCTTCTTTGAAAGAGCGCTCATTGTTCAAAGAAGAGTTGGGAGTTTATTGGAAGCATCAACGGTATGGTACAGCAACTGCCATAGAGAGCCAGGCTATGATGATAGCTGCCTTCAGCCAGATAACCCATGATACCGTATTGGTTGACGGAATAAGACAATGGTTGCTGCTCAACAAACAAACCAACAGATGGCCTACCGCACGTGCTAGCTCCGAAGCAGTGTTTGCCCTCCTGCAATACGGGACACCATGGTTAGAAGGACAACAACAAGCTACTATCAGCATAGGCGGACACACACTTGATGTGGATCATACACAGGATAGAACTGGCTTTACAGAGAAACGATGGACCGCCTCCGAGATTACTCCTGATAAAGGTAGGGTTGAAATAAATAATCCTAATCCGGTTGTAGGATGGGGTGGACTATTCAGGGAATACAAAGTAGCTGTAGACCAGGTCAGAGACTCTCAAACCAATTTGAAGATACAAAGAGAGCTACTCGTACTGAGAGAATCAGCTCCGGTACCTCTGTGGCAACCGCTGAAAGACAATATCCTGAAAACAGGCGATAAGATCAAGGTACGGCTTATCATAGAGACCGACCGCGATATGGAATTTATACACCTGCGCGACCTGAGAGCTGCCGCCTTTGAACCGGAATCAACTCTCTCTGCTTACCAATGGAATACCGCTTTAGCATATTATCAAGCAGTGAACGACACCTATACCGACTTCTTCTTCGACTACCTGCCTAGAGGAAAACATCTGTTGGAATATACCCTTATCGTCATGCAACAAGGGGAGTTTGCACACGGATATGCCCAACTGCAAAGCTACTATGCCCCTGAATTTTCAGCTACGAGCAAAGCCCAGCGAGTGAAGGTCGAGGGTGGGGAATAAAAAAATAGGTGGCGCTGCTTTTGGTAATAATATTAGATACTCACAGCCCTACTAATTTGATATATTCTATAGTGTAATTAGAATTTTTAAATAGTAATAGTTTAAAATATTTCTGTTGATTTTTATCCATTCCTTTTCTGACATCTGCTATCAGCCTATGGTATGGTGTCAAAATTTTGTAGTACATAAGCAGCTAAGCATGACAGTGTTAAAAGACGGATCATAAACTAATTACTATACATATTTCCAAGCAAAACAACATATGTGATGTGGAAACTCGTTTGTTAAAAACTTTGTTTGAAATCATATATATTTTTATATTTGTAGTCGTTACGTAAATTGAAAAGATAGGTATGAATTAAACTTACTTCTATGAGAGTATTCATGCGTGTTGCAATATGAAAATAACTGAAAGAAGGATGATTTGATTGCTGTGTAGGTACTATTTTAGTTTCAAACTGATCTTTTGTGACTGGGGTATCTAACAAAGACACGCATTGTAATTCAGATTTTTGAATCAACACAAATAATAAGACACTATGAGGTTCATAATAAAACTACAACTTTCGCATCATTCAGCTAAGCTTATCCCCATAAACTATCAATATCCATTGAGTGCTGCTATATATAAGATTCTGCAGAAGGGAGATGCTGACTATGCGAAATTTTTGCATACTCAAGGGTATGGAAAAGGATATAAGCTGTTTACGTTTTCAGATTTGAGATTAAAGTTTAAGCACGATGGCGATCGAATGAAGTTATTAGAACCGATGATGGAGTTTACGGTTTGTTTTCATCTGCCCGAAGCTGCTCAGGCTTTTGTAGAAGGATTGTTTCGCTCGGAGGAGGTTGTATTGGCAGATCAATTATCTAAAGCCGAGTTTAAAGTGCAGTCGATCACATCTTTAAAGAATCCATTGCAAGGGTTTGAAGATATGGAAATTGTTGAAATCTTAACCAAACCTCTTTCAATGATTGTGGCTGGAGTAAAAAATGAAAAGGAAAATTATAATTTTCTCTCACCCGATGATCCTCGCTTTAATGAGAGTTTGCTTTTTAATTGGAGAAACAAAATTGAAGTCAGTTATGGAGTTGAAGAGGCCAAGAAAGCATTATTGGTTTTGGAAGTCGAAAAATACGATAATCCTTGGAGATCACGGTTGGTTACCATAAAACCTAATACTGATGCGGAAACTAAAATAAAAGGATACTTGAATTTTAAATTGAAACTAATTGCTGAGAAAAGGTTTTTGGATTTGATACTGAACTCAGGTCTTGGGCTTTATACTGCTCAGGGAATGGGTTGTTTGGAGACTGTTTAGATGGAGATTGGTCCCGATAGTTATTGGGAGATTGATTGGAGATTGATGGGAGGTTGGTCCCGATAGTTATCGGGAGATTGATTGGAGATTGGTCCCGATAGTTATCGGGAGATTGATTGGAGATTGATGGGAGGTTGGTCCCGATAGTTATCGGGAGATTGGAAAAGGTGGAAAATTGTTTTATTCTAAATAGAGTATGAAAAAGAAAGATTTAAAAGAAATTTTGGCAAAGACAGATTTTGATTCATTGGTACAATGGATATTTGACTATTCACAGATGAATGCAGGCTTTGAAATTCTTTTGCGAGCAAGATTTGATCCAGAGAAAATTCGGGTTGAAACAGCTAAGGATTACCCGACAATCATTCGGGCGGCATTCCATAATAATCCCTTGAAGTCGTATGGGCGATATAGGAGATGGGATGAATATGGGTTTGATGCAGAAAATGTTCGTGCCGATTTGGAAGTAGTATTGGAAGATGCAGATTATTTTCTGAAAAATAACAATACCAGAGTTGCTGTCGAAATTTGTAAAAGTATGGTTGAAATAATTCCGGAAGAATGGGAAGAAGCGTTAGATCACGAAGGTGATGTTCAGGTAATGTATGATGAGGCAATTGATAAATTGGAAATGATGTTGAGCAACAAACTATTGCCGGAAAATGAAAAAGCAAAGCTGTTCGAGTGGTATGAAAAAGAAAGCAAAATCATGGGCAAGCATAAATATATAAGTCTTAACACGAGTTTTAATGTGCTTCAACGGTATTTTCTGAGTTCGGAAGATATGATCGAAAAAAATTTAAAGTCGTTGAATGAGAAAATCCTCAATACGTCCGAAGAATTCTACAAAGTACAATATGTGATTGAGAAAATCGAAATTTTGGAAAAGGTTGACCGTCTTGATGAAATGCAGCAAACCATCAACGAATATATAGAATTTCCGGAAGTCAGACGAATCAGGTTGAAGTCTTTGATCCTGAAAAAAGAATATGCGCTGGCTGTTGAATTGATCCGGGAAGGTATTGCCGCTGCAGAAAAGAAAGGACATATCGGAACCATTATTGACTGGAAAGAGGAATTATTAAGGGTTGTTCAGTATCAAGACGATAAGACAAAAATATTACAATTAGCTGAAGACCTACTCTACAATGGAAGAGAGCAAAAAAAATATTACGACATCCTGAAAGCCGAAACACCAAAAGAAAATTGGGATACTACATTGGCAAGGATCCTTTCCTCCATGAAAAGCGAAAAAGGTTTTTGGGGGTTTAACCATTTCCGAGCCGAGATATTGGTAGAGCATAAAAAATGGGATGAGCTTTACGTTCAGTGTGAAAAAGGAGGTGTTGATTATCTGGAGCAATACGAAAAGTATCTAAGGCCTGAATTTGATCAGAAAATTTACGAGATATATTTGAAATTTATTGAACAGCAAGCTACTATAACAAATCCGAAAGCCTATGCCAACGTCTCTCGTTTTCTGAAACGGTTGAAAACATTTTCGGGTGGTCAGGAAAAAGTCAAAGAACTGATCACTAAGTACCGGGAAGTGTATAAACGGAGAAAAAATATGATGAAGGAGTTGGAGGACATTATTTGATCATACCTTTTTGGCTGTAATAAATCGGAAGACACAGATACAACTAATTGATTTAATTTGGTGTAAAATGGAAAAGACAATACGACTCTTGCTGCTATTATCCGGTAATAGGAAATATAGTATTGATGAACTGAAAGAGAGATTTGAAGTCAGTGAGCGAACAATTTTTCGGTACTTAAATCGATTGGAGAATGCAGGGTTTATTGTTGATCGTCAGGATGGTAAATATATTTTTGCAAGAGATACCTCAGAAATAAAAAGCTTGCATAGACTATTTCATTTTACTGAAGAAGAAGCAATCGTTTTTTATCATGCTTTGTCACATTTGGAATTAGAAAACGAAATGATGGATCGCTTGCTCAAAAAGCTTCATTCCTTATATGACTTTCAAGCTTTGAAAAGGATAAAAAACACACCAAGTGTCGAGAAAGTGAAGTTATTGACTCAAGGAATTAATAATAAAAAGAGAGTCTTGTTGATTGATTATCGATCTTCTAATAGCTCTACAGTAAGCGATAGGATGGTAGAGCCTTTTCAATATATGGAAGACTATAAGGCTATTTGGTGCTTAGACATAGAAGACTGCCAGAATAAGCAGTTCAAAATTTCCCGAATTGCGGATGTTAAAATATTAAACACTCCCTGGCTTTATGAGCATCTTCATAAATTGCCATTTCACGATGCTTTCCGTATGTCGGCTTCGGAGGTAATCACTATAGTAAAAGCTATACTTACTCTGAAGGCTTATAATCTTCTCCGGGAAGAATACCCTGTGTCTGAGCAATATTTAAAAAAGGTAGGGAATAGGTATCAGTTAGAAATTCCGGTTGCAGATTTTCACGGTATAGGTCGATTTGTTTTAGGACTTCCGGGGGAAATTGATGTGCATGAACCGGAGGAATTTAAAACATTTTTGAAAGAAATGAGAAAAAGATTTGATGACTGACAGAATTTGACAGCTAAATGTATTAAGTTTGGAAAATAAATAAAAATTATGAGAATATATTTAAGACTGAGTAAGAGCCAAAAGACAATTCCATTTGATTATCAGGAACTGCTAACTGGAGTAATCCATAAGTGGATTGGTGAGAATAATGAGTTCCATGGAAAAAGTGGGCAGTATTCGTTCTCTTGGATACAAAACACTATTGCCACAGAGAAAGGTCTTAACCTGAAAAATGACGCTTATTTTTTTATAGGATCTGTAAATGATGCTTTAATAAAAAAAATTGTCAGTGGTATCCTTGAAAGTCCGGAAATGTTTCTTGACGTTCGAGTGCTTGATATTCAGATTAAGAATATTCCAAGTTTTAGGAGTTTAGAAAAATTTTTAATGGCAAGTCCGGTCTTTTTAAAAATAAGAGAGGGGGAAGAAATAAGACATGTAACATTAAATGATAAAGATTTCGAAGAAGTTTTAACTAAGAATTTAAAACGTAAATTAGAAAAGGCTAACTTATCTTCAGAAGGGGTGTCAATAATACTCAATCCTGAAACGAGTTTTAGGCAGACTAAGCTTGTGACATACAAGGGGATTAAAAATAAAGCATCTTTAGCGCCAATAATTATTAAAGGCACTCAGGAACAAATTGCCTATGCATGGTGTAACGGTCTTGGAAACTCAACTGGAATTGGTTTTGGGACGTTAAAATAAATTTAAGATGGAGAAGTATTACGTTGTAAAATATACCGGACCATTTGGCTTTATAAAGCCTTGGACAGCTGTAAGAGATAGTGAAACGTTTTCGCAACAGTTTTTGACCCCAAGTATTGTGGAGGGAATCGAGAAAAAATTGTTTCCGGAGTTATTGGATGAAGTTGGGATAAAAAAGATAAAAAGGCATCGATTGTCTTATACACAAATAAGCCAACAGCAAGAAGTCATCCAAACTCGCGGATGGAATTCCACGAAAAAGGGAGGGCAAATTCTCTTTGAAAGGCCTACTGCAATTTTGATTAGAGGTGTTCTTTTAGAACCTATTTTACATTTGGTATTTTGGACAAAAGAAGATGCAGAAAGGGCATTTGAACAACATATCTGTTTATGTAGGAATGAAGATATTCTGATGCCTAAAGGAATTACTGAGGTTAATCAGAATGATTTGGATGATGAAACTCTTTTTAATGGATATGAACTAATTTTTGAAAATAATGAGAATGCATTTCAAGTTGGTTATCATCGTGTAACTAATGAGCCCATGTTCGGTTGGTTGAAGATTGTAGGTACACCTATTAACAGATTTTTGAAATGAGCTTGATATTTGCAAAATCAGGACCTGAATGGACACCTTTACCAACTCATTTGTTGCAAGTTGCCGAGGCGTCTAAAACTTTTGCCAAATATCTGGGATTGGATGAAAATATTGCTTATAATGGAGCTGTTTTGCATGATATAGGAAAAGCACATCCCTTTTTTCAGGAAAGACTAAAAGATAAATTTAATAGAACAACAACCTTTCGTCACGAGATTGCTTCACTGTTTTTTCTTTCAGTATTTCCTAGAAGTCAGTGGAATTCACTGATAGAGATGGCTGTAGGGCACCATAAATCTGTTATTAATGACATCGGAAAGAAAGGTTTATTAGATTTAGAAGAAAATGATGATTACATAGACTTTCATTTGGGTAATTGGAAAGACTGGAGCCTAAGAGCAATAGAAATTTTGAATCAATTAGGAGTAGTTTGTTTACCAATAAGAAGAAATGAAGCTTTTGAAAACTTAGCATATTGCATTGAATATTGCGAAAGTTTTATAAGGCAAAAGGGATATTCCGAATGGAGAGGTTTATTAATGGGAGCTGATCATTTTGCATCTTCACTGATAAATAAAACTGTAGAACACACCCGTAGAATCTTTAAAATTCCTGATTTAAGTTTTTACAATCGACAACATGTACTGTTTCCATTATCGTTGAAAGAAGCAAGTTCGCCAAAAAAGCATACAATAGTTGTTGCTTGTACTGGTGCAGGAAAAACAGATTATTTGTTTAGAAGATGTAAAGGTCGGGTTTTTTATACTTTACCATTTCAGGCATCTATAAATGCTATGTTTAACAGAGTACGGAATGATTTGGAAAATAATAATCCTGACATTGATATTCGGGTATTACATTCTACTTCGATAATAGTTGCGAGAAAAGAAAATGAGGAAACTTCATTACAGAACTTAATGGGGTCTTCCATTAAAATTCTGACACCACACCAATTAGCTTCTATTGCATTAGGAATGAAAGGATATGAGGCAATGATTTTGGATATAAAAGGTTGCGATGTGATTCTCGATGAGGTACATACTTATTCCGGAATTTCTCAGGCATTGGTTTTAAAGTTAATTCAGGTGTTGAAAAGTCTGGATTGTAGGATTCATATAGGAACTGCGACTATGCCAAGTATTCTCTATCGGGGAATAATGAAGGCGCTAGATGATGATGTATTGGAAGTAAATTTAGCTGAAGATGAATTGGAGCAGTTTGATCGTCATATTATACATAAGATAGAAAGTTTTGATTTAACTCAGGATATTATTTCTAAAGCAGTGGAAGACAATCAGAAGATTTTGATTGTTATGAATACGATCAAAGACGCTCAAGATGCTTATAGGATTATTAAAGAAAGTCATCCAGAAATTCCAGCTTTACTGCTACACAGCAAATTCAAAAGAGGCGATAGAAATTTTAAAGAAGCACAGCTACTAGGTTTAGATGATGATGGAGAACCATCTTTTAAATTTAATACAAGTAATGAAGCCTGTATCGTGGTATCAACACAAATCGTTGAGGTTAGTTTAGATATCAGTTTCGATATTATGATAACAGCAACCGCGCCTTTAGATGCTATGATTCAAAGATTTGGACGAATTAATAGAAAAAGATGTAAAGACACAATTGGGAAATTTAAAGATATCCATGTTATAAAACCACCAATTGGAATCAAGGAAGCACGACCTTATGAAGTGGATGTTTTACAAAAGTCTTATGAAGTTTTACCTAATGGCGAAGTGTTAAGAGAAAGAGATTTACAACAAAAGATAGATCAGGTTTACACCGAAATAGACTTTTTAAAAATCGAAGAACATAGCATTTTCCAAACCAATATAGGATTTACTTTAGGAAAACTAACACACAGAAGTAGAGCTATATTGTTTGATTTATTATCCATTGAGAGTGTGAGTTGCATTCTAGAATCAGACGAAGAAGAATATTTGAATGGTGATTTTGAGACAAGACTAAATTTGGAAATATCTGTTGCTTATTGGACAGTGGCAAAAATGCGTCAGTTAGATAAGGGAAACAAACCTTTTGTTATTCCCGATAAAGCTTATGATTTTGATGTAGGTTTGGAGGTGTCAAAAATAAAAAGAGAGAATTTTAGTGTATTAAATCAATTTATATGATAACAACATTAGTAGGCAGAACTTTTTTAAAAGCATATAACAAGAAATACAATCAAAATTACTCTGCTAAGGATTTCTTTGAAAAGGTGTATTTCGAGTTGTTTTTTAATCACTCAAAATATATGCAATGGGTTACCAATTCACCTTTTGTGCAAATGAGTAAAGGTCAAAAGCCTCATTTGCTTTCAGTAAAGGAGAGAGCAGAAAAACTTGAGAAACTCTTTTCTAAAGTTGAGACAGAAGTGCCAGACGCAAGTTTTGCCATTGGTTTTCCAGCATCTGAAAGTAAGACTTATGCTAGTACTTCAGGTTTAGTAAGTGATATTTTAATTGATACAGATGAAGAAGATGTCTTTCTTTCATGGATAGGAAGTGGGTTAGGGATAGGTGTAGCAGGTGGTTATAGTTTGCTGATAAATGATTCGCAAATAACTTTGGAGACTTTTGAAGGTTGGAGACTGTATAGAAAGTATTTGAATGATCCAGCTTTAGAAAAATTAAGAGGAAATCAAATTAATTCCTGGAATGGACAATGGTTAACTTATAAGATGGGAACGAGATTTAATGAAAGCTTTAGTTTTTATGATTTAGAGCAAGAACAAGTTTTCAAGATAGACTCGTCGTTAGCTGAAGTAAATACTGTCAATTGGTCTAATCTGTTTTTTAGCCTCTCAAATAAATTTCCTGATATAGTATTAAACGCATATATCTATAGTTTAGGACAAACAAATAAAACTATTGGTTTCATACCGTTGTTTTTAAAATCAGGCAGAAGATTGAAAGATGTGTTCAGGCAACTTTATCATACTGAGAAACCGTTTAATAGTAAAGAGTTTCAATCATTGTTTGGAATGCATATTAAAAGAGCTTGTGAATTAGGGAATATAGGTTTACATGCTTTACAGCCAATAAATCTTAAAAAATATATGGATGAGAATAAAAACTTACCCATAAATAACGACGAACAAATTTTAATTTATCAATCATATAAAACTTGGTTAATAGCTATGATTTCAAAAAATAAAGAACAAATCACAGATTATACTATAGAATTAGCGGAGCTACTTCTGAGGTATAGAGGTAATGCAAAAGGCACTACAGGGAAAAATCTAATTGAAAAAGATCTATTTGGTGCTACATCCAAAAAAGGTTTTATAAATGCTTTGACAAATATGATTGCTGATTTGAACGATTCAGATTTAGAAACATTGAAAAAGCTGAAGGATGAAGTGCATTTGATGAACAATGAAGAATTTAGTTATTTCAGCACTTTATTAAAATTTGACTACGCTTTTATAGAGAAAAAATCTTAACACTTTAAATATATAAATTATGAGTAATACAGTTTATATCAGAACACTAAAGAGAGCAGAACACACTGTATTCTGTGTTTCAGATGGACAGAAATATTATTATGACGCACAGTTTAACCGAAGAATTCCATTTTCAAGCGGACAGCAGGTAAAAAGGAGTATTATTGATTCTATTTCTGATCACCTAAATGTGATTCCAAGTCCTACAACATTTTTGTTTGATATTGATAAGCAAAAGAAAATGACAGAAGGAGAAGTTTATGGCACTTGTGATCCGTCTTATCCAGATCAACTATTCGGTGGTTGGATGAAAGCTGCAAAAGGTGGAAAAGACAGAACTTTGAAAAGAAGGAGTCCTTTATCCATTTCAGCGATGCGTGCTTTACATCCTCTATTAGCTGGACTTGAAAATGATAATGCTTCTTTCGACAGAAGCGATCGTCCTAATAATATTGTTATTGTAAGGGATGCTGATGGGAACGAATTGTCAGAAGAAGAAATTGTTCAATTTCTCGAAGGAAAAGATAGAAGTTTAAGTAGAAAGTGGATTCCGAATCAGAGTCGCGCATCAGGTCTTTTCGTTTCAGATATAGCTATCGATTTACGCAGATTATTTTGTGTAAGTTTAAATTCATTCGAACCTGAAATGTCAGATGAAACGATAGAGGAACTAAAAGAAGAAGGATGGATTGAAAGCAAAAATGTTTTTGGCTCTTGTTTAGTTGCTCCTCAAAATATTCGGGAAGAATGGGCAAAGGCCTTAGCTTCTGCAATTATTAATTGGAAAATAACATCTAACCAGTCCAGAACTTTTAGTTTGATGGATACTTTGGCTATATCAATAAGTGATAATGCTAATTTAATCGCAGGAAGTATCCGTGCAAAACTATCAGAAGAAGATTCAAAAAGAGCAGAGCCAATTATTGAGGAAAAGATGGATGGCGTAAAAACTTTTGTTAGTATTCAGGCAAGTGCTTTTATCTTGACCAAAACAGAAACTATTGATGCAATCCAAAAAGCAGAGCAGGAATTATATGATAGAATGATGGCTTTCGATTACGAAAATCAAATTTAAAGTACGTCGCAGATAGGTGTCTGGTGAAATCCAAGCACCTATTTTACTTTGTGACTTGTCTTCGTCAATAATAGGGAGAGTCACCTTTCATCTTATTAAAATCATCTCCAACATAAATACAGCTAAACAAAAAGTGATATAAAACAATGAATTGATTAAGTGAAAACCGAATTAAATTATGAACCTCACCGCAACCCACATAAATTATTACCGTGTATGCCATCGCAAGCTTTGGCTTTTTGCCAATAATATTCAGATGGAACAGACTTCTGATTTAGTTGCCGATGGGAAATTGGTTGAAGCAGAGTCATATCAACACAGGGGTGAGCGTTTTTCACAAATTAATTTATTTTATGAATGGGATGACATTTCTTTTAGTGGTAAAGTTGATTATTTTGATGCTAAAAACAAAGTGATTCACGAAACCAAACGAAGCAATAAAGTGGAACAGGCACATATCTGGCAGGTGAAGTTTTACCTATGGTTGATGAAAATGAATGAAATAGAAGCTGAAAAAGGAATCATCGAATATCCTAAAATGAGAGAAAGAGAAACGGTCTATTTAGAGGAAGATGATATGCTTTATCTGGAAAAAATAGTTGAGGAAATAAGATATTTGCTTAAAAATGATACTTGTCCGCCGGTTATTAATGCTAAGATCTGTAAAAGTTGTAGTTATTATGATTTTTGTTATTCAGGAGAGGAGGATTGATGGGAGATTGATGGGAGATTGATGGGAGATTGGTGGGAGATTGATGGGAGATTGATGGGAGATTGATGGGAGATTGGTGGGAGATTGATGGGAGATTGATGGGAGATTGGTGGGAGATTGATGGAAGATTGATGGGAGATTGATGGGAGATTGATTGAAGATTGGTGGGAGGTTGATGGGAGATTGGTGGGAGATTGGTGGAAGATTGATGGGAGATTGGTGGGAGATTGATGGGAGATTGGTGGGAGATTGATGGGAGATTGATGGGGGATTGATGGGAGATTGGTTGGAGATTGATGGAAGATTGATGGGAGATTGGTGGAAGATTGATGGAAAATCGTTCAATCCCTTCAATCTTACTCAATCCATTCAATCTAAAAATAAAAAAATATACAAAAAATGCATTATGGAAAATAGTCAATGGTTGTTATACAAAATGGAAATTCGAGAAAAAATTCGTTCTTTTTCATTACTTGTTATCAAGCTTTCAGAGAAATTGGATAAAAATACAGCAACAAGAGTAATCAATTATCAATTGACAAAATCAGGAACTTCAATTTATGCCAACTATAGGGCTGCGTTGCGTGCGAGATCGAAAGCTGAGTTTTTCAGTAAATTATCTATATGTGTTGAAGAGGCAGATGAAACGGAAATGTGGCTAGAACTACTTATCACATCAAAAATAGTTGAAGGTGAAGAATTAAAAACAATCCATAAAGAAAGTCTTGAAATACTGAAAATTCTTGCATCCATGCGAAAAAAGATAAAATAAACGATTCAATCAATCTTTTCAATCTCAAAAAAATGAAAAAATCCTATTATTTATTCAATCCTGGACGGTTAAGCCGGAAAGACAATACCTTACGTTTTGTGCCTGTTGATGAAGAGGGTAGAGAAGGAATTGCTAAATATCTTCCAGTAGTTGGAATTGATAATTTGTATTGTTTTGGTTCGCTTGATACAAACAGTGCGTTGTATAATTTTTTAGGTAAGAACAGAGTTTCAGTTCATTTTTTTGATTATTACGAGCATTATACGGGAAGTTTTATGCCAAAGGAGTATTTACTAAGCGGGAAAGTGATTATTGAACAGACAAAGGCATATACTTCCACAAAACGCAGGATGGAAATTGCACAAAAATTTGTGGAAGGTGCTATAGCTAACATGCTACGCAATCTGAAATATTATCAAACTCGTGGAAAGGCTCTCGAAGCATATATCAGCCAGATTGAAGAATTTAATGAAGGTCGGAAAAATGTTTTCGGAATTGATGAACTCATGGGATGGGAGGGAAATATCCGACAGGTTTATTATGCAGCTTTTAGCGAAATTATTCCCGGATATACAATGGGTAACAGAACCAAGCAACCACCATCTAATGAGATTAATGCATTAATTTCGTTTGGTAATATGATGTGTTATACCCTATGTTTAGATCAGATTTATCATACTCAACTTAATCCTACGATCAGTTATCTGCATGAGCCTGGGTATAGACGCTATTCATTAGCTTTAGATATTGCAGAAGTTTTTAAGCCGATTTTAGTTGACCGATTAATTTTTAGTTTGTTGAATAAGAAGATGTTGACTGAAAAAGATTTTGAGAAGAAATTAAACTATTGTTTACTGAATGAATCGGGTAAGAAGAAAGTTTTAAAAGATTGGGAAGAACGTTTGTCTCAAACCATTAAACATCGTAAGTTAAACCGAAGTGTTAGTTACAAACATTTGGTAAGATTGGAGATATATAAATTAATTAAACATATTATGAAGATCGAAGAGTATAAACCGTTTAAGGCGTGGTGGTAGCGGAGAGATTGGACCCGGTAGCTATTGGGGGATTGATGGAAGATTGGTGGGAGATTGATTGAAGATTGGTGGGAGATTGGTGGAAGATTGATGGGAGATTGATTGAAGATTGGTGGGAGATTGATGGGAGATTGGTGGGAGATTGATGGAAGATTGATGGAAGATTGGTGGGAGATTGATGGGAGATTGATGGGAGATTGATTGAAGATTGGTGGGAGATTGATGGGAGATTGATGGAAGATTGGTGGGAGATTGGTGGGAGATTGGTGGAAGATTGGTGGAAGATTGATGGAAGATTGATGGAAAATTGTTCAATCCCTTCAATCTCATTCAATCCCTTCAATCTAACTCAATCCCTTCAATCTAACTCAATCCCTTCAATCTAACTCAATCCCTTCAATCTAACTCAATCCCTTCAATCTAACTCAATCCCTTCAATCCCATTCATTCTAACTCAATAAAAAAAACAAATAATATGTATGTAATACTGGTATATGATATAGGCGAAAAGCGTGTAGGAAAAATGTTAAAGTTGTGTCGTCAATATTTAAACTGGATACAGAATTCCGTTTTTGAAGGGGAACTTACTCCATCACAACTTCGTGAATTAAAAATGAGATCGAATAAAATAATGGATGTAGAAGTAGATAGTTTGATTATCTTTACAAGTCGTAATCAGGATTGGCTTGATAAAGAAGTGATAGGCAAGGAAAAAAACGAGTTGACTTCATTTCTTTAAGTCGTCTATGTTAACGAAAAAAAATGTTTAAAGGCGTTCTTTGACATCTTGAAATTTAAAATGTTTATAATCAATTAGATATGCTGTCGTCTAAGTCTTGATACTTTTGTGATATTAGACATGGACGACTATTTGTTGCTTTTTTGGGTATATTTATTTTTACAATCAGTTGAGATTCAGACTTGAAATTTGATTATCTTTGCGGCTCTTAATTGAACCATATTGGAATTGAAACGAAACGGAACGAAAAGACCTAAACGTCCTTGTAAGCTCTTAATTGAACCATATTGGAATTGAAACTTTCTTGCCCTCGATAGTCGCTATCTCTATAGTGCTCTCTTAATTGAACCATATTGGAATTGAAACGTCATTAAAGCCTTCTACATGCGTGAACACTTTTTTCTCTTAATTGAACCATATTGGAATTGAAACCTCTACCTCATCTCTTTCAATAGTTCGAAAGAAATCCTCTTAATTGAACCATATTGGAATTGAAACAAATATTTCTCGTTCATTAAGTATTTCAAAATCATCCTCTTAATTGAACCATATTGGAATTGAAACCTTTTGGGATAGGAGATGATGTTGGAGTGCAAAAGCCTCTTAATTGAACCATATTGGAATTGAAACATATACTGAACCCCCGCAATACACATCGTCCCTTCTCTCTTAATTGAACCATATTGGAATTGAAACTCTGGTCGATAGCAGCAATAAATGTGTTAAATTTCTCTCTTAATTGAACCATATTGGAATTGAAACGGATTTGGAGCAAGCACATGGAGGGTAGAGTATCTTCTCTTAATTGAACCATATTGGAATTGAAACCGCTAAAGCGATGGGATGGGCTTTAAACCTAAATAACTCTTAATTGAACCATATTGGAATTGAAACAGCTTTAGAAAAGGTGTATCAGTTCAAAAGAGAAGTCTCTTAATTGAACCATATTGGAATTGAAACAAATATTTCTCGTTCATTAAGTATTTCAAAATCATCCTCTTAATTGAACCATATTGGAATTGAAACGTATTGTTAAAACAGACGGGGGACGGGAGCATCACGTCTCTTAATTGAACCATATTGGAATTGAAACCAAAAACAATTGATGCGATAAAGAAATTTAACACATTCTCTTAATTGAACCATATTGGAATTGAAACTGTACTCCAAAAAAGAGCGAAGTTGTCCGAAAGACCCTCTTAATTGAACCATATTGGAATTGAAACTGAACATCGGCAAAAGGTTCGAAGTTCTATTCAAGCTCTTAATTGAACCATATTGGAATTGAAACGTGGGAATTATAGACACCTCAGCGTTGATGTTATCCTCTTAATTGAACCATATTGGAATTGAAACCAACTTGTTATCTATCAGATGGAAGATGATTTCAATCTCTTAATTGAACCATATTGGAATTGAAACATCGTTTTCTCTATCGTAATAGTGTTTCGACCTTCTCTTAATTGAACCATATTGGAATTGAAACCTTGTAAAGAAAACGGGGAACAAAATGTTTTCTTACTCTTAATTGAACCATATTGGAATTGAAACTGTTAGTCATTCGTAAAGATATTCTACAAGTGCCTTCTCTTAATTGAACCATATTGGAATTGAAACAGCGTCACGATACGTGATGAAGAAGGGACGATGTGTCTCTTAATTGAACCATATTGGAATTGAAACGGTGTCGCCTTTCCAAATGTCTGTATTTTGATTTTTCTCTTAATTGAACCATATTGGAATTGAAACACGCTTCTAAAATAATGTAGTTTGCATTTGTTCATTCTCTTAATTGAACCATATTGGAATTGAAACTTTAAACCGGTGCTATACATCTTACCTGCTTTAAGACTCTTAATTGAACCATATTGGAATTGAAACTCTCGTGTAAAGCTTCCTTTTAGGGAAAGGATACAGACTCTTAATTGAACCATATTGGAATTGAAACTTTGTAAAGACGGATACCGATCTAATAGCAACAAGCTCTTAATTGAACCATATTGGAATTGAAACACTACGACTGCGACAAGTTTTTTGACTCGAAAGAATCTCTTAATTGAACCATATTGGAATTGAAACCTGGAAGTAACTTAAGGGGAGAATTAGGAAGGACTACTCTTAATTGAACCATATTGGAATTGAAACAGCGTCACGATACGTGATGAAGAAGGGACGATGTGTCTCTTAATTGAACCATATTGGAATTGAAACTTAGTGGGAGAGATTAGCCGCATATGTCTGAAAAACCTCTTAATTGAACCATATTGGAATTGAAACATGATTTCTTTCAAACTATTGAAAGAGATGAGGTAGCTCTTAATTGAACCATATTGGAATTGAAACAATTTATTGTATTCGGTTTTAGGGACATCTATTTTTCTCTTAATTGAACCATATTGGAATTGAAACTGATAAGAGCAGTATTATTCATGTGAAGTCTTCTAACTCTTAATTGAACCATATTGGAATTGAAACTCTCTTAGCCAAATAGCTAACAAACCCGCTACTTTTCTCTTAATTGAACCATATTGGAATTGAAACGTGATTCCTTGTAGTTCTTTTTCTTTATAGAAATAACTCTTAATTGAACCATATTGGAATTGAAACTCAATACGTTCAGTACACGTTAGAAATCGATCCTCCTCTTAATTGAACCATATTGGAATTGAAACAGTACTTCCCTCTTTAACCACCCCGTAGTAATGGATCTCTTAATTGAACCATATTGGAATTGAAACCTGCTACTTGCTGTGATGTGGCGATCTTCGACATTCCTCTTAATTGAACCATATTGGAATTGAAACAAATAGTTACAAACCGCATATATGTCGTTTAACTCTCTCTTAATTGAACCATATTGGAATTGAAACCTAAAATGTGAACACGGCTCGTGCTTCACATTTTACTCTTAATTGAACCATATTGGAATTGAAACCTAAAATGTGAACACGGCTCGTGCTTCACATTTTACCTCTTAATTGAACCATATTGGAATTGAAACTGCTTCAAGTGGTTCTGAGGCTCTCATACCTGTTTTCTCTTAATTGAACCATATTGGAATTGAAACTTCAAACCTCGTAAGTTCTCAAAACATATTCAGTTTCCTCTTAATTGAACCATATTGGAATTGAAACTAGAGCTCTAATATGCGGTTTGTCTGCGACTTCGTCTCTTAATTGAACCATATTGGAATTGAAACATTATGGTATTATTAAAGCTTATTTTCTCTACTTTTCTCTTAATTGAACCATATTGGAATTGAAACATGAGGGGGTTTTGGACTATTGCCATAATATTTATACTCTTAATTGAACCATATTGGAATTGAAACATTATGGTATTATTAAAGCTTATTTTCTCTACTTTTCTCTTAATTGAACCATATTGGAATTGAAACATATATTTTTCACATTGAAATACGCCCCTAATGCTTGCTCTTAATTGAACCATATTGGAATTGAAACACGTTTGATATACTTTTCAGGCTTTCTTACTGAAAACTCTTAATTGAACCATATTGGAATTGAAACTTTAAAAAACGCCGAGCTCTCGTTCTTGCCTAAATGCTCTTAATTGAACCATATTGGAATTGAAACTTTTGGGATATCACCCGTACTTAATGTACTTAAACTCTTAATTGAACCATATTGGAATTGAAACTTTTACTCCGTCTGAATAATACACCACGCCATTATACTCTTAATTGAACCATATTGGAATTGAAACATGACGGAGGTCTATCAAGTCTATTATACAACTAACCTCTTAATTGAACCATATTGGAATTGAAACTAATTTCTAAACTTGCCTAACCGGTATGGTTTCGTCCTCTTAATTGAACCATATTGGAATTGAAACATAGTGTCCTTCGTGTAAATTTTGATCATTGGCCTCCTCTTAATTGAACCATATTGGAATTGAAACCACCGAGTAGGAGAGGTGGTCGATGTGCCTTCGTTGCTCTTAATTGAACCATATTGGAATTGAAACAACCCTAACTGTCCGTTGCCGTTTAAACCGGTGCTACTCTTAATTGAACCATATTGGAATTGAAACCTGCTTGTTTCCATGTTTTAGACTTGCTATCGTAAACTCTTAATTGAACCATATTGGAATTGAAACTCGTTGTTAGAGTTTGAAGACGATCAGATGTTTGACTCTTAATTGAACCATATTGGAATTGAAACACCTGTACAAACTCATTTCTATGATCTGTATCCATTCTCTTAATTGAACCATATTGGAATTGAAACTCAATATGTTCAGTACACGTTAGAGATTGATCCTTCTCTTAATTGAACCATATTGGAATTGAAACTTTATTTTTTCTTTGTAATATTTTATTTTTTCTTTAACTCTTAATTGAACCATATTGGAATTGAAACGGGAGATGGTAGGCTTTGTACCTCTTGCAGTTTTCTCTTAATTGAACCATATTGGAATTGAAACGTACTTTCTCGAACTGTGTGTTGACCATCTCTCCCTCTTAATTGAACCATATTGGAATTGAAACTTGTCCCAGGTCTCGGTAGGAGTTATCACTCCGGTTCTCTTAATTGAACCATATTGGAATTGAAACTGCAGAATAACTTCCTCTCTTGTGTTAGTTACGGTCTCTTAATTGAACCATATTGGAATTGAAACTCATCGCATGCGTGAGCTCTGATGTAGGCTTTAAGCTCTTAATTGAACCATATTGGAATTGAAACGTCTGACAACGAACTCACTCCTTCAATAGGGGCTTGCTCTTAATTGAACCATATTGGAATTGAAACGTTAATGTCTTTTACAGCTTTAGCAAAATCTTGTTCTCTTAATTGAACCATATTGGAATTGAAACACAGAAAACAAATGCCCTGCGTCAAACTTCCCCCGCCTCTTAATTGAACCATATTGGAATTGAAACAAGGGTGCTCAGGACTTTTCTATCAGACCGATCTCCCTCTTAATTGAACCATATTGGAATTGAAACGAATGTTATTGACGGCACGTTTCAACGTGCAGTTAGCTCTTAATTGAACCATATTGGAATTGAAACTACTTGAGTAGATACTCGTTTGCGTCTTTAACATCTCTCTTAATTGAACCATATTGGAATTGAAACGCGTTAAGATTTTATTTCTTACACACCAATGGAAACCTCTTAATTGAACCATATTGGAATTGAAACTTTAGTTCGGTCATATGGAGACTTATTAAAGTTCCCCTCTTAATTGAACCATATTGGAATTGAAACATTGGCCGGCTGCTCAACATCCTGAAGGCAGTATGCTCTTAATTGAACCATATTGGAATTGAAACTACTTGAGTAGATACTCGTTTGCGTCTTTAACGTCTCTCTTAATTGAACCATATTGGAATTGAAACTTGATCCTCGTATCTGAATCTATTCTCACGCAGTGAACTCTTAATTGAACCATATTGGAATTGAAACGTGGAGAGGAAAACGAGTATGTAACCTTATCGACTCTCTTAATTGAACCATATTGGAATTGAAACATACATATTGTCGGATCACTTGTATCAAGTATTCTTCTCTTAATTGAACCATATTGGAATTGAAACTATTGTCTGATAAGTTCATTTGTTTGTTTAATTCCGCTCTTAATTGAACCATATTGGAATTGAAACCCGGTCTAAAAGCTCCTGAAATCTTTTTTCTCCTATCTCTTAATTGAACCATATTGGAATTGAAACGTATTGACCTAAAGCAACCCTCTTTTCTGGCTTTCTCTTAATTGAACCATATTGGAATTGAAACTGCAAACTCATCTAACATGAATAAATAATCTCCTCTCTTAATTGAACCATATTGGAATTGAAACATACGTTAGCTCTGACCCTTCTGCCCCCTCAAGAATCTCTTAATTGAACCATATTGGAATTGAAACGTATCTTTGTTCCTAATGTTCAGATTTACCGGTTTTCTCTTAATTGAACCATATTGGAATTGAAACTTACTCTTCAGAAGGCTCTGCCACTTGACCTATGATCTCTTAATTGAACCATATTGGAATTGAAACCAAATAGTCTTTATCTAACTTGTACGTTGTTTTGACTCTCTTAATTGAACCATATTGGAATTGAAACTAGTCCTCAAAAAGCTTCTCAACTTTACTTCTGAACTCTTAATTGAACCATATTGGAATTGAAACTTCTCTGGTATAAAAGCATTCGGATGGTCTTTTAAGCTCTTAATTGAACCATATTGGAATTGAAACTTTAAAGAACGCCGAACTCTCGTTTTTGCCTAAATGCTCTTAATTGAACCATATTGGAATTGAAACTCTTTTCTCTGCCCTGCGTAAAATAGCTTCCTGATACTCTTAATTGAACCATATTGGAATTGAAACTGTTTTTCACTCTCCGATATGTATTGTCGGATCACTCTCTTAATTGAACCATATTGGAATTGAAACTGTTTTTCACTCTCCGATATGTATTGTCGGATCACTCTCTTAATTGAACCATATTGGAATTGAAACACAATATGTAACAGAGAGTGAAAAAGCTGGAAGATGCTCTTAATTGAACCATATTGGAATTGAAACCTCTAATTCTAATTATAGGCTTGCGGCTAAACGTACTCTTAATTGAACCATATTGGAATTGAAACAAGGTTTGACCCCTTTTGGGATGCCTCAGATAATGACTCTTAATTGAACCATATTGGAATTGAAACTCTATATCCTCCAAACTACCGGGGTCAACATTATCCTCTTAATTGAACCATATTGGAATTGAAACATGAAAAAGTGATAGTTCTCACCATCGAATGCTATCTCTTAATTGAACCATATTGGAATTGAAACATGAAACAAGTCATTCCGAACAGGGCTAACAGATTCCTCTTAATTGAACCATATTGGAATTGAAACTGCAAAAGTGAGAAATGGCGCATTTGTGTTGATGGACTCTTAATTGAACCATATTGGAATTGAAACTGAATACTATAACGATCAACTCAAAACGATGGATAAACTCTTAATTGAACCATATTGGAATTGAAACGTTCAAGTAGGAGTTGAAACCGATTGGGAGTTTATTCTCTTAATTGAACCATATTGGAATTGAAACAACATACCCGACTGATACACAGAAAAACTAAAATCCCTCTTAATTGAACCATATTGGAATTGAAACTTATCTACTAAAAAACTTTTATCTGAATTAGTTAATTCTCTTAATTGAACCATATTGGAATTGAAACTGCAAAAGTGAGAAATGGCGCATTTGTGTTGATGGACTCTTAATTGAACCATATTGGAATTGAAACCGAAATTGAAGGGAATATTATTAAGATAGTATTCCTCTCTTAATTGAACCATATTGGAATTGAAACTTTAAAAAATGCCGAGCTCTCATTTTTGCCTAAATGCTCTTAATTGAACCATATTGGAATTGAAACATTTCTGTTGCTAACCCCAAAACCCCCGCCCAAATGCTCTTAATTGAACCATATTGGAATTGAAACTCTTTTCTCTGCCCTGCGTAAAATAGCTTCCTGATACTCTTAATTGAACCATATTGGAATTGAAACGTCTTCCAGTCTAATGACGCACACTTTTCATCGTGCTCTTAATTGAACCATATTGGAATTGAAACTTCTAATAAGCGTAAAATGATATTTATTTTAGTTTGCTCTTAATTGAACCATATTGGAATTGAAACATTTTAGAGCTTTGCAGGACGTATGAGAACGATTGGCTCTTAATTGAACCATATTGGAATTGAAACGAGAAATATATCAGACGCAAATCGGGTTCCGTTAGCTCTTAATTGAACCATATTGGAATTGAAACTCACCTGACCGTCTGTCCCATCAGTAAGAGCTGGCTCTTAATTGAACCATATTGGAATTGAAACGTGGTCACAAAAACATCATCTCTCCCTAATTCTTCATCTCTTAATTGAACCATATTGGAATTGAAACCTACTTCTTTTTCTTTTGAGAACTCATCCTCCTTATCTCTTAATTGAACCATATTGGAATTGAAACTTAAGCGCATCAGTAATAGTTTTTAGTTTAAAATAGCTCTTAATTGAACCATATTGGAATTGAAACTATAATGGCTGGGGTTTTGCGGACATGATGGTAAACTCTTAATTGAACCATATTGGAATTGAAACAAAGTGGTGGCTTCGACAGGGCTCAGCCACCACTAAGCTCAGTCACCACTAAATTCTGTCACCATCTACTCTCAATCGCACTATTTGGAATTGAAACATATTATAGCCGAATTGGCTATAAGTCTCAGAGTAGCTCTCAATCGCACTATTTGGAATTGAAACTGATTAAAAATTAGTTAAAAACTATTATCTTATATACTCTCAATCGCACTATTTGGAATTGAAACGGTGAAGGACGAACGATTTCCCATCTTTTTCTCCAACTCTCAATCGCACTATTTGGAATTGAAACGCGTCATAAATGCCACGAATTGCTTTGCAATCCTGCACTCTCAATCGCACTATTTGGAATTGAAACTCTTATATTAAACGATCGGACATGCATCCCCGAAGCTCTCAATCGCACTATTTGGAATTGAAACGCAAGGCATCTGGAGAGAGCAAAAGAAATAATAGCTGACTCTCAATCGCACTATTTGGAATTGAAACTGATTTTTTAGTTTTTAGAATTATTAATTTATTATACTCTCAATCGCACTATTTGGAATTGAAACTCGGGCTCGGCAGAAGAAATCACGGTGTTAACTGACTCTCAATCGCACTATTTGGAATTGAAACCCGATCATAACTAATTCGTCTTTTATTTTAAGCAAACTCTCAATCGCACTATTTGGAATTGAAACAATTTACGGCTTTTGGGTTTTAGCCGGGATATTATCTCTCAATCGCACTATTTGGAATTGAAACTTGCCCTGCCCTACGTAATTACCTGTAATCACGTGCTCTTAATCGCACTATTTGGAATTGAAACCCTTTAGAGTTTTCAAGGAATTTTACTTGCGATTTCGCTCTCAATCGCACTATTTGGAATTGAAACAACCAGAAATGTAATGAATATTTGAAAGTCCTGGCTCTCAATCGCACTATTTGGAATTGAAACTTGTATAATTCACTCCCTAAGATAGGGATCAGATATCTCTCAATCGCACTATTTGGAATTGAAACATTCTTTTAAAAAGAGGCAGGGATGAACCCTACCTCCTCTTGATCACATTAATTGGGATCGAAACTAACATCTTGCATAAAACCAAAAAAATCTCTTTCTTCTCTTAATCTACTAGTTAGAAAAGAAACTTTTGTTTATTTCTAAATTTATTTTACTTTTGTAAACTCTCAATCGTTCCATTTGGAATTGAAACATTAACTTTATTTTGAAATTCTCTAATAAAATTTTCTCTCTCAATCGCACTATTTGGAATTGAAACAAAGTGGTGGCTTCGACTAAGCTCAGCCACCACTAAGCTCAGCCACCACTAAGTTCTGTCACCATCAACTCTTAAACGCACTATTTGGAATTGAAACGCGGGGGCGGAGTATTTCACAGGTATGTGTGATATGCTCTCAATCGCACTATTTGGAATTGAAACCCTGAAAAAACAGGTGTTCCATTTCTCGGTTACAATCTCTTAATTGAACCATATTGGAATTGAAACTGCTTTTTTACCTTTATAAGAGTATTGTCTTTTATTCTCTTAATTGAACCATATTGGAATTGAAACTCGCAATCGTATTGATGTGCGGAGTAGCCTATACTTCTCTTAATTGAACCATATTGGAATTGAAACAATATAAATTTGATAGGCTGTATTAACTTTACTCTTCTCTTAATTGAACCATATTGGAATTGAAACGCTGAACAAGCTGCCGAAGACCTTGAACAATGGAAACTCTTAATTGAACCATATTGGAATTGAAACGTTTTCTGAGAGTTCATGTATCTTTAAAAGATCATCCTCTTAATTGAACCATATTGGAATTGAAACAAAAACGGCTATCAATAGAAATTTAACTTATCTTTCTCTTAATTGAACCATATTGGAATTGAAACACGGAATTGAGTGGAATGACGACGATCCGGATTCTGCCTCTTAATTGAACCATATTGGAATTGAAACGCTGAACAAGCTGCCGAAGACCTTGAACAATGGAAACTCTTAATTGAACCATATTGGAATTGAAACGTTTTCTGAGAGTTCATGTATCTTTAAAAGATCATCCTCTTAATTGAACCATATTGGAATTGAAACTTTTTTAACTATTCTATTGTAAATGCTTTTCACAAACTCTTAATTGAACCATATTGGAATTGAAACTCAAAGCAATTGCTTTAAAACAAAAGTTAAAAAATGCTCTTAATTGAACCATATTGGAATTGAAACGACTTACGTCTGATTTATTTTTCAGGTTTTTTGTCTGCTCTTAATTGAACCATATTGGAATTGAAACAGGTTTTATACACAAGATATGCATACGCACTAAACACTCTTAATTGAACCATATTGGAATTGAAACAGGGGTAGTTGACCCTTATACGGGGGAAACACTAACTCTTAATTGAACCATATTGGAATTGAAACTTGCTTTCTTTGTCTGCCCGTGCTGAATCGCAGTCGCCTCTTAATTGAACCATATTGGAATTGAAACTATGTTGGGGGATCCAAGCCCGGTGGGGAATAGTACTCTTAATTGAACCATATTGGAATTGAAACAGCAGCTTACAGATAGGCAGCTATAACGGAGTGTTACTCTTAATTGAACCATATTGGAATTGAAACATCATGATTATGTTACAAAAAATGTCATGTCCCCATCCTCTTAATTGAACCATATTGGAATTGAAACGCAACGGTGCATCGTCCTACAAACAAATTATGCTCTCTCTTAATTGAACCATATTGGAATTGAAACTACCTAACAGGGATCGGTCTTCGCCGCCCCATGCAGCTCTTAATTGAACCATATTGGAATTGAAACAAACAAGTGATAATAGATACTTAATCAGTGCTGACATCTCTTAATTGAACCATATTGGAATTGAAACTTATAAAAATGGATGAAAAGCACTATTCTTTATTTACTCTTAATTGAACCATATTGGAATTGAAACGAGTGCTAAAGTCATAGCGATAGACTCACACGTCAGCTCTTAATTGAACCATATTGGAATTGAAACTCGGGTCTTCATCCCATGACTCTTTTCCGTAGATTGCTCTTAATTGAACCATATTGGAATTGAAACAATTTAGTTTTGATGTCCTTAATGTAGTCTATTATCTCTTAATTGAACCATATTGGAATTGAAACAGGTTTCATTTTCATTGACTCCACTCCAAATTTAACCTCTTAATTGAACCATATTGGAATTGAAACCAGATAACGTAAGAGCGCACGTCTCCGTGCTCGTTATCTCTTAATTGAACCATATTGGAATTGAAACCTTAAAAGAGGGTGTTTCTTGCATATCTTTTGAGGCTCTTAATTGAACCATATTGGAATTGAAACTTGGAAAAAGATGATTTTAAAGAAGTTTATATAAACTCTTAATTGAACCATATTGGAATTGAAACCTTTTTTTGTAGTAGTCGTTTTTTCCCTTTTTGCTGCTCTTAATTGAACCATATTGGAATTGAAACAAAGTGTTTTCACCTTTAGCGTTTTCAAGGAATTTTACTCTTAATTGAACCATATTGGAATTGAAACTCAAAAAAGTACTTAGATTCAAAGACTCTTTCTCACTCTTAATTGAACCATATTGGAATTGAAACCTAAAATGTGAACACGGCTCGTGCTTCACATTTTACCTCTTAATTGAACCATATTGGAATTGAAACTTGGTTGGGCTAAATAGGCTGTTGTAAGCCCTTTTCTCTTAATTGAACCATATTGGAATTGAAACAACACAATAAAAGAGCGCACGTCGCCATTTTCGTGCTCTTAATTGAACCATATTGGAATTGAAACATCCTGGATTTTAACAAGCTGATCTACAGGCATTTAACTCTTAATTGAACCATATTGGAATTGAAACATGACTTTCCACCCTTCATAGGTAAAGTCATCATCCTCTTAATTGAACCATATTGGAATTGAAACATCCTGGATTTTAACAAGCTGATTTACAGGTGCTTCTCTTAATTGAACCATATTGGAATTGAAACTGAATAGAGTTTATGTTTCGGTATGGGTGGTAATAAACTCTTAATTGAACCATATTGGAATTGAAACTCTACGAAGTAAGCGTGTCTATCTGTCCCGTGAGTCTCTTAATTGAACCATATTGGAATTGAAACAGAGTTTGATTTGTTACATTTGATAGCCGCTGTATTCTCTTAATTGAACCATATTGGAATTGAAACATAAAGCCAGCGGTAAGGAAATCCCCCAGCTGACAACTCTTAATTGAACCATATTGGAATTGAAACAAAGTGGTGGCTTCGACTAAGCTCAGCCACCACTAAGTTCTGTCACCATCGACTCTCAAACGCACTGTTTGCAGTTGAAACAAAGTGGTGACTTCGACTAAGCTCAGTCACCACTAAGTTCTGTCACCATCAACATTCAATCGTACTGTTTGGAATTGAAACAAAGTGGTGGTTTCGACTAAGCTCAGCCACCACTAAGCTCAGCCACCACTAAGTTCTGTCACCATCGACTATCAATCGTACTATTTGGAGTTGAAATATTCATCCTACACGAACGCGTGAGACCCGCTCCTTATTTTACCATACCGAAATACAATTAAAACACCTTTTATACGCCTCAATTTGCCTGTTTTTGAAAAATAATCAAACAAAAGATGGGAAATGATTTACTGAAATAAACAGATAATATTTCATTAGTTATGTTTTTTGCAAAAAACGATTACACAAATCGCTTTATTTAAAAACTATTTAATATATTTGCTTTTTACAAAAAGCATTGTTGAATTAAATCAGCATAAAAATGAAAAGCCGTTTGTTAAACATATCAGAAAAGCAAAAAAGTCAGGTACAAACAAAATTTGTACGCTACTTATATAATGAAATTGATTGGGAACAATCACTGATTCTTATTAAAGGAGCAAGAGGCGCAGGCAAAACAACACTGTTATTGCAGCGTTTCAAAAAGCATCCCGAAAATGCGGTTTATTTAAGTCTGGATGATTTTTATTTTGAATCTGACCGGCTGTTGCTTCTTATTGAGAAACTATATGATGTAGGATACACCACATTTTATTTGGATGAAGTACATCAGTATCAGCATTGGTCAAAGGATTTTAAAAATATCTATGATAATTTTCCGGATATTAAAATTGTGGCAACAGGTTCATCTGCTTTGCAGATAGACAAGGGTGTTGCAGATTTGTCGCGCCGTATGACGATATATAAATTATTTGGATTGTCTTTCAGAGAGTTTATTGAATTTGAGCATGGTATATCTATACCTTCGATTTCTTTAAAAGCTTTGCTGGAAAAACATGAAGAATACAGCATTGAGGTAAATGATTTGATTAATCCTTTGAGCCATTTTGAAAATTATTTAAAATATGGGTATTATCCTTTTTATAAAACTGACCGAAAGTTTTATCACCAAAAATTACAACAGACAATTCAGCTTACCATTGATATTGATTTGCCATCTGTTGAAAATTTAAACTTTTCGACCATCAGGGGGATGAAAAATCTGCTCTTTATTTTAAGTCAGATTGTGCCGTACACGCCCAATATACAGGCTTTGGCAGATAAAATGGGTAGTCAGCGTAATCTTGTGCTCAAGGCATTAGACCTGATGGACAGAAGTAATATTCTGAGTTTGCTAAGAAGTGAAAATAAAGGTGTGAGTTATCTGCAAAAACCTGAGAAAATTTATCTGGGAAACCCAAATCTCTTTTATCTGTTTAACGATACCCCGCCCAACAGAGGGAGCTTAAGAGAAACCTTTTTTTTTAATCAGCTAAAGGTGAAACATGATATAACGGCCTCTAAGTTTGGTGATTTTTTGGTTGATCAGAACTTTGTGTTTGAAGTTGGCGGCGCAACAAAAGCCAACAGACAGATTACCGGAATTCCAATGGCATATATTGCAGCAGATGATTTAAAGTTTGGAAATCAGAATAAAATTCCTTTATGGTTGTTTGGTTTTTTATATTAAAACATCTTTTAATCGCTCTGTTTGGAGTTGAAACAAAGTGGTGGCTTCGACTAAGCTCAGCCACCACTAAGCTCAGCCACCACTAAGTTCTGTCACCATAGATTCTCAATCGTACTGTTTTGGAGTTGAAACAAAGTGGTGGCTTCGACAGGGCTCAACCACCACTAAGTTCTGTCACTATTGACTCTCAAACGCACTGTTTTGGAGTTGAAACAAAGTGGTGGCTTCGACCGGGCTCAGCCACCACTAAGTTCTGTCACCATCGACTCTCAATCGCGCTTTATCTTAAATATACTTGCCATATTTGCCAGTATGATCAAGATCATATTGCAGCAACGCATACCATAAGTAGTATGGAGGTTCAATTGGATCGTAGGATGAGAGCGTAACCGTTCGATGAACCCAAAAGAGATGGATACAGCCAAAAAAATTTATTAAAGATTTTGGCTTAATGGACAAAATTAATGCTAAAAACCTCCAAAACCATTACTATTATTAACTTTGAAGACAATCAAATGTTATGAATAAAAAAAGTGCTTTTACTGTTGTAGCCCAATCACGAAGAAAAATGG
>JALNZU010000018.1 GCA_023229245.1 Bacteroidales bacterium | reverse complement strand
TTCATAGCGCTTTTTATAGAAAACCCCGATTTTGAGACATTATGCTCGTTTTCGGGGTTTTGTTTCAGTAAAGATACAACTTATTTATCTATAAATCAAATATTTAATCCTTTTCTGAAAGTGCCTAAATATTTGACTGATCGTCTAAATGTTTCACCATAGACGGTTAAGAACTACATTTCTATACTGCGAAAGTTGGGTCATGATATTGTTTTTGATACTTTTAACCAGAGATACCAACATATTTACAAGAAATAAAATGGCGATAATATCCGCAAAATCCTAAAGAATTGCAAGTTGAAAATAGGGGTTGTGCTACCCAAAATAATCTACTCAGTACCACTAAGGTATACCGGCATGTGAGCGTAAACAGGTTTTGCTATGGGTAAGGCAGATTTCAATCACCCTTCTAAAGTCTTATCATGGTGTATGTGTTTGGAATGAGTGCCTGCTATCGTATTTAGGATTTGTTTTTGATTGCGAAAAAAAATTGGCAAACAGAAAAAGCCCCTTCTTGTTAAAAAAGGGGCTTCAACCTTTAGGTGAAAAAACAATTAGGCCATACGAGCAATTTGTCTTGTAGTCTTCGACTTCAAATTGTTAGCCTTGTTCTTATGAATAATATTTCGCTTGGCAAGCTTGTCAATCATCGAATGGAGTTTTGGGAGCAAGATTTCTGCTTCTGCTTTATCGGTTGAGTTCCTGAACTTTTTAAGTGCAGTACGCATAGATTTAGCATAATACCGGTTATGAAGTCTCCTGGCGTTGCTTTGACGCATTCTTTTGATTGCTGATTTGTGATTTGCCATCGTTATCTTTTCTTTAATTAATGGTGTCAATTTTGGGCTGCAAAAATAAAAAAAATAATTTGATTGCAAAGCAATTTCCTGAAAAAACAATTTTCCGTTATACCGCTATGCACGATTCTATGATTCAGGCGATATATATTCCATCAATTGACCTGATTTTTCGAAGATTTTGATACTTTTGGGCTGAAAAGTAATACAAGCTGTAGCCTTGAGACAAGGCACAGACATGAATATTTTTAGTAATCCGACTGTGAGTTGTGTAAAAAGCTGAATTACAGTAAAGTAGCTTAACGGCTTTACGCTAATTTTTATTTATTCTAATTAAAAATAATTTTATAATTTTACAGTCAAATTCTGACATGCTACTGATGGGAAGTGATTTTTCATTGAGTAGTACAGCATTGAATAGGCGATCAAGGCTTGTTCGGATATTCAACGCAAAGCGTCTGATCAATACATTGATATGGAAGAAAAGCATAATGACACTTTTGAAACGGTCAAACAGATATTTACTGATTATCTTGAGCAGCGTGGCCACCGTAAAACGCCTGAACGATTTACAATACTTGAGGAAATTTATTCCAGCGAGGGACATTTTGACATAGAAACCTTGTATACCCGCATGAAAAATAACAAGTACAGAGTAAGTCGGGCTACCTTATATAATACTATTGAATTGCTGTTGGATTGCTCTTTAGTTACCAAGCATCAGTTTGGAAATAATTGTGCGCAATTTGAACGCTCATTTAAATTCAGTCAGCACGACCATTTTGTCAGTATTGATAACGGTGAAGTACTTGAGTTCTGTGATCCTCGAATACAGGAAATTAAAGAATCGGTTGAAGAACTCTTAGGCGTAGAAGTGACCCATCACTCGCTTACATTTTATGGCCGGATCAAAAAGGCTGATCCTCAACAAAAAGAAAAATAGACTTGTACTCAGCTCAACTTCTTTTAACTTTCTTGTCGTTATAGCCATTATTCCATGTAAATTTGTCCACTACAGCAAGCCATGAGATATATTTCTGATGGATCAACTGCTTAGCAAGGATAAATTTTAAAAAATATGCTGATGAATGTAGATGTTTTGCTTGGCCTGCAATGGGGTGATGAGGGTAAAGGTAAGATAGTGGATGTGCTGGCACCTCATTACGATTTGATAGCACGCTTTCAGGGTGGGCCTAATGCCGGCCATACTATTAAATTTGATGGGAAACAATTTATCTTGCATACCATCCCTTCGGGTATCTTCGATCCGAACACCTTCAACCTGATTGGAAACGGGGTGATCATAGACCCGCTCATACTGAAAAAAGAAATCACCACTTTGCAACATCACGGTATTGATGTTGCAAATAATTTGATCGTCAGCCGAAAAGCACATCTTATCCTGCCTACTCATCGGCTGTTGGATGCAGCTCTTGAGTACTGTAAAGGCACTCAAAAAATTGGCTCTACCCTGAAAGGCATAGGACCGACATATACGGATAAAGTGCGCCGGCAAGGGATAAGAGTTGGCGATATATGTCTGCCTGATTTTAAAAAAAAATACGAGGCTTTGAAAAAAGATCACCTGCAACAAATCGGCTTGACTGAGTTTGATACTGAGGCACATCTGATTGACGGACTTAGCCTTCAAGATTATGAACAACAGTGGATTGAAGCTATCGACATACTGAAATCCCTACAATTTGTCGATAGTGAATATTATATCAACCGGCAGCTGAAGTCAGGAAAAAAAATATTAGCCGAAGGGGCTCAAGGTGCCTTGTTGGATATTGATTTTGGCAGCTATCCCTTTGTAACTTCTTCAAATACTACCGTAGCCGGAGCCTGCGCAGGATTAGGCATAGCACCTCATCACATAGGACGGGTGTTCGGAGTATTCAAAGCCTATTGTACACGAGTTGGGAGCGGCCCTTTCCCTACAGAACTAATAGACGAAACAGGTGAAATGATCCGACAGAAAGGACATGAATTCGGTTCTACTACCGGACGCCCAAGACGTTGCGGATGGCTGGACTTGACTGCATTGCAATACAGCATTATGCTTAATGGAGTAACAGATTTAGTGATGATGAAAGCTGATGTGCTCGACGAATTACAAGAGATTAAAGTAGGAGTGGGCTATATGCAATATGATGAACAGATTGATTATGTTCCTTTTGAGATGAATACCGAGCTGTTATCTACTAAATATGTCAGCTTGTACGGTTGGAACCAGCCTCTGTCAGCTTCAGAAAGCTACAGGCCAAAGGCCTTGGAAGATTATATTGGTTTCATTGAGGAAAAAACTGGCTTAGCGGTTAAAATGGTCAGCACAGGCCCCGATCGCTTGGAAACCTGGATCAGGAAACCATTGTTTGAAGAATAGTTCGCATTTGCTGGCAAGAAAGAGTCGTTGCATTGATCCCTGCTGATGACACTGTGTGAAAGAAAAAAGGCTGTAAGACTTGATGACTTACAGCCTGAAATAATAATCAGGTTTCAACTATTTTATAGTTCCTTTTTTGCTTTTTCAAAGCGACGTTCTACTTCTTTCCAGTTTACTATATCCCAGAAAGCCTGCATATATGAGGTACGTTTATTTTGATAGCGTAGGTAGTACGCATGTTCCCACACATCCAGGCCTAATATAGGTGTGCCGCGTTCTTCTACTACATCCATCAGAGGGTTATCCTGATTTGGGGTAGAGCTTACAAACAGTTCGCCTTGTGCGTTCATGCTAAGCCAGGCCCATCCGCTGCCAAACCGGGTAGCACCAGCATCTTCAAAGGCTTGCTTGAAGTTGTCGAAAGAATCAAAACTTTTGTTGATGGCCTCGGCTACTTGACCGCCAGGCTCACCACCTCCATCGGGTGATAGTACACTCCAAAACATCTGATGATTGTAATGTCCACCACCATTATTCCGAACGGCTACAGGAAGTTGACTGATACGGCTAAATAGCTCTTCAAAAGTAAGATACACTAAATCAGTCTTTTCTATGGCTTTCATAAAATTGTTGAAATAGGCCCGATGATGCCGGTCGTAATGTATTTCCATTGTCTCTTTATCAATGGATTTTTCAAGCGCATCATAGGCATAAGGCAGTGCCTTGAACTCATGCCTGAAAGGTGTTTTTTTAACTACTAATTTTTGCTGTGCCACCAAACCTGATAACGGCATGAATAACAACAACAGCACTGGAATCCATGTAAATCTTGATTTCATTGTTGAAAGGTGTTAGGTTTAATGTGTATAAAACAACTGAACATCCCTTTTGTTTGGTAAACAAGAGTTTTTGTCAGTAATAATATTTGTTCAAGTGCTTGTAATCAGCTATATAAGATTTGTTGCGTTTGAAGTCTGAAAAGTCGGTAGCTCAGCTCAGGCAGAGGTCAAATGATTGATCCTGCGTAAAGTCAGTTTAAAGCTTGAAATAGATTTATGGTTTTCCTACGGCAACATCAGACAACTATCGCCATAGCTTAAAAACCTGAAATCATGCTGCAATGCGTATTCGTATCCTTTTTTCCATGTCTCGCCCATCAGTGCAGCCACTAATAACAGCAAGGTGCTTTTTGGCTGATGGAAATTAGTGATCAGTCCCTTTGCTATTTTAAATCTGTAGCCGGGTGCTATCATCAAAGCTGTGGAGGCATGTAGCTGATCAGTTTTATTTGCATGCATATAATCTAATAGAGCTGATAATGCGGTTTGTGCGTCTATGTGTGCAGTCTTTGGGTTTTCGTAGGGGAACCATTGTGTGAGGTGCAACTCAGTTGAAGGATTGCCTTGTAACAGCTGTATGCCAAGCCAGTAGAGGCTTTCCAGGCAACGCATAGTTGTAGTGCCTACTGCTATCAGCTCGTCGGTTGCTTGTATGATATTTTCAATGGTCTGACTATGAACGATTATTTTCTCACTATGCATCGAATGTTGTCCTATAGCAGGATGAGCTACAGGTTTAAAGGTACCTGCTCCTACATGTAAAGTCAGTTTCTCAATCGAAAATTGTTTTCTCTTCAGCTCTTCAATCAGCTTCTTTGTAAAATGCAGTCCGGCAGTAGGAGCGGCCACCGACCCGTCCTGGTTGGCATAAACGGTCTGATAACGTTCGGTGTCAATGTCTTCGGCCATGCGATGCAAATAAGGTGGAAGAGGCACCTCACCCATAAGTTCCAACAGCTGTGCAAAGCTGAGTTTAGTATCTGACCAGCTGAACCGTATCACACTATGGCTGTCAGACGTATGCAGACGCTCTGCTAGTAGCTTTATTTCCCGACCGCCTTTAGTAATGTGTTGTTCCAGAGTTCCGTGCTTCCACCGCCTTGAATTGCCTACCAAACAGTTCCAATCTACCGAAGCTGTAGCAGCATATGCTTGTTGAATATCACCCATACCGTTAGCCGGACCCAAACAAAATAATTCAATACGCGCACCACCTTGTCTGACAAATAGCAAACGTGCATGTATCACCTTGGTTTCATTCCATACCAACAAAGCCTTGTGCGGAAGATGTGCTCCGATGTTTGAAAAGACATCCTCCGATATACAGTCGCCTTTCATCAGCAATAGTTTTGCCTGATCACGTATGGCACAAGGATAGCGGGCAATCCGTTCATCCGGAAGTGGGTAAGAGAAATCAGCTATACTGATCTGCTCTACGAAACTTCTGTCGGGCTGCTCATTACTCATCGGGCAGAGCTGAAAATAAAAGGCTTGAAAGTGAGCATTATCCAGCCAAAATAGGGCTGACCTATATGAGCCGGATCAATATGTTTTACTTTGGCAAAGGTGTTGTTAGTAAAATAATAGGTGAATCCGGTATGTAGGTTTAATTCTTTAGAGATCGCATATTGCCATACTATATCAAGCTCCGAGCCTAAGCTACCCTTGAGTATGGTGTTAGGATCAGTGGGATTTGCTACGGCTTGATGCAAGCTGAAAAAATGATAGTCAATAGTGATTGTATGCCTGCCATGTGGGTAGAAAACAATCTGAGGATACAGATCAACTAAGCCGCCGTTGAGTGTGTGAGCCGGTATATTGTATTGATTCATTAATCCATATCGGAGAAAACGTAACCCATAAAAAAGGTCAAATGCATGATCGTCGGCTTGATAGTCGGGATCAGTATTAGCTGCATCATGGCCACTGAGTATATCCAGACCTAACCCAGCTTTGATCCCTGCATGCCTATATGAGGCCTCTACAGTAGTCATAAAAGCATGCTGCTGTTTTCCTTGCTGGGTCTTACCCGACTGACCAAATAAATTAGCCTGAGCTTCAAAACCATTGGAACGTATTTTACTATACAAGCCATAAGTCCCCATAAAATAAGTGATAGAGCTGATCTTATCTTTCTGATAACCCGTAAGTAAGGCTGTTGCAGAGATATACCAGGCTTGACTGATTTCTTTTTTGAGATAAATGAAGTTTAAGGTTCGTAACCGCCTTGTAATAGGGTCAACAGCAAAATTGTTTAAACCAAACCCGGCTGGATTACCTTTATCAGAATCGTTATTATATGAAACGGCTATATCTATGAACCAGCTGCTTTTTTGCAGTTTCAACAACAGGGCATCATAAGTCTGGCCGTATTGATTCCAGTTTCGACCCGATAATAACCGTTGATCGTCATAGCTGAATTCTTGTCGTCCGATCTTTAAGATATCGGTAGAGTTCAGGTTAAGTTGCAGCCATGCCTGATGTATGCCGCTGCTTCCTGTTCTGGCAAAAGCTCCTGTACCTGCTGCAATATTATCATCACCCCAATTTCTGACATCTTGTACGCTCAGATAAAAGCGATACGCATCAGTTGTGTATGAAAGATTAATCCGGCTGCGCTGCGATACATAAGCAGTAGCCTGCGAACTGTCGGTTGGAACCATTGCCTGTCCGTTGTTAAGCTCAAAACGTGGACGCCACTCAGCCGAAAGATCGAATTGAGCATGAAGGATATTTGATAACAGTGTGAAAATCAAAATAATAATTAGGTTTTGTCTCATCTGTTTGAAATTATGTGAGTGTTTTATGTATTGTAATTCCGAAAATTTAAAGTGAATGGCGCTACGCTTTTTACACAGCTTGTTTAGTTTTCATCATTTCATGTGGGCAGTCTATGCGTAAAAAGTTCACGGCTATTTTATTTTGGTGTGCCGGCAAAAATAAATCATTTTTTGGTTGACAGACTGACAGTATATGGTCAAGGTAAATAAATATATAATTATCATCTTGATATACAAATGATTGTATGGTGTGTTGTACTCTGTATGGTGGGGGGGATAACAGTTTTCAGTATTCAACTCATCCTTTCAGTTAATTTTGAGTCTGCGGATATTATATTTTCTATATTATTAATACATAACATCTTACTGTTTATAAAATCAGTTGTATATGGATCAAAGTACCTATTTAGTTGTGTACTTAAAAGTAAAGCTGAAGAAGCTTGTTCAATATGAAGTAGTGCAGCTGATTAACCATACCTAAGTGCTGCGGTATCAATCCTGATCAAGATTTTTGTTTTTAGTAATCACAATTTTTGTATTTTCGGTGGCTCTAATTACAATTGTTTAACTAAAAAACCAAATCAGACCAAGCATGAAAGACAAAGTATTACATTTTAAATTTATTGCATTTTGCCTTAGCCTTTTCTTGATGTCCCATGTGCATGCACAATTAGGGGAGATTTCGTCCGATCCGTATCACAGCAGTCAATCAGGTCAATGGACTGTATTGTCGAGTGGCACGATGAATCTGTTGCGTGCCTTGCATTTTGTGGATCGACATACGGGCTGGACTGTTGGCGATAACGGAATGGTATTAAAAACTACCGATGGCGGTCAAAGCTGGATACCCTTGACATCTAATACTCAAATAGTGTTGGAAGGGGTTTGTTTTATAAGCCAACAAAAAGGTTGGGTATCAGGTAATAGCGGGTTGATCTTACATACGGAAAACGGAGGTAGCTACTTCAGCATTCAAAACAGCGGAGTACAAAATCATTTGCGCGACATATTTTTTGCTGATGAGCAATTTGGCTGGGCAGTAGGATCAGGTGAAACTATACTGCATAGTTCTGATGGCGGCCTAAACTGGCAGACACAATATGTGGGCTCGGTAAATAACCTCCGGTCAATACATTTTGTCAATCGACTGAAAGGATGGACAGTAGGCGATTCGGGTAGGATCTTTTACACTACCGACGGTGGCCAGACTTGGACCACTCAAACCAGTGGCACAAGTCGCATATTGACAAAAGTACATTTTGTAAATGAATTTACTGGTTGGATAACCGGCACTAATGGTACTATACTGAAGACTACCGATGGTGGCCTGACCTGGGTCAGCCAGTCGATAGCTACATCATCCGGCTTTTATACAGCTCATTTTATAGATGACCAAACAGGTTGGGTGGCTGGAAGCGATGGAGTGATCTATCACACAACCGATGGGGGTAATATATGGCTTTCTCAAAACAGCGGTACATTTAACTGGATCTGGAGTCTTAGCTTCAGCGATCCTAACAACGGCTGGGCAGTAGGCTGGGCAGGAACAATCTTGCGATACAGCCAGAACGTATTGGTTGATACACCCACTTTGATCTCACCCACCCACCAATCGGTGGACTTACCTATCAGCCCAACATTGTCTTGGGAAGCTGTAACAGATGCTGATACCTATAGAGTGCAGTTGAGTTCTAATCCTGCTTTTACAACATTTATATACGATATCACAGGGCTTGAATCAACTAGTATTCAGATTGCTGAGTTGGCATATGGTCAAACTTATTATTGGCGAGTAAATGCCTCAAATGCTGAAGGCACCGGACTATGGTCGGATGTGTGGCAGTTTTCTACCACCACCCTTTCCCTGCCTGAAACAGTTGTGTTGTATAGCCCTCAGGATGGAGCACAGATAGAGATTTACGCAGACCAACCCCAGATCGACTTATACTGGTATCACTCACAGCCCGAGATCACTTATTATCATCTTGAGGTGGCGTTTGATGATCTCTTTCAAGATATATTTTATTCTGATGAACAAATTGCAGATACTATGTATTTACTTACAGGTCTGCAAGGTAATACGACATATTTCTGGCGTGTGAGAGCCCGAAATAGTGACGGATGGGGTGCTTATAGCCAGCCTTGGTCGTTCTCTTCCTTATGGGTGAATGTGAACGAACAATATGAGGATAACGGATCAGTTGGTATATGGCCAAACCCTTTTAATAAACAAGCTGAAATAGCAATTTTGCTACATCAAGACAGTCAGGTGCACATTGAGGTAGTGGATGTGTTAGGAAGACCGGTAGCGAAAATTTTTGATGGATACGCCTGTGCCGGCCGGCATACTTATCTATGGGACGCCTCGCCTGTTAAGAAAGGATGGTATTATGTAGTCGTTAAGAAAAAGGGATTGACAACTCATAATCAGATAAATAAAACTATATCGGTTTTTTATGCCGGTGAATAAAAACTTGTTCACAATAGGTTTTCTGTTTGGCTATAATTCTCAAAGAGGGATTTAGCTGTTCAGTTGTTCTTATCGTATCTTTGTACAACCTTAAATAAAGTATTGGCCATGAGTATCAAACGACATATCCCGAATTTTCTGACTTTGATGAATCTGTTATCTGGCAGCCTGTCGGTATATTTTTTCTCTATCGGCCATTTAGATTGGGCTTCTTATATGATTTTTATTGCAGCCATGTTTGATTTTTTGGATGGCTTTGTGGCCAGAATGCTGCATGTGTCATCACCTCTTGGTGTACAATTGGATTCTTTAGCTGATGTGGTTTCCTTTGGGCTTGCGCCCTCATTTTTGTTGATGCAACTTATTATGGACAGTCATGGAAGGCGTTCTTTCATGCTTTTTTCTGTAGATATAGTACCTTTTCTTGCGCTGCTGATTGTTCTGTTTGCTGCTTTGCGGCTTGCTAAATTCAATATAGACGATCGTCAGACAACCCGGTTTTTAGGATTACCTACTCCGGCAGCAGGTTTGATGATAGCCTCACTTCCACTGCTTAAAATGCAGCTCTATGAAGGACAAAGCTTATTTTATATGTTAGTCACCAACACCTATTTTTATTTAGCAACTATACTGATACTGTGTGTATTGATGGTATCAGAATTTCCTTTGTTGGGGTTGAAGTTCAAGACTTTTGGATGGCGCATGAATGAGTTGCGGTATATTTTTCTGATTGCTTCAGCTATACTGCTCGTTTGGCTGTATTGGATAGCAATACCTTTTATACTATTGTTGTATTTGTTTATCTCTATGGTAGCTTTTTTAGCTGATATTCAATCTTGATTTGCTTCTTTTTTACGGAGTTCAAAATTTTGTCCAAGATATACCTTTCTTACGTGTTCGTCGGCAGCCAGTTCTTCGGAAGTCCCCGACATGAGGATAGCACCTTCAAACAGCAGATATGCTCTGTCGGTTATTGAGAGGGTCTCGTGTACGTTATGATCGGTGATGAGCACCCCAATATTTTTTTGTTTTAGCTTTTCTACTATGTTTTGAATATCTTCTACAGCTATTGGGTCAACGCCGGCAAAAGGCTCATCTAAGAGTATGAAATGTGGATCAACAGCTAATGCACGGGCTATTTCGGTTCGTCTTCTTTCCCCTCCCGAAAGTTGGATCCCCTTGCTTTTACGTATATGCTGCAATCCAAACTCGGAAAGCAATGCCTCTAATTTTTCATCCTGCTCCTGATGTGACATTTTTTTAAACTGCATAACCGAACGTATGTTATCTTCCACGCTCATCAGTCTGAATACACTGGCTTCCTGAGCCAGATAGCCTATCCCTCTTTGAGCCCTTTTATACATAGGCTCGCGGGTGATATCGGTCTCGTTTAAATAAACATGCCCTGATAAAGGTTTGATCAGTCCAACGATCATATAAAATGTAGTTGTTTTACCAGCCCCGTTAGGGCCGAGCAACCCAACAATCTCGCCTTGCTGCACCTTGACCGAGACATCGTCAACAACCATACGCTGTCTGTATTTTTTATATAAATGTGAAGTGGTTAAGATCATCATTTAGGTAATTAAAGAGGCTTATCTATGCCTTTGAACCAGATTATGTGGCTAATTCTTCCCAAAACTCCAACGCCCGACGAGTATGAGGGATCACTATGGTGCCACCTACTAAATTAGCTAATCCAAATATCTCCATTATCTCTTCAGTACTAACCCCAAGCTCGTGGCATTTCTGAAGATGATAAAAGATGCAATCATCACATCGCAACACCATTGATGCTATTAAACCCAACATTTCTTTGGCTTTGCTGTCTATAGCCCCAGATTCATAACTCAGGGTATCAAGGCTATAGATACGTTTAATGATTTTGTTGTTGGGTGCTGCCAGCAATTTTTCATTCATTCGTTTTCGATACGCGGTAAATTGTTCTTTTTTGCTCATCAGACAGAGGTTATAGTTAAAAGATGCCTTCCTTTAAAATATCATGTAGGTGAATAACTCCTGCATATCCTTCAGAGTTTACGACTGGAAGTTGGGTGATATTATGTTGTCGCATCAATTCAAGGGCTTCGGCCAGAAGAGCCTGAGGTGCTATGTGCTTGGGATCAGGTGTCATAATATCTTTGGCCTTCACATGAGTTGGGACCGGATTCTTCATCAACATCCTTCTCAGGTCGCCATCGGTGATAATGCCTGCTACCTGATTTCCCTGAACTACTATGGTAGCTCCTAAGCGTTTAGATGATATTTCGACTATGACAGTATTTAGATTATCATCGGGTTTGACAGTGGGTTTTTCGTTACGGGTATATATATCAGCCACCCGAAGATAAAGCTTCTTACCTAATGCGCCTCCTGGATGGATGCGGGCGAAATCAGTTGCGCTGAATCCTCTGCATTCTAACAGGCTCATAGCTAAAGCGTCGCCCATCACTAACTGTGCTGTTGTACTGGCAGTAGGAGCTAAGTTGTTTGGACATGCTTCTCGGGGGACTGACACATTCAAAACTATATCAGCCTGTTGGGCCAGATACGAGGAAGTATTACCTACTATCGCAATCATCTTATTACCCATAGCTCTTAATAAGGGTATCAACACTCGAAGCTCAGGTGTTTCACCACTTTTGGATAACAGCATGATTATATCTTCCTCACGTACAAGGCCTAAATCGCCATGCAGAGCATCAGCAGCATGCAGAAATACTGCCTCAGTTCCGGTTGAATTGAATGTGGCTACTATCTTATGAGCTATAGCAGCACTCTTGCCAATACCCGAAATGATGACTTTGCCCTTAGACTGTAAAAGTAGATAAACGGCTTCTGAAAACGATTGATCAAGCTGATCCTGAATCAGTGATAATGCCTGCATCTCCATATTGATCACCCTGCGGCCAATGGCTAAAATGGCATCAGTACTATGTTCAAGGCGATAGGATAAATGATCTTCAGGCATAATCAGAAGTGTTGAATAAGCAGCACAAAAATAGTAAAAGTGAACCAACCAAAAACAACAGTGAAAAATGTAGGGGGAATGTTACATTTGCCACGACAATTAATTGATTAAAAAATAAAAATAGATCAAAAATATTGTCACGTTTTGGGAAAGGTCTTATATTTGTGGAAGCAGATAGAAAACGGTAAAAAATGCAGTCAGCTTGCCATCGAATACGTTTGCATTTGTAAAAATCGTTAATAACTGGATGATTACCTATGATAATCATCAGAAAAAATATATTTTTGAGTTGATTACTTGAAGAAAGAATACTGATAGTAGGAAAAACTCTATTTTTTTTCTGTTATTCAGGGTATGTATAATTTATCGTTTATATTTGTAAGAGTGTCGCAATTATAGCGGCTTAAGGTCAAAAAGATTAAATAAAGAATTGTCACTTTATGTATGGAGGAGTGCATGGTCAAGAAGGATGAATACGGATTGCACGAGTTGCTAAAGAAGATTTTTGGATTCGATCAGTTTAAGGGAAACCAGGAGGCAATCATTAGGAGTGTATTAGAGCGTAAGAACACATTTGTGGTGATGCCAACAGGTGGTGGTAAATCATTATGCTACCAACTGCCTGCCCTGATGAATGAAGGTACTGCTATAATAGTGTCGCCACTTATTGCCTTGATGAAGAATCAGGTTGACACTATTCGCAATTTTGGCACACAAAACGGTGTTGCACATGTGATGAACTCATCACTCTCCCGATTGGAGCTGCAACAGGTTCGGGAAGATTTGATTGCTAAAAAAACCAAGCTGTTATATGTAGCACCTGAATCATTGACTAAGGATGAAACGGTAGAGTTTCTAAGAACCTTGAAAATTTCGTTTGTAGCCATTGATGAAGCTCATTGTATCTCGGAATGGGGTCATGATTTCCGGCCCGAATACAGGCGTCTGCGTCCAATTATAGATGCCATCGACAATACTTTGCCCGTAATAGCTCTTACAGCTACAGCTACCTTAAAAGTTCAACAGGATATCCTTAAAAACTTAGAGATCACTGATGCTGTCGTATATAAAGCTTCATTCGACCGGCCTAACCTCTATTATGAGGTGAGACCCAAAACCAAAGATGTTGTCAAAGATATCATCAAATATATTAAGGCAAATCCAGCTAAATCGGGTATAGTATATTGTCTGAGTCGTCGAAAGGTGGAAGAACTTGCTGAAACCTTAGTGGTGAATGGGATACGTGCTTTACCTTATCATGCCGGCTTAGACAGCAGCACACGTACACAAAATCAGGATATGTTCCTGATGGAAGAGGTAGAGGTCATAGTAGCTACTATAGCTTTTGGAATGGGAATTGACAAGCCCGATATTCGCTTTGTGATCCATCACGACATCCCTAAAAGTATAGAAGGATATTATCAGGAGACCGGACGTGCAGGACGCGACGATGGCGAAGGAAACTGTATCGCTTTCTATAGCTATGACGACATACTAAAGCTGGAAAAGTTTATGAAAGATAAACCGGTAGCTGAACAGGAAATAGCTAAAGAGCTTCTGAATGAAACGGTTACATATGCCGAATCGGCTGTATGTCGCCATAAGCTGCTGCTGCATTATTTCGGTGAATCGTATCCGCATGATAACTGTGGCGCATGCGATAACTGCCTGAATCCTAAAGAAAAATTTGACGGACAGGAAGAAATGAAACTTGTTTTGGAAACAGTGATGAGCGTGAAACAACTCTTCAAATCAAAACATATAGCAGAGCTTTTAGTAGGAAAACTGACGGGTGATATAAAGAATGTAAAGCACGACACAAACGAGTTTTTTGGAGCTGGTGATGAGGAAAACGAGAAGTTTTGGAATGCCGTCATACGACAGGCACTGATACATAAGCTATTGGTAAAAGACATCGAAAACTATGGTATCCTAAAGATTACCAAAGAAGGGAAGGAGTTCATCAAAAAGCCACATTCTATTATGTTGGTGCGTGAGACAAATTTTGATGACTCGGAAGACGATGAATTTGATGACGCCAAAGCAGCTGGCATGAAAGGTAGTGGAACTGATACAACCTTGTTTGCCATGCTAAAAGATTTGCGAAAGGCAATTTCAAAAAAAGAAAACCTGCCGCCTTTTATCATCTTTCAAGATCCGTCATTGGAAGATATGGCCATACAATATCCTGTTAAAATGGATGAACTGACCCAAATTATTGGAGTAGGTCAGGGTAAAGCAGCTAAATACGGTGAGCCATTCCTCAAACTGATACGCCAGTATGTGGAGGAGAACGATATCACCCGGCCTAATGATATGGTAGTCAAATCAGTAATCAATAAGTCAGGACTGAAAGTATACATCATTCAAAATATTGACCGGAAGTTGTCATTAGAAGACATAGCTTATGCTAAAAACCTTTCTTTTGACGAGTTGCTCACCGAATTGGAAAGCATAGTAGCAAGCGGAACCCGTATTGATATCAGCTATTATATTGATGAGTTTGTGGACGAATATCATCAACAAGATATCTTTGATTATTTTAGTGAGGCAGAAAGTGATTCAATTGAAACAGCTCTTGAGACATTGGGTGAACCGGAATATACGGAAGAAGAAATACGTCTGATGCGTATCAAATTTATGTCGGATGTCGGAAATTGAGTGTCCCTTACCTGTAACATCCATCCGCAGTAATGGTATGTATAACATCATCAGATGAAACAATATAGTCTTCAATATTCCTTTGTAGGCCAGTTAGTGATGTGGGGCTGTATCGTCCTGCTGCTTGGTCTGGCTTCATGCCTTTCATCTCCGGCCAAAGAGCATACTCCCTCTGTATTACTAAGTCAGAACCAAATGACAGAGCTGCTGATGGATATTCATATTGCAGAAGCTGCACTGAATTTTAAGAGGAACCTTGGGCAAGCCATACATGAGGAAAAGCAGCAATATTTTGATGCGGTGTTTCGAAACCATGGACTAACTCAGGAACTGTTTGAAGAAAACCTGAACTATTATAATCGGTTTCCAGATAAGATGGAGGTAATGTACGACAGTATAACCAAGCGTTTAGAGCGTATGCAGTCGGAAACAGAACAGACTCTACAAGGGCTATCTGCTGAATAAGGCAAACCGCTCTTCCTGATCACCGGAAATTGTCAGGCTATACCAGAAATCAATACGACCAGAGTTTTTATACGTACCGTAGCCCGAAATTCTCCATCCGTTTCCAACAGTAATACTGGTCAGGGTAAGGGTTTTACCTGTAACCAATGCTTTTGCTGCATCACCCGATCCGGCAAAATTATCTATCAAAACTTCTGTGGAGTTTTCTGGGTTTCGACGAATAGTAACCGTATAGTTAAGCTTGGTCGCATTGTCGCTTACCGACCAACCACCTAAATACATTGCTATTGGATCATCGGAGTCAAGATCAAAATCATCATCTAATTCGCAGCTGTAAAATAACGGCAGCAATAAAACAAGCAAACTAAATTGAGAAATTCTTTTTAAGACTGACATCGTTTTTATTTCAATGTATGATGTATGACTAACTTTTGAGTAAACCTAATTTTGTCAGTGGACACGGTAACAATATATATACCATTTTCCAGTCCGGATATCGGCAGTTCAATTGACTGTGTCTGCTGTATTGTGTGAGCTCTATTCAATTCCTGCTGATACAAAATATTTCCGTCAATGCTTTGAAGCTGAAGCCTGGCTTGAGTAAAGGGTTTATCCCATGCTATATGTGCTGTATGAGAAGCCGGATTAGGGTAGATTGAAAAAGGCAGCTGATTTGCGGTTTCCGGTATCCCGACCCATATGCCTCCGGCCGACAGCACTTCTTCGGTAATGTTTTCAACTGTCGGTGGCCAAATATATTGAGCCGAAATGGATTTGTCAGGCTTAACAACGATCACAGTAGGATAAGAGATTATCTCATAAGCTTCAAACACCTTGTTTCCACCGCCATCAAGACCGCTAACGCTAGGCAAAGTGATGTTATATGTAGAATCGAATACTCTTACCTGCTCGTTGTCTCCATTATAGTTCATACCAATAAAAAACACATTGCCTTCGTTATATCCAAAGCCTTCATATGCTAACTGAAAATCATACGCATATATCTGACACGAGTAGCAGGATGTGCTGAAAAAGTCCATCACAACTAATTTCCCTTCATCTAAGGTGGGAAACATCTCGAACAACTCGCCGTCTATGGTTTTGGCCCAAAAATCTATGGCAGTAGTAAGCTGTGTCTGGCTTTTAGTTAGAGGTATCAGGTAAACGAGTGTAACAAGTAAAAGTAGAAGTCGTTTCATTTGAATGCTGTTTTATGGCAAAGGTACGTTATTCTTACTGAAAAGTCGCATGTACTTATTGAACTTGTATCGTATGCTGTTTTTATGGGATGAGTTCATTCAGCTTACTGGCTAAACGGCTGGCTCCTATGCGAAAGAGTTGCGGACATAGCCATTTATTTCCCAAGATATGGTCAACTAATTTATAATAAAGTAATGCTGTTTCAGCATCCGTTATTCCGCCGGCCGGCTTGAAACCAACCTGCTTACCGGTTGCCTGAAAATATTCTTGTATAGTGTCGAGCATCACCACAGCTGCTTCAGGTGTTGCCGCTGGCTGTACCTTGCCTGTAGATGTTTTTAAAAAATCGGCCCCAGCTAATAAAGCTAACTCAGAGGCCTTACGGATGATCAGCGGATCACCTAATTCACCCGTTTCTAATATGACTTTTAATCTGGCTTGACCACAAGCTTTTTTCGTCTCTCTGATCTCAGTAAAGACATCATCATAAGCGGCTTCCAACATTTTACCTCTATTGATAACCATATCTATCTCATCAGCACCTTGTTCAACAGCCCAGCGAACCTCTTCTAATTTCAAATGGAGAGGTAATTGTCCTGAAGGAAATGAGTTCGATACGGTAGCAATCAGTATATCAGTGTGTTGGAGCATCTCACGACATATGCCAATAAATGGCATATACACACATACAGCAGCTACAGTGAGGCCTTTGGAATGATATTCTAATGCCTGACTACAAAATGTACGGATGCGGGCGGTATGATCAGTAGCTTCCAAAGTAGTAAGGTCTAAAAATGAAAAAAGATCTCGCAGAACTTTGGGTTTATCATCTATCCGACGATTTGAGATATCCTTGATCCGAGCTTGTAGAGTATCCGAGGTTTGGGTATATGCTGAAAATTCCATGACTTTTTTATACAAAATTACATAAAGAAAAGAGACCTGTTTCTAAATAAATGTGAGATTACTCATAAGTGTGAAAAGCTGTTCGAGATGATGTAATGCTGTTTATTTCGGTCATACCGCCTTTTTTTATAGGAGTACTGCCTGCATGGATAACCCGCTATGAGGGTTTATTTGATTGTCCATTTTCGGATAGTATCTCCGATTGCGTAATCAGAATGCTTTCGTATTTTGGATGAAAGATTTATAATATGTAAAAATAAAAATTTCTATTAACCTTATAATCAGATATATAAGGACGATTTGTTTTAGTGTTTTTTTTGTTTGGCACATAAATTGACTAAGGGTGGATCAAAGATTAAAAATATGCTTGTATTAAAAATTCGCCGGAACAAAGAAACGACTCTAACCCATAAATATTTTAGCTGCTCACGCTGCGGATATATTTCGGTGGTAAAAAATGGCCTTTGTCCGGTTTGTATAAAAGATGGTTTTACAATTAAAATAAAATAATCACCATGAAAGTCAACGAATCTTATACCGAAAAAGAAATTATGGACTTTGGTTTAGAGGCTTATCCAGTTAAAGATATAAAAGCCAAGGTGTTTAAAAATGGTCATAAGGTATATTTTTTTGAACTTATTGATGACCAACCAATTTATCGCTTGTACTCTATAATTAATAAGCGGTCGTTTTATTTGTAATTCCTTTCTCTAAGCCCGAAGGAATTATTTCAAACAGCCTTCCTTTTTGAAAACCCTGTATAAACCTATACAGGGTTTTTTTTATTTTCTTCTTGTAGATAAATTTTTTTTTTAATCCATCTTTTAAATATTATTTTTGAGGCTTCATTTATTATTAACCAAAGCTGATAAGTCATGAAAAAAGTTTTACTAATTTTTGTGTTAGGAGCTGGTAGTCTGATGGTTATGGCTCAAACACCCTTGCAACGCCAGTTTGAACGCTGGAAACAGCAGCAAGTGATCGTTGAACAGCGGGCAGATGAATATAATGAGTTTCCAGCCCCCTATAATGAGTTTGTCACTAATTACATAGCACAGGATGTAGTGATAGGCGATTGCCGGTACGACCGTCAGTCGAACTATTCGATGCAGCGACGCATCCATCTCTATCCTGATGGTACCATAGGTGCTACCTGGATGCGTGGTGTAATGGATGAGGGCTATCCAGACCGTGGCACAGGCTATAATTATTTTGATGGTATTAGCTGGGGACCTATGCCAAGCGCACGCATTGAATCGGTTAAGACAGGATGGCCGGCTTACGCACCTTTTGGTGAAAATGGTGAAATAGTAGCTGCACATACGGCTAATGTAACCGGTTTGGTGTTTAGCTGGCGCGAAACTAAGGGAACCGGAGAGTGGAATTCATTCACCTTTGCCGGTCCTGATGAAATTGACCTGTTGTATCCACGCATAGTAACAAACGGCCCTGATCGGCGTACCATACATCTGATCGCTCAGACGCGCAATACTATGCCCTATCAAGGTCTTGAAGGAGCTTTGACATATAGCCGCTCAAGCGATGGAGGTGAAACCTGGGAGATAGAACATCAGGTGATTGACGGAATTGACCAAAGCCGATTCAAAGGGATAGGCGCTGATCGTTTTGCTTTTGCCGAACCTGTTGGTGAGACATTGGCCTTAGTTGCAGGAGACGGATACAGTGATGTAGTTGTTATGAAATCAACCGATAATGGTGATTCATGGGAACGATTTGACTACTACCTGAGCCCCGACCCATTTATGGACGGCAGCATAGAGTATCCAAGATACGGAGCAGTCGATTCCTACCATAGCATCGTAATTGACGACTTAGGACAGGTGCATGTCTCGTCCGGTAGAAGATTACACAGAGCCGACGGCGCTGGCGGTTTGTTCTACTTCCCATACTCCAATGGATTATTATATTGGAACGAGAATCTGCCTGCACTTGATTCTACTATGATAGGTTCGGATATAACCGATCCATCGGAAGTGCCATCGGAATATCTGTTAGCAAGATTAGAAGATAATGAAATAGATACTTTGGTGGGAATAGCAACTTATTATGCATCTATTACCAGTATGCCACAATTAGTCTTTGACTCTCAGTCTAAAATTCTATACGCTTTTTATAGCGCTGTAACAGCCGGTTTTAATACAGAGGAATACAACTATCGCCATATTTGGATGAAGTTCTCAGAAGACTATGGCCAAACATGGAGTGAGGGCGTTGATTTGACTGGTGATATTTTTCATCTCTTTAGTGAATGCGTATTCCCCTCAGCTTCACCTACCGTAAACGGTAAGTGGCATCTGATCTATCAGTCAGACGATGCGCCGGGCATGGCTGCCAGTGGGGTAGAACATCAGATAAGGGATAATAATATAGTTTATTTAGCTGAAGATTTGATGGTTGGAGTGTGTGAAATACCCGCACGTATCGTAGCCATAGACCAGATCAGCCCTAATCCTGCAAGCGATTATGCCCGTATAGTGATCAATGTGGATAAAGCCGTATTAGCAGAGATCTGCATAGTCAATGCAGTAGGACAAGAGGTATATAAAACCGCTAGATATCTTACACATGGAGGACCACACCCTGTTGAATTACAGATGAATGGAATGAAGAGTGGACTGTATTTCGTAAAAGTCAAAACCGGAAATGAGCAAGCGGTGCAAAAATTGATTGTGCAATAGATAATGAGATAATACGCAATTTGAAAGCCTTGTCGGAAATGACAGGGCTTTTTTCATTGAATCTACTGATGTGATTGAATTACCCAAACATATATATTTGAAAAAAGGGGTGTGAAGTATGCCTGAACTTGTACTTCTGCTAAGCATTTGAATGAGTTGTCACCTCATCAAACACCTCAGCCATTTGTTGAGTGAGCGAAAGACGTGAGTATTTAGTAATCGCAATAGAAGGGAGTGTGCTTTTTTGGTGTTTGTAGTCAGTGAACAGCTTCAGTATGCTGTCTTTTAAGCGTTCTTTTTGGTTGAACGGGACTACTATACCGGTTTTAGTTTCTTTGATGATCCCGGCTATATCACCTGATTCTGGGCAAATAGCCAAAATGGGTCTTCCTGAGCCTAAGTACTCGAAAACCTTTCCGGTAAGTATATACGCTGCATTGGGTATTCTGTTGATACTAAGCAATAGCACTGCGGCTTTTTCCCAAACAGAAGGCAGATCGCTATGCGGTACATAGTCCTGAATGTGAGTGTGCTCTCCCAAGCCGGTTTTATGTATCTGTTGCAAAATACTTTGATCGGTTTTGCCTACCAATAAAAGCTCAAACCATTTGCCGAAATCTTCATGCTCTTGTATAAGCTCAGATAATGCCTGCCATAATTCGGGAGGATTCTGATCGGGTAGGAACATACCGGTATAAACCATACGGAATTTATTGGGCCTTTGCAGCGAAACCTTCTCAAAATCTTCCTGATCATAACCGTTGGTGATCACCGTAATGGGGCGAACGGTGATTTGTTGAAAGTCATGTTTCATGGTATTGCCTACCACCACAATATGGTCTGCATTGTTGAGTACCGAACGCTCTAAACGGTGATGGATCCGTTTTGTGAGGTAGGTAAGCATGAGTTTATCGAAATAGTAGATACCTGTCCATGGGTCCCGAAAATCGGCTATCCAGGCTAATTTATGTTTTCGTTTCAGGGCTTTTGCAATGAGATGTACAGAATGCGGAGGGCCGGTAGAAACGATGAGATCTACCGGATGAGCTTGTAAATATTTGGATAAAAAATTTGTGGTCGGCCTGACCCACAGTACTCTGGCATCTGGGATAAATATATTACCTCGTATCCATACCGAGAGTTTTTCTTTTAGTCCGGGTGATTTTTGTTTCGCTTCCCTTAAAAAACCATGTTGAAAAGTTTCGCCTTTCTGTTTGCCCGTAAAACGCTTATACCAGGTATAAGGTTCTTTGATAGGTATAGTAACTATTTGAGTATCAGCAGGGATATCTTTTGTCAGGCTTGGGTCTTCATAAGGTCGTTCGGGATTGGCAGGTGTTACTACTACAGGCTCCCAGTTGAATCGCCGGAGGTATTTCACGAATTTGAGCCAGCGCTGCACTCCGGCACCACCCGATGGTGGCCAGTAGTAGGTTAAGATAAGTACCCTTTTCATGCTTGGTCGACCCGGTTTTTTCGCCGCCATACAGTCAGAGCCCAAGCAATGATCAGTAAAAACAATAATGATGAACTTGCTAGAGAAACCTTTTGCCCGATTTTCCAAACTTTAGACTCAAATTTCATCACTATCTCCGACTGTCCTTCAGGCAGTACGAGTGCCCGTAGGATATAGTCGGCCCGTATCAATGGCTGTTCCTGACCGTTTACATAAGCTTTCCATCCGGCGGTGTACCACACCTGACTAAAAACTACTATTCCTTCTTGATTAAGGTCGGCATGATAGATCAGCTCGTTAGGGCGGTATGAGGTAAGCTGAACAGTTCCTGATATACTGTCAGATGCAGTCTGCTCAGGTATTAATTCTTTAAATTCATGGTGGATGATAGCTGTTTTCGATAGCTCGTATGATTCCAATAACTCTATCTCCTGATCGGGGCTGTCAACCCAGATTATTTCATCAACCGGCCAGGCATCACCAAAAGCGTATATGTTGCGTATTGGTGGCGATTGTGGATTGAAAATCAGATAGCGGGTGTTTAACATATTGAGTGCCTGATTGTTTCGTAGCACTTCTTGTATGCTCAGCAAATCAGGGCTATCCCGCATCACCGTATTGATAGCCAATATCTCAGCTTGCAGATGGTGATCAATCAAATCCTGATACCTCTGAAGCTTGGCTCCATGATATCCTCCAACGCTATGATGGAAATAGGAAGCTCCTGCATCATTGAATGTGCTGACAGTCAGATCAAGGACTCGATAACCCGGATCAGTGTCTTTCAATATAGCTGTGTTGGCTGCCGAAGCTTGAAAAGGTGTTTCAACTTTGCGCTTAGATACAAAATTATTGCTGTTCAGATAGCGGGAGCTGACAGAAGCCATATCAATCAGTATGAGTAAGATAAGCGATGCTGTCAAGGCATGTTGTCTGAGACGGTTTTTGCCGTAGGCAACTATCAGGGCAGCTGCAAGGCTGATGAACAAGAAAGAGCGGATGCTGTCTTTACGAAAGATGGAAATACGAACTTTCTCCAACTCTGCTATAAAGAAATTAATTTGTCCGGTATCAGCCGGGTTCGACTGACGAAGTATGTCGAACTGTTGCAGTTCAAAGCTACTGAAAAAATTAAAAAATATAGTTGGAAACAGATAAAACAATAAGCTCAAACCACCTGTCAGTCCAAAAGCAGTATAAAACCATTTCGACTTTTCTTTTATAAGGGCAGGATTCTTATATAGCACATACAATCCCATAAAACCTAATAAAGGAATAGTGAACTCTGCCAGGACTAATGTCATAGAAACGGCTCTGAATTTGTTATAGCCGGGTATATAATCCAGAAAAAAATCGGTAAAAGGCATAAAGTTTTTACCCCAACCAAGCAAGATTGATAATAATGTAGCAGCCAGCAGTATCCATTTATATTTTCCTTTTACGAAGAATAGTCCTAAAAAAAACAGGAACACGATGATTGCTCCCACATATACCGGTCCTGATGTGCCGGGTTGATCGCCCCAGTAGGCATTTTGCTGGGCTATAGCTTGTCTGAAATTTCGGTCAGCATGTTCTAATGAAGGATGTGTGGCGCCTATCATTGCTGTAGCACCTCCTTTGGCATTGGGTATCATAAGCGACCAGGTCTCGCCTATGCCATAACTCCAATGCGTGATATATGAACGGTCTAAACCTTTGGTCTGGTCTTCTATATTTTTACTTAGGACGGGAGCACCACGCATAGTTTCTTTTCCGTATTCCCATGAGGCAAAAAGATTGGTGCCGTTGATCAATACTGCAAATAAGGCTGATAAAAGCAAAATTCCACTTGCTTTCAGAAAATGGGGAATAGTTTTGAAACGTATGGCATCAATTAGTTGTACGATTCCTAAGATAACAACCAACAGCAATAAGTAGTAGGTGATCTGTAGGTGATTTGCTTCTAATTCAAATGCCAATGCTAAGGCTGTCAGCAGCCCTCCCTGAATATATTTTCCTCTGAAAGCTAATACGATACCGGCTATGACAGGTGCCATAAAACCTATTGCCATAGCTTTGGATGAATGTCCTGCAGCCAGGATGATAAAAAAGTAGGATGAAAACCCGAATGCTACAGCACCTGCCAGACTAAGCCATGGATCGATGCGTAGCACAAGAAGCAGGATGTAAAATCCAAGAAAATACATGAACACTGTTCCAATAGGATAAGGCAATATCTTGTATATCAGATTTTTAATATATCTGACTAGATTCCCTGTATATACGACTGAGATTTGCCATGCCGGCATTCCGCCAAACATGGAGTTGGTCCATAAAGCTTCTTCGCCGGTCTGCTCTCTGTAGTCGGCTATCTCTTTCGACATCCCTTTCCACATAGTGATATCATGCTGGTCCAAGCGTTTGCCTTCCAACATAGGATGAAAATACACTACCGAAATAGTAATAAATATGATTATAGCAGAGATATAAGGCAAGAGTTTCTGCCAACTGATCATTAGTTTATTCATGGTGTTCAGGGCTATTAGGTTCGTTAATTTCTTCAAAATCAACATATTCACCTATATCGGGGTCTATGACTGATCGTTGTTTTGAGGTGTATTGAATAGTAACATCGTTTTGCTTGGATGATTTCTGATTACGGGCTTGAGGATCGGTTGTATTCCTAAAGTGATCACCCATTTTCCTTACTTTTCGTTTTATCAGCCATGGCAGGAAATATCTGAATCCTATGCGGATTGCATAAAAGCTGATGATTATCCAGAAAACAAGTAAAAACAGTCTTTCCATTGGTATGGGAAACGATCAGGGGTTTGATTTAGTGCGAAATTAATGAAAAATAGCAGTGGTGAGGGAGGGTACAAAAAGCTTTTTTTTGGCGGTAAGGGAGTAAAGCCATATCAAGCAGCAAAAGCAAAACAGAAGGCAATGCATACCATTGCCTTCTGTTGTCCCTTTAATAATTATATTGTGGCTAAAACCTAATACTAACGTTCGTCAGATACGGTAAGTCTTTTTCGGCCTTTAGCCCTTCTGGACTTTAATACTCTGCGCCCATTGGCAGTGGCCATTCTTTCACGAAAACCGTGTTTGTTCTTACGTTTTCTGTTTGAGGGTTGAAAAGTACGTTTCATTAGTCTAAAATTTTGTATTTTCCTGTTTTTAAAGCAATCCCAAAATCTTAACACAGATGGGATCGCTTTGCTTTACCCATAAACCTTTTTAATCAAACCAAGTGAATAAGCTCTGATTAAAAAGATTTATATCCATTTCATCTTGCCTGAATTTTTGGAGTGCAAAGATACTGATTAAAAAGTTTTATCCAAGCCTTTGGACTTGTTTTCTACAAAAAAGTTTTAAAAATGATATTTTTTCAGCTGTTTTCAGGCTGTTTCTTTCTTTTCTGGAGCATGCTTCAGCGTTTCTATCAAGTAATCCCAGAACAGGCCTACAGAATCAATATGCACTTTTTCATCTGGCGAGTGTGGGTTACGAATGGTAGGCCCAAAGGAAATCATATCCCAGTTAGGGTAGGTAGCACCTAAGATACCACATTCGAGCCCTGCGTGTATGACCTTTACTTCCGGCACTTTTCCGAATCTGTTTTGATAGACCTCTTTCATGGTAGCGAGTATAGACGAATGTATGTTAGGCTTCCATCCGGGATACTCGCCTGAAGATTCGGCTTCTGCCTTTGCATTGCTAAGCACCTCTCTAATCTGGGATGCTAATTTAGCTTTATCCTCGTCTACTGCACTACGTTGTAAACTGGCTATAAGTATGGTGTCATTTTCTGATTTTACTATTGCAAGGTTTGTGGATGTTTCTACTACATCCGGCATATCGGCCGACATGGCAATCACTCCATTAGGAAATTTAGCTACGGCATCGAAAAGGTTTGACTGGGTGCGTTGATCGATTACTTTTTCAGGCTTTTCAGTGGTCTCGACGGTAATCTGTAGTCCCGGGTCGGCTTGGGCAAACTCTTTGGTTGCTATAGCAGTAAACTCGTTGACAAACTGTTCAAATTCTGAGCTTTTCTCTTCAGGTATCACAACAGTAGCAAATGCTTCACGTGGGATGGCATTTCGAAGGCTACCGCCATCGATAGTGGCAAGACGGAGACCATATTTTTCGGCTGCTAAAGTCAGCAATGCGTTGATGATCTTATTGGCATTGCCGCGTCCTAAGTGTATATCTAAGCCGGAGTGACCACCTTTAAGACCTTTCACAGCTAATCGGAAAGCCGATGTACCTGCTGATAGCGCTTCCATCACTGGCTTAAAAGTTCCGGTAGTATCAATACCTCCTGCGCAGCCAATATATAGCTCGCCCTCATCTTCCGAATCTAAATTCAGTAGTATATCACCTTTCAGCAGTCCGGGCTTCAGTTCGTTGGCACCTGTCATCCCTGTTTCCTCATCTATAGTAAACAGGGCTTCGATAGGGCCGTGTGTTATATCGGTTGCTTCCAATACTGCCATTGCTGCTGCTGCACCTATCCCATTATCGGCTCCTAAGGTAGTTCCTTTGGCTTTGAGCCAGCCATCTTCCACATATGTCTGTATAGGATCTTTTTCAAAGTCATGCTCGGTACCTTCATTTTTTTGAGGAACCATATCTAAGTGCGACTGTAAAATAATTCCCATACGATTCTCGAATCCGGGTGTAGCTGGTTTGCGGATGATGACGTTGCCAACATGGTCAACGATGGTTTCCAACCCTAAGTTTTCGCCAAATGCTTTGGTGAAAGCCGTTACCTGCTCCTCCTTCTTGGAAGGACGAGGAATTTGGGTGAGGCTGTAAAAGTTTTTCCACACATTTTTCGGAAGTAATTCTTGAATGTCACTCATGATCTTATGATTTATTTTTCTGAAAACTCAAATTGCCTGCTAAAGTACAATTTTTTACAGGCTTAGAGGATGATAAACTTTGTTAAAGCGTGTTTTTTCTTGTGAAAAAGAAAATTATAACACAGGCCAGATTCATTTGGTTATTATAAAAAATATTGTATATCAAAGCGTTAACTAGTAATTTGTTGATCGTTTTCTTAAACAGCTTTAGGTTTGGCATGTAAAAGTTTATGACTGTTCAAAAATCAGCGGATACTTCGCGACATAATCCATTTAACCGAATTGTAATTGTCGGAATATCAGACCAACAAAAAAAAGCGACACAGATTATTTTTCTGTGCCGCTTATAGAATTTCTTATATGACCGGTATCAGTCGGCTTTATTGGGCATATCCAATCCGAAGCCTTTTTTCCGATCGACGCGGATCAGCACTACTGACATGATCATAGCTAATATTCCGAAGCCGGCAAAGATCAGTTCGGGTACTGTATAATCGTACTTAAGAGCTGTTTCGCCTGCTCTGATAGCTTCAGCTACACCGGGATTAGCTGTTTCCAACGACCATCCTATCAGTATAGGAACAGCCAATAGGCCTATATTTTGTATCCAGAAAGTGAGTCCGTAGGCTGAGCCTAAGAATCGGTCTTCCACTATTTTTGGGATGCTTGGCCACATTGAGGCGGGTACCAGAGAAAATGCTAATCCTAAGATGACGATGGTGGCGTAGGCTATAAAAGGTGTGAAAGCATGAGCCGGCACTAACGCAAAGATCAGATGAGAAACGGTGAGCAGTATAGCACCGTAGAGCATCATAGTAGCGCCTAATCCTCTTTTATCAAGGAAAGCACCGATAAATGGAGTTAACACCATAGCCCCTATAGGGAAATAAGAAAACATGGCTGCGGCATCTTTAATGCTGATATCTAATTTAGAAGCTAACATATCAGTAGCAAACTTCTGGAACGGGAAAATTGCGGAATAGAACAGCACACATAAGCTTGCTATGGCAAGAAATCCCGGATTTTTCAGGATCAGCAATATATCTGATATACGGAATGATTCCTCTGGTTCGCTGCTCGTATCCTCACCAATTTCTTTGTCTAATTGACGATCCATAAAGGTATAGACAAAAAACAACAGAAAGCCTACTAATAGGAATGCTACTCCCCAGAAAATAGAGTTAGGCACTCCTCCTTTTTCGGCAAATATGGGTGACAGCCGAAATACGGCAAACACCCCCAGACGGGCTACTGCCATTTCAAGTCCCATAGCTAATGCCAACTCCTTGCCTTTAAACCATTTGACTATAGTCTTGGAAACAGTGATACCAGCCATTTCGACACCTACTCCGAAGATAGCAAACCCGAAAAAGGCTAATTTAGCGGAGGCAGGTACAGCTACCCAAAACGAATCAAGCCAACCCGATAAGCCACTGGCAGCAAAACTTTCGGTAAGCGCAAAATACTTCAAAGCTCCACCTATCACCATAGCCAGGCCAGAGGTGATCATCGTAAAGCGTATCCCCATCTTATCTAAGATGATACCCGAAAGGATTAAAAAGAAGGCAAACACATTCAAAAAGAACTCCGAGCCGCCTAGCATTCCGAAAGTTTCGGGCGACCAGCCATGGTTACGCTCTAACAAACTTTGAAGAGGAGCTGCCACATCCACAAAAAAGTATGCGAAAAACATGGTCAGCGAGATCAATGCAAGAGCAATCCAACGTGCTACGGTAGATTCCCTCAGCGATTTTCTAATTTTTTCCATAGACTAAATGTTAGGTTTAATTTTTAACGATCGGCTAAATTATGTAAAAAAATAAAAAAAAGCTTGTTTATATACGTGTTATTGTAGGCTTAGAATGCGAAAAGACTTTTTGGCTGTCGCTTTAGTCAGGATTATCCGCAAGCCATTGTGTGCAATATTGGAGTAATCTTGGATAAAAACAATCAAAATGTTGCTGAAGCTCTGTAAGGTGAGCCTGAAGTATAGGTACAGCCTGCTCCATATTGGAGCGAAATCGTGTTCGCTTAGCCATACGCCTGAAAATATGATCCAACTCGGCATACTCACCATAGCTACCCATCCAGTTTTGAGCTATCATCCAGGGTAGAATATATTTGGAGCGTGCGGGCAGTTGATCAAAACGACGAATCATGTTTTTATACACATACCACACAAAATCAGCTAAATTCTCCTGACTGTATTGATGCCAGTCGCGCGACAGAAAGAAGTCGTAATACACATCAACAACTACTGGTGCATATTTATGAAAATAAGGCTGAATCAGGCTTACACTCTGTTTTACACAGCTATGAGTATCAGTAAAATGGTCTATCGCCCTATGAAACCGTATCCCACGTTGTACCGTAGCCGGATAAATAGCTATCTGCTTACCCTTCACACTGTCGGCAATAAAGTTGCCTAACAAAATATCTCTATCCTTGCCCGAAAGGTGTGCATGAGCCAGAAAATTCATTTTTAAAAGCGAAAGTACAATATTCTTTTATTTGGTATAAAAAATATCGGGAGATAGGTAGCAACTAACAGCTTGTTACGCTCATCAGGTATAAGGAGTAAATCATTGAGTTAAAATGATCCGCTCATCCTGATGGATCATTTTGCATAGTTGTCAGGCCTACGTACTCTGACTTTTGTTCACAGTTTATTTTTATGTGTACACATACCTTCTCATTCAACATCTTTTGTCACTGATGGCATTGATCCCAAATCTCATGAAATGGGTTTATGCTATTTAGATTTATTCTGTTTTACTCTATAAAGTATGATCGGCCGGTTTGAATTGTTATTTTTGTAACACTGAATTAATACTGCATTTTAACAATATTATTGATATGGAAAAACTATTGATGTTAGGCGATGAGGCAATTGCTCAGGCTGCCATAGATGCCGGTGTATCAGGTGTGTATGCGTATCCGGGTACTCCTTCCACCGAGATCATGGAATATGTTCAGGTCTCTGATCAGGCTAAGGAGTTACAAATTCGTTCCTTATGGTCGGCCAATGAAAAAACTGCTATGGAAACGGCTTTAGGTATGTCGTATGCAGGGAAGCGGGCAATGGTATGTATGAAACATGTAGGTTTGAATGTAGCTGCCGATGCCTTTATCAACTCTGCTATAACAGGTGCTAATGGAGGTTTGGTTGTCATTGCTGCCGATGACCCTTCAATGCATTCATCGCAAAATGAACAAGATTCAAGGTTTTATGGCAAATTTGCGTTGTTGCCTATCTTAGAGCCAGGCAATCAACAAGAGGCCTACGATATGACGTATTATGCGTTTAATCTTTCCGAGCAGCTCAGACTTCCGGTGTTGTTGAGGATCACTACCCGATTAGCCCACTCGCGCAGTGGCGTAGAAGTGAAACCTTTGCGGGCACAAAATACCTTACAACTGCCCGGAAACCTTAGACAATATGTGTTGTTGCCAGCCATAGCACGCAAGCAATACAAAGCGTTGCTTGGCAAACAGGATGCAATGGAAATAGAGGCCGAACAAAGTGGCTTTAACCAATATTTTGAAGGTGAAAACAAAAGGATGGGCTTAGTAGTGTGCGGGTTGGCGTATAATTATGTCATGGAGAACTATCCCGATCGGAAATGCCCTTACCCTATCTTTAAAATTGGTCAATATCCGGTTCCTCGACAGATGATGAATAGGTTATATGAGGAGTGCGACAGTATATTAGTATTGGAAGACGGATACCCTATAGTGGAGGAGCTGCTTAGAGGTATGTTAGACAAGGGTAAACTTATCCGTGGTCGTATGGATGGTGCGTTGCCTCGTGATGGGGAGTTAAATCCTAATTTAGTGGCCTCAGCTTTAGGATTACCCGTCTCTGTCGGAAATCCTATACCCGGGATCGTACGCAACCGCCCGCCTAAGTTATGCGATGGTTGTGGGCATACAGATGCGTTTTTAGCGTTGAATGAGGCGATGAAAAAATATGGAAAAGGACGTGTTTTCAGCGATATAGGATGTTACACCCTGAGCGCATTACCACCGCTTGAATCTATCAACAGTTGTGTGGATATGGGTGCTTCCATCACTATGGCGGTGGGTGCTGCCGATGCCGGCCTGATACCCGCAGTGGCTACAATAGGTGATTCTACATTTACACACTCTGGTATGACAAGCTTGTTGGATGCAATCAACAATAAAGCACCTATCACTGTGTTGATATTGGATAATTCCACTACAGGAATGACGGGTGGTCAGACTTCATCTGCTTTTGGAAAGATAGAAGATATTTGTAAAGGATTAGGCGTTGAGGAAGAGCATCTACATATTATAAGACCTTTGAGAAGATACCATGACGAGAATGTGGAGATAATAAAAAAAGAATTAGAATATCATGGGGTTTCGGTTATTATTCCACGTCGTGAATGCATACAGACGCTTAACAGAAGGATGCGACAAAAAGCAAGTGCCCGTAAATTGGCAAAGTCATAAAGTTACTAATCGCAAGATAAACCAAAGAGAAAGAAGGAGTTATGAAAAAAGATATCATATTAGCCGGTGTGGGTGGACAAGGCATACTGAGTATAGCCGCTTGTATAGGGTTAGCTGCCTTAGCCGAGAATCTGTTTCTGAAGCAAGCTGAGGTGCATGGGATGAGTCAAAGAGGTGGTGCAGTGCAGTCACACCTTAGAATAGCTTCCGATCCTATTGCAAGTGACCTGATACCCGAAGGGAAAGCCGACCTGATCATATCTGTAGAACCAATGGAATCACTAAGGTACTTGCCAATGCTGCATCGCAATGGATGGATCATCAGTTCTATGAATCCTTTTGTAAACATACCTGACTATCCCCAAGTAGAAGTGGTGCTTGACGAGATATGGAAACAAAACAGGTATATCACCTTAGATGCCGATGCCATAGCTAAAGAATGTGGTTCTGTGAAATCGGCGAATATTGTGGTGCTTGGTGCTGCCAGTCCGTTTTTAGACTTGAAATATGAGACCTTGCAAAATGCTGTCATGCAGCTCTTTGCTTCCAAGGGAGATGATATAGTTGAGTTGAATCTGAAAGCTCTGCAAGCCGGCAAGGAATATGCATTGAAGCATAGTTGATGAGTAGCCTGATGCGTTATTGATTCAAACTGTCCTATAAGTATTCGGAACAGTCGATAGGTTACAAAGGGGATAAGCTGTTTATTTCCTTGAGCGTTGGCTTTGAGGTCCACGTTTTCCACCGTGTTTCTTCTTTTTGTGCTCTTGTGGAGAAGGAATATTTCCAATATTTTTCGCAACTATCTCAGACACAGTCATGATCTTCATGTTTTCTTTGATCGTTAGCCTTCCACCCGACATTTCTTCGAGATTTTCAGCAATAGTAGCATCATTGACTGTTTCATGATTCCATGAGAGATATAACTTCTTCATCTGATTAGCAATAGCCTCGACTAATGCATCTTTTTCAGCACCATCGTCAAGCAGTATGGCCTTTTTGATGATTGCTTCGAGATGATGTCCGTAATGTCCATACTGTATAGAATGTTGGTTATAAACTATTTTGTATGACCTTTTCTGGAGTGTGCCCGGCTTAGGTGCCGGATACGGGCCGTCTATATCTAATTTATATTGGCTGATAATATGCAGATGATCCCATAACTTATGCATAAAGTCGGATGATTCTTTGACCTGAGGATTCATTTGTGCCATGACTTCCACTATAAAATAGGCAGCACGCGTACGGGCATTACGGTCTTCGATCTTCAAAAGCTGTTCAATCATCAACTGTATGTTCCGGCCATATTCGGCTATGATCATAGGCTCACGGGAAGTGTTGTATTCCATAAATATAGTGTTATATGTATGAGTTTACAGGCTTGTAAAAGCATGTTATGATTGCGGTACGTTTTAGCCTACAAAAATAGACAAAAAAAATTATATGGATTCCAGAATCTTCAAGTAAGACACAGATACACACAAATTTTGTCAAAGTTTACCGAAAAAGATGATGAAAATTGCCTGGGACAACAAAAAGTGTATTGTTGTAGAGCTGTATGGAATGGCTTTGCACAGCTCAGACTCTATTTTTTTTCCAAGAAACAATTTTGGGTTGAATTGTCAGGAAGCTTTGAAATCAAAGCTGTAATAGGTTTTTTAGCTACTTTTGTCGGGTAAAATAACTTTAAGTTTTCATGTCAGTCATAGTCAACAAGATCACTAAAAGGTATGGTGAGCAAAAAGCTCTTGATGATGTTTCATTAACTATACAGCCGGGTGAGATAGTAGGTTTATTAGGTCCTAACGGAGCCGGGAAATCTACTTTAATGAAGATATTAAGTTGTTTTATACCTCCTACGGAAGGCACCGCTAGTGTGATGGGCTTCGATGTGCAGGAGCATCCTCAACAAGTACAACGATTGGTTGGATATCTGCCCGAGACGAATCCTTTATACACCGATATGTATATTCGTGAATATCTGTCGTTTGTGGCAGGAATATATAAGCTTGGCAAGAAAGCTTCACAACGTATAGAGGAAATGATCGAATTGACTGGCCTTGAAATAGAGCTGCATAAAAAGATCGGGATGCTTTCCAAAGGTTTTCGTCAAAGAGTAGGTCTGGCTCAAGCCATGCTGCACGATCCGGAGGTGCTCATCTTAGATGAACCTACGTCGGGACTTGATCCTAATCAATTGGTAGATATCAGAAACCTGATCAAAGAATTGGGTAAGTCGAAAACGGTGATCTTGTCCACGCATATAATGCAGGAGGTTGAAGCGGTTTGCGATCAGGCTATTATCATCAACAAAGGACGTATAGTAGCATATGATACTACCTTAAATCTGATGTCAATGGCTGGAGGTGAGGTGATACTAGTGGAATTTGATAGAGCTGTTCAGCCGCATCAGTTCAAACGATTGAGCAATCTTCGCAGATATTCGCATCAGCACGACAACAACTGGCTGCTTGAACCAGTAAAAGGAAAAGATATACGAGCCGATCTGAACAGGTGGGCTGCTGATCAACAGCTACATATATTATCGCTGCAACGGAAAACACTCAGATTAGAAGAAACCTTCTTCCAACTGACAAAAAAATAACAAACCAGTTTTATAGTGGACGGAAAAAATATGCTGTATCTTTGCGCAATCATTTTGGCTTTTAGCCGATGTGGAAGGATTTGATTGATTGCAACCACAGAAAAAAATGCTAAAACAATTTTGGCCGCACAATCAAACTCCCTCACAATTATTGTTTCGTCAAATTAAATCATATATATCATGGGTTATTTATTTACGTCTGAATCGGTCTCTGAGGGTCATCCCGACAAGGTAGCCGATCAGATATCTGATGCCATATTGGATGAGATCCTGCGTTTTGATCCGGAATCAAAAGTTGCTGTAGAAACTCTTGTTACAACCGGTTTAGCGGTAGTGGCAGGCGAAGTGAAGACCAAAGGCTATGTGGATATACAATCCATTGTACGCCAGACAATTAATCAAATTGGTTATACCAAAGCTAACTATCGTTTTGACGGTAACTCATGCGGGGTACTGTCGTCCATACAAGAGCAGTCGCCCGATATCAGCCAAGGGGTGGTGAGAGCAGTACCCGAAGATCAAGGGGCAGGTGATCAGGGAATGATATTCGGTTATGCCTGCTCTGAAATGGATAACCTGATGCCGATAACAACAGAACTATCCCATATTCTGCTTCAGGAGCTAGCAGCTATACGCCGTGAGGGAAAACAGATGACTTATTTAGGTCCTGATGCCAAGTCGCAGGTTACCGTAGCATACGAACATGGTTGGAAACCTCTGTATATAGATACTATCATCGTTTCGACCCAACATGACGATTTTGATACTGAAGATGTAATGCTGCAACAAATTACCAATGACATCCGTAATATCCTTATCCCCAGAGTAAAAGCAGATCTGCCACAGAAGATACAGGCTTTGTTCGAGCACGAATACACACTATTGGTTAATCCTACCGGTAAGTTTACTATAGGTGGCCCTCATGGCGATGCCGGATTGACCGGACGTAAGATCATAGTAGATACTTACGGTGGGAGAGGTGCTCACGGAGGTGGAGCCTTCTCGGGTAAAGATGCTTCAAAAGTTGATCGCTCAGCAGCCTATGCCACCCGCCATATAGCAAAGAATATGGTGGCAGCAGGTATAGCAGATGAGGTGTTGGTACAGGTGGCATACGCTATAGGCGTTGCCAAACCGGTTGGGTTTTATGTGAATACCTTCGGGACAGCTAAGGTGAAAGATGCCCAAGGCAGACCAATGTCGGATATTGATATTGCAAACGCAATACATACATTGGTCGATCTACGCCCTTATGCGATAGTCAACCGGTTTGGACTTAAAAACCCAATCTATAAACCTACTGCTTCATATGGACATTTCGGACGAGACCCGTTCAGCCGTGAAGTAGAAGTGTATTATGAAGATAACCTAACCCGGCGGGAGACAACTAACGGACATACAAGATACTTCAAGCAAGTGGAGTTCTTTGCCTGGGAAAAGACGGATTTGATAATCCGCATGCGACAACTGTTTGGGTTGGAGTAATCAAGCCGTATCACAATCTTCCTGCTTAAAACACATTTCAATAAACGGCTGCTTCCGAAATCACCTGCTGAAAATTCTCTTGACTATTCTATATAACCATAAAGCTTAGGCTATATAAATAATGTATATTTGTAGGAGAATTAATGTGTTATGCACGAGCTATCCATTGCGTTCCAGATTACTGAGTTGGTTCTTGAGGAAGCAAAAAAGCACCAGGCAGATACGATAGCTTCGGTTTGCCTCCATATTGGAAAATTTGCCGGAATAGAACGCGATGCCCTGTATGTAGCTATGGAAGAAGCTGTACGGCATACAAGTTTAACACATACAAGATGGGACTATATCTGGATTGATGCCCTGATGAAATGTGAAGAATGTGCAAAGGAATTTGTGCCGGACGATTATTTCAAGCTCTGCCCGTATTGTCAAAGTGTGAAAACTATCATGGTGAAAGGCAGGGAGTTACATATACAGTCCATTGAAATAGAATATGACTAACCTCAAATAAGCAGAATATGTGTGGAACTTGCGGATGTGGAGAAGATGATCACATCACTTATAGAAAACCCGGTCAACCTCATATGACTCACACTCATCATCACGGCCACGAGCATCATCATGACCATGATCATGATCATCATCACGATTATAGCCATGCTCACACCCATACACCTCAGAGCAGAGTGGTGGAGATACAGCGAAATATACTTTCCAAGAACGATCTGACTGCCGAGCGTAACAGAGGCTATTTTGAGGCTTTGCAGATCAAGGCGTTGAACCTGGTCAGCTCACCCGGCTCTGGAAAGACGACCCTTTTGGAACGTACCATAACCGAAAAACGAACTTCATGGGATATAGCAGTGATAGAAGGAGACCAACAAAGCATGCTGGATGCCAACCGGATCGAACAGGCAGGAGCCGCTGTCATACAGATCAATACAGGACAAGGCTGCCACTTAGATGCGTTGATGATAAACCATGCTATGAAACAGTTGGAGCTGACACCAAAAACTACCTTGTTTATTGAGAATGTTGGAAACCTGGTGTGTCCGGCTTTGTTCGATCTGGGTGAGACCCGTCGGGTGTTGATCGTCAGTGTAACCGAGGGCGAGGATAAACCGGTGAAATATCCGCATATGTTTGAGACATCAGATCTTTGTCTGATCAATAAAACTGACTTGCTTCCTTATCTTGATTTTGATATGGATAAGTTTATGGATTTTGCGGGTAAAGTGAATCCTCAGCTTGAGTTCTTGTTGGTAAGTGCTAAAACGGGAGAAGGTTTAGAGGCATGGTATGAATGGGTGGAGAAGATAAGCTGATAATGATTTTGATATCCCTTTATAGGGCTTACACATTGCAATGGATTTTATTGCGTTGATAGGCGTTCTAAAAGATTTTAACAACAAAAATTCTAAATGAATCATTTTGATGTGGTGTATGCCCTAACGGGCAATGATTTCACAATGCAACAATGTTTTCTATTGATATGTATGCCCTGACGGGCAATGAATTCTCAATGCAACAATGCTTTCTATTGATATGTATGCCCTGACGGGCAATGATTTCTCAATGTAACAATGCTTTCTGTTGATATGTATGCCCTAACGGGCAATGATTTTTCAATTCAATGATGCTTGCTATTGATATGTATGCCCTAACGGGCAATGATTTTTCAATTCAATGATGCTTGCTATTGATATGTATGCCCTAACGGGCAATAAATTCTCAACATATCGATGCTTTCTATTGATATGTATGCCCTAACGGGCAATGGATATGCTTTTTGCAAGAAGCTTGTTTTTAAATAGCCCGTAGGGCTTACATATCCATAAAATATAGGATAGGAAATGATTTTGATAGCCCTTTAGGGCTTACACATTTAATGGATTTTATTGCGTTTATAGACGTTCTAAAAAAATTTAACAACAAAAATTCTAAATAAATCATTTTGATGTGGTGTATGCCCTAACGGGCAATGATTTCTTTATGCAACAATGTTTTCTATTGATATGTATGCCCTGACGGGCAATGATTTTTCAATTCAATGATGCTTGCTATTGATATGTATGCCCTGACGGGCAATGATTTTTCAATTCAATGATGCTTGCTATTGATATGTATGCCCTGACGGGCAATTGTTTTTCAATTCAATGATGCTTGCTATTGATATGTATGCCCTAACGGGCAATGATTTCACAATGCAACAATGTTTTCTATTGATATGTATGCCCTGACGGGCAATTGTTTTTCAATTCAATGATGCTTGCTATTGATATGTATGCCCTAACGGGCAATGATTTCACAATGCAACAATGTTTTCTATTGATATGTATGCCCTAACGGGCAATTGTTTTTCAATTCAATGATGCTTTCTAATGATATGTATGCCCTGACGGGCAATTGTTTTTCAATTCAATGATGCTTTCTAATGATATGTATGCCCTGACGGGCAATGATTTTTCTATGCTACAATGCTTTCTATTGATATGTATGCCCTGACGGGCAATGATTTTTCTATGCAACAATGTTTTCTATTGATATGTATGCCCTAACGGGCAATTGTTTTTCAATTCAATGATGCTTTCTAATGATATGTATGCCCTGACGGGCAATGGATATGCTTTTTGCAAGAAGCTTGTTTTTAAATAGCCCGTAGGGCTTACATATCCATAAAATATAGGATAGGAAATGATTTTGATAGCCCTTTAGGGCTTACACATTTAATGGATTTTATTGCGTTTATAGACGTTCTAAAAAAATTTAACAACAAAAATTCTAAATAAATCATTTTGATGTGGTGTATGCCCTAACGGGCAATGATTTCTTTATGCAACAATGTTTTCTATTGATATGTATGCCCTGACGGGCAATGATTTTTCAATTCAATGATGCTTGCTATTTATATGTATGCCCTAACGGGCAATGATTTCACAATGCAACAATGTTTTCTATTGATATGTATGCCCTGACGGGCAATTGTTTTTCAATTCAATGATGCTTGCTATTGATATGTATGCCCTGACGGGCAATTGTTTTTCAATTCAATGATGCTTGCTATTGATATGTATGCCCTAACGGGCAATGATTTCACAATGCAACAATGTTTTCTATTGATATGTATGCCCTGACGGGCAATTGTTTTTCAATTCAATGATGCTTGCTATTGATATGTATGCCCTAACGGGCAATGATTTCACAATGCAACAATGTTTTCTATTGATATGTATGCCCTAACGGGCAATTGTTTTTCAATTCAATGATGCTTGCTATTGATATGTATGCCCTAAAGGGCAATGATTTTTCAATTCAATGATGCTTTTTGATGATATGTAAGCCCTAACGGGCAATGATTTTTCTCTTGCGCACCCTCCCTATCTATATAGAAATGATGTAAATTCCAATTTCTGAAGAAGTTGGCATGATTCCCCACTGAACAGTTTTAAGTTCATCGGCTGAAAGTTCTGTTTGTGTCAATAGATCTGTTACTGATATTGGCATTGTTTCTCGTTTAATTTGTTTAGCTGTCGCAGCTGTTTTGCTGTTCAAACTACTTAATTGTGACAAAGATACAACCCCCCTACGATGAAACCATTAACTTATCCGCTTTGAATCAATACATCTTCGAAGAAATGGTCTTAGAGACATCTTGGGATTGTGTAAGGTCTTTGAAACTGTGGTTGTTAAAGAGTATCTTCTAACACAGTTAGTCGATAGGTCTGCTGTTTTTTGTATCTTAGTCTGGGGTATATGAAAACTTGGTGTTTACGAACAAAAAGGATAGGGTGATACATTTTGAGCCAGGATATCAAAAACTGTATGCAACAGGTGCTCTCCGTGAAAAGGGGGAGCAGTTGTGGGCTATGATGGCTCGTTGTGAGCTGTGTCCGCACCGCTGCGGCGCCAACCGTCTGCAAGGGGAACAAGGCTGGTGTGGAGCGGACGACCGGCTTGAGATAGCTTCCTATCATCTGCATTTTGGCGAAGAAGATGCGTTGGTTGGACAAGGAGGTTCGGGAACTATATTTATGACGCATTGTAGCATGCAGTGTGTCTTTTGTATAAATTGGGAAATCAGTAGGGGAGCGGGAGGAATGATCTATAGTATTGACCAGTTGGCAGCTATCATGCTAGGTCTGCAGCAGTCAGGTTGTTCGAACATCAATATCGTCACTCCCACTCATTATTCCCCACATCTTATTTTGGCACTAGATCAGGCAGCTTCTCAAGGGTTGCGTATCCCATTGGTGTATAATACCAGCGGTTGGGAACGCATTGAGATCCTGAAGATATTGGATGGAGTGGTAGATATCTACCTCACTGACTTCAAATTCATCCACTCCAAAGCGGCTGCCACCTATGCTTTTCGTACTGCCTCCTATCCCGGGATTGTCCGGGAAGCCTTGCTTGAAATGCAACGTCAGGTGGGTACGGCAAGGCCGGCATCAGACGGTTTGTTGTATAGAGGTCTGATGATACGTCATCTCGTCATGCCAAATGAGGTGTCGGGAACTCATCCAATCCTTGAATGGATTGCTACCCATCTTCCTTTGGATACTTACATCAATCTGATGTCGCAATACAGGCCTGTGTATCAAGCCTGGGATTTTCCGGAACTGACCCGTACGATCTCCCGCTCTGAGTACGAAAGTGCCATTGCTTATGCCAGGCAATTGAAACTAACCAACCTATATACTCAAGGATTTTATGGGTAGTTCGTAGCATCAAAAACGGTTCCCCAGAACGATCAGAAGCTATATGCAATTTTAAAAATCAACATATTGAAATCTTTCAGCCGGGCAAACAGATTATCGCCCTGTCCGTCAGAAAAGACAGCTGAGAGGCGTAATTCTGTATTTGGGGTAGCCATAAAACTAACTTCAGGCATATACACCACAGCATAATTCGATTTTAGAGCGTTCCAGTCGGTCACTATAAAGGCTCCGGAAACAGGACTTAGCTTTAGCTTTTCCCTGAAAAAACTTTTCTCATACCTTAGGAAGAAGTAGTCATTCAGGTTGCCTTGACCGTGTTCGTGAATAAACCCATGCATATATTGCAGGTTCATATATGATCCGTCAGGGAAGTTATAGTCGCTACCAACAACAAAACGCACATAGGGTTCTTTTTTGTTCATCACGACGGTGTCGTAAGTAACCGGAAAAGGAAGACCCGTATAGTAGCCCGACAAATCGTTATGCATGATGATATCTTTCTGTGGCAGGATGACAGCTGCTTCTCCCCAAATTCCAAAGCCACCTAAGGTAGTTGCTATATCGGCGCCGAATACGTGAGTTCGGGCATAGGTCAGCTCGGATTCTATCTTGGCACCTCCCGCCAGATCCAAACGGGTGAAAGTGTTATTAACAGCTAAGGGTAGTCCGTCGTATGTATACGCATAGCTCAGTGAGAAGTCCATGCCTTTGATAAATCCTTTAAAACGCAGTCCGGCTGATGCATTCTCTTTAAAATTGGGTGCTGGCATCATCAGCGTGTCAGAAAACTGCTTGATAATCATTCCTGGAGGAAGTTCCATAGCAGGATTCAACATATTGGAGAAAATACCTATTGGCAGGGTAGCCGGCCTGAAGAAGGGGATATACACAGCTTGTAAAGAAAAGTCATGATTGAAATAATACTGTATATCCAATGCTTCTGTGCCTCGTTGTCGGCCAAAATCAAGCAGGTCTTCCAGGTCGTACGGGTTGAGATTATTGGTAGGATTCAGCTTATCGGCCGTACCCCATGTGATATGTTGCCGTCCCAGACTAATATCCATGTTTTTGATTGGAAAGTCTTGCAAGCGCACATATGCTTGTCGGAGTTCAAACTGAAAAGGATCGGCTATCCCTTTGTTATACAGATCGGAGGTAGAATAGACGGTTGGCAGACCTAAGTTACGTATCCACATCTCGCCATAGAACTTTGAGCTACCCGATATTCGTTTGTCAAGCTTCAGGGTCAACCGGTTTTCGTTCCATGCCCAGTTGTTCTTGTCTTTTAGTAAAATCCGCTGGTCTGTTTTTAGTTCGCCATACAGCCTAAGCCCGGCATCCTCTTGTGCGATGAGTACAGCCGAACAAAATAGAACAAACAGCGGGATGAGTAATAGGCTCCGGGTATTCATATTATTCAATTTTATGAGTTATTCTATCAGCTTTCGTATGGTGAAATCTTCATCGGTCAGATTGCTGTCGTGCTCCACATCAGTCATCAGCATTTTGGTCCTATGATTTTTTTTCAGGTCAGTCATCTCAATCTCATCCGAGTTCCAATACTTTCCTTTTTTGGAGAACGTGTATCGTGCTTCCTTGATTTTGTTTCCGGCTTTATCATAATACTCCATGATTTCAGGATAGAAATGTGTTTTATGTATATGGGCGATTACTTTTGAGTAGTCGGAACGGACTTTTGGTATCAGTTCCAATTGGTAGCTCAATTCATTAGTCTGAAGCAATGTAGCCTCATATTTATCGGTAAATAATACCGATTCCATGTCGAAGTAGGAGAAGTCTGTTCCGGCAAAGTTTTGATTTTTTGCACTGGTAGCAATTCTCCTTTCTTTGCCAAAGGCAGGCAGATACACGTACATCACTTCATCGGGCAACGACAGCACCGATATACCTGCCTGAGATGCAGGTGAAGTAAAGCGGAACAGCCGTTTGTCGGTGCCCATCTGACGGACATAGGCATCACGACGTTCTTCTTTTCCGTTTTTGTCAATCAGGATAATCGTATTATTAGCTTTCAGATTTTTCGATGCATACATGACATCGTCCATCTTTTCAAGGATTTCTGTACCGGTTTGAGCAATCAGATATGAGCTTGCTCCAAAACTTAACATACAGACAACTATAAAAAATTTACTTAGCTGTTTCATGATATTATTATGTGATTTAGTTTCTATTTCAGTTTGTTATTTTCGTTTCTGTAGGCTAACAACAAAGTAGCCGGCAGCATAGTCAGGGCTCCAATACCGGATACTACCATGCTTAATGCCACTAATAGTCCGAAACTTTGAAGCGGTATCAGGTTTGAAAAGAGCAATACCAAAAATCCTGCTGCTACGGATGATAGGTTGATAATAACTGCTTTTCCGCTTGTTTTCAGCACGCTACGTATTGCTTCTTCGGTTTGTCCGCTATGGTTCAAAAACTTGGTGTAGCCCGTGATGATATGTATTGAATAGTCTATTCCTATTCCTAAGGCAATACTTGCAACCAATACAGTGGCAATATCTAATGTAATTCCGGTATGCCCGAGAAAGCCAAGTAATATAATAACGGTAGAGATAACTGGCAGAGAAGTGAAAAATCCACGTTTCAATGATTTGAGCATGATCCCGACTATAATGATAACCATTATAATAGCAATTAGGATGCTGGTATATTGGCTTTTAACTAAACTGTGCTCTAACTCTACATATACGGAAGGCATGCCGGTAAGCGACATTTTGAATGTATCTGACTGATGTGCTTCGATATATTGCTCCATTTTTTTAGTGAAGCTTTCCATATCCCGGCTGTCAATGGAAGCAAGTTTTGCTAATATGACCCCTTTTGTAAGTTCGTCGTTCACAAGTTGCGACATGATCTCCTGACCATCCAATAAGAACCAGAGTTGTTCAATTTTTGCTTTTTCGTCCGGCACCTCCAATCCTTCGCCCATCGCATCATTCATTTGCTCAATGAGATCGGCCACTGATTGTGCCACAGATATATTAGGGTCTGTCTTCATAAACTTGGCAGTTTCAGACATGGTTTTTAACAGATCAGGCTCTTGTATATCGCCTTCAAAAACCACGAAAACAGGCATAGTACCTCCAAATTTTTCCTGAAGCAGGTTTTCAGATATGCGAGCCGGATTATCTTTTTTGAAATAATCTACAATGTTTACGCTGGTTTGTATCTTGAATATTCCCCACACGCTTATCACCAACGCTACTGACCATGCTGTTAATATGAATTTCGGATGCTTGAAAACATATTCAATCAAGGGTGTCAGTATGCGATCAAGCAGGGCTTTATTTGTTTTTTTTGGCTTTGTTGGTGCTGTTTTTTTGTCTTGCATGACTGCTAAAAGTGCTGGCACAAAAAATACTGACAGAAGTAGGGCAATTCCTGTACCCACTGCGCTGAATAGTCCGAAGTTACGGATCATCAACAGATAAGCTCCGAACACAAATGAGATAAATCCTACTATGGTAGTTGCCGAAGCGAGGATCACAGAGGTAGTAATATATTTTAAGGCGTTGAGTAGTCTTTCCTTCCTGTTCTCGCCCTGAGCATTATTCACACTATTCAAAATATGGATCGAATAGGCACTTCCAACGGCAAGTAATACAACAGGAATGATATTGGTTATTATAGTTACTTCAAAACCTGCAAAGGCCATGATACCCATAGTCCATATAATGGCAATACCTGCCGACAGCAACGGCATAAGCAATCCGTTGAGCGATCGAAAACTTATCAGCAGTATAGAGGCAATCAGTACGAACACAAGTGGAACAAGCCATATGATGTCGTTGACAATCAGATCGCTCACATCATTCATCATCATTGGGAGACCACCATAATAAATTGTCTCCGGCAAATGGAGTGATTCTATCTTTTCTTTGATGCTACGCGCAATAGCTTGTTTGTCATCGCTGTTTTCAAAAGTGAAGATGATGGCGGCCGCATCCTCCTGTTCCGATACTATAAGCCCTTTATACATATCTTTCGACATCACATACTCCCGTAGCTCATCCATCTCTTGCCGGGTGGCAGGTAACTCATACTCATCTACTAACTTACCTATCTCAATGCCCCAGTCGGAGCTTTTAATGTCTATAATATTTGTCAGACTAGTTACTGTTATGATGCCAGGGGTATAATAAATGCTATCAGTAACCATGCGGATATGATCCAAAGCTTCTAAAGTGAAGATATCATTGGTTTCGAGTACTACCAGTCCGATATCATTGCCCCCAAACTCTTCTCCTATTTCTTTGTAAAGCCTTGCTACTTCGTCGTCACCGGGCAATGAGCTCATGATGTCCGGATTGATACGTATGCGCGTCAGGCCATAACCAAAAACTATGGTGATAAGAATGACTGAAACAATGATCAGCCATCGGTGCTGAATGATGCGTTCGGTAAAATGTTTTCTTGCTGACATTTATGCTATATTTATACTATTTATGTTTTATAGTCGGTTTATGATAAAAAAATTATGTAGATATTCCTTTGTTTAAAATATCAATTAACCCTTCGAAGTAGGGAGCGTAATTGTTGTATTGTTTTTGCAGGAAAAATGGTATTTCAAGTCCTTTCAGTACCATAAGCAGCATATCTAACAATACATCAATATGTTCATTTAATTTAATTTCGCCTTTGGCAATTCCTTGCAAGATCATTGCATGCAGTTTTTCTTTTTCCCATTTTGTCAGGTCGTTGCGAAGCTGATCCACAAAATGGAATTTCTCGAAGAAGTCTGCTTGCAGTGTTTCATGGTAGTTTGTAGCGGTGTTAAGAATTTCCATTCTTTTGAGGAGATAGTGTTTGATCTTTTCGAATGCACTTAAACGAGTGTCTGTGGTGATGATTTCCAATTGATTTTTAAAAGATTCAAACTCTTTGAATATCACTTCTCTGAAAAGTTCTTCTTTGCTGGCAAAATGGTAGTAAAGCGATCCTTTGGCTTTACGTGCTGTTCTTGCTATTTCATCCATGGATGTCTTGTGAAACCCATATCGGCTGAACAGCCTGCCGGCTACTTCTACTATGATATCTTTTGTTGAAACTGAGCCCATGATATAATTGTACCAAAAACGTTTTTCGGTGCAAAAGTACAATAAAATTTCCTATCGTCAAGGAGTTTTAAGAGTTTTTAAAAAATAATTTTCTCAGCAAGACATTTTCTAGCGTGTAAGAAGGGGGCAGATCATTGATGGGTTTTATTTTTTCTTTTTTCCTTTAGTTTCTTTCTCGTTGCTGTTTTTTAACCAGTATCCTTCTCGTGAGAGCAGATGATCAAGGTTTGCGATTCCATACACCACTATGGCTGTAACAATGGGAGTATGTTCTAAATATTCTGGTATAGCCATATTATACAAGTCGCGCTCGGTGTGCCATATTTCACCGTAGTTGAAGTCGTATCCTTTGGTATCGGCAGTACCGAATGTCAGTGTGGGTATTCCGGCAACTGCAAAAGGGCCGCTATCGGTGCTCCATGGTTTTGTTGGGCGTTTCATGGGAGTGCTTTCTTTGAGGGTGAACGGAAACTCTGGGTTGATGCTGTTCAGCGGCTCGCAAATTTTTTCAAAATCTTCCATCATGGCGACTGGCACGCTGATGCTGTTAGCTACGGTAGGGCCTCCGTCTCTGTTAAACATATTTGCTATCTTATCATGTTTATCGGTATTCCGGTCTACCCAACTTTGTGAGCCTAAGAGTCCAAACTCTTCGCCTGTCCATAAGATGACCATAATACTACGTTTAGGTTTTGCATCTGCTTCCATCAGCAGGCGTGCTACTTCTATAGTAGGTGCTGCACCCGAGCCATTGTCCACTGTGCCCGTAGCTACGTCATACGAATCAAGATGGGCGCTTACAATCACATATTCATCCGGGAATTCGGTGCCAGGAATTACTCCAATAACATTATGATAAGGGATAGGTCCTAAGCGAAAATGATTACGGATATTAAACTCTAACTCAAACCGCTGCCGTTCTTTTGCCATTTGCTCGATGATGGCGTACTGATGTTCGTCAAGCTTGATGTCGGGTACGCCAGGCAGGTTCTCGAAGCTCATATTTTCTAAATTCTTACGGTCGTACAGTGCAGTGATCGGATTAGGGGCTGACTGTATGATACCTAAAATACCGGCTTCTACCATTTCTTGATAAAACAAGGCTGGCTCTTCTATATATGGCAGCAGTTCTTTTTCGGGTTTTCCACTGCCACGATTCTGCCAGTTTTCGCGTTGTATCTCAAAGTTTTTCTTTTCTATCTCCGCATTTTGAGCGATGATCTCAGTTCGTTTCTGATCTGCTTCTTCTGAGAAGTCAATCGGCCATCCTTTACTCTTGCCTGATACTAATACCCATGCTCCATTCAGTTTGCCTTTCATTCGGTCGAACTGTATTTGTGTTTTAGGTTCGATGACTACATGACCTTTTTGAACTCCTTTGGTACCAGATGTATAGGAAGGTGTTGCAAAATGCAGGTTCATGCCATTTTCACTCAGCATGCGACCAAACCATGGGCCCCGGTTGAATCCAACAGGCAGCTCGCCTACATCGTCAAGGATCACTTCCATACCCCACTCTCTGAACTTCTCGGCAGCCCAGCGGGCAGCATTGTCGTACGCATCAGAACCTAGGATACGGCCACCAAACCTGTTGGTAAGTATATCTAAATGCTCCATAGTACGATTGTCGGTAGTGCCAATTTCGATGATACGGTCAACAACAGCATCGTTTTGGGCTAATATGGAACAAGGCCATAACAGTGAAATGAAAAACGCTGTACTCAGTAAAGTTAATTTATTCATAGCCAAACATTTTTTTATGTCGGGCTAATTTAAATTGTTTTGTAAAAGATGCAAAAAGAAAACAGGTATTGTACGTAAAATACCTGTTTTCGGTTAATAAAGTGGGGGATTAATGTTATCGGCTGATCAGTATGGGTTTATTGTACTGGTAACCTTCCGCACTGATGAGTTGCAGGATATAGGCTCCAGGGGTATAGGTTTGTGTGTTGAGTTGTATGTCTCTTTTTCCAGATACGTTCATCTCGATCATAACTTTCCCCAAGGAACTAATGATACGAAGATTTTGGAAGTCGGTATCTAATTTAATCATACACTTTTCATTGGCCGGTATTGGAAATACTGTAAATTTTTCTTGCTCATCTTCGTGTAAGCCTACTCCGACATTCAGTTCGACTGGAACTATTTTATAGGGAGTATCCGGATCGTTGCTGGCAATAACGATATTGGCATGATGTCTGCCTGCGGGCAGATCGCTTGCATTGGCAGTAACGGTAAGCTGTTGTGAGTCATTAGGATAGATAGTTCCTGAGTTTTGTGTCAGGCTAATCCAGTTATAGCTACTACTTTGTGCTCTTGCCCTGATATTCCAGTTAAAGTAAAAATCATATTCTGTCAGATGTTTCCAGTTTGTGCCATCGGTTGATATCCAGTTACCTTCAGGATTTGCCGGTCCGGCATCGCAGCCGGCTGGGAGTTGGTTATATAAATGTGTCATAGAATAACCTATCCAAATATCCTGTGATGTAATAGCTATAGGAGAATTTAGTGTAATTGTATTCCAGCTGTTGGCAGTAGCTGTAAATGCTTGTCGATGTAATTGCTTGCCTGGTCCGAAGTCACTGCCTTTGTTCCATATATACAGAGTACTGTTTATGGGAGCATCTTCAATGAAGATATCAACTGAAGTTATGGAGTAGCTTTCGTAAGAGTTAGTTATATCAAGCGGAAATCGTACTGCTGCATAAAAATAACCGCCATTTGTTAGTCCCATTGCATTAGCTTGTTCTGTGTCGTAATGCAGTATCACAGTATCTGCCTCATTTACTTCTTTTGAGCTCAGAGCTGCGGCATGGAGTGCTTCTGATTGTATATCTGTAGAGATTCCATGAAGATCACTGGTTTTCATCATATACTGATCAGCATATTGAACGGTATTCATCCAATACAGAGGATCAATGCCAATATTTGTCATATCTATTGTCTTACTTTGACTGCCGTCAAGCGGAACCCAGAATTTCAGGTTAGTGGGATTGACTGAAATTTTTGGGATAAGATTTGATATGCCTTCATATACCTTGATATTATCAATTTCCCAATACTTAATGTTGGTTGAGTTATTGCCTCTGGCTTCGAATTTTACTTTGGTTAGCTTATTTAGTGCATGCGGCGTAATGTCGTATGTTTTAGTAGTCCAAAATATTGAATTTGTATTTGAAAAGGTTTCTATCAGTACCCAGTCATTTCCATCCCATACACTGACTAATAATTTTTCGTTTCCTGTATTAGCGTAATTGCTCAAAAGGATATCAAATTGGAGTGTAACATTGTCAACAGCCTGAGTAGCATCAATATAATTGCTGATCAGTGCGAGATAATAATTTCCTAAGCCCGGACTCCAGTAAAATCTTGCTGTAGGTGCTGGATTGCCAGAGCTATTTTCCATTTTCCAATTTCCTTGTATAGGACTGAATGTCCAATTATTATCTTGAAAATTAGTTTTTGTCCATGTTTCTACAAAAGGCAAGTCTGCAGGATCAATGACGATAGCTTTGGTTATTAATGGGTTAGACTCTCCCGGGAAAGGCTGATCATATAGTGCAATTAGCGAATACGTATAAGTGCCGCCTTGCAATGATTGATCGTGAAAACTTGTAGTTTCAGGCCCTAATGTTGCTATTAATTCTCCATCTCTCAGTATCTTATATCCTGATAATGATCCATTTACATAATTACCATTTCCGGTTATACCTTGAATGACAAAAGGAAATCCTTGTGGTTCATTGGTGTTTCCATCTAAATATGGTATCCAACCGTCCGGTGAAATATGGATTGCGTTTCCTGTATTCGTTACTCCGTTTATAGTAATTGGAATAGCCCATGGACCGTTATCCATGGTACCGTCAAGGCTGAACTGAACCCAATACGTACCCGGCTGTAGGATTAGTTGAGGTGTAACGCATGTAACATTCATTATTGGACGTGTAGTTACAATACTTGTTTCACTCACTCTGTAAGAATTTGTCCAGTAAGTGGCTGATAAAATATTGGTAGTCATATCGCCCCAGATGATCTGACCGTCTTCACGTGGATCACCATCCCATATTTGTATATAAGCCTCATCAATAGCACTGTTTTTTGTACTTCCCGTTTGATATGCATAAAAGGCAAAACTTTCGATTACACTGGCCTCATTTAATGTGAAGTCATCAGCCAGAGTGTATCCAACCCAGTGTTGAACACCAGCGCCATGAGTGCTCATATTCAGGCTCTCCGATTGCAACACACTCAGATCACTTCCATCAGGGCCGGCACCAGGCGCATTAATGAAAGGGCCGTTATCGAAAATGACGTTCGGATATTCAAGGTCTTTACGGCCTTTGTAGAAGGTAATGGGGGTAGCATTCGTCGGATCATCTGCATTATCCAACTGTGTCACTTCTTTTAAATCAATCTTTTTATTCAACTCAAATGTATCCCTGAAGCTCGTTGTGTTCTTTTTATTAAATGGAACAGGTGCTTTCCATGTAAGCTTTACGGATTGTCCGGCGTCAACAGCTAATAACTGACTTGGTGGTGGGTTTACAACTATAGTGTCAGTGAGATGTGGATTTGAAAAATAATGATCTGAATCACTATACGCAGGAAATGATATCTGAACACCCCATAAAAAGATGATCAACGAAAGAAGTCTGCAAAACAAGGAAAAGGAATGTCTTTGATTATTCATAAGAAATCTGATTTTTTTAATTTATGTTGATATTGATTCTATAGCTTCTTGATTGATCTGATAATTTAATAATTGTTGTGTAGGTAAAAATTAGTATAAGATTTAATAAATATGTAATTCTATGTATCATTTTTGTGATTTAAAATCAAAATTAAACGATAATCTAATTGAAAACAGGAAGTTTTATTGTTTTACAGTTAAAATACCAATAACTACTGATACCTATTACCAGATACTACTGAAATAATGCCGTCATTGTTTTTCTACTTTTGTCCATAACGAATTCAAATAATATGTACCATGAACAGATCAATAATTACTGTTTTTTTAAAAAGATGATTATGAGGAGATTATTGTTTATATCAGTATTTAGCCTAATTTGTTTATTTGCGTTTTCAGATAATTGGGTTTCAATCAAGTCTGAAAATAGTAAAAGATTACATTATCAGGTATTGGAAGCAGATGAATCACACACTGTCATTCGTTTTGATATCAGTGGATTTGCTAATACTTCTGTTGAAACGCCTCGGGGTAAGGCATCGATCATCAGTCTTCCGGAAATGGTATCGATCTGTGAGCCAGGAGCTCCAGACCTGCCTAAATATGCCCTATCAATGATCATAGGCGATCAGGACATGATGGAACTGAGGCTATTGTCAGCTGATTTTGAAGAATACACTGACATAGATATTGCGCCTTCCAAAGGTGATTTTTCGCGCCAGATTGATCCGGCAAGCGTACCTTATACCTATAGTTCGTTGTATGAGCAAGATGCGTTTTTCCCGGCTGTAAGAGCTCAATTGGAAGACCCGTATATACTTAGAGGATACAGAGGTCAGGTAATCACCTTCATGCCAGTGGCATATAATCCCGTTACACGTACTTTGCGGGTATATCATAGTATGACTATAGAAGCATATAAAGTGGGAACAGGGGGTGAGAACCAGTTGAACCGAAGTAGCTATAAACCAACAGAAGATTATGAGTTTATGCAGCTTTATGCCCGGCATTTTGTGAATTACGACTATGTACAGAACAGATATCCTGTTTTAGAGGAGCAGGGTGCATTGTTAGTTTTGTCCGATCAGCAGTTTATGGAAGCCATGCAGCCGTTTGTTGAGTGGAAAAACACCATAGGCAGACCTACTGAAATGTTAGATGTGGCATCAGTAGGATCAACGCCTGAATCCATCAAAGAATTTATATCTGACTATTACCATACACATGGATTGACCCATCTTTTATTAGTAGGCGATCATCAGCATATCCCAAGTTATTATATCAGTAATTCTGGTGGTTATTCCGATAATTATTATGGGTACTTGGAGGGTGATGATTCATATAATGAGGTGTTTGTGGGGCGTTTTTCAGTAGAGACCGTAGCTCATACTCAAACTATGGTACAACGTGTCATCAGTTATGAGCGTGATTTAAACCAATCAGCCGATTGGTTAGCGACTGGAACAGGTATTGCTCGTAATGAAGGAGCCGGCAGCGGCCACAATGGGGGTGAAGCTGATTATGTGCACATGGATTATATTCGTGATAGCCTGCTGAATTATACCTATCAGATGGTGCACAGGGAATATGATGGCAATGTGCCTGGGGTACCTAACACCAATGCAGAACAAATTTCGCAGCGTATCAATGAGGGAACCAGTATTATTAATTATTGTAATCATGGCTCACAAAACAGTTGGAGCGTAGCAAATTACTCCAGTTCACATGTCAATATGCTTACCAATACAGATAGGTGGCCGGTTATTTGGGCAGTAGCATGCGATAATGGCCGTTTTACGGAAGGTACTTGTTTTGCGGAGGCGTGGACCAGAGCCTCTCACAATGGACAGCCTACCGGTGCCATAGGTGCCAAAATGAGTTGGATATCACAGCCATGGCTTGCACCTATGACTGGCCAGGATGAAATGGTAACTATATTAGTAGAAGGTTATGCTGAAAATATTAAAAGAACTTTAGGAGGCCTTTCTACCAATGGCAGCATGCGAATGATCGATCTACATGGTAGTTCGGGTATTAGTACACATGATACCTGGATTTTATTTGGCGATCCGACACTTACACTAAGGACAAAACCTCCAACCGAAATGAATGTAAGCCATATCTCGGTTTTACATCTAGGAATGGATGAAATGGTAGTGAATGCCGATTCTGAAGGCGCTACAGTTTCACTCACTATAAATGGAGAGATTTTAGGTACTGGCGTAGTATCCAATGGTTCAGCTACCATCAGCTTTCCACCAATTACAAATATTGGTACATTAAGAATAGCAGTATTTGGATATAATAAAGTAACCTATCTGGATGAGATTGATATTCTTCCTGCTACAGGACCTTTTGTAGCTTTTGTTTCCAGCACCATTGACGGCATCCCATCAAATAGTGTTCATTATGATTCTGATGCTGTTCTTGGGATACAAGTTAAAAATTTTGGTGTCGAGAATGCCACTAATGTTCAGGTCAGCTTAAGTAGTTCTTCTCCTTATGTGATTATTACAGATGATATTGCTGATTATGGAACTTTGCTCCCCGATCAGTTAGTGCTAATAGAAGATGCGTTTGCGTTTAACCTAAGCGATGAGGTTCCTGATAATATGCTGTTACCGTTTCAATTACAAATTATTGCTGATGAAGGAAGCTGGGCTGCCGACTTCAATCTGATTGCTTTGGCACCAGAGTTTGAAATCACTAAATTGAGGATAAATGATGAGACAGGAAATGGGAACCGACGATTAGACCCGGGCGAAACAGTTGATCTGATTGCAACTGTTATAAATATCGGTCATAGCGACGCACATGATGTTACGTCCCTATTAACTTGTTCTTCACCTTTTGTTCAGATGAATTTATCTGAATCATCAATAGGTTCCATGTCTTTTGGCCAAACTGCCGAGGCTTTGTTTTCAATAACAATCGCAGATGATACACCGGTAGGGACTTTAGTTGAGTTAGCGATCAATGTAACGGCAGGGGTATATACGGCACAGAATATTTTTCTGTCAAAGATTGGTTTGATGGTTGAAGACTTTGAGTCTGGAGACTTTACTGATTTTCAATGGATCAATGGAGGAAATCAACCCTGGATCATCACAGATGTTGAGCCTTATGAAGGTGAGTTTTCAGCCAAATCAGGTGCCATAAGTCATAGTCAGAGCTCACAGCTATTGCTTCAGTATGAGTCTAATATTGATGATTCAATCTCATTTTATCGAAAGGTTTCATCAGAATCGGGTTTTGATAAGTTGCATTTTTATATAGATGCTACAAAAATGGGCGAATGGACAGGAGATATCAAATGGGGAAAAGTTACTTATCCGGTTTCAGCCGGTAATCATGTGTTTAAATGGGTGTATCTGAAAGATGCCAATGGCTCTGACGGTGAAGACTGTGCCTGGTTAGACTATATTGTATTTCCTCTCAGACTCAATACCTCTGGTTGGGCGGGTGAAGATGCTGCCATATGTGCAGGCGAAAGTTATCAGTTGAATGCAAGTGCTTCTGCAAACGATAGTGTGTCATGGAGTACGAATGGAACAGGTGTCTTCTCGGATGCGACTATCATCAATCCAATTTACACTCCTTCAGAACAAGATATTGCACAAGGGAGCATCAAATTGACCCTTTTTGTTTATGGAAATGAAACTATGGTGGAAAGTTCTATGCTGTTAATGATTCATCCATTGCCAACGGTAAGTGTTTCTGGTGATCCACGAGTATGTGAAGGAGAAGCAGCTATGATTGTTTTGACGATGACAGGCCAGGCCCCTTGGATAGTTGATATTCAGGATATGGAATCTGTTTTCGCTACGGAAACACCGTGGAATCAGCAGGTTTTCCCTGAATCAACAACAACTTATCAACTAATTCAGGTATCGGATGGAAATAATTGCGTTACTCATGCTGATGGCTTCCATCAGATTATATTGTATCAGTTACCCGGGCAAGCTGTCAAGCCCATCACCCCTGATACAATAGATCATGCGTTGTATGTGCAAAGTACGGTAAGCGTAGAACCTGTCCTTGGTGCCGTATCCTATATGTGGAAAATTGAACCACCAGTGGCCGGAACAATAAGTGGAGCTACACCGGAAGCCATAATAAGCTGGAATATGGAATTTACAGGAATAGCATCAGTACAAGTTGCTGCTGTCAATATTTGTGGACAAGGTGAATGGTCTGAAGCTTCAGAAACTATTGTTCACAGCACTATTGGAACTGATGAAAGATTTGTAGATGCACTTTATGTCTATCCAAATCCGACTGATGGTCAGTTGACAATTGTTTTAGACGAACATCAAACGGCATATTCAATCAGTCTTTTTAATACATTAGGCGAGTTAGTATATATGGAAGAGTGTTCGGATGTTCATGCAGCTACAAAAACTATTTCTTTGGGTCATCTATCCGAAGGCATGTATTTAATGAAGATATCATCTGCGTCAGTGGTGAGAAATCAGCGGATTGTGATACGAAAATAGAGTAGGTCGTATCTTTCGGCACAGATGAAAATCCCTGATTACGATTAGGGTAAAAAATGAGAGGCTGTCTAAATCAAGACAGCCTCTCTTAATTAACCAAAACAAATAATTATAAATAGTATAAAAGAACGTTACTTAATTAATTTCAGACTATAGTTACCAGAAGTGGTTTGCAGATGAAGAATGATAATCTTATCTGTTGAATCTATTATTAATTGATGTGAACTATTGCCTTGAGGCAGGTCAACCACTTCTTGCCTTATTAATCGTCCGCTTAAATCAAATAGACTGCATTGAAGCTGTTGATGAGTTACTGATGAAATTTCTAACCGAATGGTTCCTGATGTTGGATCAATATGATAATATCTGATAGTCAAGTCTTCATCTGAGCCTTTAATTGGTTTCAATACTGAGGTTTGATAGTCGTAATGTAATTGATTTACTTCTGCGCTGTATGTGAAATCTGTACCATCGTGTGCTGTTACATACCAAAAGCATGAATCGTTGTTCATCCATTTAGTCATTTGAATAGTATTCAGTGTATCTGTAAGGGGGCCGATCACTGTATCCTGCTCAGGTGTATGTATAGTAACATAATATGATATTGGATTACCCTGGTCCGGATCAAAAGATTGTTGCCATGCAAAATCAATTTCAGATGTTTGATACACGGAATCAGAGTTTGGATAGGCTAATCTGAATCGGGTAGGGGGTATGTTCCCTTCTTGTTCTATTGTAAGAAACTGATTTATAGCTATATCATATAGTTTTTGTACTGCACCACTTGGCCAGCTGATGATGATGCTATCAACTTTCGCAGCTTGTCCTAATCCAAAATGCATGGCATGTGCATCTTGTCCTGTTGCCCCACGTCCACCGTTTATTTCACGAATCTGCATAGTGCCATTGCTGAATAAGGTTGCTCTTGCACCAATAGCGCTTCTATTATCAAACACTCCTTTTAATGTCAGGTTAAGGTATGCGTTTTCATTATCCAGATCATTACGGAGTAACACAACGCTAAAAGAATGGCCACTGATCAACACATCTAAATCTCCATCCTTATCAAAATCACCCCAACTGACACCAAACCCATCGGTAGGACCTGATATATTAGCCTCAGGTGCTATATTTGTAAATGTACCGTCGCCATTATTGATAAAGAGTTTATTGGTAGCGGTATGGTTAGTAGTGAACAAGTCTATCCATCCATCATTGTTTATATCCTGCCAAACGCAGGTACGTGCATCACCAGCATCTGAGACACCGGCTGATAAGGTTATATCTTCAAAACTACCATTGCCTTTGTTATAATATAAACTGTTTCGATTTGATCCAATATTAGCTACATACAATTCTAAAAATCCGTCATTATCCATATCACCCCATGCAGCAGCTACGGTGTTCCGGAAATCGGAAAGCCCTGCCTTATAGGTGACATCCTGTATAGCTTGTCCGGCAATATTTTTATATAATCTACTAGTTTTTGATGTGTTTTTGATACCAACATAAATATCCTGTACCCCATCGTTATCGAAGTCGGCTACGGCAGCCGTGCCTCCTGCATTGAACTCCCCTATATGAGTTGCTTCTTCAAACTGACAGTTTCCTTTGTTGATAAATAGCTTTGTTCGATCAGCCATATCACTTGTTATAAAATCTATCAAACCATCACCATTAAAGTCAATCCAAATGGCTCTATGCGAGTTGCTGATACCTGTGGGGCTGAACACTTCTTCAAAACCTTGTCCGTTTAGGTTTTTATAGACTTTTGGGGGTTCGTTCATGTAAAAAGAACTGATGAGCAGGTCGTCGAACCCGTCATTATCACAGTCTCCTACTGCTACAGCTCTGGGAAATATATCGTTCAAGCCGGAGCTAACGATAATATTGGTGAAAGTACCATCGCCATTATTTTCATAGAAAAAGGTTTCATTTTCAGTCCCGCCAAAAAAATCAAGCCAACCGTCATTGTTATGGTCAAACCAAACAACTAAATCGCCCATAGCTGGTACTATTTGTATCCCAGATTGAGACGAAATATCAGTAAAAGATTGACCGGTTACTATAACATGAAGATATAAAAATAGTAAAATAAATAAGTTTTTTTTCATTTGCTTAAAAATTATGTAATAATTTGCTTGTGAGTTGATTCTAAAAATATGAATCAATGGAATCACTTTTTCACATATACTTATTTAATCGTATTTTATGTATATGATATGATTAAAAAGTGTGTATCCGTTTTATGTTAATAAACTATTAAGCATAAGATTAAATTCAATAAATGAAGTGGTATTTAAATTGTTAAATACCACTTCATTCTAGATGATCAGTATGCTGTATAATGAGCGTACATTGGATGTGTTGACTGAATCAATTGAATTATTTAATGATTAGTTTTTCTGTCTTACGATGCTCATTAGTATTTACTTCAACCATATAGACACCAGCTGGAACATTAGAAATATCTAATTCTAATTGAAGCCTTCCCGACATAAATTCTTGATTGACTAATGTTTTGACTAATTGACCATTCAGATTATACAACTTAGCTTCGACCTTGTTATGGGAGGGTAAATTTATATCAAGATATGCTATTGAAGAAGCAGGATTGGGTGCAATTTGAGTTTGCAGATTAGTATTAGAGTTTATTTCTGTGGTGCCTACTTCAGAATCAATTTCAAGAATCGTAAGAGCTAGTTCATTAGCAACAAACAAGTTTGATTTATTTGAGCTTTTATCTATGAGCATGCTGTTTATTCTTGTTCCGCAGGTGTAATACCATCCCTTGCTAATAGGTTCGGCTGGGTTAGAGATGTCGAACATCTGAATTCGACTATCTTCTGTTCCCACGTAGGCAATATTATCCTGCATCACAACCGATATGGCAGGACTTACTGTTGCGGTTTGTGTAAGTGGAACAACCATATTCTGACTCACATCAAGAATGGCTAAACCACCTCCATAAGCAGCAACACAAGCAATTCCGTTATCTACATATACGTCCCAGCATTGGCCGGCTGGAGCATAATAGTTGACCATAAATGGATTGTTAGGATTTGAAATATTGTAAAGTTGCAGTCCGTAGTTCCCTCCGGCTACATACACATAATCCGGATTATTTGCATAGACTCCGAACCCGTGTTGCCCATAAAGAACAGCTTGGCTGATTAAATTTATTGCTCCATCATTTTCTTTGAAGATATACAGGAAATTTTTGTCAACCATGTAGCCTACATTATTATATGTACACATGCTGTTGTTTTGGATAAGTGTAAATTGATCAGAAGCATTGAAAATGTCTGTCATAAATGGTGTGGTTGGGTCTTCTATATTGACTAACGAGAAAGCAAGTTTATAGATTGGAAAAGCGAAATATCCAGAAGCAACAGCCAGCCAATTATCTGAAAGTGTTGCTACAGACACTATGTCATGACCAGCTTCCATAGTACCTTCAAGATATGGTTCGTCCAGATGTGTTATATTCAATACGCGTAGAAGTCCTGAACCAGCATCTGTATTACCATTACTTTGTCCGACAAATGCATATTTCTGATTGTTTTTAGTGGCCACAGAAACTGATCTGGTATATCCAGGAAGTGATTTAAGACTAGTTAATAGTACTGGAGCGTTATTGTCGGAAATATCAATACAATGAATTCCATATCCGTTATATCCTTCTTGACTTCCATCAAATGCCAGTAAAATATTATCTTTTAGAGTGCCAAGAATATTATGGCCATAAAACCAGTTTCCATCATGCCTGAATACAGCCACTGGATTCGTAGGATCGCTAATATCTACTATGGTAAAGTAACCGTTATTCTGATGATTCAATATCATGACATCGCCATCAACTAATATCTCATAAATAGTATGAGAAGAAGGTAATCCATTATATTTTATTGTTGGATTTGACGGATCAGAGATATCAAATATATGTAATCTGAGAGTAGTAGCGACATATAGATAATTGTCCTGTATCTGCATATTACCCCAACAGCTTCCACCACCAGTATATTGACGGGAGCTTACTGTGAACATCATTTGAGGATTAGAAACATCTATAACATGAAGAAAAGACTGATTTGTATAATAGATGTAATTATCCTTTTTCAGAAATCCTGCGAAAGTTACTGTTGACGAAGGAATTTCTAAGTATCCAAGGTACTCATATGCTTGAATGTCTTTGATAGAATATGCATATACTCCATTTTCAGCAGCTAAGAATAATGTTTCATCATCTACTATAATCCTGTATGGCTTGTACCCTACAAAATCAATATGTTCAATAACCGGATTGTAAGAGTCTGTGATATCAACCACTCCAAAACCCAGATCATTGCATATATACGCGTAATCACCGGAAATATCAAAATGTAATGTTTTGCCGGGAAAAGGTAATGTAGATAATTTAATTGGGCTTGCCGGATTACTGAAGTTGTAAATATGGAATCCGTAATAATCAGTGAAATAGAGTATGTCATCAATTATTATTGTGGTAGTTGGTGGCGAGGCTACAACCATACCATTTTCTAAATTCGTAGATAAGGGCTTCAATAAATCATCATTATTACCCCATGTTTGAGCATTTGAACTATGTATAATAGAACCCAAAAGGAACAGGCTCAGTGAAATGAATAAAAATCTTTTCATAATAAATTTAATTTTAATTATTGATTAATAAGAATTGTGTTATTAATTTGATCATTAGATTCGGTTATCATATGTATTACATATGCTCCACTTTGAAATGCCGACACATCTATCATATGATTATGCTCACCATTTGTAGTGTACTCATATAAGGATTGTCCGAGATTATTAAATATCTGTATCTTTTTGATGCTTTCAATTCCAGTACAGTAGATAGTTTCTTTAACAGGGTTAGGATAAACTTTTACATGTAACACTTGTATTTCATTGAGTGATACAATGATGCTTAAAGTAGCCTGTACTACTACTACTGGTTGATCCGGATCATTGGATGAGATGAGTATTTGAGCTGTGAACATATTGTCCATGCCCTGTATTCCTTCAGCTATAAAGGTGACATCTATGGGTAAAGAGAAGCCAGCTTCAATATCGCCTGTTTGTTGTGACAGCTGAAGCCAGTTTCCACCTCCAGTGGGTTCGTCATAGGCAATAGTCGCATCAAACGATAGTGTGCTGCCACCTTCATTGGTGATCGTTAGCTGTTCAGTGATTGATTCGCCTAACAGAAGATCCTGAATCATTTCTGTTGGGTCAACAGTAATTTTTGGCCAATCTATACTTTGTAAACTGATGTTGTCCACTTCCCAATTCGAGATCATGCTTGAATTACTACCGGTAGCTTCAAAACGTAAACGGGTTTCCTGTGCTACATATTCGCTGACATCAAACTGATAAGTATCCCAGGCAGTACTGCCGGTATTGGGTACTTCATTAATTTGTTGCCAATCTTGTCCATCCCAAATATGTACTTTTATCCATTCAGTTCCTTCTGATTGAAAATCAGAGAGTTTTAGATCATAGGATACTATTAGTCGTTGTGTGTTGGGAGGTATTTGTATGCGTGGACTGATGAGCGAATAACTATAGTCATTTGCTATGGGTGAAAAGTTGAATCGTGCTGTTGGAGCAGGATTGCCGCTGTTAGCCTGAATACGCCAGTTCGTTTGTTCCTGGTCAAATACCCATTGTTGTGTATCAAATGAACCTGACGACCAATCTTCCATAAAAGGAATGGTAGCAATAAACTCATCGTATCCCTGGCCGGTCAGCTGTGAGCTGAAATCCTGAAATTCTGTAGAGATCAGTAATTCAGCATGCGCAGTGCCTTCAAATTGTGGTGCAAACTGAACCGTAAGCTCCCTGCTCTGACCAACCTCTAACAAAAATGGATATTGCTGGGAATCAGTTAGAATGAACGCATCAGCCTGGTCTCCTGCTATTGCTGAACTATTAATAAGCAGATCAAGTGCTCCTGTATTAGTATAAGTGAATGTTTTTGGTTCGGAAACAGTTCCAGTCATTATCTCCCCAAAGTCAGCGGATTCAGGAGTGATCGCAAAAGCATATAATAGTGTTCCATCAAGAACTATATTATCAATATTCCAGTTGTTTATCATTTCAGTATCTTCACCAGAAGCTTCAAATCTGATTTGTGTGTACGAGCTTTGTAGTGTGCTTAGATCATATGTTAAAGTGGTCCACTCTATATCTTCAGTGTTAGAATAACTGTCTAATTCAATCCAGTCGTTATTTTCTAAAACATATATCATAAAGTTTTCCGTGCCAGAATTCATGTATCCCACTAAGCTGAAATCCAATGACAAACTAAGGTCAGCGACACCTTCAATATTTATGACCGGACTTATTAATGAACTGCTGTAATTATAATTTCTGGGTTGATACATAAATGCAGCATAATATGTTTCAGGTTCATAACCTCTGAATACCCAGTTTGACAGAGGGTTGTCGAATGTCCAATCCTGATGTGTGAAAGTTCCACTTTCCCATCTTTCAATGAATGGTATGCTATAAGCTGTCTGGCTTATTCCGGTACCGGTAATAGCAGCCATGAAATTGCCATTGGTAGTATTGATATTGAGCTGGGCTATCTTTTCTCCTGCTTGATCAGGGCTGAATACTATATTCAGATTTATGCTTTCGTTAACGTTTACAGTAAGAGGCAAGACCGGCATATTTACGATCGAAAAGTTAGCCGCGTTAACACCTGCAATATTTATTGAATTAACGGTACCAGCAGCTGCTCCATTATTAGTCAGGGTGAAGGTAGCTGGATTGGAAGTTTCACCTGTATTGATTTCTCCAAAATCATAATAACCTGGTACTAGTTCAAAGGAAGCTATACCTTGACCCTCACCTTCAAGTTTGATGTTATCAACGTTCCAGTTGTTAATTCTATCAGAATCTTCGCCGAAAGCTTCAAATCTAATTTGTGTATGTGTCCCCTGTAGTGAACTTATATCATAGGTAAGTGTTTCCCACTCAATGTCTTCCGTGCTTGAGAAACTATCTAGTTCAATCCAGTTGTCGTTATCCGAGATGAAAATTTTAAAATGTTCAGTTCCTGTAAACATATATCCTGAGAAATAGAAATCAACAGATAGCACCAGATTACTAAAGCCATTAATATTAATCATTGGACTGATTAATGAACTGCTGTAATCATAACTTCTGGGTTGATACATAAACTGTGCATAAGGTGCATTAGCTCCTGAACCAGATATTCTCCAGTTATACAAAAAATTATCGAATGTCCAATCCTGATGGTCAAAAGTTCCCTCATCCCAGGTTTCTATGAATGGTAAGTTGTAAACTGTCTGGCTTATTCCTATACCTGTGATAGCAGACATGAAGTTGCCATTGGTAGTGTTGATATTGAGCTGAGCGGTATTTTCACCGGCCTGATCAGGGCTGAACACTACATTCAGATTTATGCTTTCATTGGCGTTCACTGTCAAAGGCAGGGCCGGCATATTTACAATTGAAAAGCTTGCAGCATTCGTTCCTGAAATATTTATTGTATTTACGGTACCGGCAGCTGTTCCATTATTAGTCAGGGTGAAGGTAGCGGGATTGGAAGTCTCACCTGTGTTGATCTCTCCAAAATCATAATCACCTGGTACTAGTTCAAAAGAAGCTACACCTTGACCCCCGCCTTCAAGTTTGATGTTATCAATGTTCCAGTCATTAACTCTATCGGTATCTTCTCCTGAAATCTCAAATCGTATTTGAGTTGTTGAACCTTGTAGGATATTAATGTCGTAGCTAAGTGTTGTCCATTCAATATTTCCCGTATTTGAAATACTCTCTAATTCTATCCAGTTGTCATCATTCAGGATAAGTATTTTGAATGTTTCTGTTCCGCTGTTCATATAAGATGAAAGCATAAAATCAACAGATAGATGAAGATTATCAACACCTTCGATATCAATAAGCGGACTTAATAATGCGCTAGTGTAATTTAAATTTTTGGGTTGATACATGAACTGCGCACGATATTCATTCGCCTGGGATCCATAAATTCTCCAATTAGCTAAATAGTTGTCGAATGTCCATTCCTGATATTCAAAGGTTCCCTCGTCCCAGGTTTCTATGAATGGTAAGCTGTAAACTGTCTGGCTTATTCCGATACCTGTGATAGTAGCATTGAAATTGCCGTTGCTTGTGTTTAGGTTTAGCTGAGCTGTGTTTTCACCGGCCTGATCAGGGCTGAACACTACATTCAGATTTATGCTTTCATTGGCGTTTACTGTCAAAGGTAAGACCGGCATATTTACGATCGAAAAGTTTGCAGCATTAGCACCTATAATATTTATTGCATTTACGGTACCGGCAGCTGTTCCATTATTAGTCAGGGTGAAAGTAGCCGGGTTAGAGGCTTCACCTGTATTGATCTCTCCAAAGTCATACTCGGTTGGCAGCAGTTCGAAGGCAGCAACTCCCTGACTTTGCTCATCAAGCATAATGTTGTCAATATTCCAGTTATTATATCTATCCGTGTCTTCACCGGATGCTTCAAATTTTATTTGAGTATGTGTACCTTGAAGAGTACTAAGATCATAAGTTAATGTCATCCATTCAATATCTACTGTATTCGAGTAGCTGTCTAATTCAATCCAGGTATCATTATCTAAGATAAAAATTTTAAAATGTTCAGTACCTGTGTACATATATCCCGAGAAATAGAAATCAAATGATAGTTCCAGATTTTCAACACCTTCAATATTAATCATCGGACTGATCAATGAGCTGTTGTAGTTATAGTTTCTGGGTTGATACATGAACTGTGCATAAGGTGCATTAGCTCCTGAACCAGATATTCTCCAGTTACCTAAATAGTTGTCGAATGTCCAGTCCTGATGGTCAAAATTACCTTCGTCCCAGGTTTCTATGAATGGTAAGCTGTACACTGTCTGGCTTATTCCGGTTCCTGTGATAGTAGCCATGAACTCACCATTGGTAGTGCTAATATTGAGCTGAGCTGTGTTTTCACCAGCCTGATCAGGGCTAAATATTAGATTTAGGTTAAGGCCTTCGCTGGCGTTCACTGTCAAAGGCAAGACCGGCATATTTATGATAGAAAAGTTTGCAGCATTAGCACCTGTAATATTTATTGCATTTACTGTACCGGCAGCTGTTCCATTGTTAGTCAGGGTGAAGGTAGCCGGGTTAGAGGCTTCACCTGTATTGATCTCTCCAAAGTTATACTCGGTTGGCAGCAGTTCGAAGGAGGCAACTCCCTGACTTTGCTCATCAAGCACAATGTTGTCAATATTCCAGTTATTATATCTATCCGTGTCTTCACCGGATGCTTCAAATTTTATTTGAGTATGTGTACCTTGAAGAGTACTAAGATCATAAGTTAATGTCATCCATTCAATATCTACTGTATTCGAGTAGCTGTCTAATTCAATCCAGGTATCATTATCTAAGATAAAAATTTTAAAATGTTCAGTACCTGTGTACATATATCCCGAGAAATAGAAATCAAATGATAGTTCCAGATTTTCAACACCTTCAATATTAATCATCGGACTGATCAATGAGCTGTTGTAGTTATAGTTTCTGGGTTGATACATGAACTGTGCATAAGGTGCATTAGCTCCTGAACCAGATATTCTCCAGTTAGCTAAATAGTTGTCGAATGTCCAGTCCTGATGGTCAAATGATCCTTCACTCCAGTTTTCTATGAATGGTAAGCTGTACACTGTCTGGCTTATTCCGGTTCCTGTGATAGTAGCCATGAACTCGCCATTGGCAGTGCTAATATTGAGCTGAGCTGTGTTTTCACCAGTCTGATCAGGGCTAAATATTAGATTTAGGTTGAGGCTTTCATTGGCGTTTACTGTCAAAGGCAAGACCGGTATATTTATGATCGAAAAGTTTGCAGCATTAGTACCTATAATATTTATTGCATTTACGGTACCAGCAGCTGTTCCATTATTAGTCAGGGTGAAAGTAGCCGGGTTAGAGGCTTCACCTGTGTTGATCTCTCCAAAGTCATACTCGGTTGGCAGCAGTTCGAAGGCAGCAACTCCCTGACTTTGCTCATCAAGCATAATGTTGTCAATATTCCAGTTATTATATCTATCCGTGTCTTCACCTGATGCTTCAAATTTTATTTGAGTATGTGTACCTTGAAGAGTACCAAGATCATAAGTCAGCGTTATCCATTCAATATCTGCTGTATTCGAATAGCTGTCTAATTCAATCCAGGTATCATTATCCAAGATAAAAATCGTAAGATGCTCTGTTCCTGTATACATATATCCCGAGAAATAGAAATCAAATGATAGCTCCAGATTATCAACACCTTCAATATTAATCATCGGACTGATCAATGAGCTGTTGTAGTTATAGTTTCTGGGCTGATACATGAACTGTGCATAAGGTGCATTTGTACCTGAACCAGATACTCTCCAGTTAGCTAAATAGTTGTCGAATGTCCAGTCCTGATGGTCAAATGATCCTTCGCCCCAGGTTTCAATAAAAGGGAGCGTGTATGATCTACCGGATTCTGCAACGTCTGATACACCTATATGATATAAGTCAGGGTTGGCTTTTTCGGGGCTTGTCGAAGTATTGGCACTTACGGGCAAACTCACACACAGAGCCCAAAGCGTAAATAAGCACAATGTAAAAAGTAAATTATTTTTCATGTCTAAAGGTTTTGGTTATAGTTATGATACATTTATCTGCATATAAAATTTTGATTTTAATTAAAGGTATTGACGATAGTTTATAATCAGAATACCATAGTTCATAAAACAGCTTAATTTACGAGACAGTACAAAAGTACAGTCAGTGAATTGATTAACCTTTCAGTAGAATCTGGTAATATCTATCCGTAAAACGTGGTATTTTGCTGTTTTAAGGGCTTTGACCCTATGTTTCTTGCTTTGTAAAGGCGTAATTTTGTTTTGATGTTTAAATAAATCATTATATGTTCAATTTATTCTAAGGTAATGTTGCTCAAGAAAAGTAAAAGGCGATGTACATGGTGTATCCGGAAAACTTTATTGCTGTTGTTTTCTTTTGTAGTTATTCCTGTATGTGCCGATTTCCTCTTGTTTCCCGGAAGCCAGAAAAAGGAAAGCCAGTCATTTTTTGTTGATGGAGTACCGATTGACAGTCTTTTCTCCAAGCTGCAAACTTTGGTGTATCACGAACCTGATCTGGCGCGCGATAAGACCTTGAAAGCTATTGCACAAGCTATAGAGTTTAATCAGTTAGACTGGGAAGTCCGCTTATTGAACTTAGTAGGAGCTTCCTATGCGATACAGTCGGATTATGGTCTGGCCCTGGAATATTATCATAAGGCTTTAAATAAGGCAACAGCTTTAAACAGTTATTCCCGACTTGCTGACACCTATAATAATCTTGGAGGTATTCAATATTATGCCCGAAACTATCCTGAAGCATTGGCTAATTATCTTGAGGCTTTGAACTATTATGAGAAAGGTGTCATATACGATAAGATCGCTGCTGTTCATTGTAACATAGGGTTGTTATATGCGTCGTTAAAGAACATTGAAAAGTCGCAGATGCATTTTACCGAAGCCCTCTCCAGATTTAATAAACTCCATATCATTCCGGGTCAGACACTTGTATTATTAGGATTGAGCCGTAACTATATTTACACCGAAAATTATGACTCCGCCTTTTTCATGGTTGATCAAGTGCTTGATCTCTCGGAGCCTATACAAGAGTTGTATAGTTTGTCAACGGCTTTGAAAACGAAAGGGGATATCTATTTTGCTCTGGCAGAGTATGATATGGCTTTACAGTATTATTCAAAGAGTGAGGGGGAAGCACAGCATATACAAAATAAAAGTATCTTAGGTGAGGTGCAAATTGGTTTTGCCAAAACATATATTGAGATGGGCATGCTTGATAAAGCTATGCAGCATTCTGAACAAGCCTTGGAGTTGGCTCAGTTAGTCAATGATAAGCAGATGATAGTGAACAGCCACATGATTTTGAGCAGCATCATGGAGAAAAAGCATGATTTTGTGTCTGCCTTGGAACATTATAAAATAGCTACCGAACTGAGCGATAATGTCATGGACGAATCCAAGCTGCATGTGATCTATAATATGGAGATACAGCATTTAAGCAAAGACAAAGAGATACAACGTTTAGAGATTGAGCGTCAGAATTATCTGATCAACCAGCGTAATACGATGTTGTACATCATTATTTTGGTTTCCTTATTTATCATAGTACTCATTGCTGCTGCTTATTATTTCTATGCCAACAGGGTTCGTATCGAGCAGCAGAAAAAGATCAACGAAGCCAATTTAAGAGCTACTAAAGAACGTTCGAAGGTAGCTTTTGAGGCTGAGATAGAGGAACGCAAGCAATTAGGTCTTGAGTTACATGATAGGGTAGGCCCTTTGCTTTCGTTGGCTAAGTTGAATATCACTGCCTTGAATGGCCAGGAAAACCAATTGAGCGATACCAATCAGAAAATAGTTAGTAATACATTAGAAACTGTCAATGAGATACTTAAGGAGATCAAGCAAATCTCACAAAATATGGCTCCTGTAGTATTGATTGAAAAAGGTTTTGAAGCAGCTATAAAAAATTTAGTCAACCGTTTGAACGAGACCGACAATTATCATGTGAATCTGGATATGTATGAGGTTGATGGTAAGATAGAGCCATATGTTGAGCATGTGTTGTATCGCTCCATACTTGAAAGTGTGAACAATATCCTCCATCATGCCAAAGGCAGTGAAATCAATATACAAGTCATTGGCAGCAAAGAAGATATCACAGTGATGATTGAAGATAACGGGCAAGGGTTCGATCCATCTGCCTTAGCACAAAACAAAGGGTTAGGAATGAAAAGCACCCGTTCAAGAATAGAAAGTCTGAAAGGAAATATGTTTATTGACAGTACGATAGGGAAAGGAACCATAGTTACATTTATCATACCCTTACAAACCAAAGAAAGTAATTGATCTCATGAACGATTTATCAGTTTATTTAATAGATGACCATAAGATGTTTGTCGAAGGCTTGTGCTCCTTATTATCTGAGGTGCATGGCATTGAGGTTTCCGGCTTTTCATTAAATCCGGTAGAGTTTCTTGAACAAATAGAACAACATCAGGCTACAGTATATCTGATAGATATCAATATGCCGCAAATGTCGGGAGTAGAAGTAACAGCTCAACTAAAAAAAAGATATCCCGAGGCTAAGATATTAGCGCTCACTATGTATGATGAATATGAGTATGTTGAGAAGATGATAGTAGCCGGTGCTTCCGGTTATATCTTAAAGTCGGCCAGCATACAAGAGCTGACCCATGCGATTCAGATGGTAGCACAAGGCTTGAAGTATTTAGGCTCTGAAATACAAAATGTATTGTTTAACAGGGTTGAGAAACGAAACACAGGATTGGACGGCTCCGGTATGCAGCAAGATACACGGCCTGAGGTAACACTAACTAAACGTGAGATAGAAATATTGGTTCTGATAGCTAAAGAGCTTACTACACCTCAGATAGCCGAACGTCTTTTTATCAGTGAACGAACGGTTGAAACTCACCGGAAGAATATCTTCAGTAAAACCAAAGCCAAAAGCATTATCGGGCTGAGTAAGTTCGCCGAAAAATATGGCTATATGCCCTGATTAATACCTAACACCAAGTTAGGGGATACTCTCCTTATTTATTTTGAGCTGCTTCTTGTTCTAAAAGATCTTGCAAGCTAGTAGATTGAAAGATATCAATTATAGATTTATTCAAATGTCGCCAAAAATCCTGTGTACTACATGCCGGCTCTCTTGGGCATTTCACAAGGCAGTCGAGGCACTCAATGACACTGATACCGGGTTCAAATGCATTGTTAATGTCGTAGGCAGTGATTTGATCGGCATTTCGGGTAAGCACATATCCTTTTCTGTGACCTAAGCGGCGGATAAGCCCAGCCACTTTAAGAGCATGCATGATATGGTCTAAATACTTGTTGGAGATATTTTGGTTGAATGCCACATCCTTTTGAAATATACCCTGATCAGGAGAATATTTGGCGATTTCAACCATAGCCCTCATACCGTATCTTGTCTTAGTATTAATTTTCAAGCTAGCTTATTTAGTGGACGATAGATGCATAAATTGGAATATCAAAGTTAACCATTATATCGTCCATGACTTTAATAATACCGAAAAATTTTTCGGGAGGAGTGATCTCAAAGTCGGTTAACTTTAGTTTTTTCGACCCGTTGAGCACTAATAAATCTGTTGTATTAGGAGCTACACTGCATGTCATATGATAGCTTCGTGAGACACCAGCAATAATGATCTCAACCGGAAAACTGATTTTTTTTGTGTCTTCTAACGCTTTTTGAAGATCAGTGTGCATAATCCCTATTCTGATAAACGGAAACTTATCAGCCTGGATCAACTCCATAAAATCACGGTAGATACCTAAGTTTTTCGTGTGGAAGTTTTTAGCCGGTATGATGATCCAATATTTTTTTTGATGCGACATAAGGCTGTCGAGAAACATAGTGGTGTTATTCAGTACAACAGGAGCTATCTCGTTAGTTAATTCAAAGGTGTTTACATTGGATGCTCCATGGATAACTAATCGTCCGAAGGTATGATATCCACCGGCTTTTGTTTCCGGTTCCTGTGGCATCGCAAATGATGACACAAGAAGCCATATCCAAACTAAACTAATTATTTTTAAAGCTTGAGCATTCATCATATTAAGTTTTATCAAAGAGAGGGCGCTTTTTGACGCAGATACTAACTACTAGCGCTTCTCTCTATTGAGTGATATTTCTTCTTACCGCATCATATCAAAACGAAATAGCAGCTTCAACCATCACACCGTTGAACTTACCTTCATCGAATACACCTGTCCAGCCCTTTCCAGAGTACTTTTGTTGCACATATTCGACTTTGGTCACAATATTTTTAGTCATAAACCATCCACCACCAATATTTATCCTGTCAATATGACGTTCTTCTGCGTTTTCAGTCTGTTTACCTGATACATTGTTATACCGTCCTCCGAAATAAAACTGATCTTCTTTTCCAAAGCGGTACAGCAATTCTATTCCTATCTGGCTGTATGAGCCTTTCAGGTCGTCGCTGCCTCCTGAGCTTCCCGAAGCTATCTCATACACTCCAAACAGTTCAGCTCCTTTGTATTGAATGAATGGGTTGAACTGAATTGCAGTGAGCTTTCTGAAGTCGGGGTTGAATCGGCCGGAAAAGTCATTAGCTGAGCCACCGGCTGGTTGAAGTACATTGAAATAGCGTGCGCCGGCACGATCGCCACCATAGAGGTTTTTCTTCGAATCGCCCTGATTGCTGTAAAATGAGCCGGTAAGCCTGAGCCTCAGCTCATCCTGGATCTGACGGTCGAACCCTAATTTTCCGTACAGCGATATCTTATCGTCCACCCCATCGGTCTTCACTACCGTCTGATTCATATGTCCGTTGGTAAGCCCTATCATGGCGATAAAGCCGTTTTGACGGAAATACAACTCTCCAAAAGCTTCGGTAGCTAATGCGTCCATGATATAGTTTCCGACAAAAGGATTATTGAGGGCATGGGCATTATCAGTCCTGCGAAAATGAGCATCACCATAGTTGATCTCGTCAAGTCCTACCCTGATAGTGATCACTTTCATCAACTCTTCGAGAAAGCCCGGGTGTATGAAATCTAACTTATCAATAGTTAAATGGCCGCCTTTTACCCATGCCTCGTTGTGATGACGTGAAGACAGATAAGTGCGCATATGTAGCTTTATACCGTCGGCTAAGAATACATCCAGGTTAAGGTTGGCAGAAGGTAAGTTGAAGTTCTTACCTAAATCCACAAGCGGATCAACACTAACGGTCGAATGATCAAGTGCCTGAAACTGGAGTGCAAAATCACCTCCGACATTTACTTTTAATCGCTCAAACGTAAAGCTGTTTTTTGGAGCTTCAAACTGCTGAGCAAATGCTGATGAAGTAATCAATATAGAACAAAGAAATACAACGATCTTTTTCATAGAAAATATTTTAATATATTGAATATCTGGTTTATAAGTTTATAATATTAAATGGAAAGCACTAGGGTGAATGACACAGTTACCTCGTCACCGGCTTTAATAGCACCCATCATCGCACTAGGAGGACTGATACCGAAATCAGTCATTTTTAATTGTTTTGATCCAACTACCTGAACTTTATTATCCGAAAGCAGTTTGCCTGTCACCTCTATGGTTTCAGTCTTTGTTCTTCCGGCTAAGAATAAATCACCTACAAGATGACCGCTGAATGTCTGATCTTTTAAACTTAATCCCTTACTACTCGATATGGTAAATTTTACTTCTGGGAATTTGTCTGTTTTCAATGCTTGATGCGTCTTCTTATCCATCAAACTATTGTCGCTTGAAATGCTGTTCGACTTACCTTTGAAAGTAACGGCATCAATCTGTAGATGATCTTGATCAGCCGTAGCTGTCATGTCGCAATTAAAATCGTTTACAACAAGCTTCCAGTCATGCAACGATGAAGTTCCTGTAACAACCATTGAACTTCCTTCATTCTGTACTTTAAATGATCGCTGCCCGACAAAAGCAGTGGTTGCAGTAAAGAGGAGCAAAATGACCCCTATACTCAAAATAAACTGAAGTTTAATTTTATAATATTTCATAAAAACTTGAAATTAAATAACTTAAAAACTATACATACTATTAATCCTATCGAATTGATAGGATAAAAATACTGCTTTTTTTTCTTGGTAAAGAAAATCATGCAATTTAAAATCAGTCTAAATAATAAGAGAAAAACTATGCCATTGAATTAGCTTAAAGAAGATAATATAAGCTACAGATACTCAATTAGTAAAGGCTTGGTTGGAAGGATACGCAGTGAAAAACCTGCTGCTTTAATTTTTGTTTTTTTCAAGGTTGCGGATGATAAAATTGGCTTGGCATATAAAATAAAAAAAGCCGGCTTGAATAGAGCCGGCTTTTCATCTACTTAACCAAAACAATTATTCACTGATAATTATATTTTTATGCACTCGTTCACCTTGCTCGTTGATGAACTGCATCACATAAGCTCCTTTATGGAAGCCTGTAAGATCTATGGTCAGACTCAGCTCGCCATTCAGATTGGTTTCATGTACTACCTGACCCATCATATTGATCATTCGCATCTGACGTACACCATCAACTAATTTGACATGCAGCAAGCTATTAGCCGGCACAGGATACACACTGATCTGATCCATGCTGCTTTCGTCTATACCAACAAGCACATTCAATGTTACCGGAACTGTCTTCACCGGATTGACGGGGTCGTTGCTTTCAATCACTATATTGGCATTATAGATACCTACCGGCAGATCACCCGCATCGGCAGTAACGGTAACTGATTGGGTTGCTCCGGCAGCTACAGAGCCTGTAGTGGGGCTAAAGCTCAACCAGTTGAAGTCGCTTCCGCTGTTAATCAACGCACGGATGTTCCAGCTATAATCCAATCCAAAGCCGGCTAAATGATCCCATGAGCTTCCGTCCATAGAGATCCAGTCGCCCTGCGGATGAGCCGGACCTGCATCACAACCGGCAGGCCACT
>JALNZU010000054.1 GCA_023229245.1 Bacteroidales bacterium | reverse complement strand
TTCTTTGAGACCTTTTCAAAGGGGTCTCCAGAAAATTTCAGAATAACTTTGACTGCCAAACCCGGTTTATATGAATACATTAACTTAAATTTGTTAAAAAGTTGTCTAGTCAAACTAGACCATCTCAGTATTAATAAATAGCCAAACTTACTATTCAAAGGTGTATTTAGTAGAAAATAAAACTTATCAAGCACCGCATTTTCAGCACCTATTTTCTGTTTACTATCCTTATTGTTGATGTCGGCATATTCTCTCAAAATCCCATATTTCCCTCCATCCACTATCCCTTCAATTATTTCTTTATTGACATGAGGAATGATAGAATAATTAACTTCTTTATCTGCAACTTTTTCAGCTCCAAAAACTTTTTTAGATTTCTCATCTTTGTGAAATTCGTCCTTACCCATTGCTTTTAAAAACTCTTCAAAGTATTTTTTAAATACTATGCTATCATCTTCGTTATTTAAACCATATTTAGCTTTGAATAAATCTCTAAAAGTTTCTACTGAATCACTTTGATTATTCAGAGTAAGAATGTAAACATTCAGCTTAGGATTATGTGCTTTAGCCATTTTTTCTATTTTTTGATCTAAAATATATTTATTTTCTCTTATATCACTCCTCCAAATACCTCATTAACACCTCTTTCTTCTCTTTTTCCACGTTTGAAATAGAGTTTTCCAATTCAGAGATTTCTTTTTCGATTTTACGCAATTTCTCATTAACCATTTCTGGTTTTTTGGGGTAATTGACGATCATTCCAAGAAAATCCTTCACCTTTATCCTTGGCAAATTCACGCCACTCATTTTTTCTGAGGCTTTATCTGCAAATTCTTTTGATAATAAAATTCTTTGTAGTAAAATAGGATAGTCCGAATCGAGAACTAAAATATCGGTTGAACACACTCCATTAAAGTCAGAAATTACAACTTTATTTAAATAGGGTCTTAATTTGCCATAAAGAACCTGACCTGACTTGAAAACATTTTTAGTGCTTTTAATTGAAAACCCTAAACTTGGACTCCAATCTAAAATTTTACCTGTATTACTTTCTAAATGTTCTAATCCAAGATAATTGAAAAAATCTTCTGGACTGGCTCCCGGATTTATTTTATCTTTTAATAAGATAGCAATATCAGATATCTTTTTAAGCTCTGTATCTTGGTTAATTGTTTCATATATAACTTTCAATTTTGTATCAATCTCTTTTCTTGCTTTTATTTCTTTTTTCTCAATGGCTTCAATTTCCTCAATGATTTTCTTTTGTACAGCAATTGGTGGAACAGGGATTTTTGCTGATTTATAAGCATTCTGATTTAAGTTTTTAATACGAATACCAGATTGATAAATTAAAGTTCCTCCTTTTTGATAGAGGTCATTTAAAAGTATCATCGCATATTTAGGAATAATTATATTTTCATCAAAAGGTCTGAGTCTACTGGTGAAATTACCAAAAGAATAAGTTTCATTAGTTTCAATTTCAAAATAAGCAACTCTGCCAATGTTTTGAGTTTCACTGCCTCCACTCCTTTCCAAAATAATATCACCATATTTCAATTTGCGACTTTCTAATTGTTTTGCTTCAACTGAAATAACTGTTGGATTTTCATAATTTAATTTACCATCCGGTAAAAATTCAGTATTCCTTATCACTTTAACATCTATTAGGGGGTCGTTTTCTCCTTTCCATAATCCTGATTGAAAATTAAGTAAACTCCCGATACTCTTTAATTCATATATTGTTTCATATTCAATTTTAGACTCAACATTTAAATTTATCCTTTTGTCAAAATCAATTTCCTCATAATTAATGCAATCGGTCAATCTTACCAAAGAAAGATTTTCGGTAAGTTCTTCATCAATTTTTATTTTTTGGTTTGTGAAATTTTTATAGATATAACTGTTTGCTTTTTTGGGATTTAACTGATTTGCGGTATCATACATTAGAGTTTCGCCTGTAAAATCAATTCCTTTGTATCCCCTGCGGTTACTGAACTTGTATCCTAAAAATTTTTCCTGTTCTTTGGTGCTTCGTCCTGTTTTTACTATTAGTATTTTCTGAGGTATAGCTTTGAGCTGCGGATAAGCTACTTTTATGGGTGTACCCTCATTCGTCTGTTCATTATACCAGGCAAAATGTTCAGGGTCCTCTTCTATACGGTGAGTGAGCAGGAAATAAAAAAACTTTTCGGTTTCAATTTCTAATATCAGGTCAAAAAACATGGAGGTAAGTTTTTCTTTCTGATCTGTTTCCGGCATCTCTTTGAAAGTTTTTCTTTGCTTTAAATTTTTTACTTCGGTTAAGCCATCAAACCAGTTTTTGTAACTTTTGTAGAATTCGGTTTCTTTAATTTTTTCGTTAGGCTTTCTGGATATAAATGTGTTATAATCTTCTGTTTCTAATTCCAAATGTGTTATATAGCTTTCAAAAAGTTCTTTCGAGTTTATAAAATCCCCTTCGCGCGTTTTGTTTTCAAAAATATAGTCTTCGGCAATATATTGGCAATTGGTTACAAAATCTTCATCTCTTTTTTTCAAAAACAGCGTAACGGTATTGGTACCTGTTGCTCCAAAAGTATTTCCGCCAAATTCAACGATTGCTTTTATTTCAAAATATTTGAGAATAATTTCTCTTGCTTTTGTATATGCTCCTGAATTGCTAAGTATGGAACTTGGAAGAATAATACCGGCCATTCCACCCGTGCGAAGCAATTGTTTCATTCGCTCTACAAAGAAAACTTCAATGTCATCAGAATCAGGCGTTACATGCTCCCAAAGTTCAAAATTATGCGGATTTACATTCAGATGTTTTTTGAAATCTTTAATGGTGTAGGGAGGATTTGCAACAAGTACATCAAAAGAACCATCTTTGCCTAAGCGTTCATGCTTTTCAAGCCCGTCGCCAAAAATTATATTGGCATCTCCATCACCATGCATAAAGCAGGCTACCTGGCTGGTTCTTGCCAAACGATAATCCTTTTCAATTCCGAACACATATTCACCTGCCCATCTCATATCATGCTTGTAGTTTCTCAGCTCTCTCAGAGCAAACTCTAACTTGTCAGCATCCGGCATGGCTTTTATGTCATCTTCGGTTATTTCTTTAATCAATTCGGCAATTTCTTCAATAGCTTCCGTAAGGAAATGTCCACTTCCACAAGCAAAGTCAACCACTTTGGGTAAAAAGAATTTTTCTCCTTTTTGAAGTTTTTCCTGAACTATTGATTTTAACGGAATTGAGTAAATAATGAATTTTGTGATAGGTGTAGGTGTAAAAAACTGACCTTCTGATTGTTTGTATCCGCTTTCCAGCATCAACTCAAAAAAATCTCCTAAGAATTGCGCTTTTTGGTCGTATTTGAAACGGTATTTTTGAAAAAGCCTCACAACCTCCTCAAGCACTTTGGCATTTTCTTCAAAAAGTTTTTTATTGTAAACTTCTTTGAAAGCAAACTCATTATTCTGATAAAACTTCAGTTCCTTATAAATACGATAGAGTGTCTCTTTTGCGGTTTGTCTCGGAAAATTTGAAATCTGAGCTTCAATATCTTCTAATTTATAGTCAATTACTTCTTCATCTAAATAATCGCGCATTGCCTTTGAATAGAGCGATTGTAACCGTTCCAGCAATGTTTCGGCATCATCAATTCCTTCCTTTACCTGAAAGTCGGTAATGGCATCCTCGCCTTTGTTTTCATCAACGATTTTGGCTAAAATCAATGAAATTATTCTGTTAAAAGCATTGGAACGGTCAGAAATATTGTTGTGTCTCAAAATCTCCTCAAACTGATTAAATACCTTTCCTTTATCATCAGCACCAAAATCTTTTAAATCGGCTACCTTAATCGGAATGTATCCCGGATTATAAGGTTCAATTTCCGGCTCAAAAAGTCCTGTGTTAAGAAAAGTTTGTTTCCCTTTTGTTTTGTGTTTCCATACTTCAAGCATCTCTTTTATGGTTTTTGCCTGTTCGTATGTAATCAGTTTTTCAGTTTCCTGTTGAAGAATTTTCTCCTGGGCACTGTCTTCAACTTTTATTAGTGCATTGGCCTTTTCAATTTTTCCTCCATACTCTCTCGAGGCATAGAGGCAAAGATATCGTGTGTTTTTATCTTGTTGAAAATAAGAGAAAAGCTGTCCGCCATTCTGTTTCATCCTGTCGAGCTCACTTTCGTATTCCTTTCCCCAGGTTTTACATTCTATAATTAAAAGTGTTTTTTCGTTTTTACCTTTAATTGTAATGTCTGCCTTCCCGCTTTTTGCAGTGCGTCCTAATTTCCACTTTTTTTCAAGTGTCAAATCATCGGGTTTATAGCCCTTCTCCAACAGACGATCAACACATTCTAAAACAACAATATTTTCAGGATTTTTTAAATGCGAGGTGGTGTCATCTCCCTTTTTTATTTTAGGTCCAAAATCAATCCGGTTTTTTAATAAATCCACCGAAAGCCGATATCTAATATTATCATAGGTTTTGGAGTACTGTTTTTTATTGTCTGAGTCAGCAGAAAATCCAAAAGCTTTAATTGTTGATATGATTTCTTGTTCTTTCATTGTTTGCCCTTTGATTTTAAATATTTCACTCTCGCCTCTGCTGCTTTTAATGCTTCTATACTCAGTTCTTCATCTTGTATTTCAACCATTATTTTATCACTCAGAAAAGAAACTAAGAGTTCATCCGCATCATAATCATAAATGTCTGCCAATTGTAAAACTACTCCTTTGGTTATTCTCCTCATCCCCCGTTCCATTTTACTTAAAACAGCTACATCAATATTCAGTTGCGCTGCGACCTTCCGTAAGGGGAGTTCCTTTTCTTCCCTTAATTGTCTGAGTTTTTCTCCAATAGTATCTGTTGACATGATTACTGTTGACAATTTGTGTCAAAAGTAATAAAAAATAATTCAATTGCAAATGAATCTTAAAAATATTTTTTGTTGAAATCAATTCAGTCTCAGTGTATCATGACAAAACAAAATCTAGTGCCTTGGAAGGATATATAAAAATCTCACATATATTATCATGACCATACGTTCGTTACTAATACAAAGTATTTCAATTACCTGATCAAAAAGGTTGACACAAAAAAATCTTTTCAGTGGATTACAGTCGCATAGTATAAATTCTCTCCTTTTAATTAGAATGAAAAATACGAGGATTGTAGCAACCCAATTATTCGGGGGCTACAATTTCCTTTCTAATGGTATTGCCTGCAACCACAACAGATTATCCTTAAGATCATTACATTTAATAGAGCTCAAACTCCTGACCATCATTGGTAGAATGAAACAAATGCTAAAATCTAAGCTCACTCATGAACTCATGCTCACTTGTCTAAGTATTTTCCTGAAATCAAAGAAATAATTTTGTTTTCACTCATTCCTTTTTTGATTGAGGTTGTATTCATCCTGTTCTGCCTTGATTTAAAGCTTTTAGCTCCTTTTAATTCATTAATTTTTCGTAATTTTACAGCCTGTTTCAGGCAACTGTTTTTGGATATGCATGAGATGAAAATTTTCTATGATGGCAATAATTTTTTATACTAAAACTATAAATTTCTGATATGGAAAAAGTAATGATCCGCTTGCGCATGGGTGCAAATGATGCGCATTATGGTGGCAATTTGGTTGACGGAGCCAAGATGCTGCAACTATTTGGTGATGTAGCTACCGAATTGCTTATCCGTCATGATGGCGATGAAGGGCTTTTTGTAGCTTACGACATGGTTGAGTTCACAGCTCCTGTGTATGCCGGCGAGTTTATTGAAGCCGAAGGTTCGATAACAAGTGTAGGCAACTCATCTCGTAAGATGACTTTTGAAGCCCGTAAAGTAGTCGTTCCACGACCCGATATCTCGGCCTCAGCAGCTGACTTTTTAGATGAACCAATAATAGTATGCCGTGCTACAGGTACTTGTGTGGTACCGGTAAAGAACCAGAGGAAAAATAAATAAACGATACGTCGTATCAAACCAGTTAAACAAATACATTATAAATCAATATAGTATGGAAAAATTAATTATCACTGCGGCTATCAGCGGCGCTGAGGTATTGAAAGAGCATAATCCTGCCGTGCCTTACACCAAGGATGAGTTTGTACGTGAAGCTAAGTCGGCTTATGATGCCGGAGCAAGTATCATCCATCTGCATGTACGATGGGATGATGGGACACCCACCCAGGATAAGGGTAGGTTTGAAGAAATTATCAATGCCATAAAAACCGTTGCCCCCGATGTCATCATTCAGCCTTCCACAGGTGGTGCCATAGGAATGACCGATGACGAACGTTTACAACCTACCGAGCTACTGCCCGAGATGGCTACCCTCGACTGCGGTACACTGAATTTCGGTGGCGATGAGATATTCATCAATACCGAAAACACAATCAAGTACTTCGGAAAACGCATGATAGAGTTAGGCATTAAACCCGAGCTTGAGGTGTTCGACAAAAGCATGATAGACATGGCCTTGCGCCTACATAAAAGAGGCTTCATTTTAGACCCTATGCACTTCGACTTAGTGATGGGTGTAAACGGAGGTATATCTGGTACTTTGCGCGACTTCGTGTTCATGCGGCATAGCTTGCCACCCGGTGTTACATATACCGTAGCAGGTATAGGCAGGTTTGAGTTCCCGCTTGCTATGGCAGCCATTATCGACGGAGGTCACGTACGCGTAGGATTCGAAGATAATGTGTATCTGTCCAAAGGCGTATTAGCGAAGTCAAACGGCGAATTAGTCGAAAAAGTAGTGCGTATGGCATCCGAAATGGGGCGCCAGATAGCCAATCCTGCCGAAGCAAGACAAATCTTAGGTCTTAAACCTTTACACTAAGCCATATACCGGATATTCATTAAACCATAAAGCATAAACTCGTTTTTGCTTACGGTTTGAATAGAATCAAAACCTAATTCTTACTAAAAATATTTCTATGAAAAAAGGAAACAGATACGGCCTGCACCGCGTATTAGAGCCGCAAGGAGTGCTGCCTCAACCGGCCAACAAGCTTGACAACAATATGGATGTGTTGTACGACAACGAGATCCTGATAGATGTGATCACCTTAAACGTTGATTCGGCCAGCTTCACACAAATCAAGGAACAAGCTGGTGGCGATGATGAAAAAATAAAAGAGATCATGTTCGACATAGTCGATAAGCAAGGCAAACACCGAAACCCTGTAACCGGATCAGGAGGCATGCTCTTAGGACAGGTAGAGAAGATTGGCTCAGCCCTTGAAGGCAAGATTGATCTGAAAGCAGGCGATAAGATAGCTACTTTAGTTTCCCTGTCACTCACCCCGCTTCGGATCGACAAGATCAAAGAAATACGAAAAGATGTGGATCAGGTGGACATAGACGGCAAAGCCATATTGTTTGAAAGCGGTATATACGCTAAAATACCGGATGACCTGCCCGAAAAATTAGCCTTATCCGCATTAGATGTTGCAGGTGCTCCCGCCCAGACAGCTAAGCTTGTGAAACCTGGCGATACAGTGGTTATTATTGGAGCAGGTGGTAAATCAGGTATGCTCTGCTGCTACGAAGCTAAAAAAAGAGCCGGAGTAACCGGTAAAGTGATAGGTATCACCCATAGCGAAAAAAGCACCAACCGCCTGATGAACCTTGGCTTCTGCGATCATGTATTCCCTGCCAACGCTACCCAGCCCGTAGCTGTCATGGAAAAGGTTGCCAAGCTTACTGACGGACAAATGGCCGATGTAACCATCAATAATGTGAACATACCCGATACCGAGATGACCAGCATACTGATCACCAAAGACAGCGGGTTAGTGTATTTCTTTTCTATGGCTACCAGCTTCACCAAAGCTGCATTAGGAGCCGAAGGCGTAGGAAGCGATGTAACTATGATAGTAGGTAACGGCTATACTAGAGGACATGCCGAGATCACCCTTGAGCTACTGAGAGAAAGCGAGAAATTACGAAATATTTTCACCGAACTATATGCATAAAACCAAACACATAGGCCTGATATAGGGGGCGTAGCTCCCTCAGGGCTATGTGTGAATTAAAACTTTATACTATGTCAACAAATCAAAGAAGACAACTGCTGTTTCCCGAGGTAAGTGATGAACAGTGGAACGATTGGAAATGGCAGGTAAAAAACAGGATTGAGACACTTGACCAGTTAAAACAATACATAGAACTTACTCCTACTGAAGAAGAAGGTGTCAAAAAATCACTGCAGACCTTACGTATGGCTATCACGCCATATTACCTTTCGCTGATTGATCCCGATGATTCACACGATCCGGTTCGTAAACAAGCTATCCCATCGGGTAGCGAAACCCTTATCTCGGCTGCCGATCTGCTTGATCCGCTGCACGAAGATGAAGATGCCCCCGTTCCCGGACTGACGCATCGCTATCCCGACAGGGTGCTGTTCCTGATAACAGATATGTGCTCGATGTATTGCCGGCATTGCACACGCAGACGCTTCGCCGGGCAAACAGACCATGCCTCACCCTCACACAGAATACAAGCCGGTATCGACTATATCGCACGCACGCCACAAGTGCGCGACGTGCTTCTGTCAGGCGGCGACGCCCTGATGGTAAACGATAAAATGTTGGAATCCATTATCCAAAGACTAAGGGAAATACCTCATGTGGAAATCATACGGATTGGAACCCGTGTGCCCGTTGTGATGCCACAACGTGTCACCGATAAATTGGTGGATATGCTCAAAAAATATCATCCTATCTGGCTGAATACCCATTTTAACCATCCCAACGAAATCACAGCCGAATCCACATTAGCCTGTGAAAAAATGGCCAATGCAGGTATCCCTGTCGGTAACCAGAGTGTGCTGCTACGCGGCGTCAACGACTGCGTACATGTGATGAAGCGATTAGTACACGGATTAGTGAAAATACGCGTACGACCTTATTATATCTATCAGTGCGACTTATCAATGGGATTAGAACATTTCCGTACTCCCGTATCAAAAGGTATTGAGATTATTGAAGGATTGAGAGGTCATACCTCAGGATATGCCGTACCTACATTTGTGGTTGATGCACCCGGAGGTGGCGGGAAAATACCCGTGATGCCTACTTATCTCGTCTCACAAAGTCCCGAAAAGGTAGCATTACGTAACTTTGAAGGCGTGATCACTACATACACCCAGCCCACTGATTACGACAACATATGCCATTGTAAAGACTGTACAGAACAACAAACAGAAGGTGTGTCGTCTTTGCTGGCAGGGAAAAAACTTTCATTAGAACCGGCTGAACTTAGTAGAAAAGCCCGTAAAAATGAAACACTACTGACTCCGGTTGAAAAGTTTTCTGAGTAAAACCTGATACGTTTTAGTCAAAAGAATTGAAAACTATCGACTGTATCAGATACTCAATATACTAGTAAACAGATACTCACATAATTATTATGGCGTATTGACCTCATCAAATGCCTTTTGTAGATGATCTCATAAAACATACAAGCGTCTCCATCATTGGAACGGAAAAGAACACCGGTAAAACCGAGTGTCTGAAACATATTTTAAGACGACTTGATGGCTCAGGGCATCGGTTGGCTGTAACTTCTATCGGCTTAGACGGCGAAGGTATAGATCAGGTTACTCTAACTCCAAAACCAGAGATCTTTTTGTCGGAAGGGACTATATTCGTTACTACTGAAGCTCATTTCCGAACTAAGAAATTAGATGCAGAAATACTAGATATAAGCCAACAGCGTACTTCACTTGGCAGGTTAATCACAGCTAGAGTTAAAGGGAGAGGAAAAGTACTGCTCTCCGGCCCCAGCGATACCATATGGCTCAAAAAGCTGATTGACCAAATGCAGCTTTACCAGATAGATACAACGCTTGTAGATGGAGCTCTCTCAAGGCAAAGCCCCGGATCGCCCGCCATAACACAAGCTATGATACTGACCACAGGAGCTGCATTGTCGGCAAACATCAACACCTTAGTATCTAAAACAGCATTTCTGTACGAATTAATCCAACTGCCACTATGGGATAACCCATTAAGCGAAAAAATGCTTCAACAAACACATGGCGTCTGGGCAGTAGATGAATACGGACAAATGCATGAGCTGCCTTTCCAATCAGCTTTCACATTAGATGCCAACAAAGAAGAACTCTTCCAACACGGACATACAATCTATGCGAGTGGTGCTATCACTTCCCGACTACTCAACACACTGCGGATGCAACCCAATATTGGTAAAACCCGTCTGATCGCACGCGACTTCTCTAAAATCTTTGCCGACCATCAAAGCTATCAGGCCTTTACAAAAAGTGGCGGGCAAATTAACGTACTTTTGCAGACCAAGCTGATTGCTCTATGCGTCAATCCTGTTTCACCAAAAGGATATATACTTGACTCGGTGAAGCTACGTGAACAAATGCAGGCAACACTACAGATCCCGGTTTATGACCTCTTTAACCTTTGATGCCATATGATCTTAGCCGATATCATTCCACAGTACAACGGAATCAAACACATCACCGAACTGCTTCCACTGCGTTCATCAGCCGGACGCAAACGGATGCTCTCACAAACTTTTATGACTAAGGCCAAAGACATCAAGGAGGAATTGGATAAGGTGGAGGAAATGTATGGCTTTCTACTCAATCCTCAGTTCGAAAAGCCCATAACTGCTATACAGCAGACCTTGATGCAGATACACTATATCCAAAACAGTCTGAATGCGCTTGTTCAGAAACATATAATGGACGAGATCGAACTGTTTGAGATAAAACGCTTTGCATTGCTTTGCGAAGAGATAACTACCCAACTTGACACCTTATCGTGCCAATATATTGCTGTTCCAGATCTGAACAAAGTGATTGAACTGCTTGACCCTGAATCGAACCGTACAGCCCACTTTTTTATCTATTCGGCATATGATCCGCTATTAGCTGAGGCAAGAAGACAATATAAAGCTCTTGAGGATGAGCAATCCGATGAAGCACAACTACTTCGTGAGCAATGCCTGAATTTGGAAGACCGTATTCGTCAAAGATTATCAAAAAACCTGCACAGCTACAGCTCCGATCTTATGCAGGCCTGGGAAGCAGTGGCTACCCTTGATTTTACTTTAGCCCGTGCAGGTTTAGCTCTCGAATCAGGCCTGGTCCGCCCGCAAATCGCATCTGATATAACTCAGTACGAAGGGCTGTTTCATCCCGGGATAAAAGAAATATTACAAAAGAAAAATCAGAGGTTTCATCCCTGGGACATACAACTGTTCGACGCTCCTTGCCTGATCACCGGAGCCAATATGGCGGGCAAGACGGTGCTGCTGAAAACTATAGCCCTTAATCAGTATCTGCTACAGTTCGGTTTTTTTGTAGCGGCAGCCAAAGCAGATATAGTACCGGTTGATGTCATACGAACTGCATTTGATGACGAGCAGTCGGAACTGACCGGGTTATCATCTTTTGCGGCCGAAATAGTCAGGCTACAATCGGTTTTATCAGCCATCAAAGAAGGAAAAAAAATGTTAGTGCTGATAGACGAGCCTGCCCGAACTACCAATCCGCACGAAGGTCTTGCTATAGCCAACGCATTGATTGACTTGTTAGAAAAACACCGCGTACGCAGCCTGATCACCACTCATTACAGCAAGATACAATCAAGCTGCCGCAAACTTCGTATCAAAGGATTAAAAATTCCAGAGACCATATCTGCTATTACTATAGATACCATCAACCGATATATGGACTATTCGCTCATGGAGCACCGCAGCAACGAAGCTCCACGCGAGGCCATTCAAATAGCCCGGTTGTTGGGATTAGATGAAGAATTGATTTCCCTTGCCCGTTTTTACGCCGGGCGCAACGAAACAGAAATAGAACCAAGCACATAATACGTATGCAAAAAAGTAAATTAGGATTAGACGTTGAGAAAATAGGACGGGCCAGACAATTGGCTCAACAGATAGCGCTCCCTGTACAGCAGTTTGTAGAAGGCTATACCACCGTAGCTGTTGAACGTACATTATGTCGTCTGTTAGGAATTGACAGCATTGACACCCACGGAATACCACTACCCAATGTAGTAGTAGATACCCTGAAAGAAAGAGGCGTACTCAACCAAGGTGTACTGTTTCATCTTAGTAATGCAATGGTGGAAACCGGTTTAAGTCCGCAGGAAATTGCCGAGCAAACGGCTCAGGGCAACTTTGATTTTACTCGTATCAATGTGTATCCGGCAGCAACACGCGAGCACGCACTACAACCCTACATCCGACAAGCCCTCGAACGTATCATTACAAACCGTCAAAACAGGCAGAGATACATCGAAACTCTTGGTGAAGGAAACAAGCCTTATATATATGTCATAGTAGCTACCGGTAATATTTATGAAGACGTTACTCAGGCTGAAGCAGCAGCCCGTCAGGGTGCCGACATCATAGCGGTGATCCGTACTACCGGACAAAGCCTGTTGGATTATGTGCCGTATGGAGCTACTACCGAAGGATTCGGAGGCACCTACGCAACTCAGGAGAACTTCCGTATCATGCGCACAGCACTCAACAAAGTAAGCAAAGAAGTTGGGCGATACATACGACTGTGTAACTATTGTTCAGGACTTTGTATGCCGGAGATAGCCGTCATGGGAGCCCTTGAAGGTCTGGATGTGATGCTCAACGATGCATTGTATGGGATACTGTTCAGAGATATCAATATGCAACGCACCCTGATTGACCAGTATTTTTCAAGGGTAATCAATGCCTTTGCCGGGGTCATCATCAACACAGGCGAGGATAACTACCTAACCACAGCCGATGCCTTTGAAGAAGCCAGAACAGTGTTGGCAAGTGATCTGATCAACGAGCAGCTGGCCTTGTTGGCAGGCCTACCGGAAGAGCAAATGGGCTTAGGACATGCATTCGAGATGAACCCAGAACTGAAAAACGGATTTTTATACGAGTTAGCTCAAGCACAGATGACACGTGAAATATTTCCAAAAGCTACACTAAAATATATGCCACCGACCAAATTTATGACCGGAAACATATTCAAAGGGCAAATACAAAATGCGTTGTTTAACCAAATCTCCATCTGGACAGGGCAAGGGATACAACTCTTAGGAATGATGACAGAAGCGGTTCATACTCCTTTTATGAGTGACAGATATATAGCCATCGAAAATGCCCGATATATCTTTAACAATATGAAAAACATTGGAGATGAAGTAGAGTTTAAAAAAGACGGAATAATTCGTAAACGGGCACAACAGGTATTGGACGAGGCTATTGAACTCTTAGAACGCATCGAACGAGAAGGCTTGTTCATGGCCTTAGAAAAAGGAATATTTGGAGATGTGAAACGATCAAAAACAGGTGGGAAAGGATTAGAAGGCGTTGTAATGAAAGCCACAGAATATAACAATCCCTTTATTGCATACATGAAAGGAGAAACCAACATATGAAAAACGAGTTAATTGATATACAGCCGGAATCTGTCAGCAAGACCCTTGATCTGACACAAGTTAAACCCTACGGTGATACACTGAACGACGGAAAAGTGCAGTTGAGCTTTACCTTGCCCCTGCCTTGCAAAGACGAATCTATAGAAGCTGCCAAGCAACTGATGAGAAAAATGGGATTCGACAACCCCCAAATAGTATATTACAAAGAACTAACTGAAGGGTTTACGTTTTTTGTGTGCTACGGCGACTCAACCCATACAGTAGATTATACTAAGATCTCCGTACCCAAGGTTGAATCGGCAGTGATGACAATGGAAGAAACCGATACCTATATCAAAAGAAATATAGGACGCAGGATCACCGTGATAGGAGCCAGTACAGGTACCGATGCCCATACCGTAGGTATAGATGCTATAATGAATATGAAAGGCTATGCCGGACATTTTGGTTTGGAGCGCTACGACATGTTTGAAGCCCTCAACCTGGGAAGCCAGATACCTAATGAAGATTTCATCGCAAAAGCTATTGAAGTCAAAGCCGATGTGCTATTAGTATCTCAAACAGTTACACAGAAAGACATCCATATAAAAAACCTCACCGAATTGGTTGAAATGCTGGAAGCCGAAAACCTAAGGCATAAAGTGATACTGATCTGTGGTGGCCCCAGAATTTCACACGAATTAGCTAAAGAATTAGGCTATGACGCCGGGTTCAGCATGAACTCATATGCCGATGATGTGGCATCCTTTATAGCCGAAGAAATGAACAGACGAATACATCAGAGCTAAAAACAATAGAAAAAATGTATCTCCACTTTGAACTAAGCCATACCCCATATGTCATGTACAAGGACAGGCCGGGTAGAAGTTGAAAAACATTCCAATACGACAAATTGTTATCAAATAATAAAATCAGTATTTACCGACCCTTGGGTCAACAAAAAAGAAACATTATGAGTAAAGTATTTATTGTAGCTGCAAAACGTACTGCGATCGGAAAGTTTGGTGGTAGCCTATCTGCTATGTCGGCAGCCGATATGGCCGCTATTGTGCTCAAAGACATTCTTAGCCAGACCGGTATTGATCCGGCTGCTATTGATGAAGTCATAGTAGGTAATATCCTCATGGCAGGTCAGAAGCAAGGTATAGCCCGTCAGGCTGCCATAAAAGCAGGCATACCTGATCAGGTGCCGGCCTGGGGCTTGAATATGATATGCGGCAGTGGGATGAAATCTATCATCACCGCTGTAAATAATATCAAAGCAGGTGAAGCCAGGCTGATCATGGCAGGTGGAACTGAAACCATGTCGGGAGCACCTTTTCTGCTTCCAGCCTCTATACGCAACGGCATCAAAATGGGAGATATCAAAGCTATTGACCATATGATTATTGATGGGCTGACCGATGCCATCAACGATTACCATATGGGTATCACAGCCGAGAACATAGCCGAAAAATATCAGATCACCCGTGAAGAGCAAGATGCGTTTGCTTTTTCTTCACAACAAAAAGCGGCACAAGCTTCGGATGAAGGAAAATTTAAAGATGAGATCGTTCCGGTAGAGATAGCTACCCGACGTGAGACTTATATTTTCGATACGGACGAATATATTAATCGTACTACTTCACCGGAAAAATTAGCTAAACTACGTCCGGCCTTTAAAAAAGACGGTACAGTAACAGCGGGTAATGCTTCGGGCATCAACGACGGAGCCTCATTTGTGTTGGTAGCTTCCGAAGAGGCAGTTAAAGAGTTCGGATTAACGCCATTAGTCGAGATCATAGCCGTTGGACAAGGCGGAGTAGATCCGGCTATCATGGGAATGGGGCCTGTACCAGCCATCGCAAAAGCATTGCATAAAGCCAAGCTCAAGCTTAGCGATATGGAAGTGCTTGAACTAAACGAAGCCTTTGCAGCACAGTCCATAGGAGTGATCAAACAATTGATAGCCGACCATGACCTGAGCACTCAATGGTTCGACGA
>JALNZU010000078.1 GCA_023229245.1 Bacteroidales bacterium | reverse complement strand
ATGCTTTTTTTATTTTATCTTTGTCCATAGTGCGGGGTTTTATCTACAACAAATATACTGAAATTCAATGGAATAACAGTATATTTACCCGCATTTTTTTCATTTTTATGAATAATTCAGGTATAATAAACAATTAAAATAAAATCATGAAAAAACCATCAAAATTTACTTTATCATTTATATGTGTACTGTCGCTGCAGATTCTATGGGTACCTATCATCCGAGGTCAAAACTATTATAAGCCGTTTATAAATACGAATAAACAGTGGAATGTAATGAACACCTCGTATGCCTATGGTGGATCACCGGCCACAAGGAACACAATGATACTGCATATCTCTGCAAGTGACACCCTTATCAATGATACTCTTTATCAAAAAGTTGTCAATATCGGACATAGCGAGACTCTTTTCACTAAAGACATTGGATTTATCAGGGAAGACATGAACGAGAGAAAAGTGTTTTTCAGAGAGGAAACACAGGTGTTTTATCCGCCTCAAGACAAGCGTCTTTATGACTTTTCTCTTGAGACAGGCGATACCACTGAAGTTTTTGGATTACACCATTGTACGTCTTACTCAAATACCTATACGGTTGTTTCTACGGGAACTATTCAGCTGTTGAATGGTGCAGAGCGCAAAACATGGCATCTTGAGCCTGTAGGGGACAATGTACAAGAAGCGGATTTATGGATTGAGGGAATAGGCAGCATATACGGAATGCTGTTTCCGGCTTGTAGTCAATTGGCAACCATTTCATTTTCACTGAAGTTATTGTGCTATTACGAAAATGATATAGAGCTATATAGGTCGGATGAAGACAGTTGCTTTATTGATTGGACCTCGGGTCTTGAATCACATGCACAACACAGCATCAAATTATTTCCAAATCCGGCTACCGGACAAGTCCAGATAGAACTACCAGATAATATAATGCTTGAACCAGTAAAAATTGAACTACACAGCCCCATAGGCAGGCTGCTATACAACGCAAAGCCCACGAGCCATTTTCATAAGATAGATGTAGCACACTTTCCGGCAGGACTGTACTTAGTACGACTCTGGGATGGAGAACGCTGGCGGGTACAGAAATTGGTGAAATATTAACAATAAAAATTCAATAATTCATAAAGAAAAAATTATAAAGCTATGAGAAAATTATTTTTAGTCATTTTTTTGATGATACTTGTTAGTTTTTTATTTCCTTTTCATCTGGATTCTCAAACAAGTACCAATTTCAATACTATTTCGCCATTACATCAAGAAGATATATCTACAAACGTTAGTGCTAATCAATGGCCTCCAGAAAGTGCAGAATGGTATTATGAAACACTGCCGATGGGAGGTTTGGGAGGTTGTTTACCATGTATTATTTCATTCCAAAAACTCATAATTTCAGGAGATACATTGATACAATCAAAGAACTGTAAAGTTCTTCAAAGATTAAATTCATTAAATATGTGCGATAATATGGGATCGACCTTTGAATTTATTTACGAAAGTAACGATACGATTTTTTGGTATAATAAATTACTTGGAGACTTTACAATATTGTATAATTTTACAGCTGATGTTGGAGATTCCTGGGAAATTTTTGTTCACAATTGCTCATTTATAGTAAATGTCTCAGAGAAAGATTCAGTCCTTATTAATGATAAATATTACAACAGATTACACATTTATGATGACAACAATTATTTCACTGGAAGCATTATTGAAAACATTGGACATACAACCTCATTTTTTCCAAGAAATATTTTTTGGGAATGTGAGGAATTAGGTTGTGATAGTGATTTTATTGATGGACTAAGATGTTACTTACAAAACGATACACTAATATATAAATGGAAAACTGAAGCTTGTGATACAAGCTACGATATAACAGGAATTGAGAAAACAAATACAGAAGGATTTAATCTCCACCCAAATCCAACTAATAATTATCTGAATATCAGTCTACCTCACAATTCATTTAGCAACTCAAATAATCTTTATTATTATTTGTACAATACAAAAGGACAATTAGTAATAAAAGCGAAGTTAGCTAATAATACTAAAATTTATATCGGAAATCTGATTCCCGGAATATATTATTTTCAATTAATTGATGAGTCATCAACAATCCTTATTAATAACTTTAAAATTATAAAACTATGAAACGAATATTTTCAGTCATATTTTTGATGAAACTTGCTCATTTAATCGTTTTTGGACAAAATGAGATACCCGAGGAGCTAAAACCAACAGGTATAGCCGGCTAACAGCCGGCTATACCTGTTCTTAAAAATAATAGTATTATGAAAAGGCTTATACTTATATTGCCCCTATTGCTTATCAGTATTTCTGTATGTGCACAGGAGTTTGATATTCTTTTTCAGCAGTGTTACGGAGGTTCCGGTACTGACGAAATATGGGATGTGTATAAGAAAGCAGAAGGAGGATATTATGTATTTGCCTCCAGTACATCATCAGACGGTGACCTCCCTTTCAATTATGGGAGAATGGATTTTTGGTTGTTTGAAACTGATGCTTCGGGGCAAATACTATGGCAGAAAATTTATGGAAGCCTTGGGTATGAAAGATTAGACTGGAGCGGAGTGCAGGATATTGGTGATGGGCGCTATGTGATTACTGCTACTTTACAGACCAATGGAAACAGTGGAGATATCAATTGCATGACTACTCCTGCAGGAGGTTCTGATATTTGGCTTATCCAGCTACGGGATACTACCTATAC
>JALNZU010000017.1 GCA_023229245.1 Bacteroidales bacterium | reverse complement strand
CATAGCGCTTATTATAGAAAACCCCGATTTTGAGACATTATGCTCGTTTTCGGGGTTTTGTTTCAGTAAAGATACAACTTATTTATCTATAAATCAAATATTTAATCCTTTTCTGAAAGTGCCTAAAAAAAAGCACCAGATTATTGGTGCTTCTTTTGTTTCATCTGATCAACCTATTGTAGTGTAAATCGTACGGGCAGGTTAAACGATACCCTTACTGCTTTTCCTCTTTGCCGGCCTGGTGTCCATTTCGGCATAGACTGAATCACTCGTATAGCTTCTTCATCACATCCTCCACCTATACCGCGTAATATAGTTACACCAGATACGGAGCCATCAGGCTCAACGACAAAGTTGACGAACACGCGTCCTTGTATACCGCTTTCACGTGCCATAGGTGGATATTTGATGTTGGTAGCAATAAACTCCAGCATCTTTGCCTGCCCACCCGGGAACTCGGGCATGGATTCAACTACGGTAAAGATCTCTTGTTCTATCACCTCTTCCTCTTCCCGTACCGGCGGCACATATGCCTCTATAGCAACGGTTTGGTCAATCTCCACATTGATCTCCACATCTTCTACTTCTACGTCATCTTGAACGATGGAAAGTACGGTAGTCTGTTGTGGTGGTGGTGGTGGTGGCGGTTTAGCCGCTTGTTCTGTAATAGGTACTATTTCTTCAGGAATATCTTCTACCACTCTTTGCTCCATATTGATAGTACGTGCATCATAGCTCTTATACTCAAATGCAAGAAAGATAGCAGCAAGCGCTAGTATCATGCCTATCTCCCTGAAGAGCATCTTCTTGTTTTCAAGATCAGCTTTGGGTGTTTTCTTAATTTCCATTTTTCTATCGTATGTATTGATTCAACTTTGAAATAGAAACTGCTAAAATACGTATTAATTCTAAATCTCAGTTCAACTTAATTATTTTTCTTCTCAACAGTATAAATAATCCTATTCCGGCTACTATACCTAAGGTATTGGCATAAAAATCATAGATACTTCCGTGTCGGCGGACAAAGACATAATATTGCAAAATTTCTGTGAGAGCTCCATAAAATACACCAAATCCAAGAACTAATATAATGACATAACGTTTATTTTTTCCTGTATATTGTTTGCGTCTGTCGAACATCATCACAAAAGCCAGCACCATAAACATAAACAGGTGTACTAACTTATCGGGGCTTATCCACTCCCAGAAGCTGACAACACGTGGGAAATAGTTGCCGGGCAAGCCTGTAAGCAATAAGATACACCCTGCCCAGAGCAGACTTAATTTGTTTTGCCTTATAAAGTTCAATGCATATAGTTTATGCTTCTATCAATGCTTTATATTCATCGGCACTGATCAGATGGCTTTTATCCGGATTGTCGCCTGCTTCAATTTTAATGATCCATCCCTCACCATAAGGGTCTTTATTGATAAGCTCGGGCTCGTCTTCCAAATTAGTATTAAACTCGGTAATTTTTCCACTTACCGGCATCATCAGATCGGATACTGTTTTCACAGCCTCTATAGTACCAAAAGTCTCACCGGCTTCCAATTCTTCATCCACTGTATCTACTTCAACGAAAACAATATCGCCTAATTCATTCTGGGCAAATTCGGTAATGCCAACAACACAGCTATTTCCTTCAAAACGAATCCATTCATGGTCTTTTGAATACATCAACTCTTCAGGTATATTCATAGTATTAATATTTTTGGTTTAGTGGTCAAAGGTAGGACAAAAATTCCAACCTTCAGAAGGCCGATTATTATTTATATCTATTCCTGATAATGCCTATTGGGCTAGGTTAAATCGCAGAGTTATCCCAGCAAATGTATTGGATGTTCTAAACTGTGAAGCCACAAACGGATTGGCTGCATCACGTTTATAGAACAACTGCAGATTCAGCTTGTTGCTTACCATATAATCGGCTGTGAAATACATATTGGTTTTGTATTGTCCGGCAGATATCTGGCTATTGTTTTCATCTAACCTTCTAAGGGTTGTGATATCTGTTCTGAAACCAAGATCAAGCTTTAGTATCAGGTCATTGTTTGTCCGTGTTCCGGCTCCTCCGGTGAGGGATGAGATAACCAAGGCTAAGTTTTTAAACCGATAGCCTGTGCCAATGATCAGTTCCTGACCATTCACCTCAGTCAGCTGATTATTGGTAAAGCTCATTGTCAGATTACGTTGTTTCTTAAACTCAACACGTGCTGTCATGCTGTTGTGAAGCCCTACATCTACACCTAACAAAGGAGAGTATTGCTCGGTAATAACCATTTGACCAAGATCATAGCGCGAGATAAAAGTCCGACTGTTTTGATAGGTCTTAGTGGTATTGTTCGGATCATATTCAATATTTGTATGCCATGAGTTCATTGAATAGGACGATCGGTAGGCATGACTGATGACAACGGTTTTAAACAGCTTTGCTACAGCGGGCACTGTTGTCAGTCCGTTATAGGTGATATTCCAGTTAGGCAAGGGTATTTTGGGGAAAGGATTGAGTTGTAAGGTTGATGGGTTTTTTCCGCCATATGCGGCAATAAACGCATACAACACTACCTCCTGTGAGATAGCTCCGTATCCGTAGGGGAAATAGTCGCCTCCTACCGAGTCGTAGATAAATTGTTCTCCTTCGGCTACCCATTGTCTGTTTTCATAGGCAAGTCGTCCGGCTATGGCTTTGCGGTTTGAAAGCAGCTCATCGAACAGTTCGGACTTTTCGTCTTTCCGTTGAGTGACAAATGAAGTATTCCATAATCCGTAGGACACTGAAAAGCTTCCTGCCTCTGATGGTGAGAAAGACTGAAAGACGCCTGCCGAATCAGCTCTGAAGTATTCACTAAAGTTCAATGCTTGGGTACGATCGCCAGTAATATCAATTCTCATTCCCGGTACCGGCTCTAAATTAATTCGATAAGAGAAGCTTTCAGTTCGTTTCTTGGCAAAAGCCTGATTCAACAGGCTGTCGCTTGACAACCAGTTATTGGCCACAGCTAAGCTACGTATGTCAGTCTCATCGCCAAGCACAAAACCCCATCCGGGTGCATTGAGATTTAAGTTATTACCCATCACATCAGGCTCGGGCATGAAACCAGGCAGAAACATCCCATTGCTTTGTGTGTAGATCAGATTAGCCCGTTTGACGCTCATAGCTAATTTGAGTACCTGATCGCCTACAATTTTTAAGTAGTCGCCAATATTTTTTGTGTCAGTACTGTCAGCCCCTATCTCCTCCGGTGATGGAGTTGCCATACCGGGTCGTTGCGCACCACCGGGACGTGGCGGAGCTCCACCCCCACGTGTAACACCACGAACAGGTGTATTGAGCTTTTTTAAATAATCAAGCTTATTGTATAACCGAAGAAAGTCAATATTTCCGTTAAGCTGTTTGGTGTTCTGATTTTCAATGGAGTTACCTATCCTGTCCTGTACAGATAAAGGCGAAGCCATCCAGGTATAGTTAGCCTGATAACCGGCATTAAGACTTATCCAGTTAAACACCGGTATTTTGTTGATAGGAATGGCATAATTGAGCTTGACCAACTGATTAAACCGGTTTTTCCGTCCCAACTCCATGATGTTCTGCCAGATAGAGTCACGACGTACCTGCCATTCATCAGTACCTCTATCGGGATTACCAGCTGGTTCATACACCCAGGCATTGGCGCCAGCGGTGTAATCGAAAGTCAGGCTGCGCGTCAGATCAAACTTCAGATCATAATTGCGGTTCCATATCCACTGCCGGGCATAAATAGGATAAGTAATGATATCGCCTTCGCTCTTATTACGATATTTCTTCACATTATCCTGACGATCCATATCAGTCCGGAACGATAAGTTACGAGGCAGATAATAGAAATTAATATCTTTTAATAATTGCAAAGCCGGTTTGGAAGCCCATCTAGCTTTAGCCAAAGGCTGTACGTTTTTCGGATTGGTGTTATAGTTGAATCCTAACCCGCCCCTATACACCAACCGGCGATCGTACTCCACATCAATATTACGGTTATATAACTCACTATAGGAATAGGACGCATTCCAGTTTTCTATATCGTATATCCTTGCCTTGGTCATAGCTCCTCTACGCTCTTTACGCACATTGACGAAATTGATGTTTCGCCTCAAGGTAAAATCATTGCTTAACCTTCGTATAGAATCCTGGTCTTCTTTCGATTCAAATGTCTGAAGCAGGTCGCGTTGTTTAACATCCGGGTCAAGTGGATTATATTCCGGGCGTATATGTGTCTCGCCATAATCGAAATGCATAGGGATACGCAATCCAACTTCTTCAGGGAAGAATTTTCCAATGTCTATATCAGTAGCCACATCGAAATTAGTCGTTGACTCACGGGCTGTCTCATCCACCTTCATATCAAGGCTTCCAAAATTAGGTGTGCTATGAGCCCCCGAAACGACTATCCTGCCCAAATCGGCTAATACTGTTTCTATCCTTGCTGTTGCAGCCCAACCGCTTTTGTTATTGAAATCTGTTACGCGCAATTCATTAACCCAGATAATGGCACTCTTGGATTGGCCATCGTCATGATTATCAGTATGCGACTGACGAGGATTGCGTATCCCTATCATCATACCTTTCACATCGCTGATATTGGGATTTCCTATAACCGTAACTTTATGCTCACCTATATTTACTACAAACGGATAGGTAAGGCGTATGTCAGAATTAGGATTGCGCATGGCAATATTGCGCTTTTGTTTTACCTCAACCAAGGCTTCTAAATCAATATCAAACTCGTTTTCGGCCGGCCATATCAATTCAGGCTGTGTATAGGGTGTACCCCATTCAGTAAATGTCAGTGGGATCTCGTATTCGTAGTAGTTTTGATTAAAGTCGGCACCAAGTCGTATAAATACCGTCAGATCGCCTTTTTCAAGTTCTTGATATTCAAACATTTTTTCGGCATGCACATACATACGCAGTCTTTTGTACTGCCTGAAATCAAAATCGGTGGTCTTGAATACTGCTCTTGCATCGCCATCCAGAAGGTTGGTGACAGAGATCTGCATGGCTTGTTCGTTAAGCCTTACCAAGCTGGTAGTACCATAATTTGTTTCGCGTTCAATACCGGGTGGCACTACATAAGGTATGGGTTTACGTCTTCCGTTTTCTTCAATATTGACGGCTGATGTCTCAAACTTTGTTTCATTTTGTTCGTCTCCAGATACATACTCCCCTGGCGCTAGTATACTTTGATTGTATTTGCGCCATTCGCCTCTAACCAGCTCCAGGGTAGCAAAACGAGCTACTACGGGCTTTTCGAATCCTCGCATAAACATACGAATAAAGCGGATAGAGCGAAAGTCCTGTATGTTTCCAACAACTTTTTCGTGCTGACCTATTGGGATACGAAACTGATACCATTTCACCGAGCCTACCGATCCGTTTTGCAAGGGTATGCCATTGGCTTCATGTATGTCGGCTATAAAGTTTTCGCCTACAACCATATGATCGGGATCCAGCTTGACACGATATTGGTAATAGCGTTCAGCTTCGCTCAGGGTGTTGTCGCGATTGATATCTTCTACATCGGGCATAGAGGTAGCACTAGTAGGATAACTTTCCGGGTTCATATCATCGGTAGGTGAGTTACCATCGGGGCCATTGAAGTTTTTATAGCGTTCGAGTATGCTTTCAAACCGCGAGTCATTATCCATTTGTGAGCCTCTGAAGTAGCGATAGTTGTCTGCCGATGGGTCGTTATATGCTTTTTGGTAAGCTTCGCTGTTTTCTCCAAATTCAGCTTTCAGTGCTTCTAAGTAATGAGCGTGAAAGCTACGTTCGTCATCGTCGTGTAGCCCGTCGTATCCTACATCCTGAAACTTACGCGATCCGGGTATATTACTAAAGGTCTCCACCATAGCCTGCATAGATGGCACTCTACCCCAGATAGTGGTATCCACATTTTCAACAAGCTCGGAAGTAGGCAGCCCATGCTCAAAGAAACGCCGTCCATCGCGTAGTATATCTTCCGATATATCACCCAGGTTGATATATAATTCACCACTGTTGTTGGCCTCTTCCGTGAAAGGGTCCATCAGCCAAAACTCCAGATATTCTATATTGGTTGCCTCAAAATCAGTCGATTCGATTCGACGCATAATACCTCCCCACCGGCTGTCGGGAGCTTCCAATATACCCGATTGCGTCAGACCTGCCGAAAAGGGGCCGGGACGGGCATCATAGTTATACGGGCCTCGTTCCTGAGGGTAATACGCTAAATTAAACACTGCTATAGTGGTAGGCTCACCCGATGGAATTTCTTTATTTGGAAACACCTCCGACTCCAATACCCTTCTGACGCTGTTGCGGCTTAGCTCATCCTTATCCACATTGGGAGGCCTAAGTTTTCCGTAGGGATTGTAAAAAATGGTAGGGTCAATGATATACCAAGCTAATTTAGCCCTGTTTTTACCATAGTCAAGACCAGTACCGGGAGCCGCTTCAGGAAAAAGATCAGGTTGCCCTTGAGGTGTGCTGGCTAAATGCCATGACCCAACCTGACGCAGGTCAATAGTAGATTTAGCACCTTCGAAATCATCAATATATGAAGTACCTGTCTTGCCTACCGCACGGCTATGGCCAGGCAGGAAATGAGCAAACTCACCATCAATATTAATGCGTGAAATTTGATTTGTGCTGTAAAACGGCAACTTATCAATCATCTTGGTCAGCCAACGCGATTCCCTTCTATAGCTGAGATCAAATCCATAAATAGTATTGGAGATAGGATCATCTCCATAATTCACTTTGGTCATCAAAGGGCGTTCATGCAGGTTAAGCAAGGTAGCACCTAATCTGAAATCTTTGTTGAACTCATGGTCGACCCTAAGACCCATCATACGTTTCTGTAGCAGGTTAAGCCCCGATTCACTCTCTAACTGAATGTGGATAGGAGTACCTGAGCTCATCACTCCTTCGTTAATAATACGCACACGTCCAAGGGTATAATCTACCGTATAATCCACATTCTCAATTAAAGGTACTCCGCCAGCTGTAACAGTAACCGACCCTTGAGGCACATTAAGCGCATTCAGACTGTATTCATTACCCGATTGAGACTTATAATAGCCTTCCAAAATGAATTTATTTTTCTCGGGGTACTGCTCTGCTCCAGATTTTGTCATCGTATAAAGCGAATCATACGCATAGCGATTAGCTAACTCACTATTACCGGGGAATATCTTTTCCCGGATATGGCTACCAAAAGGCTCTAAGACAGTAAAATAAATGCGTCCATTATTTGAGTTGATAGTACCACCCATAGTAGCTGCCTGATCTAAGAAGTCGAATACTCCGTCTCCCCCACTTACCGGATTACCTTGTTGATCAAGATAGTCGAGCCCCATAAGATGGATAAGCGGGATACCTTTGACGGTTTCATCCCCTTCGGTGAAATAGCCTGTAGGCACTCCATTCTGATTTCCCGAATAAAGGATGTTCAGCGTGAAATCATCTCTATTGACCTGATACGCTCTGATCGTATAGACGTTTTTCATCATCAGGTTCCACATTGGCATGCGTGTATTGATAGAAGTGCTTTTCAACAATTTGACCGTCAATGCCTTAGGAGCATTGATGCCTTGATCGGAAAATTCTCCCACCTGAAACACCTCATCGTATCCTATGACGGTATATTGAAAAGCTACTGCTAATACCTGATCAGGACCTAAAGTAGTATTCAACGATATGAATCCAAGCTTACTGTTGAAGGTATATTCAGTGCTGCTAAGCTTACGTGCGTTTTCAATCTTTTCAAAATCCTGTCCGGGCACCATATACCCTGATCTTCCTATTCTGAGTGGGTCGTTGGCTAAATAAGTACTTACATTACTGATGCTGCGCAGGCTGGCTGTATCCATGCGACTGATCAGATTGTTGGAGTTGCCCGAAGGCAAGGCAGGACCAGGTATAGGTTGAACAGCCTTGTTGTTGATCCATTCTGACTTGCCTTCACCCAGATCGGTGAAAGCCACTATATTACGATTATCTTGTACGGCAGGTCCTATATTGGTGATCCAGACCTCTACCCGGGTAATATTCACATCAGAAGTGATAATAGGTAATGACGACAAACCCCGTTCATAGTTGTCACGAAAATACTGAGCGAGGAAGAAATGTTTATTTTCTTCGTAGTCAAGGCTTGTAAACTTGAACTTATTAGCCTGAGCTCCACCCTGCACAGTGATGCTACGCGATTCGCTCTCCTGCTGCGAAAACACAGCGGTGACTGAAGTACGCCCAAACTGCAGCTTGGTTTTTATTCCAAACAAAGCCTGACTACCACGTATTAAAGTAGTGTTCAATGGCATGCTCACATGACCTGCTTCTATCAGCTTGATGATCTCATCTTCCTGACCTTCGTATTTCAAAGCCAATCTGTTTTCAAACTGAAACATAGCCTCAGTATTGTAATTGGCTTTAAACTCTATCTTTTCGCCTATCTTGGCTATCACGTTCATCTGGATACGCTGGTCAAAGTCGAAGTTGGTAGTCCGTCGTCTTCTGACATCCATCTGGTCATCATCCCTGAATACGCTGCGTACTCCAAATGTTACTTCAGCCGATCCTTGTGGCCTGATATCAATGGTGTTACTCCCGAAGATCTGGTCAAACACCCTGCCTCCAATATAAATAGGTGGAATAATAGAGCCGGTAGGTGTCGCAGAGCTTGATTTGGCTCGTTCTTTCCAATAGGCATCAATACCTTGTCGGTTTTTGAAGTTCAGATACTCTTTTTCCGACATCACAGTCGGTGTATGATATTGAAAATCACCTATCTTACTTATAAATACATATTGTTTGGTAAGCGGGTCATAGACTACTTCCCGCCTGATGTTTGGCGGATCGCTCAAATATAGTGGGGATTGGTCCTCAAGCTCTTGTTCGGGCAATCCTTTGTCAGCGGGTATAGGATACAAGAGCTGTGTAGTTGTATCCGGCGGTGAATCGGGCTTTGGTATGGGCAATTCGGTATAAGGCCTGGCAACCAGAGATGACGCCAGGATCAGGATCGCTAAAAAGCCGGGAAATAAAAACTGTGTTATTTTTTTCTTCAGTGTGCTCAAAAGCCAATTACTTTACGTTCCTTACCAAACCCATTAATTCATGTAAATAAATAGCTACAACACTTTTAGTGCTTCTTTGAGCAGCTTCTCTACACTCAAGGCAGCGTCTTGCTGTAGCAATTGGGTGAGTGCTTTATCAGCTGTCACCCTGTTGAATCCAAGTACCAACAATGCTGATAACGCTTCCTGCTTGCTTGTATTGTACGACAATCCTGATTTTTGTATATCCTTATCCGATGGCCAGCCTATCTTATCCCGCAGATCAACTACTATACGCTGAGCTGTTTTAGCTCCAATACCTTTCACTCGTTGAAGCATGGCAACATCTGATGAGGAAATAGCCTCTATTGTTTCCATAGTTGTCATAGACGATAAAATCATGCGTGCCGTCGCATTTCCAACACCTGGCACGGTGATCAGCTGAAGGAAAACAGCACGCTCATGCTGGTCAGCAAAACCAAACAACAAGTATGCATCATCACGCACTACATGATGCACATAAAGCTTGATATGCTCCTTACCACTTATAGCTTCAAAAGTATTCAACGTAATCTGGATATGATAGCCTATGCCGTTGACATCCAATATTACATAGGCCGGCGTCAATTCTGTAATTTTACCTGTTAAATAGGCATACATAATGGTATATCTCTTTTTAGGTTTGAAAATAAGGATGTAAAAGTACACATTTCATCGCACTATGGACAGTAGAAATAGCAGCACAAAGACCGATCCTCCAATAGAACACTATATACACCGGCCAATAGATAATCCCTGAAGCCTTGTGCAACTGCAACCATATCTTTTCATTATGGATCAGCAGATATTTCATAACTGCCTCATAAAAAGCCATCAATTGCAATTCTAAATTTTTTCTTAAAATTTTCATTGATTTCATGGGTATATTTTTGGTATTCGCCTGTATTCCTGCTACCTTTGCATGGCAGCAACAACAGTTATAGACTATGGATAAGTTATTCACTAAAGATGCGTTACAGTATCATGCCTTAGGGAGGCCTGGCAAGTTAGAGGTGATCCCTACCAAACCTTACAGTACCCAACGCGACCTTTCGTTGGCCTATACCCCCGGGGTAGCCGACCCTTGTTTAGCCATCAACAAGAATCCTGTTGATGTGTATAAATATACCGGTAAAGGTAATTTAGTAGCTGTCATCTCAAATGGCACAGCAGTATTGGGCTTAGGCGATATAGGACCGGAGGCCGGCAAACCTGTTATGGAAGGCAAAGGATTGCTATTCAAAGTGTTTGCTGATATTGATGTGTTTGATATAGAGATCAATGAAAAAGATCCTGATAAATTCGTAGAGATAGTCAAAGCCATTGCTCCAACTTTTGGTGGCATCAATTTAGAAGACATCAAAGCTCCTGAATGTTTTCGCATTGAAGAAGAGCTTAAAAAAATCCTCCCCATCCCACTGATGCACGACGATCAGCATGGCACAGCCATCATCACGGCTGCGGGGCTGCTCAATGCCTTAGATATCAATGGTAAAGATATATCAGAGCTGAAAATAGTCATTAACGGGGCAGGCGCTGCAGCTATTTCCTGTACCCGACTTTATATCAAACTGGGTGCACGCTTAGAAAATATTTTCATGTTCGACAGCAAAGGGTTGATACGCACGGCACGCACCGATCTGAACGAAGCTAAAAAGCAATTCGCCCGTGAGCTGCCCGAGATCAGCCTGAAAGAAGCACTTCAGGGAGCTGATATGTTTTTAGGCCTATCGGTAGGCGGAGTGATGAAAAGGCATATGCTCCTTTCAATGGCCGAGCAGCCTATAGTCTTTGCATTAGCTAATCCAAATCCCGAGATTGCATACGATGAAGCCATGAACACACGTAGCGATATCATCATGGCTACCGGCCGTTCCGACTTTCCAAATCAGATTAATAATGTACTCGGATTCCCATATATCTTTCGCGGCGCTTTAGACGTGAGAGCTACTGTGATAAATGACCATATGAAATTAGCTGCTTCTCACGCGCTGGCACAACTCACCAAAGAGCCAGTACCTGAAGAAGTAAATATTGCTTTCAACGTCAACAATCTTCGTTTTGGGAGAGAATATATCATCCCTAAACCTACCGATCCGCGTCTGATAGAAGAAGTAGCTCCTGCAGTAGCCAAAGCAGCTATGGAAAGCGGTGTAGCACAAAAGCCTATCACCAATTGGGAGGCATATAAAGAAGAGCTTCGCAAACGGTTGAAAACAAGTAATCCGCTTTTACGCCAGATCAAGACACGCGCCAAGCACAATCCAAAACGGGTGGCACTTGCTGATGCAGAGAATTATAAAACACTGAAAGCTGCTGAAATAGTTTTGAATGAAGGTCTGGCAGAACCCATATTACTAGGTAATGCAACAAAAATAAGAGCTATCATACGAGAGCATGAACTTGAACTGCCTAATGTGCACATCGTTGATCCACGCAGCCATGAACAAAACGGGCTGAGAAAACAGTTTGCCGAGCTGCTGTTTCAGCGTCGCCAACGCAAAGGTATGACGTTTACTTCTGCCAAAGGTCTTATGCTGCATCGCAACTATTTTGCTTCTATGATGTTAAAAAGTGGCTATGCCGATGCCCTGGTTACCGGACTGACGCGTAACTATCCCGATTCGATACGACCTGTATTGCAAGTGATTGACAGATATCAGGGAGCAAAGATCGTCTCTGGCATGTATATAGTCAATACAAACAAGGGTCCTATATTTTTTGCCGACTGTACGGTAAACAAAGACCCAGGTTGGGAGCAATTGGTTGATATCACCTTACAGACTTGTCAATGTGTAAAAGATTTCAAGATAACTCCACGTGTTGCTTTAGTATCGTACTCTAATTTCGGGTCAAGTGATGGTGAAGTGCCCGAGAAGCAACGTAAAGCTATTGAGTACCTGCACCAGCACCATCCCGAACTGATTGTTGACGGGGAGATACAAGCCAATGCAGCACTGAACCCCGAGCTATTGGCCGAATCCTTCTCGTTCAGCAAATTGATGGGTAACCCGGCTAACGTATTGATATTCCCTAACCTTGAATCGGGGAATATAGCGTATAAACTGCTTCAGGAAATAGGTAAGTTTGAAGTCATTGGCCCTATACTCAACGGATTAAGCGAATCAGTACAGGTATTACAAATGGGCTGCTCGGTGAATGAGATAGTCAATATGATCACCATAGCTGTTTTAGATGCCCAGAACAAGCAGGAACGAAGCAACATACAGCTATAACAAAACCTACCACAGCTAATCTAAGTGATATAATATGTTTTAATCGCAGGCGATCTACAGATGCAGTTCAACATTTTTGCCTGTCAGTTGTTCCCTTCTTTATACAACAACACACAAGCTATTATGCGTACTTTCTGGGACGAGCGTTTTGCCTCCGAGCAATATATATACGGCCAAGAGCCTAATGTGTTTTTCAAACAACAGCTTGAGTTGCTTAAGCCTGGCAGAATATTACTTCCTGGCGAAGGCGAAGGACGTAATGGGGTTTGGGCTGCCACACAAGGCTGGGAGGTGCATGCCATAGACCAGAGCATACAGGGCAAAAGAAAAGCTGAACAACTTGCAACTCAAAAGGAAGTAAGACTGCATTCGTATGAAGTGATGAATCTGGCTGATTACACTCCCAACGGTTCTTATTTTGATGCCATTGCCTTGACATACGTACATTTACCCTCTGACCTGCGGAATGTTTTTCATCAAAAGCTGATTCAAGCGTTGAAGCCTGGTGGACATCTGATCTTAGAGGCTTTCGATGTGCAACAGCTTGGATACAACTCGGGAGGTCCGAAAAATATCGAGATGCTCTATACCACCACACTATTAGCCGGGGACTTTGCAGAAATAGAAATAGTATTGTTAGAAGACACTGTTGACGTACTGTCAGAAGGAAAATATCATGTAGGTAAGGCAGCCTTAGTCAGGCTATTAGCAAGGAAACCAATTTGATAGAATGCGGTAGCCTTTTCACTTGTATTATAAAGTAAACGAAGCCCGTATCAAATAAGAACGTTGCGGCTGTATATCACCCGGACGTCCCATATACTCTGTATTTCCAATGTTTTTTACCATCAACGACAGCTGGAACAATGGTGTCAGTTGCATGGCAAGTCTCAGATCCAACAACAAGTATGCATGATTGTTTTCCATCCAGTAGGTATAAAATCCAGGTAAGATCGCTTCTCTTGTAAGAGGTGATAAAAACACATCGTCTATCCGCAACATCTTAGAACGATAGTAAGAATCCATACCTATATCAAATTGATTGATCTGAAGCATATAATGTAGGGATGCCGCATGTTTCCGACGGTATTTCAACATCTCGCCTGTAGCCTTACCAGTCAACTCGTTTATTTCCTTAGGTTCCATAAACACATATCCTCCTCTTAGGTTATGCTTCAGCTTACCCGTTTCCCATTGTATCATCCATTCTGTTTCTACCCCATAGATACGGGCAGCTTCTATGTTGTCAGCCTTGAAGCCGGGACTGAATTTATCAGTGACCGGATTACGATATATGCTAAAAATATATTCGATCATCTGGCGGTGTTCTGCATAAAACACTGCTATATCAAATTGGGCTGTCAATTGATGCCATTTCAATCCTTGTTTCCAGCCTATCTCGGCATTCCAGCCTTTCTCGGGAAGGAGTTTCTGGTTGGGAAATATCTGCACCGCACCTAAGGTAGTAGCTGCATGTCGTTCGGCTATAGAAGGGAATCGATAGCCCTGACCGAATGAAGCCCTTAAATAGGAAAGCTCAAACAGCTTATAATTCAATCCTGCTCTAAACAGAGGTATTAGTTTTTCGTATATGCCGTCTTGTCGTTGTGCTTCGGCCCGCATCCCGGCCACTAACTTAAGTGCCTGATTCGGACTGAGTTCTATCTGGGCAAAAGCACCTGGATTCAAGTTTCTATGGTCTCCGTAGAATGTTGAACGGATATAGGCTGTATGTACCGAAAACCCGCTACTCAGATGTGCCCAGTCGGTTAAAGGGGAAGAAAACTGATACTCGGCATATAAAGATAGAGCCTCACTATCGTTTTGTGTGGAGCCAGGGAACTGATTATCGCTGCGCTGCAGACGCATCCTTAGGTCATGGCGTATTTGATTGGTTTTATGATAACTTATAAAAGGATCAAGGGCAAGAAAGCTAGCATGAAGCAATATGGCAGTGGAAGTATCTTGTATCAAAGCACCTGTTTGGGCGTTTTCCCAAAGTACAAAATCAGTTTTTCGGGTAAATCCACCATTAAAATTCATCCCGTAGATCAATCCTTTTATTTTTGGATCATATCGCTTGAGTTTAAGGTGCATACGGGCTAGGTTCTCTTCGTTTCGCTGACGATAGCCGCTGTTACCCAACAAATTCATTCCAAAACCTATATCGGTATGCTTTTGTTTACGCAGCTGATGAAAGCCTATAGTACCTATTACAGGAGGTCTGTTCCACCATACCCAGTCTTTGTTACGTGGCCGATCGTATATACCAAGCTCAGCATATGCTTTAGTGACAGGTGTAGTAGTAGCATCAGCTGTTCTAAAGTTGATGACCCCGTTCAAAGCTGATGAGCCATACACCACCGATGAAGCGCCTTTGATAATCTCCACCTGTTTGATATTATCTAAAGGCAGGAATTGCCATCGTATGTTACCGGCATCGGCAGCGATAATAGGTAATCCATCCACTAATGCCAGCACCCGACTTCCGGCACCGTAGCTGAATCCGCTCCCACCTCTGATAGAAGCCTGCCCGTCCAACACTTCTATACCCGGGGCACGGGTTATCAGCTCCTGAGCACTGACCGGCTGCTGACGCTCAACCTGATGAGCATCTATCACACTCATACTGACCGAAAGCTCAGCTATACGTTGCTCAATACGACTAGCCGTAACTACTACCTGATCCATTTCTACAGCTTGCTGGACAAGCCATACATCCAAACTCAAAGAATCACCAGACTGAACTTCCACATGCCTGGTCTCAGGCTGATAACCTATCATGCGAAACAATAGAGTATATCTGCCGGGCTGAAGCATAAGCTCATAAAAACCATGCTCGTCGGCCGCTATCCCTTTATTTTTAGCATAAATAACACCTGTTCCGGGCAAAGCTTGTCCATCAGACTTATCTCTGACAATCCCATGTACCACAGCCGGTTGTGAACGAACACTAAACAAGCAACACCAAAAAAGGACAACAAGCCATAAACGTTTCATGTTTGTATAAGTTTATGATTATTAGTGTGTACTACGATTGTAAGACAATTATCTACTAAAACTGCTTCAATCTTCATCTACTTTATCAATTGGTTTACATCTGCCGTATATGAATAAAAAATGCCTGCACTTCTCATCGCACTTTGAACGTCATTCGTATATCCATATCGCGATCCGGGTCTTCTAAATCGGGATAGACAGTGCTGATCTTCAAAGACTGGGAAGTGAGCTCATCTATCCAGGCAGTAAGCGGCATCCCTAACGAATCAGTCGTGATGATCAGTGCCTTACGTTCCTCAGCAAATCGCCAGCCACCAGTATATTGTCCAAAATAGCCAGTCCCATCACGGTTGAACTTAGCCTCCCCTTTGAACTTTTCCAACACAGCACCAGGCTGTGATGCATCTAATCCATCCACTAATAAACTATCTGAAACCCAGACAGGTGAGGTAAGTAAATCAAAAATTTCATCAGTTTTCTCTTTGCTGCATGAGAAAAATACCGTTGAAAATAATAGAAAAAACACGGTGATTATGATCCTGTTGTTCATATTGTTTTTTTCACAAATATACAATAGTTGGAAAACGATACAGTTATCGCTTGAGATTTTAATACGAATCATCCAGGTTTTAAACTAGCTGACAAGTGCCCTACATTCGTTCTGATAGTAGGATCATTTGCTTACCAGACTTTTATAAGCCTTTATGAATATAACCGATTAAAAAAAACCTGAAACAAAAAGTTTGTTTCAGGTTTTTTTGATGCGTGCACCTTTTATAGTCTTTCGTTAGTTCATTGCGATATCAAAAATACGCATATCTTCTTCTACTGTAGTGATAGACTGTATTCCAAATTTTTCCTCTAATATTTGCAACAGATTCGGAGTCAGAAATTGTGGTAATGTAGGGCCTATATGTGTATTTTTCACTCCCAGATACAACAGTGCCAGATGCACTATGATTGCTTTTTGCTCGTACCATGCGATATTGAATACGATAGGCAGCTGATTGATATCGTCCAAATTGAGTACTTCTTTCAGTTTAAGAGCTACTAAAGCCCACGAATAGCTGTCGTTGCATTGTCCGGCGTCCAGCACTCTTGGTATTCCGTTGATATTGCCAAGATTCAGTTTATTATATCGATATTTGGCACAACCTGAAGTGAGTATGACAGTATCATGTGGTAGTTTTTCGGCAAACTCGGTATAATATTCACGGCTTTTTGCCCGGGCATCACAACCCGACATGACGACCATTTTTTTAATGGCACCTGAACTAACCGCCTCCAATATTTTATCGGCTAAAGCTAATACCTGATTATGGGCAAAGCCAATAGTTATCTCACCATTTTCTATCTCTGTGGGTGGTGGGCAAGTTTTAGCTAATTCGATGATCTCACTAAAATCTTTCTGACCGTTGGGTAATAGTTTATCTATATGTTTCCATTCAGGCATGCCGGTAGCTCCTGTTGTAAATACCCTGTGATTATACGTGGTAGATGCTCTGGGTGGTACTAAACAGTTTGTAGTAAACAATACAGGGCCGTTGAAGGTCTCAAACTCAGCTAATTGGCGATGCCATGCATTGCCATAGTTACCAGCTAAATGTGTATATTTTTTCAGTTGAGGATACGCATTAGCCGGGAGCATCTCGGAATGGGTGTAAATATCAATTCCTTGACCTTCGCTTTGAATAAGAAGTTGTTCCAGGTCTTTCAGATCGTGCCCGCTGATAAGGATACCAGGTCTGTTGCCTACACCTATATTGACGGTAGATATCTCAGGATGTCCATACGTTTCAGTATTGGCTTTATCGAGCAAGGCCATAGCTCTCACCCCATATTCACCGGTCTTCAATACCCATGCAAACACATCGTCTATTGAGATTGGCTTGGTGATCATCACTAAACTTTCTTCCATGAAATGGTAAATATCTGGGTCTTCAAAGCCTAAATTCAATGCATGCTCCACATAGGCTGCCATCCCTTTCAGACCGTATAAAACATATTGTTTCAAGCCACGTATATTGACGTTATCATCAAAGCTGGCTATGCTGACATCGGCTGCCTTAGCCAAAAGCTCTTGATCGTCCTTAGGCGACCAATGGATGCAACAATGATTTTCGCTGACGGAAACCTGTTTTAAAAGTTGATCACGATGATCTAACAAATGGTGTATGGTTTGTTTGATGGAGGCATCATCAAAATTGGCATTGGTGATCGTAGTAAATAAAGCCGTAGTAATCAGCCGGCTTTCAGCTGAGGTATCTATTCCCTTTTTGCGGGCTTCGATAGTAAGATAAGAAAGTGCCTGGCAAGCATAAATTAATATATCCTGAAGATCAGATGTTTCTGCAGTTTTGCCGCAAACGCCTTTCGAAATACAACCGGTCGTTCTGACCGTCTCCTGACATTGATTACATAACATACGTTTGGATTTTAAATTGGATATAAATTTTATGCAAAATTATCCATTTTCCCAATGAAAACAGGAAATAGCAGTAAATTAGAAATAGTCTAAACTACTGATCAATCAGGAGTTTCATATAGATTTTTTTCAATATGAACTCATTTCTCAGTACAGTAATAATTCAGGAAAGGCGTAATAGTGCATTTCATCGGAATGCTTCCGTTCAGTCTTTAGCTTACCACCTATTAATATATAATTTTCCAGAGTTTTCTCTGCTGTTTCAGGCGTTCGGTTCGGATGCTTCTGCCGGCTAACTTATAGCGGAAGCTGGCTCATTCGTTCTTAGAGTTTCATTTCAGGTATCTCACCTTCTACTATCAGTTGTCCGGCTGTCTTGGCAACAATTTCTTCCACATCGACACCCGGAGCTCGTTCTATTAGTTTGAATCCTTTATCGGTTATTTCGACTACAGCCAGATCGGTTACAATTTTTTTCACGCATCCTACTCCTGTCAGCGGCAGTGTACATGACGGCAGCAGTTTTGAGTTACCGGCTCTATCGGTATGTGTCATAGCTACTATAATATTTTTTGCCGATGCCACAAGGTCCATTGCACCTCCCATACCTTTAACGAGTTTCTGAGGGATTTTCCAACTGGCTATATCTCCATTTTCGGCTACTTCAAAAGCGCCTAACACGGTAAGATCAATATGTCCGCCGCGTATCATGGCAAAGCTTGTAGCCGAATCGAAGAAAGCAGCTCCTTGTGTATAGGTGATCGTCTGTTTGCCGGCATTGATCAGATCGGCATCTTCCTCCCCTTTGAGAGGATAAGGGCCTATGCCTAATAATCCGTTCTCCGATTGCAATACCACCTGCATTCCATCGGGTATATAATTAGCTACTAAAGTCGGGATACCTATTCCAAGATTTACATAAAATCCGTCTTGCAATTCCTGAGCAATACGACGGGCTATTCCATTTTTATCTAATGCCATAATTCAACTATCTTTTACGCCTCGCGCGTGGTTATAAATTCAATACGTTTTTCAAGGTTTTGTGCTTGGAAGATACGTTGTACGAACACACCAGGTGTATGTATCTGGTTAGGATCAAGGGTTCCTGCCGGCACTAACTCTTCCACTTCGGCTATAGTAATTTTTCCTGCCGTGGCCATTGGCTGATTAAAGTTATTGGCTGTATGCCTATAGATCAGATTGCCATGTGTATCACCTTTCCATGCCTTGACAATAGCAAAATCGGCTGTCAGAGCATGCTCTAACAGATATTTCTTACCATTGAACTCACGAACTTCTTTGCCATCGGCTACTTCGGTACCATATCCTGCCGGGACATAAAAGGCCGGGATACCGGCACCTCCGGCACGACAACGCTCGGCCAGAGTACCTTGTGGGATAAGCTCAACTTCTAACTCACCACTAAGCAATTGTCGCTCAAACTCCGCATTCTCACCAACATAAGAGGCAATCATTTTCTTGATCTGTCGCTTTTTCAACAACAAACCCAAACCAAAATCATCAACACCTGCATTGTTGGAGATACAAGTAAGACCGGTTACATTGCTTTCCACTAAAGCATTGATACAATTTTCCGGTATGCCACTCAATCCAAAGCCGCCTAACATCAACGTCATATTGTCGCCGATCCCGCGAATAGCTTCTAATGCATCTTTTACTACTTTTTTCATCTATTTAAAATTTTGTGATTTTTGTTTATGAAGCTGTTTCAATATTTTTAGCTAATAGAACTGCTTCGCTTTTCTACACTTTTTTACATATATAACAGGTAGCTTATATATATAAATAAAGGTATGTCCATTTGATATATTTTTGGATTTAGTTTTATATCCCCTGCATTTGCAACTCAGACTATATTCTTTGACATTCAAGCTATGAATAATTTGAATCATAACTATTTTGTTGTGCTTTCCCGAACTTCAAGAAATTCAAGGAATTTGGATACAAATGTACGTCTTTTTGCTAATTTCCCAACATCATTTTTTGTGGTGATTAGTTTTTTATTCTGTTGCTTGCCGGCAATAAAAAAAAGAGTATTTTTGCTTGTTTGTTCGCATGCCAACATGCTGTCAAAGCCCGGATGGCGGAATAGGTAGACGCGCTGGTCTCAAAAACCAGTGAGGTAAAACTCGTGCCGGTTCGATCCCGGCTCCGGGCACAAAGAACCCCTGATTTTCATACGAAAGTCAGGGGTTTGTGTGTTTATTCCTGAAAGGGCCTCTTTTGGGGATACCAATTGGTTTCACGTCTAAACAAAAAGCACCTACATCGCTGCAGGTGCTTGATTTTGTGCGCTCCCCCTGCTGGACTTGAACCAGCGACCCTCTGATTAACAGTCGTAAAAAAACACTAAAATAAAAAACCAACAAATCAAAATAAACCACGAAGCAAGTAGCTAATATCAAATGATTTACAAGCTATTTTTCTTTGCGATATTGGCTTGTTTCTTTGCGATATTTTTGTATTTTTGTGTTACAAATCTGTTACAAAAACGAAAATCTGTTACAAATCTGTTACAAAAATGTAACAAAAAATTGATGGATCATGAAGGCAACCGCAACCCTATATCTTGACCCAAGACCGAACAAAAACGGATACTGTCCGGTAAAGATCAGAATAACGTACAACAGCCAGAGAAAATACTATCCTACTGATGTATATCTGTACCACCCGGAAAAATCCGAACCCGACCCCTTGACGGGACTATTGACAGCCAAAAGGCGATCCCCAGAAGAAAAAGAAACACACCGAAAGCTGTTACACTACCTGAACAAAGCAGAAGATGCGATCAACACCTTGAAGGTATTCACTTTCGACAAGTTCAATGAAGTATTTACCGAAAACCGGAACTTAAGAAACAGCGTTTCATACGCTTTTGACAAAAAAATTAAGCTGCTAAAGCTGAACGATCAAATCGGATCGGCCGTTAACTACCAATGCGCTAAAAATAGCATTGAAGACTTTAAGAAAGGATTAACGTTCGCTGATGTAACACCGGAGCTATTGAAGCGGTATGAAAAATGGATGCTAAGCAACGGGCGCAGTATTACTACTGTTGGGATTTATTTACGCTGTCTCAGGGCTTTGTTCAACGCTCAGAAAATAGATAAACTGCTTTATCCTTTCGGTATTGGATTGTACGAAATACCAACCTCAAGAAACATTAAAAAAGCGTTAACCATTGAAGAAATAAGCCTTATCTATCATTATAAGACCGAGCCAATGAGCTATGAAGATATGGCAAAAGACTACTGGATTTTCTTGTACCTGTGCAACGGTATGAACGTCAAAGACCTTTGCCAGCTTAAATGGAGCAACATAGACGGAACACAGCTGAACTATGAGAGAGCCAAGACCAAAAACAGCCGGCAACAACGACAAATGATAACTGTTGCGCTGAAACCGGAAGCACTGGAAGTTATCAAAAAATGGGGACGGCTATCCGTTAACCAGGACGCATTTATCTTTTCACATCTGGATAAAGAAATGACAGCTGAAAGGCAGAGAGCGGTACATCAGCAGTTGACCCAGCTAATCAACAAGCACATGAAAAGGATAGCCCGAAATGTAGGAATAACCAAACCGGTTACCACCTACTCGGCAAGGCACAGTTTCGCAACCATACTGAAACGATCCGGTACGAATATCGCAATGATCAGCGACCTGTTGGGGCATAGCAGCATAGAGGTTACAAAAAACTATTTAGCATCATTTGAATTTGAACAGATTGAGAAAGAGACAGAGGCTTTGACCTCTTTCAGACAAGCCAAGTAAAACACAACTATAAAATAATAACGGTATGGAAACAGCATACGACAAGCATAAAGAAGTATTTGACAGGATCATTAATAGAAACCAGCTTGCGAAGTTTTTAAGCCTGCCAGCACCGGATAGAGTATTTCCCAGCGGCTTTACGTTGCCGCAAACAAGGATAGCAGAAAACAAAAGAGACTTTCAGGCGATCCTGAAAAGAGAACAGGACAAGGAAAAACTTAATGATGTAAGCGAAATAGAACTACTTAAAAAGGATTTGATCCAATACATAAAAGATTTGATTGAGTTACATAGAGGGCTAAGCGGTTACGAACACACCGATAGAAAATTAGTAAACAAAGCACAGAAATTTATTGAATTTTTAAACAGCAAGCAGGAGACCAAAAAAGAAGAGTACAGCGTCCTGCAATGGGCTACAATATTTTACTATGCTGAAATAACCAGCCTAACATCTGGAAGCACAACAAAAGACGGACGCATGCAAGACTTTATAAAAAAGCACAACATACAAACTCGGAGCAAAGAAGAACAACGCTTGAAGCAAGCCAGTATCAAATCTTTCAGAAATACATACTATAAAGTATGCCACCGGATGGCTAAAGACTATCCTATTGCCAAACTTGAAGGGATCATACCTTTTCTTGAGAAAAACTATAAAAAAGTAGTTAATAAAGTTCTGAACGATATTGAATACTTAAAAGAAGAACAGGAAGAACAAAAGAAAGATAAAGGATTGATCTAAAAAAAGTAACCATCTTGTAACCGTTACGCAACCAGTTACACGGTTATAGCTTGCAGCCATTGTTAATTTAATTTTTGTATCAATGGAGCAAGTATTTTTCAATGTACCATTATCCAAGTTAGAACCAATATTCAAACGTTGGATCAAAGAAGTATATCATGAGACTAAAACAACCGAGCCGAAAGAGCAGCCGGAACAACTGTTGACCATACAGGAAGCAGCCGACTTTTTAAATCTTTCAGTAGCTACCATGTACGGAAAGGTTCATAAAAGAGAACTACCATTCATGAAGCGTAGCAAGCGGTTGTACTTTTCACGCACCGAGTTAATGGAGTATCTGAAAGCCGGACGGCAAAAACCTTTTAGCGAAATAGACCAAGAAGCAGAAGCGTATCAATACAAGAAAGGGGGTGCAAAATGAACCATTCACACCCCCAGAGAATAAAGGACAAAGATAATCATTTCGCAACCCAGAAGCAAAAAGTATATCATGCATTTGCTGACTGTCCTAAGACTATGCTGATGGTTGCGGTTGAAACAAACATCTTGAGAGCTAATATTTGCCGATATGTAGCACAATGGGAAACAGAAGGAAGGATCAGCTTAGTTAAAAGCGGAATTTGTCCTATTTCAAAACATAGAGCTGGATTTTATGCAAATCAGACGACCGTTTGAAATAATTGTGCCGAAAACATTACCGGATATTGTCAAGGGTAAGCGCAATGCAGATGCTATTTGTTACCTAATGCATTACGTGTGGTTGCAACCAGCTATCAAAAAGCGGATAGACGAGAAAAATGACGGGTTCGTACCGATCAACAAGAAAAAACTAACTAAACTAATCCATTGTGATATAGATAGTTGTATCAAATTCCTTGAAAAAAACGACTTTTTGGAGAGTGATAAAAAGTACATACCGAATCGGAAAAGTTATTACTATCGACCTAAAGCAACAAGTTTTCAAGTGTATTCCATTACGGAGGAATCACCGTTGTACGAAAGACTGGCAAAGAAGTACAAGGCCAAAAAAACGAATTACAGCCGATTAGAACCACACTTGAATAAGATGGTCAAGAAGTATGATAAAATAGAATATGACAAGGAAGCGGCTATAGAGTGGATCAACAACAATGCAACAGGAAATAAAGCAGCATCTTATCTTGTATCCGTTATCATGTTCAGCGATCGCAGACGGCGGTTCTTTAAACGCAACAGCACAAATAAAAGAGCGGATACAGGCCTGACTAACATGAAAAGTGATTTGCGAAAATTTGTGAAACAAGATTTAGTACAGATAGATTTGAAAAATTCACAATCTTTCTTTCTTATGGTTGTACTAAAATACATGAAGAATTTCACAAAGGATAACGACAAGGATAAAGTACAAACATACAGCTATCCCTTATGTTCTGACTTTGAAAGTTTAGACATAGTCCATTTGATTGGTAATCACAAACTTAATACAAATTCAAAAATTCGTAAAATTTGCGATTTTTCAAAAAATACGACTTTTTGGAGTACTGAATTTATGAAGTTCATGCAATGGGTTTCAACCGGATTATTTTACGATAACATGGCAAAAGAGTACAACAAAAAATCCGGCAATGAAAGTATTTCAAGAAGTCAAGCAAAAGATACAATGTTTAAAGTGTTGTTCTCAAAAAATACTGAGTATCGCAACAACAAAAAATTCACACCTTACAAAAAAGAAAAGGATATATTTAAAGAAGTTTTTCCAAGCATTGCGGAAATAATTACTATCCTGAAAGAAAAAGATCATACACAACTGGCAATACTACTCCAGACCATTGAAAGCATCGTATTTATTGACTATATTGCAAAAGAATTAGTCAACAACAACATCATACCTCTAACAATCCATGATAGCATATTGGTTGAACCGGAACATGAGCAAAAGGCGTTATCCATCGTTAAAAACGTTTTTAAGCGTTTATTTGGCATTGTTCCTACTTTTAGCATTGAACCACTACATGATAAGCAAACATCCTTTAAATTGGAGCTAATGAGCAAAACCGATTGGAGTAACGAAATAATGGAGCTTGAAAACTATTTTTCAGGGATAGAGTTACCAACCTATCCGGTACGGCTTAATCAATGCAGTGTTATAACGGATTGTTCTTTATTTGTGGAAAGTCATCTTTCAGTTGTGAAAGCAAACAATGGAAACAAAACATACTCCCCATATTTAGATGGGCTAATTGAATTTAAAAATATACTCACAAACTTTAATCCGATTAACAAACGATAAAAAACGGGACAATGAAAAGAAATAATGACGGAACATTTGCTGTTGGCAACAAAGGCGGTGGGCGTAAAAAAGGAAGTCGCAACCGTGCGACAGCAGATGTAAGAGAGTTTTTTAATGAATTGATACTTGGGAATCAAGATCAAATTAGAAAGGATTTTGAGCAATTAGAACCGAAAGAACGTATCCGATTCATGATCGAGCTGGCAAAAATTGTTCTACCGGCGTTGCAAAGTATACACTATGAAGACTTGAGTTCAGGAGCGGTTAAAGTGGCTGATCCATTTGCTCAAATGCGACTTAATCATGGTCTTGACAAGGTTGAATGAGAATTTCCCACATGGAGGCGACCGAAAATCCGAAGAATCAAGTTCAGATAATTCAACCTGAAAGATTAACCATAAGTACATGAAAACTACCGTAATGATCTGTATTGTTGCCTTTTTGTGTGTTCCTGATATTGTAAAGCAGCGGTTTGAAATCTTTATAACTTTCCGAAATATTTCGTTTAGTTACATCAATTATTTTCTTTACCGCAACATGGCTCAATCCGAACATTTCTGCAATGGCTTTTCATGATCCTGCCGATTAATTTTTTTTCGGCAATTTTCTCAAACCATTTTATCCGGCTATCGGCTTACTTTTTCGGCATCCTTATTTTCGTTTTCTGTTACAAATCTGTTACAAAGAAAAACAAAAAAGCACCTACATCGCTGTAAGTGCCTGTCTTTCACGCTCCCCCTGCTGGACTTGAACCAGCGACCCTCTGATTAACAGTCAGATGCTCTAACCAACTGAGCTAAGGAGGAATTTCCCGTATTTGGGTTTGCAAAAATAACCTATTTTTGAATCTCTCCAAAGGTTTTCCGAAAAATATTATTTCAAAACAGAACCTTATACTTCATCTAAAAAGGTTTTTTTAATAAAAACTGATCCCATTCAATTTGAATCACTATTTTAGCTGATTGAACCAGTAAGGCATCAGTTTATGAAAAAAGCGATACGATTGGGGATTCTTTTAGCTATCAGCATACTATTCAATAAGTTTGCCTTTACACAAACGGGTAGTCGTATCGAAGATTTCAGCATCAAACTAGTGTTTGTCGATCCTCCTTCCTCCATGCCTTTAGTGCAAAAAACCGCTTTGAAATATAATAAAGATTTTGCTCTTATCCTACAAATGGACGATGGTAATCCGGCTGTACATGATCAGGTAATGCCCTTTTTCAAAGGGCAGCAAGGAAATCCCGGCTTGTTTTTCACCGAAGTAAACCCACAAGATAAGCAACCCTTCAAAATGGATGCGGTACATTTCTCCTTTGCCGCTAACGGAACTGATATACACGATTTTATACCCGGCTTTCTGCATTGGGACAATCTGATCAACTTATGGGCAGGCGAATTCGGTATTGTCAATCATGGGCTAACCGATCCGCCACAGCCGGACAAAGAATTAGAAGCCTTGAGAAACCTTAGCTATACAAAGCGTAAGACCCTCAGCGCTACTATCCCTAACGGGTACGATATGAATGTGTTTGTGGTACCCAATAACGATGTTTCGTTGATACCTTATGCCAAAACCAAACATTTAGTGGTTTATTACGATGGTATCAATGCATTGACAAACCCACAACGAGTAGAAACCTTACCACCTATTCAAGGGATAGAAGTATCCAGAGGTGCTATTACCGGCAATTTATTTCAGGAAGTTCAATCCATAGCTGCTCAAGCTGGCCCTGATAATCATTATATAGCCACCTTTTTTAATCATGGCTTTGGCGGTGTAGATATCAGCTTCGACACTTTTAAGGCCCAGATGAATCAAATTGCTACTGTATTTGGTCAGGATGGACTTGACAATATCTGGTCGGCTTCTTCATCAGAGGTGTGGGAGTATCTACGATTGAAAGAATTGATCACAGTACACAGCCAGTTGGATGGGAACGAGCTTACCATCACTTTCAGTGGAAATAATATACCGGATGATTTTAGATATTATGCGTTGACACTACTCATAGAAGGTGAATCAAACATAGTGGATATGGTGGTCACCCAGCCGGATAATATTTCCACCTACAGATATACTCAAAACAAAGCCTTGCTCAACTTGAAATGGTTAGGAAGAGTACTTCATCCGTTAGATGCTATAGCCACCGATGCGGTGATACAAGCTGAACAGCAGATCACTCCTACTCACGCCCTCATGGCTATGGATTATGTGATGATGCTTCCTGAAGGCGATGTGAAAGAAAATTTACGAGAACGTTTATGTGTCTTACCCGGTATCACTTATGAACCCGGATTCTGTAAACACACAGCCTTCCTTGGCCCTGATCAGGAAGTGTGTCAGGGCGATATAGTCATACTCACTGCGCCCGATGCCATCAGTTATATCTGGAGTACCGGAGAAACGACACAAACTATTCAGTTTGAGGCAGAAGAATCAGTAAGTATATGGGCACAAGCTACTTACGAACATGGTGTGATCATGTCAGATACAGTGTTTATTCAGGTAAACCCACTACCTAATGTACAGGTGTTTCCCAAACAGTCTATAGTTGCTCCCGAAACAGAGGTAACCCTATCTGCAGAAGGTGCTTCAACCTATCTTTGGTCAACCGGCGACACAAGCTCCACTATCATAGTAAGTCCATCAATAACTACTTTATATTGGGTACAAGGCACGGACGACAAGGGATGCAGCGATAGTGACGAAGCCATCATCGAAATAATAACTGATATTATGATTGACTTCGAAGCTACTACAGCATGTTTGGGCGATACAACTCATTTATTTGCAATTGTTGAAAGCAACGACCTGATTGCTGCTATCGAATGGGATATGCACGCTACCGGACAATTCAATGATGCCAGCGGCGATACGGCAAGTATTGTATTTAACTCCCCTGGCGAACATTTGGTTGGGATGCGGGTAACCACTGTAAATGGCCATATTGAAACGGTGTATAACCCTGTATTAGTAGGAGGATATCCTATCATAGATTTTGAATATGACCATCTCTGCCTTGGTGACCAAACTATGTTTACAGGAAACGTCATGATTGACGGAGGTGAGATAAGCAGCCTTATTTGGGAAACTGGTGATGGAAATCAGTATGCGGGACCCTCTATCACTTATCAATACGATGCTGTGGGATCATATAACGTAAGCCTGATCGCACAAAGTACCTTAGGATGTACCGATACCCTGACCAAAGTAATACATATCAATCCTAAACCAGACATAGACCTACGCCTGAACGACAACACCCATATATCCGAAGGCCAGGTAGTTGAACTTGTACCCGATAAAGAACTTATTTTTAAGGTAGTGAGCCGGTATGACGATATTATCTGGATCAATTCCATCACCACTGAAACTTTCCTTGTAACCAAAGCAGGTACTTATTGGGTTAATGTGACCCTTGACGGTTGCAGTTCCACACGCAATTTTTCAGTTACCAGACAAGAAGACATACCAGTAGCCATTGAAGGTTTAATGAATTTGTTCACTCCAAATGGGGATGGCTATAATGATTACTGGGTCATTAAAGACCTTGAAAAGATCAGACCAGTACGGGTTGCAGTATATACTCGCAGCGGCTTATTGGTTTATCAGAACAGCGATTATCAAAACGACTGGGATGGCTATTACAGTGGGAACCCACTGCCCGAAGGCACCTATTATTATGTCGTACAAGACACACATGGACAGATTACTAAAGGCCCATTAACTATTATCAGATGAGAGTGTTACGCTATTTAACTATTTTGTTGATGGGTTGTCTGATCTATAGTAAGGCTTCTCCACAACAACTTCCATTCACAACGCACTACACTGTCAATCCCTACACTCTCAATCCGGCTTTTGCCGGAACAGAAAATCGTTCCCAGCTTTTTCTCAACTATCGGCATGACTGGGCTTCTATACCGGGCAGCCCGAGGACTTATCGAATGAACGGATACGGGCAGCTTGCCAATAATTTATTCATTGGAGGTGAGTTGATGAGTGATCTGGCTGATGTTTTCTACAGATTTAAAGCTGGTGTGAGTGTGTCATACCGACTACAACTTGCATCAAATCAATATCTGAGCTTCGGATTGGCCGGCCATTTGTTTCAAAGTGTGATCCGCTTAGATCAGTCAGTCATTCAAGATTCGGATGATCCGGTACTACGCGATTTAGACCGTATGCTACGCTCAAATTTCAACACCTCCTTTGGATTGGTGTATCAGGCCGATGAGTTTACTATAGGATTTGGGATGCCCGTTATGATACGAACCAAAGAAGCTTATTGGAGCGAAAACTCTCACCGATTTGCATACGAACGCGCATATAATTTATATCTCTCAAACTGCTTTGAGATAGATGCTTCTTGGGATTTTACTCCAATTATCTTAGTGCAAAAAACTATTAATCAGCCAACTACAGTAGATCTCTCAGCTATGTTTCGGTATGAACGCCAGTTTTGGGCTGGGTTCCATTATCGCAACAGCATGGTCTTTGGACTCAATGCCGGGTTTAAACTGATTAACGGACTATTGTTTCATTACAGTTATGAGTTTGGTGGAGGTGAATTGCTTGCACAATCGGGTGGTACCCACGAGATATCAATAGGCTGGAGTAGGCAGCTTGAAAAAACGAATACACGAAAACGTCCTAGCCGCCGTATTGATTATGGTTCATACAGGTACAACGACCCGAATCGGAATCACAACAACAGGAGTGAATCGCCCATTGCACCTCTTGCGCCTCCTAAGCGAAAACCTCATTTTGCTCCCTACGAAAAGTTTAACTAAAAACTCGTACCTTAGTACCAAATCTGATGCAGTAATTATGAAGGCCTTATCACCATCGGGTAAACATATCATATGGATAGTGGCAAGCTTATTTTGCCTGCTTTATTCGCCTGTAGAAAGTATTGCACAAGCTACAGGCCCACCTGACGTACAGTTTATTATGATCAGCTTCGATCAACCCCTAACTACCGTTCAGGTTGAAAAAACAGCACTCAGATACGGAAAAAGCTTTGCATTAAGCTTTCATACTGACGATGGAATTGAAGATGTGTTTACAGTAGGATTTCCATTTTTTACCGGAATAAACACACAAGGCACTCAGCATCCAGGACTGTTTTATACTGATGGATGCGGCAACGATATATCCTTCAAACTGAGCAACGCCCTGTTTTCATACAGCGGATATAATAATGAGGACATGCATCAGCCCGATAACAACTATGGTGCAGTTACCTGGCCTCAGCTAGCTATGATGTATCAAAACAACTGTGCCATCTATAATCACGGATTCACATCGGATGCATTTACCGAACCAGACTATATGACCTATTCAATCCGACGAAATGAAAGCTTCATTCGACGCAGATTATTAGAAGTTACTGATGGTGGAGTTCGCACTCGTATCTTTGTAAACCCTAACGGAGTAACCGATTATACGCCGGTAGCTTTTTCCGAAGGATACCGCGCCGCAATGCGTATGGGAGCCTATGGAATCATACCTGACAATGGAGGCGACGTGAATAGTGTGAATAACTGGAACCAACAGCTAGAATTAAATAGAGTAATTGCCGAATCAATAGATGTGAAACTACTAGCCGATCAACTTGCAGCTCAAAGTACTGGAGGCGTAAACATGTGGATGCCGGTGTTCACTCACCGAATTATTGAAGACTATCCGCAAGCAACCTTTTACAACGACTTCAATTATATAGCCGAAACATATGGTAAAAACGGAGCAGACAATATCTGGATGGCTAGCGAAGAAGAGATACTGAACTATTTGGTAGTACGTGATGCCACCACCATCAATCATATTGTCAATGGGAATACTTTGTTGATCAATCTTGAAGGCGATATACCCGGCGATATGAGATTTTATCCGTTGAGCCTAACCGTGCAAGCCGATGCACAAATCACAAATATCGTTATCAATGGGGGTTCGCAACACAGCTTTACCGGTATAGGTGAAACCCAGGCACTGATCAATCTGAGCTGGGATGGGAGCATACTTCCAGACCTGATCACAGAAACAGAAGAAAACGTAAGCCGTGCTGAACAGCAACCTACCCAATACAACGCTTTGGTAGCTATGGATTACGTCCTTATGCTACCCGATGGCGCAATAAAAGAGGGGTTCAGACAACGACTGTGTCAACTTGAAGGAATAGGATATGAAGCCGGATTCTGTGCCGATTGCAGTTTTAGTTTAGGTGATGATATTGAGATTTGCCCTTACGACTGCCTGACTTTGGAGGCCCCCTATTATCCCGACGCTTCTTATATTTGGAGCACAGGTGAAACAAACCACTCTATTGAGGTGTGTCCACACACCACAAGCACGTATTATGTTCAACTAACTACAGCTGATGGGTGTATTGCTTCCGATACTATCACCTTATATACTAAGTCAGCCCCTGTTTTCGACCTTGGAGAAAATGTCGAAGCATGTCAGGGTACTATGATACCCATACAAGGCCCTATAGAATCTGGATATACGTATCAATGGTATGTAGGAGGCGAGCTTCAACCGGAAGCAACCGAAGCACTATTCTACTATGTACTTACAAACACCACTTTTGTGAAATTAATCGTAACAGCTGAAAACGGGTGCAGCACAGCAGACTCTATAGAAACTATCGCCTGGCCACTTCCTGAATTAGAGATTATCCCTCAACAGGCCGATCTCTGTCAGGGCGATCAGCTGATACTCACAGCTATGGTACATCAAAACGAAAATATTCTCTGGTGGGACGGCAGCACCCAGCCTCAAATTACATTTATAGCTGACGAACCGGATATATATAATCTATGGGCAACAGCACTCAACGATTTCGGCTGCACGGCATCAGATACAGCTATAATCAGCGTATATCCAAATCCAATATTCTCATTGGAATTAGTAAGTGGGTCAACCACCATTTGCAGCGGAGACCTTATCACCCTGAAAGCCGATTTAACTAATTATACCGATATCAGCTATATTGTTTGGAATAATAGCGACACAATGTATCTGACCGGGCCATCAGTCGTTTATCAGGATTTTGTCCTGACCGAACCCATCAGCCTAACTGCCAAAGCAGTCACTACTTACGGATGCACTTTCTCCGACACTATCTCCATAGATGTATTTCCTGCTCCATCCATGACTATCACAGCCGACACAGCCATATGCAAAGGCACAACTATAACATTGGAAGCCAGTGGAGGCAGCGGTTGTAGCTGGTACGACAGCGAAGGTATGTTGATCTCCGAAACCTATCAATTAATAATACATCCTGAACAATCAAGCTATTATGTTGCTGTGATAGGCGGTGTTCCGCCAATGTTTTGTCAGGCTTCCGACACAGTATTTGTAGAGTTGCTTCCTACACCTGAACTTATTATTGAGGCCACTGCCACAACCGTTTGCGCCGGATCAGCTGTACAGCTCACCGCTCATGGTGCAGACAGCTATTTGTGGAGGCATGGCCCTACATCCGCATCTATTGAGGTATGGCCTGTTACAGACACCATTTTTACTGTTATAGGCCTCACTCAGGCAGGATGTGCTGATTCAGCTCAAATTGCCATTGAAGTATTAGCTGTACCGGAGGTGATGTTGACCGGCCTCTTACCTGCCTATTGCCAGAATGATGTGTCGGTAATGCTCACAGGCTATCCTGAAGGAGGGGTTTTCAGTGGGCCGGGAGTAGATAGTAACTGGTTCTCACCTTTAACAGCAGGACCGGGATTGCACGATATTGTCTATACTATTACAGCCGAAAACAATTGCATGGGAAAAGACACTGCTACTGTACGGGTTTTTCCTTTTGAAATGACCATTGATTTAGGACCAGATACAACCCTTTGCCCGCATGAAATACTACCGCTTGATGCTGGAGAAGGGTTTAGCCATTATTACTGGTCAACTGGAGAGACCTCACAAACAATAACGGTATCGGCTATGAACTATGCAGCAGGCATGTCCCATCAGATACAAGTAGCCGGAGTGTTGAACGGATGCACAGCTACAGGCAAAATAACGATGACCATACGCGACGACTGCTATATTGGGATCAATGAGAAAAAAAACTCATCTCTATTCTTGTTAACTCCAAATCCTACAGCAAGCAATATCCGATTATCAGTAGCGCAACAGATTGAGGATGCAGAGGTACAAATAATTGATATTCAGGGAAACAGAGTCTGGAAATCTCCTGCATTATTCAATCTTCAATCAAATGAATATATCATACTGCCCGTTACTGACCTAATTGCTGGTATATATTTTATTCATTTGATCACCAACAAAAAAATCCTCACACAAAAACTTATCAAGCTTTAGCAGTTAGTGGCTTCAAAGGTTTTTAAATATCATACCATTTAGCTTGTTATCTATCTGTGTTTGTTATCCATTTCTGATACAGGGTTTATCTGATGTGGTAAAAATATAATTTGTCTCACATCAGATATTTATCTAACTTTGCCGCCCTATTTTTTGATCAGCGAAAAGAAGTGAAACCGCATAATGAATTCATCATACCCTTAACCGGGCTGCCCTTAGGTTTAAAGCATCACGAGTTTGAGCTGAGCCGGGATTTTTTTGTAGAAGAGGCTTATGAAGGTGTTTCAAACGGGCAGGTAACAGTACTGTTGACCTTAGACAAACATGAAAACATGATCGAACTTCTGTTTCAAATCGAAGGATGGCTTGAGGTAAACTGCGACCGATGCGGAGACGCTTATCAACAGTCAATTCGTTCTAATCAAAAAATAATTTTTAATTTCGGAGACCATTACGAAGAAGAGTCAGATGATATATTTGTGATACCGGCAGATTTACATGAATACAATCTTCGCCAGTTAATCTATGAATACACCATATTATCGCTTCCATTACGAAAGATACATCCTAACGACAAAGCTGGTAACAGCACCTGCAATCCAAACGTACTGAACAAGTTGAACGCATTTAGGCCATCGCAGGCTACTGACCCACGTTGGGATGCACTAAAAAAGTTACAGCATCAATAATTAATTTAATGTAAACCATTATGGCACATCCAAAAAGAAAACAATCTAAAACACGCAGAGATAAAAGAAGAACACACGATAAAGCCAAGCTGCCTCAACTGGCTAAATGCCCAACAACCGGCACTGTCCATGTGTATCACCGCGCATATTATGTTGATGGCGATCTGTACTACAAAGGAAAGTTGGTCGTAGCTGCTAATTAGCAGCTGATGATCCAGTATAACTTGCTTTATTCATCTTCTTAATCATGCGCCTGGGCCTTGATGTTTTTGGAGGCGATTTTGCACCCCAAGCAACTCTGGATAGTTTAAAGTTGTTGATCCCTGAGTTAACAGCTGATACTACCATAGTACTTTATGGAGATGAACAGCATATAACAAACTACCTCAAGAATCAGTTTGCCAATCAAAACGGCATAGAGATAGTTCATGCCCCCGACACTATCGGCATGGGCGATAAATCCACCAAGACCTTTCACACTAAACCACAATCCAGCATAGTCAAAGGATTTGAAGACCTTACCAACGATGCTATAGATGTGTTTGCAAGCGCCGGTAATAGCGGTGCAATGATGGTTGGAGCAGTAAACGCTGTAAACACTATACCCGGTATCATACGACCAGCAAGCTGTGTCCCTATACCCAAGATAAGCGGAGGCTACAATATCATACTCGACGCCGGGACAAATCCCGACACCAAAGCCGAAGTATTGTATCAATACGGACTGTTAGGAAAACTTTATGCCAAACATGTATTAGCAATACCCAACCCAAGGATAGGTCTGCTCAATATAGGCGAAGAAGAGAAAAAAGGTAATTTATTGGTACAGACGGCCTTTCAAATGATGAAAGACTGTCCTTATTTTAATTTCATCGGAAATATCGAAAGCAGAGATCTGTTCAGAGATAAAGCAGATGTGATCGTTTGTGATGGGTTTATCGGAAACATAGTGATCAAACAAATCGAAGCTATGTACCGTATTATGGAGAAAAGAAATCTGTTGGACGACTATTTTGTCCGGTTTAATTATGAGCTTCATGGTGGAAGTCCGATCATAGGTATCAACAAAAACCTCATCCTCGGACACGGGATAAGCAATGCATTGGCAATCAAAAATATGATGCTCACAGCTCGGGATATTGCCTTTTCCGGCCTCAACCAAAAAATTAAAGAAGCTTTCAAAGAAATTGAAAAAGAAAAGTGAATCATAAAATTTTGAACAAATGAGACGATACAAAGCTGCTATCACAGGGATACATGGCTGGGTACCAGAGGATATCCTCACTAATGCCGACTTTGAAAAAATGGTCGACACTACAGACGAATGGATATTAAGCCGCACCGGAATACGCGAGCGACACATACTGAAAGGTGAAGGTAAAGGAACCTCAGTAATTGGAACCGAGGCAGTAAAAGGATTGCTACTCAAAACGCAAACCAAACCCGAAGATGTGGATATGCTTATTTGCGCCACCGTAACACCCGATATGATGTTTCCGGCTACGGCAAACATCATCAGCCATAACTGCGGGATCAAAAACGCCTTTAGCTACGACCTTAATGCAGCTTGCTCAGGATTTTTGTACGCATTAGTCACCGCTTCAAAATTTATTGAAAGTGATACTCATAAAAAAATTATCGTTGTAGGAGCCGATAAAATGTCGTCTATAGTTGATTATACCGACCGTCAGACTTGCGTACTCTTTGGCGATGGAGGCGGAGCCGTTTTACTTGAACCTACAACTGAAGAGATAGGCCTGATTGATTCTATCATGCATACCGACGGCTCAGGGATGATCCATCTGCATATGAAAGCCGGTGGATCGGCTAAGCCACCATCGCATGCTACCATAGATGCCAAAGAACATTTTGTATATCAGGAAGGCCAACCAGTGTTTAAGTTTGCCGTTACCAATATGGCAGATGTAGCAGTGGCTATCATGGAAAAAAACCAGCTCACATCCAAAGATATAGCATGGTTAGTACCACATCAAGCTAATATGCGCATCATTGAAGCTACTGCCAGACGTATGGGAATTCAAAAAGAACAGGTGATGATCAATATTGAGCGCTACGGCAACACCACATGCGGCACCTTACCCCTATGCCTGTGGGAATGGGAGCCACAGCTACGAAAAGGCGATAATATTGTATTAGCTGCTTTTGGAGGAGGCTTCACATGGGGCTCCATCTGGCTAAAATGGGCATACGACCCAGCATAAATCAAGACATTGAACCGGCTAACCGCCGGTTTTTTTTGCTTTTATAAGTCAGTATGATGAAAATATAAAACAATTGGATAAGCGAGCACCTGAGCTGGGTGTTACCCATTTCCAAATGATTTTTACTACCTTTGCAGCCAATTTTTTATATCTGATAGTCAATCGAATAAACCATGTCGCAAGTGAAATACAGAGAATATAAGCAACTTAACCTTACCCAGATAGGAAAGGACATCAGAGCTTTTTGGGAGAAAGAGGACGTATTTCGTAAAAGTTTGGAAACTCGCAGCACAGCCCAACCATTCGTGTTTTATGAAGGACCGCCTTCTGCCAATGGTGTGCCAGGCATCCATCACGTCATGGCAAGAGCTATCAAAGATATTTTCTGTCGCTATCAAACACTCAAAGGAAAATACGTACAAAGGAAAGCTGGCTGGGATACACACGGACTTCCGGTTGAAATTGGAGTAGAAAAAGCCCTGGGAATAACAAAAGATGATATAGGCAAAAAAATAAGTGTAGAAGAATATAATCTGGCCTGCCGGCAAGAGGTAATGAAATACAAGGATTTATGGGACGAGCTGACCCTAAGCATGGGGTATTGGGTTGATCTTGAAAATCCTTATATCACCTTCGAGAACAAATACATAGAGACAGTATGGTATCTATTAGATAAGCTGTACGAAAAAAACCTGCTTTATAAGGGCTATACCATACAACCTTATTCACCCGCAGCCGGTACCGGACTAAGCACACACGAACTGAATCAGCCTGGTTGCTACCGCGATGTAAAGGACACATCTGCAACAGCCCAGTTCAAAGTAATACCCGACGAGAAAACGAAGTTTTTACCTTTTGATGAAAAGCTACCGTTATATATTTTGGCGTGGACAACCACCCCCTGGACCCTGCCCTCAAATACTGCATTAGCCGTAGGTCCCAACATAGACTATGTATTAGTTAAGACCTTCAACCCATACAGCGCACAAGCCGTACAACTTATTTTGGCCAACGACCTGATCACATCTTATTTCGATCCGCAGATGGCCAACATCCCATTAGAAACCTACAAAGCCGACGATAAAAAAATCCCGTTTCAGGTCGTAACTTCTTTCAAGGGAATACAGATGCAGGGATGGCGCTACGAACAACTTATCCCCTGGATAGCTCCTATGGGTGATGCATTCAAGGTTATTACAGGAGATTTTGTAACTACTAATGATGGAACAGGTATAGTCCATATTGCACCTACTTTCGGAGCAGATGACGACAGAGTAGCAAAAGCTAACAACATAGCCCCACTTCTGCTCATTGATACCGAAGGAACCAAACGACCAATGGTAGATCTGAAAGGACGTTTTTATCTCATTGAAAACTTAGATACTGATTTTGTTGGAAAATACGTCAACACATCTTTATATACCGGGTTTGCGGGGAGATTTGTCAAAAACGAATACGACGAAAGTATTCCTGCTGATGCCGCTACTCTTGATGTGGATATAGCCGTTATGTTGAAAAAGGAAAACAAGGTATTTCGTATAGAGAAATATATCCATAGCTATCCGCATTGCTGGCGTACTGACAAGCCCGTACTTTACTATCCTATGGATAGCTGGTTTATTCGTACCACAGCATTCAAAGAACGTATGTTAGAGCTCAATGCTACTATCAACTGGAAGCCAAAAGCGACTGGTGAAGGACGTTTTGGCAACTGGCTTGAAAACCTGGTCGACTGGAACCTCTCCAGATCCAGATTTTGGGGTATCCCACTCCCGATCTGGACTAGCGAAGACAAAACCGAACAACGCAGCTTTGGCTCTATCGCTCAGCTAAAAGCAGCCATAGACGAATCAGTTCAGGCAGGATTCATGCAGTCTAATCCTTTTGCCGATTTTGTTACAAACGACCTGAGCGATGAAAACTATAGACGCATCGACCTGCATCGACCTTATTCAGATCGCATCATCCTCAAATCGCCTACAGGAAAACCTATGTATCGCGAACCCGACCTGATAGATGTGTGGTTCGATTCGGGAGCTATGCCATACGCACAACTGCATTATCCGTTTGAAAACCAAACCGAGTTCAAACAAAATTTCCCGGCCGACTTTATAGCCGAAGGAGTAGATCAAACACGTGGATGGTTTTTTACATTGCATGCCATTTCCAGTATGTTATTTGATTCGGTAGCATTCAAAACAGTGGTATCCAACGGGTTAGTCTTAGATAAAAATGGTAACAAAATGTCGAAACGGTTGGGTAATGCAATTGACCCTTTCGATACCATTGAAAAATACGGCCCCGATGCAACACGCTGGTATATGATCACTAATGCACAGCCATGGGATAACCTGAAATTTGATCTGAACGGATTGGATGAAGTGAGAAGGAAATTTTTTGGCACGCTCTACAACACTTATTCATTTTTTGCCCTTTATGCCAATATCGATGGGTTTAGGTATGCAGAAGACGAAATAGCCTATGAAAAACGTCCGGAAATTGATCGCTGGATACTCTCTGAGCTTAACTCTTTGGTTACCATAGTAGATGATGCGTATGCCGCTTATGAGCCGACTAAAGCCGGTAGAGCAATACAGGATTTTGTAGATGAGCATCTGAGCAACTGGTATGTTCGTCTTTCAAGACGCCGCTTCTGGAAAGGAACTTATACACAGGATAAAATATCGGCCTACCAAACCCTCTATACCTGTTTGGAAACCATCGCATGCTTAGCATCACCTATAGCTCCTTTCTTCAGTGAACAGCTTTACCGTGATCTGAATACTATAACGAAAAGAAAACCTGAGATATCTGTTCATCTGACCTTGTTTCCAAAAGCCGACAATAATCTGATTGACAAAGACCTGGAAGAGCGTATGGAAATGGCTCAAAACATATCGTCTATGGTGCTTTCGTTGCGTAAAAAAGTTAATATACGTGTCCGACAGCCACTAAACACCATCATGATCCCGGTATTGAACAGCAAGATGAAACAGCAGCTGAAAGATGTGGAGGCTCTCATACTATCTGAGGTGAATGTAAAAAAGATCGACTACCTCTCCGACGATTCCGGTATATTGATCAAAAAAGTTAAACCAAACTTTAAAACTCTCGGACCTAAATACGGAAAGCTTATGAAGCAGATCAGTGCTGCTCTGACAGGCTTTTCGCAATACGACATCAAACAAATAGAGATCACTCGATCAGCAAAACTCCGTATGGATGAACAGGATATCATTCTCGGGTTAGAAGATATAGAGATCATACCGGAAGACATACCCGGCTGGACAGTAGCCAGCACTGATAAATTAACCGTAGCATTAGACATCACTTTAGATGATGCATTGAAACAAGAAGGGTTGGCACGGGAGCTGATCAACAGGGTACAAAACCTTCGTAAAGACAGTGGATTGGAAGTAACCGACCGTATCATGCTTGAGATAACTGCATCAGGTGAAATGCTGCAAACATTGCAAGACCACGAACCCTATATTAGCTCTGAGACATTGGCAAGTATCCAGCTTCACGAGCCAGATCTAACCGGAGAATCGGTTCAGGAAATAGAATTGACCGATGGAATCAGGGTGAAACTACGCATATCGAAGGTTATTTAATAGTTTTTTAAGCTATTTTATTGCGTTCGATCAATTTTGTTGTATATTTATACCGGATTCATGTAATGAATCGTTGAATGATAAATAATACTTATAGCCATGAAAGAGAAAACACAAATTGAGGAGCCTGAGGTCAGGAAGACCAGGTACTCAGATGAGGAGTTGGAAGAGTTCAGAGAGATCATTCTGAAAAAACTTGAAAAAGCCAGATCAGACTTGAAGTTACTTACTGAAGCGCTCTCGAATGACAGTGAGAATGGAACCAATGATACTTCCCCTACTTTTAAAATATTAGAAGAGGGCTACCATGTGCTCTCAAAAGAAGAGAATGGCAGGTTAGCTGCCCGTCAGCAGAAGTTTATCACCAATCTTGAAAACGCATTGGTACGCATAGAAAATAAAACCTATGGCATCTGCCGGGCTACTGGTAAGCTCATCGCCAAAGAAAGACTGCGTATCGTTCCCCATGCCACTCTCAGCATTGAGGCTAAACTCAGGCAGTAACTATCTGATGCAGAGTATAAACAATTATAAAATATGAGTTTCATCCCTGACCTGAAAATGGTCAGGGTTGATTATTTAATGCCTTATAATTAGCTGTCCAATATCGTGAAAAGACCACTGTGGATCATACTGCTCATCCTGTTAGCAGATCAAACGCTGAAAATCTATATCAAATCAACCATGACCCTTGGACAGGAATATGCCATAGCCGGAAATTGGTTCCTGATCCATTTCACCGAAAACAACGGCATGGCATTCGGGCTTCAGTTTGCCGGCGAGTGGGGTAAATTGGCTTTAAGTATCTTTCGTATCCTGGCTGTGATAGCTATAGGCATTTATTTATATCTGCTTGTCAGAAAAAAAACTTCTTTCGGACCTGTGTTAGGAGTAACACTCATTCTGGCCGGAGCTCTTGGCAATATTATCGATAGCACGTTTTACGGCCTGATATTCAGCGAAAGCAACCCTTTTAGTGTCGCAAAATTCTTACCCGAGACGGGTGGATATGCCGGATTCTTACAAGGAAAAGTAGTGGATATGCTCTATTTCCCACTCTTGGTTATCAAGCAAGAAGAGGCAGCAGCATGGCTACCCGATTTTCTGTTTGGCTATGACGGTTATTTTGTGTTCTTCAGACCGGTATTCAACATAGCCGATTCAGCTATCACTATAGGGGTGCTATGGTTGTTGCTATTTCAAAGAAAATTTCTAAAAAAATTATAGATCAGGCTGATCAAGCTGTATCCGCAAAATAAATCAGTAAAAGAGAGGCAAATTACCTACAAAAATTTATCTTTGCCCACGCATTATATAGATAGAATATTTTACACCCTATGGATCAAAGAAAAACCGGACATATCGTACAAATTATCGGGCCTGTTGTTGACATAGCTTTCGACAATGATATTCAATTGCCCGATTTGCATGAGGCACTTGAAATTACCCGCGACAATGGTGAGAAGCTTATCCTTGAAGTACAACAAGGCATAGGTGAAAACACGGTACGAACCATTGCTATGGATTCTACTGATGGGTTGCGCAGAGGTATGAAAGCAGTGTTGTTGGGTCGACCTATCTCTATGCCCGGAGGCGACCAGATAAAAGGAAGGCTGTTCAACGTTATAGGCGAGCCTATTGACGGACTTAGACCCATGAAAGACAGTAAATTATACAGCATACACCGTGAGCCTCCCAAGTATGAATTTCTGTCTACACAAACCGAAGTACTCTTTACTGGCATCAAAGTTATTGATTTGATAGAGCCTTATTCAAAAGGAGGAAAAGTAGGCTTGTTCGGAGGTGCCGGAGTGGGTAAGACAGTGATCATCATGGAGTTGATCAACAATATTGCCAAGTCATATTCCGGTATGTCGGTATTTGCAGGTGTAGGAGAGCGTACCCGTGAAGGAAACGATCTGTTGCGCGAAATGATAGAATCAGGCGTAGTAAAATATGGTGATGCGTTTCTGGAAAGTATGGAACAAGGCAGCTGGGATTTATCAAAAGCCGACTACGACCAAATAGCCGAATCGCAGGCTACATTGGTTTTCGGTCAGATGAACGAACCTCCGGGAGCCCGTGCACGCGTTGCTCTGAGCGGTCTGACATTAGCTGAGTATTTCCGCGATGGAGACGAAGAAACAAGTGGTAGAGACATACTGTTCTTTATCGACAATATCTTCCGGTTCACCCAGGCTGGTTCAGAAGTATCAGCACTGTTAGGACGTATGCCCTCAGCAGTAGGATACCAACCTACTTTAGCCACTGAAATGGGACTGATGCAAGAACGAATCACCTCCACCAAGCGAGGTTCCATCACATCAGTACAAGCAGTATATGTTCCAGCCGACGACCTTACCGACCCCGCACCAGCTACCACCTTTGCACACCTTGACGCTACAACCGTACTCAACAGAAAAATCTCAGAACTTGGGATATATCCTGCCGTTGACCCGCTTGACAGCACCTCGCGCATACTGAACCCGGATATAGTTGGCGAAGCTCATTACAATACCGCACAACGGGTAAAAAATATTCTCCAACGCTACAAAGAGCTGCAAGATATCATCGCTATCTTAGGGATGGACGAGCTCTCAGAAGAAGACAAGCTTACAGTTCACCGCGCCAGACGAGTACAACGGTTCCTGTCGCAGCCTTTTCATGTCGCAGAACAATTTACAGGTATCCCCGGAACAATCGTATCTATAGAAGATACCATCAAAGGATTTAATATGATCATGGATGGCGAAGTGGATGAATATCCGGAAGCAGCGTTTAATTTAGTGGGAACCATAGAAGAAGCCATCGAAAAAGGAAAACGCCTGATGGCAGAAAGTGAAATATAAACCACATGAAATAGACGTATACTTTTCAAACTAAGCAAACCCCTGCTGCATATGATAGAAAAGTGTAAAAGAAAGAAGATACTATCAGTTGAAATTTTTTGGGACCGACTTGTACTAAAAAGATCATAAAATTATATACCGATGAAACTGGAAATCATAACACCCGACACCACTATTTTTACTGGTGAAATAAGTCTGGTACAATTGCCCGGATTGGATGGGTTATTTGAAATACTACACAATCACGCACCTATGATTGCTGCCTTAGGAAGGGGAAGAGTAAAGATTGTGGACGAGAACAAGAAAACCCAGTTTTTTGAAATAAACGGTGGCGTATTAGAAGTGCTTGATAATCACATCTTGATATTATCCGAATAAGTATATACATACCCATATCATAGTACCGGGAGCCCAACACACTTCCGGTTTTTTTTTGATCTCTCATGAACCTGTCTATCCTTACTAAATCACCTAAGGATACAACATTAGCCAATTTGCCGAAGCCTAAATCAAAGCAGCCTTAAACCGACTTTCAGAACAAATAACGTATAAAAATTCTTAGATTTGCGCCTAACTAAAATGCAATTTCAATCAATACATGAAACTATGAAAAAATTTATCTTATTGGTAATTCTGGCATCGTTACTCCAGCTTCAAAGTAATGCTGACGAGGGCATGTGGATTCCTGCACTGATCGAAAAGCTCAATATTGACGATATGCACCGCATGGGTCTTAGGCTCACTGCTGAAGAGATATACAGCGTAAACCAAAGCAGCATTAAAGACGCGATAGTCATTTTTGGTCGTGGCTGTACCGGTGAGATCATCTCCGAACAGGGATTACTCCTGACCAATCATCATTGTGGCTATGGAGCTATCCAGTCTGTCAGCACAGTTGAAAACGATTATCTGAAACATGGTTTTTGGTCTAAATCCTTTACAGATGAGATACCTATACCCGGCCTCACGGTTCAGTTCCTGATACGGATGGATGACGTGACCACCAAAGTATTAGATGGGATAACCGACGATATGACAGAAAAAGAAAGAAACAAAGCTATTCGTGAGCAAATACAGAAAATCGAGAAAACAGCTTCTGAAGACACTCATTACAATGCAATTGTAAAGGAGTATTTTGGTGGTAATACATATTATTTACTTATATACGAAACCTTCCGCGACGTACGTCTGGCCGGTGCTCCACCACAGTCTATAGGAAAATTTGGCGCCGATACAGACAACTGGATGTGGCCTCGCCATACCGGCGACTTCTCTTTGTTCAGGGTGTATGCCGGACAAGATAATAAGCCAGCCGACTACAGCCAAGACAACAAACCCTATACACCTCGCCATTACTTGCCCATAGCAGTTGATGGAGTTCAAAATGGTGATTTTGCCATGATATTAGGTAATCCGGGCAGCACAAACAGATATCTCACCTCATGGGGAGTAGAAAGTATCATACACGAAAGTCACCCGGTACGCATCTCCATCAGAGCCGAAAAGCTGCGTATCATGGACGAACATATGAAAGCCAACGATAAGGTCAGGCTGCAATATGCCAGTAAATATGCTGGAGTATCAAACTATTGGAAAAACTTTATCGGACAGGTACGCGGGCTGAAACGTATGCAGGTGGTGGATAAAAAGCAGCAGATCGAAAAAGATTTCACCGTACGTATTGAGACCGATCCCGAACTCATGAAAAAATATGGCAAGGCATTACCTCTGATCCATGATGCATATGAACAGATGCGACCTTTTAATCAGGTACGATGGTATATGGTAGAAGCTGTGTTCTCTGGCAGCGAAATATTAAGTATTGCTAACCGCTTCACCCGTTTATATGAATTACTGAACACCAAGGAACAAGACCAGGAAGCCATACAAAAAGAGACCGATAGGCTGTTAAACACTCTTGACAATACCTATAAAAACCTTGATGCCGGATTAGATCAACATATGTTAGCACGTATGATGGAAATGTATTATCAGGAAGTTCAGCCGGGGTTTCAACCTGATCTGCTAATAAAAATGGCCGGCAAGCACAAACAGGACTTTGATGCCTTAGCTGTATCAGTATTTAAAAAGACCATGTTTGGGAGTCCCGATAAACTCAGAACTTTCTTGCGTCAGCCCAAAGCAAAAACTATAGCCGACGACCCTGCCTATCAACTGATCAGAGCCTTTGTGGATATCAATAAAGAAGTGCAACAACAGTTGAGTGAGCCTATGGAGAATCTTCGCAAGGGAAGCCGGCTGTTTATTGCCGGACAAATGGAGATGCAACCCGAGCGCAAGTTTTATTCCGATGCCAACTTCAGCCTCAGACTGACCTATGGTACTGTTCAAGATTATTACCCTGCCGATGCGGTACACTACAATTTTTATACTACCACCGAAGGTATCCTTGCAAAAGAAGACCCAACAACCTGGGAGTTTGAGGTGCCGGAAAGACTCAAAAAAATTATCGAAAGATCTGATTACGGTATTTATGCGAATAATGATGGAACTATGTCGGTCAATTTTCTGACAAACCACGATATCACTGGTGGTAACTCTGGCAGCCCGGTCATCAATGCCAGAGGCGAGCTTATTGGCCTTGCTTTCGACGGCAACTGGGAAGCCATGAGCGGCGATATGGCTTTTGAACCAGAAGTACAGCGGACAATCAATGTGGATATACGATATGTACTACTTATCATTGACAAGTATGCCGGCGCCACTAATCTGATTGATGAAATGAAGCTAAGTCGCAGACAAACGAAAATATTACGCGAAGTAGCACCAATAGAGGATTCGCGCATGATGATACGTTGATAACATATCAGATAAACCTGTAAAAGCCGGTTCGTTTAAGTGCCGGCTTTTTTATTGCGACTCATACACTGTGGTAGCCAGCACACGTCCAACTATAGCCAGCATAACCGGATCAATATGTGTTAAATTATCTTCTAATGTATGCCAATACTCAAAAAAAGTTCCGTTGGAGCTGTTCGGATCTATATGGATGATGTTGATCATTGGAATACCTGCTATACGATTTACCGGTATATGATCGTCGCTGATTGGCAGGCCTGGCTTATTGACAAATATATTTCCATATCCTAATCTCGATGCATTGTCCCATACTTTATCCAATACCCAGGGCGCATATTGCTGTGAAAAGGTTTCGCGCGGAAACACCGCATCCGAGGCACCAACCATATCCAACAGTATCCCATAATGCGCTTGATAGGAACGATTATGTGGGTTACGTGCCCAATATTGTGCTCCCAGTGCCCAAAACTCTTCATCGTTATATGTCCTTTCTTCCTGATGTGGGCCGTAATCTTCTAAATCAAAAAAGATCAGATCAACTCCTAATTTTTCATCTAAAGGTTGATGATGCATCAGACGGGCTATTTCCATCAAAACCCCTATGCCACTTGCACCGTCGTTAGCTCCGTCAATAGGAATACGCCTGTTTGCCGGATCCGGGTCATGATCTGCATATGGCCTTGAATCCCAATGTGATGCTAATAAAATACGTTTTTTTGCTAATGGATTAAAACTGCTGATGATGTTTTGTCCGTCAAACACAAGCTTGTTATACGTACGGGCTTTGAAATTTTGCACGATCACAGTATCTGCAAAAGTTTTCATAGTTTCTATAAGCCATACTGCACATTCGGTATGAGCTTCTGAACCAGGTACACGGGGGCCGAAAGCAAGTTGTTCTGCAACAAACATATACGCACTATCACCCGAAAATTCAGGAATTGTAACAGCTAGTTTTTTTATTGCAGCACTATCGTCTGAAACTGGTTTTGAAGAGCGCTGACCACAAGATGAGACACAAATCAGGACTAGTAACAAATAAAAAAAAGGTTTCATGGTGTAAAAATATACGGATATACGTTTACAAAGATACGCAACTCTTTTCCAGCCAACTTTGCTATTTAGCCTTAGCTTCCTGAAGAAATGCGGCTGCTTGTCCAAACATGCCTGTAAACACCATATTTTCAAGTGGCTGCCTGACTCTTTCACTCAGTTCACGTATCAGTAGCTTGGGTGGCAGTTGTTCGGGTTTACCTTTATACCCAACTGCTGAAACAGTAAACAGCTTATAGCCATCCGGTACACCAAGTGCCTTTTCAAGTTCATATGTATTAAACCCGCTCATCTGATGGATAAACAACCCATCAGCAGCAGCCTGAAACGTCAGATGTGCCAACGACTGTCCTAAATCATACAATGCGGCTGTGTTTTCACGCTCTGGATATTTAGTACGATTAAGTTTTGTAACAGCCGCTATCAACACAGGAGCTGATGAAGCCCATAGCCGGTTTGCCTCCGTCAGATGATCGAAAATACGTGCATGTGTTTCATCTCCGTTAAAGCCAACGATAAACCTCCATGGCTGCTCATTGGAAGAAGAAGGCGACCATCGCGCAGCTTCAAACATACGTTCCAATATGTCAGTGGGTATAGCACGACTGTCAAAAGCACGTGGACTCCAACGATGATGTAAAACAGGATGTAGAACTTGATTAGTACGGGCAGACTTGTCCATATTCATAATGCCTCAATTTGATTTGTTAACGATTACTATACTGATTCAAAAACAGATAATCATCAAAAATGTTTACAACAAGCGGAAAGAAACTCTTTTTTGTTGCATTTACTAATTGAACTGGCTGCTTGTTTTTCCGATCTCATATCCGTTACGCTATACAAACAAATCCCCTATCCTGATCTGATATAGCTTAGTGCCTATGCAATCCATACCTTTGTAAAAAAATTATGGCAGGATTAAATTTCCATACTCACAGTCATTTTTCGGATGGATCGGATGCACCTGAAGAATATATCAAAGCAGCTATCCGGCAAGGGATGCACGCAATAGGTTTTTCCGATCATGCTCCATTGCCATTCAACACCCCTTTTGCCCTGCCACTTGAGAAGTTAGATGATTATGTGCATCAGATACGCAGCCTTCAAAAAAAATATGCCGGACAGATAGATATTTATCTTTCCCTTGAAATGGATTATGTGCCCGAAATATCGTATCATTTTGAAAAGCTTGCTGCCGGACTTGCATTGGATTATATCATAGGTTCGGTACATTTAGTAGGGAACAAACACCCTGATAACCTATGGTTTACTGACGGGCCTGATCGTTCGGTTTATGATGCAGGATTAGCCCGGTTTTTTAGCCACGATATCCGTAAAGCAGTGAAAGCTTTTTACGATCAGACCAACGAAATGATACAAACACAGAAATTTGAAGTAATAGGCCATTTCGATAAAATCAAAATGCATAATCAAGGTCGTTATTTTACCGAATCCGAACCTTGGTATCAACAGTTGGTCATGGAAACTTTAAGTCTGATTCGTGAAAAAAACCTGATAGTAGAAGTCAATACCAGAGGTATATATAAAAAGCGTTCTGAATCGCTTTTTCCATCTGACTGGATACTCAAGCATATGTTTTCTTTGGATATTCCCGTGATTATCAGTTCTGATGCTCACCGGCCTGACGAGCTACAGGCTGCATATTCTATAGCTATAAATGCATTACGTCATGCAGGTTATCGCAGGATACAACGGTTTAATGGGCATTTCTGGGCGGATGTTCCTCTGCCCTGATATGCAATCCCACTTATTGACAAAAATCTGTAGCACACCATTTTGCCTTTGCATTATTCTTTGGCTATTTTTGTCCCCTACTAAAAAGCAAGCTCATCTTATCTCGCTAACGGTATGCGACTGACGTATTTCATTTTTCTTGGCTGGGCTGTCAGCCTGCTTGCTGCTTGTACGACAGAATATCTGCCAGTACAGGCTGTTGAATATTATTTCGAACCTTATCTCAATCATCACGACAGTGCAACCTATGTTGGGATGAGGCCTTGCTTAGAGTGCCATTATCCGATTTATGAATCGTATATGCGTACCGGAATGGGGCGTTCTTTCGGGAGAGCTAGTCCGTCAAAAAGCGATGCAGTGATAGGCCCTGACTCGGTTATCTACGATCCACACACCAACTTTTATTACCAACCCTACTGGCGCGACAGCATCCTATACGTGAAAGAGTTTCGCTTAGAACAACATGATACCACCCATCAACGGATTGAAAAGGTTGATTTTGTGATTGGCTCTGGCAATCATACCAACTCACATATATACTCTATCAATGGATATCTCTTTCAGATACCTTTTACCTATTACACTCAAAAACAGCGATTTGATCTTCCTCCAGGATTTGAAGACGGGCATAACAGCCGCTTTGGACGCAGCCTTGGACTTGAATGTATCTCGTGCCATAACGGGCTGCCCGAGTTAGTCATTGGATCGGAAAATAAATATGCCAGCATTCCAGAAGGTATTGATTGTGAACGTTGTCATGGACCGGGCTCAATACACGTTGACCAGAAACGTGCTGGTATATTAGTGGATACTGCCCTTTATATTGACTATAGCATAGTGAATCCTGGGAGATTACCAAGGCGGCTGCAAAATGACGTATGTGCCCGATGTCATCTGCAAGGGACTATGGTACTTAAACCCGATAAGAGCTTTTACGACTATCGCCCGGGCATGGCTCTCACAAAGGTGATGGATATATTTATGCCCGTTTTTGAAGGAGGAACGGATGATCTGATCATGGCATCCCATGTCGAACGCATGATGGATAGCCGCTGCTATATCGAATCCAATGCTGAACTGTCGTGCTTAGATTGCCATAACCCTCATTTTCCGGTGAGCGAAACCCCAATAATCAAGTTCACCAACGCCTGTTTGAAATGCCACGGCTCAACCCATCAATCACAATGTAGATTACCGGAAGCCGATCGCTTAGCAGCCAACAATGCCTGCACACTTTGTCATATGCCGGGCCGCGACAGCCGCGACATCCCTCATGTGGTGATTACCGATCACAAGATAATCAATCCGGCTACCGAACAAAAAGGAGTAAAAAGATTCAAAGGACTAAAGGCAATCAATAATCCGGCTACAGATGCACTAACCAAGGCAAAAGGCTATCTTCGTGAATTTGAGACCTATCACGACAATCCGGCTTATCTCGATTCGGCAGCAAGGTATCTCAACCCATCACACAAGAAAACCGATGCCGAAGCATTCAAAGCTAAAGTACAGTATTTCTACCTGATCAGACAATATGCCAGCATCATTAAATTAGTCAACAATCAGGAAAAAGACCTTGTATTGGGTTCATGGCTGACAAAAACACAGCTTGATAATCACGATGCCTGGACAGCCTATAGAATAGGTCAGGCGTTTGAAAATAAAAACCGCATCAAAGAAAGCCTGGTTTATTATGAAAGAGCTATACAATTAGCACCTTATCAACTCGATTTTCTAAATAAATTCGGATCAGTATTGGTTGCTACAAATCAATTGACTGAAGCTAAGAGAATCTTTGCCCGCATCATCAATGAAAACCCCCGCTACGATATGGCTTGGGTAAATCTTGGATATGTCGAACTACAATTACAGAACATCAAACAGGCACATCAAAGCTTCGTATTGGCTCTGCGTCTTAATCCCGACAATGAACAGGCTTTGTTGAATTTAGCCTCTTATTATGCAGCTATAGGACAAAATGAGTTGGCTATCCCATATCTGATACGGGTATTACAGCTACGTCCTGACCATGAGCAGGCTCATAAACTGCTGCACACCATTCGCAAACCAAACGGATAAAGGAAACAGCGCATTCCTCAGACAAGCGATAACAGCCTCATCCCTTTTGGCAGATCAGGCAATGAAGCTGATTGTGCTGCATGCAATAAAAAAAATCCTCCCCCACCCGAACCACATAGTTTCAGAACATATGCGCCACTCTCGATTCCTTGTTTCCATAGCGCATGAAGGGGTTCAGGTATCATTTGCGGCAGATACTCTAATTGAAATGAAGAAATCTTGGATAAAGGAATTTCTACTTGTTTTCCATCACCTTGTATAGCAGCTTTTATAGCCTGATCAACAGCCGGAAGCAAAACAGTATTCAGTTGTGTATAAAACCTGTACGACAGCATCTGCCGGTTAAAATAGGCTACCATGCTTGAAGTAGAAGAGGGTTGACCGCTATCAAGCAACCATAGAGATTGCAAGAACTGTGCTTCAGGTATATCCAGAAACCTAATCTGCTTGTCGGCCTGCACTAGCAAGGGTTTTTGATAAAGGCAACATAATGGATCAAGGCCGGAGCTGTTCCCATGAAAATACGACTCCATCATCCCAAGCTGTTGACGAGTTTCCTGAAGGCTGATAGATTGTTGTACGCTAAACTGCTCATAAATTGCTGCTACCAAAGCTCCCGAACTTCCAATTCCATAATTTTGCGGGATATGCGAATGAAAATACCAACCCTTTTCAACAAAGCTTTTCAGCAATGGGATATGTAGCCATGGGAACTGGCTTTGGTGTTGAGCTAAAAACTCAATATATTGGTACAATGTCTGATGTGAAGGATTTGTGTGATGGTTCCCTTGCATCCAACGGGCTTCAAATCGTCTAAAAGGGATTAAAAGTGCTGGTGAACCTATATTGACTGTATGCTCTCCAAACAGCATCAGCTTCCCATAATACTTCTGATCCGGCTTACGCATTTTCTGTTACAGCTTTACAGGGCCCTCACCCACATAATCATCAATCCATGCTCCTGCCTGACAAAATTCTTTCAATTGATTATCAATGAATTGTTTTACCTTGTCCTGATATAGCTCCGGATATAAAAGATGTAAATTCGGACCTGCGTCTAAGGTAAAACATATAGGTATTCCACTCTGTGCCCGAAACTGCCGTACTAATTTGATGAGTTGTAAAGTATTAGGTTCCATCAGAATAAACGACGGTTTGGAACTCATCATCAAAGCATGTAGCTGAAGAGCTTCCGATTCGGTTATGTCAATAAAATGCTCTATATCGCCAGTATGAAGTACGCCTAACAATTCTTTAATCGTTTCACTGGCTGTTTGATACCGTATCAATGCATACGGATTTTTCTCCATGAGTGAGTGACCTGCACGACTTGACACGGTTTTAGTTTCTGAACTGATAATCAATATGCTGTCGCGTAGAGTTTTGAAAACCGGATGCAACCTATTTTCCAACCCCACAGCAAAATAATTGCTGCTACTATCGTGATAAGGTGTATGACCCCATAAGGCAGCATACGGAAACAGCGAGCGTGAAGCGCTCCCCGAAGCTAATCGTGAAAAGAAAGAAGCCCGCTGAAGCCATGCCGGATCAGCTTTTGATACTCCATATAACTGCTGTTCTATATCTAACAAACATAGTACTAATGCACTCATCGATGAGGCAGAAGAAGCTATACCGGATGAGTGCGGAAAGCTGTTATTACTTGAAATACCTATATCTAACCAATCTAAAAACGGGAAAAATGGAAGTATCTGGTTCAGAAAAGAGTATATTTTTTCGGTAAACAGCGGATAAGGGCGATCGTCAAAAAGGAAGTCCACATGCAGTCCTCTTGTCTTTTTCACTCTATAGCTGACAGCAGTCCTGGTATATGCCTCTGAAAGTGTCAAACTGATGGAAGGGTTCTGAGGCAATTGTTTGCCATGTTTTCCCCAGTATTTTACTATAGCAATATTCGACGGACTTTTCCATTCCGTTCTGCCTTCTCGCATATTAGGCGGTTTATAGGTGGCAGCTTGCTGTAAGTAACGGATTTCAGGATTACGGATCGGCATAATATCAATACATCAACGGGGTGAATTGGTTTTTTGGCGTACTATGGCATGGTATGGGAATAGAGTGTGTAGTCCTTTTCCATTAAAATAGTCTCTGACACCTTGCTCGCCCTCTTGGCTCATAGCAAGTATAAAATCGCCTCCCCATGCTCCGAGAGATTTCAGATGTCCGGGAAAATCAGGAAAACGGCTTTTTACCGGTGGCTGGAGCAGCAAGCCAGCCAATAATTGTTCATGTTGATCCATCAGCCTGCAAAATTCCTGGTAGTCTGTAGTAATAGCTGCTGCATCAGTAATAGCGGATATCTCAGCTATCAGCTCGGTCAACTCATCATCTTCGGTCAACTCGTTAAAGTAGCGTATCTCTTGTGCGCTATCCTGTTTCTTACCGCTATAGACAAAAAACAGCTTATCGGCAAAAGGCGGTTGAAAATCGCTTTGAGTAACGACAGGTCTGAATTGTTTCAGTTCATAAAACACTGGTGAGCGGGCTTTTGCACAGGCTATATCATAACCCGAGCCACCTATGCTATATCTAAGTAAGGTGTATGGATCTATTCGGGCCCATGAAGCAAGATTTGCTATCAATGTAGAGCTGGTACCCAATCCCCATTCTGGCTCAAAATCTAACCGAGTGATGACCTTATAATTTGTTTGACCTGTAAAAAGTTTAGGGTTCAGCTGCTGCAAAGTGAGCAGTATCAGTTGTAGTTTTGCGCTTTTAAGGCGATCGTCAGTAGCAATGACATCCAAAGAAGGCAGCTCTAAGGATGTTTTAAACCATAGCTTATCCGGTGAGTAGGCAAACCAATTTACATATGAATGGCCATAGCTTTCCTCCGATTCTATTTCTAATGACTGTCCGAAAGTGGTAGGTAATGCCAGAGCTTTTGCTCCTCTCAGCACGAGATATTCTGCCGTAAGCAGTAGTTTACCATGAGAATAAAACCGGCGCACAAAGCTTATTTTCGTAATGAGGCGATATAAGTTTCAACATTGGCAAAGGATACCGTCTGATCCTTAAAATATTCTATGGCAGCTTTTTTCTCCTGCTCGTTTGCCTTAAAGTGGTTCAGTATATTGAACAGGTGCATTTTCATATGTCCTGCTTGTATTCCTTTGGTAGTCAATGATTTTACGGCAGAGAAGTTATTAGCTAATCCCATAGTTGATGCAATCATCATCAATTCGGGGGCTGTTGGATTGCCTAACATTTCAAGCGACTGTTTGGCCAAAGGATGCAAAGAGGTTAAGCCTCCTACCGTTCCCACTGCCATAGGCACTTCTAATACAAAGCGAAACAAATCATCAGTACATTCCACATACGAAAGGCTTTGATAACGTCCGCTACGGGCTGCATACGCATGGCCGGCAGCTTCAATAGCTCTGAAATCATTGCCGGTAGCTATAGCCACAGCATCAATTCCATTGTAAATCCCTTTGTTATGGGTGGTAGCTCTATACACATCCACTTGTGCAATCCGAACAGCTGTCTGAAATTTCCGGGCAAAAGCAATCCCATCCAATTGCTCATCAACAGTATCCAGTTCGGAGAACGGACATTCTACCCAGGTTTTGACAATGCATTCTGGTGTATAATTGCTTAAAATGGCCATGATGATCTCCAATTGCCTGTCGGAATCAGTAAACTGTATCTGCTCGGCCATAAACACTTTAAGGCTTTGCCCGAATTCCTCCAAGACAGAATTAATGAAATTGGCTCCCATAGAATCTTTGGTTTCAAAAGTAACCAACAACTGATAATAGGTTGGGATCTGATCGGTCATATCGATCAACTCAATATCTAATATGCCGCCACCACGTTTTTCCATGTTTTTGGTAAGATGCGTCACTGAATTGACAAGATGTTCACGTATTTGTGGCATCAGTTGAAACAGGCTTAATGAAGCTCCTGTCCATGAAAAATGTACTTGTCCTACCTTTTTTGTGCTGATGATCTCCGAGTGAAAGCCTCCGCGCTCGCTCCAGAATTTTGCCGAAGACGAAGCAGCAGCTACAACCGAGCTCTCCTCTATGACCATAGGAACCATATAGGTACGCCCGTTGATCTTCACATTAGGAACTACTCCATAGGGTATATAAAAGTTGGAGATAGTGTTCTCACTGAACTCATCAAACAACTTTTGCTGGCTGGCATCGGAATGCCAGAAACTCTTTAAAAGACTTACTACCTCACCAGGATTTTCAAAATATTCAGCTACTAACTTCAGCTTCTCTTCTTTGAGTAACTTGGAAAAACCACTGATGATGATATCACGTTTTCTTCTCATGTTCGAACCGTTTGGTTGCTTACCGCTTCCCGAAATACCCAACAAAATAACACAATTAATATGAAAACGTCAAGTGAAATATTAAAACAGGTGAAAAATCAGGCCGATAGATAAGATAAACAAACTTGTTTTACCTTACGCCTATTCAGAATAACCTTGTCTGAAAGATTAGGGAAAAAGCAGGCGTTTAGTTTAGTTTATTAGTTTTGGATTTGTGTTGCCTATTAGTTCCACCTATTTTAAACTGTTGAAATAAAATACTAAATCAAAGCAGTGAGCGTTTATCCAACAAAAAGATAGAGACTTGAAACGTACGTCCATACAAAAGCTTGTGTTAGTTGTGGCTTTATGCCTGATGGCCGGTTTAACCCATGCACAATATAGGAAAACCCTCATCAATCTGCCTAAATACGACCGCGATCCTTATCATTTTGGCTTTATACTGGCTGCCAACCAAATGTTGATAAGCTGGACACCAGTGGAAGGATATACGGAAATCGAATGGGATAAGAAGGATACCGATATAACAACCGACAAAGAATCGTTTCAGGTAGGAGAAATAAGATCAGATTTAAGCTACGGTTTCAGCGTGGGTATAGTAGGTAATCTCCGGCTAACCAATCATTTTGATTTGCGGTTTATACCCACACTCAGTTTTGGCGATAGGATTTTATATTTTAACATACACACTGAAAACGAAACCATTATTTATACTAGCAAACAAACACTACCCTCTACGTTAGTAGAGTTTCCCTTGCATATCAAATACCGCTCAAAACGGTTGAATAATATGGCAGCATATCTTTTAGCAGGCGCCAAACCCACTATTGAGATGACATCAAGAAAAGCTGACAAAAAGGGATCAAATAATTCAGGAATTAGCAGTGGCGACCAGAAACACATCAATATCAATAGAGGGGATATATTTGTGGATGTAGGAGTAGGTTTTGATTTTTATACCAGCTATTTCAAATTCGGTATTGAAGCCAAGATGAGTTACGGATTGACAAATATCCTCTCAAGCCAGCAGGAAAGCATCCATATTTATAACGGTTCGCTTGAGAGCTTGCATAACAAAATGTTTCAACTATCCTTCACTTTCGAATAGGAATCTGATTGATCACGCTTGTGTCAATCATTTTTTTAAGGCCTACTCACAAGAAATAATATCTCATATTTAATTTTATTGATGAGTTTACAGCTTGCATGTATCATTTCATCAGATGATATCTATCTCTTTCTTACCAACTTACATTTCTCAGCTATAAAATTCCTCAAAAGATTTGGAACCAACTAAAAATTCTCTATTTTTGCACCCACAAAATAGCAAACTGCTCCCTTCGTCTAGTCAGGTCCAGGACGCCAGGTTTTCATCCTGGTAACAGGGGTTCGAATCCCCTAGGGAGTACAAGTTCAGCCGCTCAAATACGAGCGGCTTTTTCTTTTTTGTATGTTTGCCTTTGATTCAATATGATTATCATGAGGTACTCTTTTTTCTTGGTCATACTTTTGATTATAAGCTATCACACAGCTTTTACTCAAAAGTTCAAAGGTGGGATGCAAGCCGGATTCACTGCTTCACAGATTGCCGGAGACGGGATCTCAGGCTTCAACAAAGCAGGATTTCAGGTTGGTTTTTTTGCAAGCTATCCGTTGAGAAACACTTTTTCACTACAAATGGAATTAGCCTTTATTCAAAAAGGTTCAGCTCAAGCCGAAAATCCCGAGATAGGTATGACACAGTATCTCAGGCGACTAAGCTATGTAGAATGGCCTCTGCTACTCCAATATCAACTGCAAAAGCTTATAGCTGAAGCAGGTATATCAGCCGATTTTTTAACCTATAGCTTTGAGGAAAGAGACTTTCAACAAATTGATCAATCTATAGCTGACCCATGGCGAAAAATAAGCTTTAACACAGTGATTGGAGTACGATACAAGCTCTATAACCGTCTCTGGGTTACTATGAGAAGCATCAACTCCATCAACTCAATACGAAAAGAAAGTGTGCCACTGAATGTCAAGCGCTATGGCCAAAAGTTCGGTGAATTTAATGATGTGTTGCTGTTTGGCTTAGCCATACAATATTAATACTATACCCCTGATAGAGCTCATTTTTTGATCTTCCTTCAGCTTCCTGAACTTTTTCAGGATAATCTATCTATTCTCTCAATCATCAAACAGCCTTTCTTACTACCTTTGCCTGAAAAAATAATGCCTCCTAATTCAGGAACCTTGCTCACCACTATTGATTCGCCAGCTGATCTTCGTAAGCTCACGCCTTCCGATCTTCTTAGATTAGCTGATGAATTACGCACATTCATTTTAGATGTAGTCTCAACCAATCCTGGCCATTTAGGGGCTTCCTTAGGAGTGGTTGAATTGACTATTGCCCTGCATTATCTTTTCAACACACCGGATGATCTGTTAGTATGGGATGTAGGTCATCAGGCCTATGGACATAAAATTCTTACCGGCAGGCGCAATTTGTTTGACAGCCTTCGTAAGTGGGGAGGTATAAGTGGATTCCCGGTTCGTAGCGAGAGTGAGTACGATAGTTTTGGTACCGGCCATGCGTCAACGGCATTGTCGGCAGCTATTGGAATGGCTACTGCCGCACAAATTCAAAAACAATATCAGCGCCAGCATATAGCCGTGATAGGCGATGGGGCCCTTACCGGAGGCATGTTTTTCGAAGCCTTGAATCATGCAGGAAACAGCAGGCTGAACCTGTTGATTATCATTAACGATAACGGTATCTCTATTGATAAAAGTACTGGAATGTTGAAAGACTATCTGCAACACATACGCGATAACAACTTGCATGCATCCTTGTTTGAAGCTTTCGGAGTTCCTGCCTTCGGCCCGGTGAACGGAAACAACCTGGAACAGCTAATACCTGCACTGCAACACATGCAACAAATTCATGGAGTACGATTGCTGCATATAGCAACTACCAAAGGAAAAGGATTTGAGATGGCTGAAAAAGAGCAGGTTCGGTTTCATGCCCCAGGCACTTTCAACCGCAAAACAGGTGAGAGTATGCAAGACAAATCCCAGCATCAGCTTTTTCAACATGTGTTTGGAATCACCCTCACTCAATTAGCGGCTATCAATCCTAAGATAGTAGGGATCACTCCTGCCATGTCAACCGGAAGTTCTTTAGACCTGATGATGAAGCAGTTTCCTTATCGTACCTTCGATGTGGATATAGCCGAGCAACATGCACTGACATTTGCAGCAGGGTTAGCTACTCAAGGGTTACTGCCTTATTGCGTGATCTATTCTACATTCTTGCAAAGGGCATACGACCAGTTGATACATGATATTGCCCTACAACAACTACCGGTAGTACTCTGTATTGACAGAGCCGGATTAGTAGGTGAAGACGGAGCTACCCATCACGGCATTTTCGATCTGCCTTTTTTGCGTACCATCCCCAATATGATAGTGGCTGCCCCTATGACCGGCAACGAGCTACGTAATATGCTGTATTCAGCACAAATTGATCGCAAAGGCCCTATCGCCATTCGATATCCAAGAGGGAAAGCACCTGACTACGACTGGGAAAAGCCTTTTGAAACTATAGCTTCAGGAAAAGGCAGATGTATTACGACAGGGGATAACATAGCAGTAGTAAGCATAGGAGCTGCGGGAAACAATGTCCAGAAAGCTATCCAGATCGTATCAGATGAGCAGATTTTCCCCGCACATTATGACCTGCGATTTCTAAAACCTTTGGACGAAGAGTTGTTGCATGACGTATTCAGCCGGTTTGCTACTGTGATCACTGTAGAAGATGGGTTGCTTAACGGAGGAATGGGTTCGGCACTGATTGAGTTTGCCCATGAACACAACTACACATCTCGAATAATTCGATTGGGTATAGACGATCAGTTTGTTCCTCATGGGAAACCGGAACAGCTATACGAATATTGCGGTTTCGATCCACTACATATAGCATATCATTTGCGTAGCAGTTGGTTGCAATCCGAACAATGACAACCTCATCAATTTATCCTATGGCCACAAACGGATTTGTGATCTTTTCATTTCCTATAGTTGTCTCGGGACCATGTCCGGGTAGTACGCGAGTATGGTCGGGTAATACAAAAAGTTTTTCCCATATACTTTTTTTGAGCAAATCGTAGTCGCCGCCTGGCAAATCAGTACGTCCTATACTCTGATTAAACAACACATCACCTGAGATCAGCACATCCTCATCATGCAGGTAAAAACAGAGGCTTCCGTTGGCATGCCCCGGAGTGTGCAGCACTTTTAATTGACTATGACCAAAATGAATGAGCTGGCCATCGTGCAGATCAACAGTAGGATGACAAACTTTTTCAAGCTGCAACCCAAAGCTCAGGGCATATTCTTTGGCATTAGTGAGATACTGATGACTATCAGGGTGCGCAGCCAAGGGTATTCCATATGTCTCCGACGCAAATGCATTGCCTAATATATGATCAATATGGGCATGGGTGATCAGCAGATGAACAGGGGTTAACCGGTGCTGGGATATAAAATCTGTCAGTGCCTTTTCTTCATAGACATCACTACAAGCCGGATCAATCAATACACACTCACCTGATTGATCATATACTACATAGGTGTTCACCTGAAAAGGATTGAAAACGAATTTCTTGATATGGGTCATACAACATTGTACATTTGATAAACAAGCAAAAATACATTTTTTAAGAGTTGGCTTTCGCTTCAATCATGTGAGCATTTGTTAAATCCTAAGGGGAGATAGCAGGCACTATATTGGATATGCTTTATCTTGGGTGTCAAATTCAGAATAGGGAATGCAGTTTGATTCGCTAAATTTATAGTACTTTAGCTCACTGTTTTTGATGGATTAAATATCTTTTAAGAGACCATTCCTTTGTTGTATCATATGCCACAATTGTTTTCTCGACATAGTATAGGATTTCTCTTTCTGTTCCTGCTGCCGTTGTTATCGCTGGGCCAGTTTTATGATGGGCTCAATATGAATTTTGGCAAGAACAGGGTTCAATGGGGGCAGTCGATATGGTTTTTTTACCGGTTTGATCAGTTTGACACTTATTTTTATCTGAACGGAGAGGAGTTGGCACAATATACCGCACAATATGCAGAAGAGCAGGTACCGATTTTAGAGCGTAAGCTTCAGACAGCTATTACCGAGAAGATTCAGTTTGTGGTTTTCAACAGCCTGAGCGATCTCAAACAAAGTAATTTAGGGTTAGCTGCCAACCAACAATATAATACCGGAGGAGTAACACATATCTTAGGTAACAAGATCATCCTGTATTTTGATGGCAATTATCTGCAGTTTGAACAACAGATACGTGCCGGTATTGCGGATATCCTCATCCAACAATTGATGTATGGCGGTAGTTTAGTTTCCCAAATGCGTAACTCTGTCATGTTCAATTTGCCTGACTGGTACAAAATGGGTTTACTATCTTATTTTTCTCAAGACTGGAACACTACCATAGACAGCCGGATGCAAGAAGGGATACTGAGCGGACGGTTCCGCAAACCCAATCATCTAAAAGATGAAGATGCCATGATAGCTGGACATGCCTTCTGGCGCTATATTGAACAACAATTCGGAGCTGCTGCCATACCGGATATCATTCATATGACCCAGGTAAGCCGCAACATACAAAACAGCTTTTACTATATCACCGGCCTAAAGTTTAAAAAACTGATGAAAAACTGGTTAGAATATTATAAAAATTTCTATAGCCAGAAAGAGCAGTCGTTACCGTATCAGACACTCCCTTTGAAATATCGTACCTACCGAAACTTTAACCGGCCTGAGATAAGCCCCGACGAACGCTATCTGAGCTATACAACCAATGATGAAGGGTTAGTGAAGCTATGGCTATTGGACCTACAAACCCACAAAAAGAAAAGACTGTTCAAAGCCGGATATAGAACAGACGAAAAGATTGATGCCTCATTTCCGTTAACTGCATGGCATCCTTCAGGAGATATATTGGCTTTCATACTAGAAGAAAAAGGGGAAATACTTCTTCATTTCTACAATATCACCGACAAAAGTTTTGATGTCAGGAATATGTTTGATTTTCAAAAGATCACTCATATCAGCTATGCTGAAAACGGACGTCAGTTAGTCATGTCGGCTGTGCGCAAGGGAAAGCCCGATATATATGTGTTCGATCTGGCGTCTAACAGCCACATACAAATAACCGATGATTACTTCACCGATCTATATCCGGTCTTCGCCGAAAAAGACAGTAAAATTATTTTCTCCTCCAACAGAACATCGGATACTCTAAGCTCTCTACCGGAAAAAATTATTCAGAACAAACATTTTAACCTCTACAGCTACGACTACCGAAACAGAAGTAATATATTGCGCCGATTGACCGACACCCCACTTTCTGATGAAATAAAAGCTGTTGTATCCGGACATAACAGTATCAACTACCTGAGTGATGCCAATGGATGGTATAATATCTATAGCGGACAGATAGACAGTACGATTGCTTTTGTGGATACAGCCGTACACTATAGGTATTATATGGAATCGGCCCAACTTACTGATTTCACTACTCAGATATTAGACTATAGCAGTCAGGCACTTACGGACAGTTATTTTTTCGTTGCCAGGCAAAACAACAGGCAGAAGATTTTCCGTATTGACACACCACCTCAGGTAGATACTGATGTATCCTACTCAGATTTCATGCAGGAGCAACAAAAGCTGCTTCAACAAGAAACCCAGCCTGCTTCAGAGCCTGTCATCCAACGTAAAAGCTTCAGGTCGTTGTTCAGACCTGCTATATTTTCCGATAGCCTTCAGTTAGAACCGCTTCCGGCACGACAAGGAGCCTTCGGGATAAGTGGCAGACAGCGGCTTTCACTACTAAATCAAGGTAAAGAGGCACAAGATCAACGGGTCCGACAAGCACCTAAAAGACGGAACTATTTGGTTGAGTACTTTTTTGATCAATTAGTAACCCAGCTTGACTTTACCTATCTCAATCAAAGCTATCAACCATTTACTGGAGGAGGCTCACCTATTTACCTGAATCCAGGACTAAATGCGTTTCTGGGAGTGAATCTGACCGATTTGTTAGAAAACTACCGGATCAGTGCAGGAATAAGGCTAAGCCCAAGCCTCACCAATAACGAATATGTGCTCTCATTCAGTAATATGAAAGATCGATTAGACAAGACTATCACCTTGTATCGCCAGTCAATAGGAAATTTTGGTGATACTACCAAGATTTTTTCTTATCAGGCACTCTATATGTTAAGCTGGCCTTTTAAGGAAACACTTAGCTTACGCAGCACAGCAATATATCGCAACGATCTGATAGTGTTCTTGGCGCAAAACGACTATAGCCTGAAAAAGCCAAATACCCATCACCACTGGGCCGGTCTACGAACCGAATTGGTGTACGACAACACCCGGGAAATAGGATTGAACTTATTGGTAGGTCTCAGAGGGAAACTATTTGGCGAATATTTTCAGCTGATCAATGCAAAAGCTCAGAATCTCATAGTAACCGGATTTGATCTGAGACACTATACACGCATTCATCGTAATTTCATTTGGGCCAATCGTATTGCCGGAAGTGTTTCTACAGGCACCAGCAAGCTCATTTATTATATGGGCGGTGTTGACAATTGGATGATGGCTAAGTTCAATCAGGAGACACCTATTGATTATACGCAGAACTATGCCTACCAAACATTGGCAACCAATATGCGTGGGTTTCACCAAAACATACGCAACGGCAACACTTTTGCGGTGATCAACACTGAGCTACGCTTTCCGGTCTTCAGCTATTTGCTAACTCATCCTATCAGCACTGCATTTATCCGCAATTTTCAACTGACTGCTTTTGGTGATATAGGTACAGCATGGACAGGGTGGAATCCTTACGATCCTTCCAATGCGTTATACACCAGACATATCTATAGCGGCCCTATGCATATTACTGTAGAGATACAAAAAGAGCCTATAGTAGGAGGTATGGGGTTAGGCGCACGAACTACCGTTTTAGGCTATTTTGTACGTGCTGATATCGCCTGGGGCATAGAAGACCACAAGATCAACAAACCGGTCTTTTACATCTCACTGAATCTAGATTTTTAAGCCCTGTGAGATAGATTTTGTTTTGAGGAAAACCAACTAACCCACTGACCGTTTCATACTCTTACTCAAGCAGATCCAACCCTAACTATTTATTTGGGTAAATTATTTAAAACGCTGCTTTTTAGAGTATTACGACAATAACTTATTGCAATTTTTTCTATGCTTCCATCAAAAGTCAATATAGTTTTTCGACTTTTCTGATCTGACAAAAACCGAAAAAAGCTTATGCAAAAACTATGCAATAAAAAAACTTTTAGTCAGGTTAATGATCTTCAATATTGATTAACAATGTATTCAAATAGTTATTAACAATTCAATTGTTAAAAGATTTGATTTGGCCAAAAAATAGGGCATTTGTTATACGTATATTGCACATCCTTTTTCTCTTCAGAAAAAAATTAGTAACAAATTAATATAAAGCAATATACTACTAATACTTTTTTTATAAAGCATCTTAAAAATGGAGAACGATCTATTTTCAAGTTTTGAAACAGTTGCAAATCAGAAGTTAGATAAAAGTTTTTACGAAACGATGCGTGAGTCACGTAACCGTCCGGAGATATCCGATAAAAGCGATACTCCACTTTCACCTCCTTCTCCTACTTCCTCAGAGACTGATCTGCCAGCTGAAGGTGTCAAAATATACTCGCATGAAGAAGTTCTTCAAGCTTCAATTAAGTATTTTAAGGGCGACACCTTGGCAGCCAATGTATGGATGAACAAATATGCACTCAAGGATAGTGATGGCAGGCTGTTTGAATTAACACCCGATGACATGCACCGTCGTTTAGCTTCAGAGATTGCCCGTATTGAAAAAAATTATCCTTCTCCGGTGACGGAAGATGAGATATATGAAGTGCTCAAAGATTTTCGTTACATAGTACCTCAAGGAAGCCCAATGGCTGGGATAGGAAACAATTATCAAGTGTCATCACTTTCCAACTGCTTTGTCATAGGAAACGATGGGCCGTCTGATTCTTATGGTGGCATAATGAAGATTGATCAGGAGCAGGTACAGCTGATGAAACGTCGTGGCGGAGTAGGCCATGATCTCTCACACATACGACCTACAGGCAGTCCGGTAAAGAACAGCGCCCTGACCTCTACCGGCGTAGTACCTTTTATGGAACGCTATTCCAACTCTACCCGTGAAGTAGCTCAAGACGGAAGACGCGGCGCATTAATGCTAAGCATAAGTGTCAAACACCCTGATGCTGAAAATTTTATTGATGCCAAGCTCGAACAGGGTAAGGTAACAGGTGCCAACGTATCAGTACGTATCACCGATGAGTTTATGCAAGCCGTGATTGACAATAAACCATTCCGTCAACAATATCCTGTAGAAAGCCAAGACCCATGGATGGTACAAGAAATTGATGCTCGAAAACTATGGGATAAGATCATCCATAATGCATGGGCATCTGCCGAACCGGGTATTCTCTTCTGGGATACAATCATCAGGGAATCAATCCCTGATTCGTATGCCGACATAGGCTTTAAAACCTTATCCACCAATCCATGTGGTGAGATACCTCTTTGTGCGTACGACAGTTGCCGCCTTCTTGCCATCAATCTGTACAGCTACGTTGAACAACCATTCACTGCCCAAGCCCGATTTAATGCAGAGTTGTTTTCAAAACATGCACATATGGCACAACGCATCATGGATGATATAGTTGATTTAGAAATTGAAAAGGTTGATGCCATCATTGAAAAGGTGATGAACGATCCTGAAAGCATGGAGGTAAAAGGCGTTGAATTGCGGCTATGGCAAAACATACGCACAAAAGCTTTGCAAGGCAGGCGTACAGGTATTGGCATTACTGCTGAAGGTGATATGTTAGCTGCTTTAGGGCTGCGTTACGGATCGGAAGAAGCTATAAGCTTTTCTACCAACGTACACAAATTGCTCGCTTTAGAGGTGTATCGTTCATCAGTTGAGCTGGCTGAACAAAGGGGAGCATTTGAAGTGTTTGATGCTGAAAAAGAAGTCAATAATCCGTTCATTGCACGCATACGTGAACAAGTACCACATGTATATGAAAAAATGCTCAGGGTAGGAAGACGTAACATAGCTATGCTGACTATCGCACCTACAGGAAGCGTCAGCATATGTACTCAAACCACATCGGGTATTGAACCAGTCTTTTTGGTTAGTTACAAACGTCGCCGTAAAGTTAATCCAAACGACAAAAATGTAAGCATCAGTTTTGAAGACGAAGTAGGCGATTCATGGGAAGAATACAATGTGTTCCACCCTAAGTTTGAGACATGGCTAACGGTAAACGGATATAATGTAGAAGAGGTGAAAGCATTTCCGGATGAAAAGCTAGATGAGATCATCACTAAATCGCCCTACCATAAAGCTACATCTAATGATATCGACTGGTTAAGTAAGGTGAAAATGCAAGGTGATATTCAGAAATGGGTTGATCACAGCATCAGCGTAACAGTAAACATACCTAACGATACTTCACAGGAATTAGTCAGTCAGATATACCAAACGGCATGGGAAAGTGGATGCAAAGGAGTAACTATCTATAGAGACGGCAGCCGCTTAGGTGTACTTGTGAGTAACAACAAAAAAGAAACAACAGCCTCTGATACAGAGGTGTTTAAAGAAACGACAGCACCTCCAAGACCACGTATCATGGAATCGGATGTGGTACGTTTTCAAAACAATTACGAAAAATGGATAGCCGTTGTAGGTAAGCTCAATGGAAAACCTTATGAGATATTTACAGGTAAAGCAGACGACTTTTACCTGCCGCCATGGGTGGACAACGGATGGGTGATACGGGAGAAAAACAAAAATGAGAAGTCGAGATATGATTTTCAGTTTGAAGACAAGCAAGGGTATAAGATTACTATAGAAGGACTAAGTCGTAGCTTTAACAAAGAGTTCTGGAACTATGCCAAGCTCATCTCAGGCATACTACGGCATGGGATGCCACTCCCCTACGTTATCGAATTAGTGCAAAACCTAACCCTTGACGAAGATAACATCAACACCTGGAAGAATGGTGTAGTACGTGCGCTGAAACGATACATACCCGATGGAACCAAGATAACCGACAAACAATGCCCCGAATGTGGAGACACAACCAGCCTCTTTTATCAGGATGGATGCCTGACATGCCAGTCGTGCGGATACTCCAAATGTAGTTAAGACGATTACAACGAGCTCCTAAACTGCTTATCGAAAAAGTTAAGCAGCTATAAACAACTTTATCAAGGTCTTTTAGTAAAGAGATACAAGTCAGGTAATGAAAGTTCTATAACCCAACAAGAAAATGACGGGAAATGTTTTTACGAAATCCCTGACGAAGAAATTGAGCAGTTTGACAGTCGATATTTTCCATCTGAAGAATATATTACGTTCGCTAAGGATTATGTTAAAAGCTACATTACACACTCTGTGTCAGAGATATAATTGAGAATAGGGAATACGCATTATTGAACACCAATCCAAATAGTGAGATATTCTGGAAGCCACCGTCAGAGTTGCGTCTTGCAATACCTGAATACATAAAAAACAATGTATCACTACCTAAATTTGTTGCATAAAAACTGCAAACACCAACTCACAAATCAATATCTATTGCGTTTCTGTAGCTAAAGGCAGAGAAAATCCAATTTCTGACAGGTTTCGTAATGAGTTGCACAAATATATGTCGGGTATTTTAAGGAATGATGGTGTTTTCCCTCTATCCGTTGGTGGCTGGAAAGATCATGTACATGTGTTTTTTGAATTACCGCTGAGCATAAGGATTTCAGATTTAATATGCGATTTAAAAGTTATTTCATCCAAATGGAATACTGATAACGGTTGTATGTCTATTCTTACCAAAAGTATGCTTTTACGGAGCTAACACAGACATCAGCAGAAACCATCAACTTAATGGTAAGTCGCTGAGAGAACAAACCAATGGGAACTATGAAGCAGAAAACTTTAGTAAAAAAAATAGTTGACTTTAAGAAAAGTATCATCAAATTTTATAATAATATTTAATTTCATCAAAACAAAGTCTTTGATCCGGCACTGATCATTATAAAATTGTAAACCAATGAAAAAGATTATCCTCGTATCCATTTTCCTGTTTAGTGTTTCTTTTCTCTTTTCTCAGATCACGTTTCTCGGATTTGAAGAGGAGCAATGTGGGTTAATAACAGATTATGGGTTCACCTACGAAAACATCGATAAGATGTGTGGCTCCCATAGTTACGGATATCGTGTTTTCCGCTATGGCGAAATGGTATATCAAGATTGCATACCGTATGGTGGTTGTTCAGTACATAAGATGTTTTTTTTGAGTCAAAACACAGGGTTTATCATTGAACATAACACTCTATATGGTAAAAAGGTCCTTAAAACATCTGATGCTGGCGAAACCTGGCCATGGATTGGAGGTGGCGGACCGGTTTATTTGGGATTTTATATTGTGAATACACATACTACCTACTTAATTACCTATATCAATCCTCCAAACGAGAATATAGTTATTTATCGAGCCTCCGATATTCGTGAACAACACTACGAAGTCCCGCTAACCAATACACATACCATCATACAGGATACTATCTTTGGTGATCCCATATGCCCTATGGATGCCTTGCATTTTAAGATCATTTATGGGACCGACACCCTTAATTATACGATTGAATTTGCACAGATGATTCCTGTTGGTATAAAAGATGAAGTAGTACAAAACAGATTTACTTTGGCTCCTAATCCGGCACAGGATTTTGTCAATATTCAAAGTGGGGTAACTCAGAACGGTATACAATCAGTGAAGATATTCAATCAGTTTGGAGCTTTAGTAAAAGTAGTTGAGCGATACGAAGACACACCACTATTCATTGATGATTTAAAGTCAGGCATTTATTTTGTAGAAATCAACACAAGGGAAAAGAAAGAAACAGTCAAGCTAATAAAGTTTTAGCTCGTATCCAATGCTTTTAAAACAGCATTATATTTCTACGATTGAAATGATATAAAGCCCTCTTATGCTCAAAATGCTTTCAGCAGATTTGCTATTAGAAATCCCATATAGTTTCCTACCGCATATCCGATTATTCCAATAGTGATACCGGGCAATATGACATCTTTATTTTTTATGGCCCCCGCGACTACAGGCACAAAAGGCGGGCTAAACACAAGAGCTGTTGATGTTATCATCACTAAGTCGGCATCTATTTTAAATAGTTTAGCTAACAACACATGCAGTATAAGAGAACCAAAAACTGCCATAGTGATATACATGAACAGGCCTGGTGTGATGCCGGCAAAATCGCGTATATCGGCCATAGATGCTACAACCAAACTAAACACTAGTATCAGATACATACCTGATTCAAAGGTCTTTTCTATCCGGTTTATTGCCGGTATCATTGAAATCAAGATACCAAGAGTGGTAATAGTCAGTATAACTATTACCATCTGCATTGAAGATGGTACTAAAGTGCTTAGCCCTACTCCAGCAGCTACTATGATTATAGTGATCCCATAGGTTTTTAATAAGGGAACAAATATTGATTTTTGAAAAATCCCCCAAAACGGATCTTTCCCGTTTAAGTCTTTAATCTTGATATCCTTACGTCTTTCTGCTGTGCCAGTCAAAAACCAACGAAAGATACGCTGTCCGATCGAAATCAGGAAAGCCAAATAAAACACTCCTATGATCAGGTCATAAGTATGGGTAAGTATATAGGTATTGGCATCAACGTTCAACATCATTTTAAGGGAGGCCAGGTTTGGAGTGCCGCCTGTATAAACCCCTACCAACATTCCTGCGACCTTCCATAGATCAGGCATACCTTTTCCTCTAAAAATAAAATAACCTGCAATGATTACCGACAATACAGCCACAAAACCGGTAAGCATAGAAACCACAGCCTTACCGGCTAGTTTAGTCCATTCTTTGGCATTGGTAGAAAACAGTATTAACGGAATGGCCAACAAAATGGTAATACTCATCAGCAAATCTCTCAGATTGTATATCTTGTAGGCAAGCAAGTTGCTTTTGCTGATCAAGCCTGAAGCAAGCAGCTCTTCCACCTGATCAGCAGTAGCATCGGGGTGCATGATCATATATTCATTCAAATACGAACCCAAAGAAGGCAACACACCTATATTACCTAACACAAGGCCAAAGATATAAGCGATGATGACCGATCCAAGCTTATTTACAAACGGGAAGCTATGACAGAGGTGGAGGATGATGATGGGTGTGGCTACATAGAAAAGTATAAGCCCAATGATTGTCATTTCCATACTATTATATTTCACAAAAACAACAAAGGTAAAAAGCTTTTTGAAAAATGCCAGAAATTTGACACCTGAAAACTGGCGCCTTCCTTAAATTCGGAGAGTGGCAAGCCTAAGTTCCCAAATCTGTTGGCTCATCGTGAGTGGAAATACAATAGCAGTCATGCCCCATGCAGCAACTCATTTGCAGTGATACAATTTTTTTTGGTCTGTTGTGTGTATAAAAAAGAATAGCCCTACGAGTAGCTCATAGGGCTATTTTTAGTTACTTTTTTGCTTTTATACGGGTATTAATTCGCTTCACCCAGTTATCAACAAGCTCTAGTTCTTCACTTAACTGCCTATCGATTTCTTCGTCGTACAACACAAATCTTGCTTCTTCTTTATTCTTGGATATCGGCAAAAAAAGTAGTTCTACCCGCTTTATTATTGAATAGCTGCTGGAGCCGCTATTTACGTTACGTGCTTGCTTAACAGCTTGGCACATGCGGATTTCCGACAAATCCACAAATTCAGAAATCGACTCTTCCTTTGTTTGCTTGAAAAAGAAAACAAAATTTCTGCTCTCGTCTATACCCAATACAAAGTCGCTACAAAATTCGTGTTGACTTATAGTGCAATTATGTTGTTGTGCAATCTTTGTAAGCGATTGCAACATTTTCTTCTTTTTATTGACTTTATTGTAATGCATAATCACAAATGGCATAATACATAATAGTATGATTACCAGTACTACAATAGTCATTCCCAAATCCATTTCCATTTTTTAAATTATTTGAAATTGAACAATAGACTTAGCTTTATTACCAAGTCATAATAATTCAAGTAGCTATCCGATTTGGATAACTACTTACGATGTCAAATAATGTGTATTACCAAAAAGTATGGAAGGGAAAAAGAATTTCTGTTTTCCGCTGTTCTATCAGCAAGTTTATCGAAAAAGTAGTGTATTGAGAAAATAAAGTTTCAAAAAACTGTTCTATTGTTTTTGCAGTTGCCCATAGACTGTTAAATGGGTTTTTGTAGTCGTGGGCAGCTAAGCTATTGTCAGACTTCACCGAGTTTTCAGATGGGGAAGTATGACAGAAAAGTTTAGTTGAAAAATACTGCTCTTGCGAAGTAGTTAAATTGTTTTGAAAATCAGCATGTGCAAACGATTTTGTTACCATGCAGATAGCAAAGCAATAAATCGCTGTAAGAGTTAGTATGCCGAGAGTTCTACTCCTATTTCCCATGCCGCAAAGTTAATCAAGTTTTACTGTTGGTGCATACAGTTATACACATTTCTCTATCAGTCAAAGTTTGTCCGAGAGGCTATAAGGATCAGTAAACAATTGCCATTATGGTAATTAGTGCATTTGATACTTGAATCTGCCTACCCCTGCAAAAGGAGCTAAAACAATTAAAACTAATTTAAACTATTACTGCCCTATCTCTGACTGTCCATTTATTGTTTCATCAAACGCAATGTATGCACCAACAGGCATAAAGGTTTATCCTAACCCGGCTCAAAATATGATTTATGTGGAGTTACCTGAGATTGTTCGACCCGAAAACAGTAAAATTGAACTTTATAATATTGATGGGCGACTTGTTTACCATACTATTCCTGCATCACATAGTACACAGATTCCGGGTAAGAATCTCTTGTCAGGCCTCTATCTGGTATGGATTTGAGATGGCAGAAATTGAAATGGAAGCAAGGTTATGAAAGAATAATTTTTGATCAATTTATATAAACCTGTTATTTTATTTCTGCGTAAGTTTAGTGTGTTTCCAAACCCGGCATCTGACGCATCAGCTCAATGGGTATTTCCCAAAGCGGTTCATTACTCTATTGTGTCTTTTCTATCTGATAAAGTCACCATCCATGGTAAACTCCAAGTCTAAATCGTTATCTAAACCGACTTGTTGATGTTTTCCCTCAAGCTCCCAATCTGTAATAAAGTTGTTCGGGAAATGATCAGCCACATAATTCCTTATTTTCTCAGGAATGACGCTATCTGGCAATTTATCAGTCCCATCAATTTCTATGATTCGTTTCTGGCGGTTGAACTCAAGACTTATATTGCCGTCTAATATCACCTGATAGGTCTTGGTTAGGCCTTCAATATCTTTACTGAATTGAATGATATTGTGTTCAGGGAAATGGGTGATTAAATATGTTTCTATTTCGTTGGGTATTTGAGTTGCCGACAGTATAGTTTCTTTATCGCAACTTGTCATTAAAAGCAGGAAGCTGACAACCATCAGGCTTACCGATCGTTTTATTATGTTCATTGTTATATACTATACCTATTAATAATCAACCCGTATAAATTTTCCAGCCATAGTAAATTCCAACTCTATGCCATTATCCAATTTCACTTCTTGATGTTTCCATTCATGTTCCCATCCAATAATGACGTTATTGGGATAATTTGTGTGAACGTAATCCCTGATTTTTTCGGGTATAACACTTGCAGGCAATGCATTTTTACCATCAATTTTTTTTATCTGATGTTTGCTGTTGAATTCTAACTCAGTTCTGTCGGCAAGTTTTATCTCATATTCTTTTTTGATACCCTCCATATCAATTTCGGCTTTCACAACGGCCTGATCCGGAAAGTGGGAATCAATATATGACTGAATAGCAGATGGGATTTCAGAATGTGGTATCACTCTGTCCTGCGCAATCAAATATATAGGCAAGAATAAGACAGCCCATAAAATAATATATGTGATCTTTTTTAAATGATGCATGGCTTGAATTTTTAAGTTAATACTACTCTTAAAAGTTTTTTTGCTTCTATCCATAACGAATGCAATTATAAAAAAGTATGCCTCAAATCAATTACTCCTGACTTCATCATAGTAAGCTAATTGATATACATGAGATTCAACGGCTTGTCAAACTTTCATCCTAACGCTCATCAGACTGTGATACATCAGCTTTACAATCTCTTTTCAATGATTACTTTAGCTATAAAAGTATAACACTCAGGTCAATATCCTTAGTGCGGATGCTGTTAAATCATTCCAAATATCAGTCCTGCAACCGTTGACAACACAATGGTCAGGCTACTATAAACAAGTGTTTTTTGAGTTCCCATCACATCACGTATCACTAACATACTTGGTAATGACAAAGAGGGGCCGGATAGCAACAAAGCCAATGCAGGGCCTTTGCCCATACCCGAGGCTATCAACCCTTGTAATATAGGTACTTCAGTCAAGGTGGCAAAATACATGAACGCCCCTACAATGGAAGCAAAAAAATTGGATAAGATCGAGTTGCCACCTACTAACCATTGTATCCATTCATTCGGAATCACGCCTGCTATAGTTTTTCCATCATGAGTTGATCCAAGTAGAAAGCCAGCAGTAACCACTCCTATTGCAAGTAAGGGAAGTATTTGCTTGGCAAAGCCCCAGGAAGCCAAAGCCCATTCCCGGTTGTCGTTATCAGTTTTGTCAAAAAGAGTGATCACGCTCAGTGAGGCAATGCCAATTATCATAGTGACTATGGCTGCCTGCGCCGTATCTCCAATCAAACGGATTGAAATCCATGCAGAAGCAACAGTTGCTAATATAGCCAGTATTACCCATTGCCATTTTATTTTTAAAAAGCGGATCAAAGAATAGCCGAGCCAGAGCGAGAAAAAACCGGTGATATACCATTTATAAGCCCAGATATAAAACCAGGTGCCGCTTGTAGCATCGGAATCCGGTTTTCCCCAATTGGCAAAGACAAGAATGAATACTAATGATAAAAGATGAAACGCTGTTTGCCACATAGATCGCTTTTCGGGCGGCAACTGAATATTCATTTGCTCCTTCTTTTTCTCCTTTTCTTCTTTGCGGTATATCAGCGACATGATCAGACCAATGATTACACTGAAAGAAATAGCTCCAATGGTTCTTGCCACACCCATCTCAAAGCCAAGTACACGTGCCGTTAATATTATTGCTAAGATATTGATTGCCGGTCCTGAGTACAGAAAAGTGATAGCTGGTCCCAGACCTGCTCCACGCTTGTGAATGCTTGAAAAAAGAGGAAGTATGGTACAACTGCAAATAGCTAATATAGCCCCAGAAACGGAAGCCACGCTATATGCTAACAGTTTTCTCGCATTAGCTCCAAAATATCTCAATACCGCAGCCTGACTGACAAATATAGAGATGACACCGGCTATGAAAAAAGCAGGCAACAGACATAAAACCACATGTTCGCGGGCATACCATTTTGCCAGATCCAACGCAGCAGCTATCGCAGTGGTGAAAGTGGTACTTTCAACAGGCAGGAAAAACGCTGCTCCAAAAATCACTATGACCCATAAGAGGAATTTTAGTTCCTGTTTTAGTTCCATGCTATTATGAACTATAGGAGTGATTCACCAGATGTTTCAGAAAAGAAAAAGTCTCGCATTAAACCTTGAGCCTTTTCCCAGTTTTCTCTGTTGATACAATACTTGATGTAAGGCGCTTCTACTTCACCCTGGATCAGCCCAGCATGTTTTAACTCTTTCAGATGTTGAGAAAGTGCTGATCTGCCAATCGGCAGCTCTTCAACCAGATCACCACTGTAGCAGCAACTGTCCATAGTACTTAGTTTCCTGATAACGTACACCCGCACCGGATGACTTAATGCTTTGGCATATGTAGCAATTTCGACCACCTCTTGAGGCAGTTCAACTTTTTTTCTACCCATAAGCCTTAGTCGTAAGTAATTTCACTATTTCATTTTTTGAAGGAAGTCTTCCGCTGAGAAGTACCTCCTCGTCCACCACTAAACCGGGAGTAGCAAAAATACCGTAATTCATAATCTGAACGATATCTTCTACCTTACTGACCTCCGCATTCAAATTATTTTCTGCAATCACTTCATTAACAAGTTTTTCTAATGTCTTGCATCTGGTACATCCAGTTCCGAGAATTTTTATGTGCATGATTTCTGACTTTAAGTTTCACTACATTTTAATATTTCGCAAAATGACGAAATGTTTTTCATTCTACCAAATTTTTGGTGATAAATTTTTTGGGACTACTTAAAATCGCACTTCAGCCAAATATATAGCTTCAAGCTTGGCAAGTGAGGCCTTTGTAATGAATACAATCTGGACCCGACCAAAGGCGAATGTAGGTTGAAAAGAATACTATGCAACAGAACAGGCTGAATATAGGAATCCCTTTGTTACCACTATTTCTTCTTCTGTAATATACAGCCATTATGCTTCATCAAAAAAATTGGCTTGGGCTTTCCGAGTGACTTGGTTTCTGCGAATCAGTCTGCTTGACTTTGATAGAGTGGAATTAATTAATTAGTGTCTGTCTTTAATGTCCTCAATTTTTTCCTTAATCTGTCATCAATATAGTATTCATAGGCATAAGCACGGCTATGGTATGTGATTTTAGCCTGTACTATCTGTCAAAAATGTTTTGTATATGA
>JALNZU010000053.1 GCA_023229245.1 Bacteroidales bacterium | reverse complement strand
TAATAAGAATCATTGCCAAACTCCATTCCATTGTTCCAAAACGGGATAATATCAGTGGGAGTAACTGGCATCCCTGCCCAAATATTTTTTGAAGGCAAGGTAAAGCTGCTAGATCCATGTACTACTTGAGCGGTTATCCAGCCGGGACCGCTAATATTGGGACTAGCTGCCTTTACAGTATAGTTAGTCGTGCCCTGACCGCTCACGTAGAGCAGGTTACTGCTATGGCTCCAAATAACAGAAGCACTAGAAGGAAGATTATTAAGTGTAAATATGGTGTTAGAGGAGCAGACAGTGGTGGGACCGGAGATAGGGCCAGCCGTGCTCGCCATGTTTAACTCACCTACAGCGGTATAGGCAACCTTTGAATTTGAGATAGTAGTGGGAACCCACCTGTTAATACTCTGATTTGCCGAATTTTTCCTTACGTAATACGTGTAATATGTTACATCAAATCCCGTTTCGGTAATATTGGTTATTTCAGCAAAAGGGTAGCCATCGTTTGGATTAGCTGCACTAAGGCAAGCGCTCTGCCTATCCCTTATCCACACGACGGGGGGGGTGAACAGAACGGGACATCAAAATTTACCCGCTTGGTTACCGTGTACCTATCAACATCGAAATACATACCCGCTGCAAGGTTCCAGCTGCTGCCAGTGTATATCCACCGATTTAAATTTGTTTTGGTGGTTGACCCGCCGTACGAAATCCCATGAACCACCTCGTTGGGCTCCTGTATAAGGTGTAGCGCATTACCAGCGTTGATGCGGCCATAGCCATATTCTGGGTCAAATCCAGGTTCTCCCTTATCATCCGCAGTCAGCCTGATAATCTGCCTGATATCATCGTTGGTCAGGGTGCTGCTATACCCTTTGAGCAGCGAGGCCAAACCCGATACTAATGGCGCAGCAAATGAAGTGCCGCTGGTAAAGGTATGGTCATTACCAATTGTAGTGGTATATATATTCTGACCATTGATGTTATCGGTGTCTACCCCACCTGGTGCTACAATATCAATATGGGTTCCCATAGTTGAAAAGGAAGACCGGGTATCGTTGTTTTTCGTTGCACCCACAGCTATAACATTTCGATACCCTGCAGGATAATTTGTTAAGGTTGTGTGGTCGTTTCCCATTGCAGCCACAACAACCCTATCCATTTGGTAAGCATAGTCAAAAGCCATTCTTAGCGTAGTGCTTGGAATGCCAGGACCGCCCCAACTGCAGTTCAGCACATCTGCTCCCTCGGCAATGGCATCAGTAATTTTTAGAGCAGCAATATTATCGCCTCTCCATGATTTATCCGACTCAAAAACTCTTTTTGAAATAATCTGAGCATTCCAATCGACCCCCCGTATCCCCTCACCATTCATGGCGTTAGCCGCTGCTACTCCAGCTACAAGTGTACCATGATTATGTCCTGTATGAGAGTCGCCAGAGGCTCTTCCCGCAAGATCATCATGGTTAAGCTCAATTCCTGAATCAATAATGGCAATTTTAACTGCAGAGCTACCCGTGAATATTGCCCAAGCAGTCTCGGCATTAATATCGGCACCAACCACACCACCCAACCTCCCATCGTTGTTTAGGTACCATTGGGTTCCGTCAAGATATGATGGATCATTATATAATATAGGCTGAGAGTGCCTCTCGGCAAACTTTACCGATGGCATGCTGCTTAGGGTAAGGATAGCCCTTTCAGCATCTTGCTCCGAATCGAAAGTGACAATAAAAAATCTGTGAAACGGCGGGGCTGATATTTCTGAACCGCCGCTACGAACCACCATGCTGTCCCTTGCTGGCCAATTCGGGAAGGCACGCCCTATGCTCCTTGCCTTGGTGCTTGCCAAAGCAACTTGCAACTCTTCCGATGCTACGCTTTTACCTGCCTGCGCTATCGGAATTAGCCCCTTTTCCTTTTCAGGTAACTCCAGCGAGTCGGGTAGAATGTAAACCAGCAGCTCTGTTTTAAGATTGCGCTCCTGTGCATAAGCAGATGCCCCCAGGCTGGAAAGTAAAACAACAAATGCCAGATAAATACTGATGTTCAAAAGTTTTCTCATGGTTATAGTTTTTATGGTTTAACAGAAAAGAAACGCTATTCGCTTAGGAAATGGTGCTCGAAGGTGAGCTGCCGCTTGCCGCTACCATCGGCGTTCATTATCCATAGTCGCCCGTTCTCTGCACGGACATCGGTGTAAACAATATAGTTCCCGCAGGGGCTCCAGTCGCAGCCGTAGCTGGAAAAAAATGTTATTTGTTTGGGATTTGAACCGTCGGCATTCATGGTCCAAATATAGTGATAGGGTATATTCGGGTCTTGGGAATTATAAACTATCCGCAAACCATCTGCTGATAGCTTGGGTTGCTCATCTCTTTTACCATCATAGGTTAACCTCTTTACATTATTGCCCTCGCTATCCATAGTGAATATCTCGGCATAGCCTACTCTTATATAGCGAATATGAACTATTGTATTCCCAATCCAATGTGGCATTCTATAATCACCATCAACATCCGAAAAACCAATTAGTACCCTCTCAGCTCCGGTTCTCTCTATCTTCCATATCGCATAGAAATTGCGATTTACTCCATCAATAAACGCATCGTAAGCAATCCACTGCCCACAGGAACTCCAGCTCGGAAAAAAATTTCTCCCCTCGAATGTGAGCTGGGTCAGGCTGTCGCCATCAATCTTTTTCTTCCATATCTGTGCATTCTGCGAGAAGGCTATCCACTGCCCACAGGGGCTCCAGGTAGGGCTCTCGATAACACCTTTGTGCCACAATCGGTTTCCTGTTCCATCGGGTCGTATCAGGTAGATGCCATCGTTGGGCATGCTACCATGCACAAAGGCTATCCATTGGCCATCTGGACTCCATGCCGGTTCAGAATCAGTGATATTAAAATCAACTGGTTTGATGAGTCGGTCTGTGTTTTTATTGCATGAATAAAAAATAAGCATCAGCACAGTTGTAATTAGATAAAAGGGTGTGTGCTTCATAATACAGATCTTTGCTTATCAATACGGTATTTACTTGCCAAAGAATCATTGTTAATTTCGACATTAATCAGTAAATAGACTTTTTCATCCTTAATTTTTAAGATTTGCTTTTCACTGTTATGCCAATAGTAGTATTCACTGTCTTGCGCATGAATCGACAGGGTTATTATTGCAAATAATGCGAAAATATAAAATTTTTTCATAGCTGGCTATCTTTCATTTATTGTAACTGACAACTTAACTGGGTACTTTAGGTATTCCTTTGACACTATGGCAAAGTAGAACACATCTGTAGGTTTTTGACAATCCATGTTGCCTATCTCAATGGAATAGTGTAGCTGGTCGCATTTTAAAGACAAGGTTTGAGTCTCCATATATGCACAAGCTGGTCGTTTAATGCGCCCGGCCAGTACAAAGTGCTTGCTGAAGTCAACCTCTAACCCGTTGATACAGGATACATACTTTCGAAAGTCAGCGATATTGTCTATTACAAGCACTACTTCTGTTTGGGTGTAATCGATGTTCTGAAGGGTACAATCATTTCCACTAGCACTAGTCCCAAAACCCTGAAAGGAAACTTCAATGGCAGGCTCATAGCACTCCGATACTTTAGGTTCTTTTATGCATCCCATCAAACTCATTATCAGAAGAAAAGGAATTAGTAATAATAATTTTTTTGTTTTCATGGCATTTTCTTTTAAAGTTATTACTTCATTTAGTTGTTTGCATCTAGTTAAAGTCTTTTATTTCAACGCTTTTCAATAATTTTTTCTTCTTTTACTCAAAGACAGCATTTTAATAAATGATGGGCTGAATTTCTTGTAGATGGATTGGTTCAAATACTAGAACTCACTATATACAATACTGTTTATTGAATTTTTTCATAGTACCTGTTTTTGTTCTTAAAATAGATTTAAATGAAAGATGATATTGATATTAAAAAGGTTGCATGCGGGATATGTTATTAGTTTCCTTAAAATTAGAGAAATGCTTTTTTTAGATTCCTCACTGCGTTCGGAATGACAACAGGTAGTTGGGTAAGGAGTTCTACACATAGGCGGCTGCGCCGCCTATGTGTAGAACTCCCTGTTTGTAAAAAAATTCTACATTTCGAGCGTCAGCGAGAAATCTCACACACGATTCTTTACGACTGCTTGATGCCTGAAGAATCATTTATTCTACTATCAGTTTGTTAGAGTTTATTACTGGATAAAGTACTTCCTTTCCTTAGTGTTTCATCAATTTCTGCACCTGCCAGCGCTCGCCGTCCCAGAGGCTTACTAAGTACAAACCTCTTGGCAAGTGCGCCAGATCTATTTTATGAAAATAGTTTGTGGGCTTTACGCTGTATAGAAGCCTGCCGCTGGGACTGTACAGCTCAATCATTGCTTTTTCAAGGACTGCATTTTCGGTAAATTGTATTTGGGTTTCGGTATTGGCAGGATTAGGAAAAACAGAAATCCCGGTTGTAGATTCATCAGCATGATATTCGTCCAAAAAAACGGTACCATCCGGTTTTAGTTTTATCGCCAATAAATTCATCAAAGGCGCCTGATCTGGATAAGTCTTGAACCCAGATAAGATTACCCCTCCATCAGAAGTAGCCGTTACACTATTCACTTGATAATATGCATCACCGCCAAAATATTTCTCCCAAATAATATTTAACTCGTTATCTAATTTATTAACTCTAATCCAAGAAGCTTCATTTTGAAATGGCCATTGGGTAGGAATTATATTCTTAATGCCGGCTGTATATATAATACTATCGCCAAATACACTAACTGCTTTTTTAGGTGCAGGAACGTCTCTCTTGAGCCCATCACCAAAAACTATTTCATGTGTAACATTAAAATCCAAATCTGTTTTAATGACCACTGATTTATAAACATCATGCCCGGCTTGTGTTTGCGATAAATAATCCGATAAATAGCTTTTGAAAGGATTTAATATGTATATGCCCGCCTTATACCCTTTGCCGGCAAACATATATCCGTTAGTATTAATCAGACCATTTGTATTCCCAAGCCCGGTTATTCTGGGTATTTGTGAGGTTTGGGTATGTGTAAGTAAACTGTCAATTGTTAGAAACAACTCCATGCTCGAGAAGTTTCCCTCTGGCACCGAGCCGCTTATGCTTAAACCGTAGGTGCCGGGATAATGCGTGTCTTCAATTAAATCGCTTAAGTACTGACTATTCTCATATTCCAGCATATTAAAATCCTTAAGATGACCATTTTTATCAATACGACCGATGGCTATATTTAACCAATTAGTGTTGCTGTCATAATAACAACCCGCAGCAATGATGTTGTTCTTCTCGTCTATTATTGAATAAAATATATCAAAATATACCGGTACATGCACATAATATTGGTCAATCAATTCAATATCATCAGTAAAGTGAAGAACATGTATATACAACTCCTGAGTATTGACAGGATTAAAGCAAACGCCGGTAACAATGAATTCGTTTTTATTCTCAGGATGTGAATGCAGGTTAATATTTGTTGTAATCTCAATTTCGTTACCTATGTCAGTTTGAGTAAGTATACTTCCCTTTGGAGAAACTTTTATTAATTTTCCCGTTTTAGCACTTGAAGTATTGAAATCGTGGCATACAACTCCAAGAATAAAATGTCCGTCAGTTGTTTCGATTAGACCACTTAGCTGCGAAGCATACTCAAATGCATGCTCTAAAATAAAGCTATGTTGGCTTTTTAGACGTGGTAAAAACAAAACTACTAGTACCAATAAAATCAGATATTTCATTTTTAGGAACATAATTGACAACGTATTAATTTTTAGTGTAACCAAAATTACAAATGTTATTTTATTTTTATATACAGTAAGTGTTTATCTTACAGCTGCTTTGCCCACTTCAATGATAAAGCAGCTATAGTACTCAAAGTCGTTTTACCGAGAACAAACATATATTTCATTGTGCAACAAGGCAAAAACTGAGTTCGAAAAAGAAGGAAGTACGAAATTTGATGGTACCAACATAACAAACACTCAAGCAGCTTTATTAGCTGGCTTAGTCCACGCATTTTCGCAAGAGACCGTATGTAGTGTGGTATAGCCATTTGTTTGTCTCATTTAGTGCGATAAAGATATGGTAGCCTGATTAAAAAAACAAGCCTTGAAATTTATTATTTTCCGGCAAGTCGAATGAGAACACCTTTTACACTGACACACAATACAATACAGTATATTTAGAATTGTTCTAAATTTCAAGAGGCAGCCAGGTCGTCTTTATATTTGTCTGTAAAACAACAGGTTCGCTATCGATAGAAAACAAATAGAATATATCTTGACGCTGAAAAGAAAATTGCTGACCCCAACATGCAAAACGTATCTAATATGAAAAAAGATCTGGCAAGTGAGATCAACTTGCCAATTTTAAAAAAATATCTGACAAGCTATTGTGCGCTAACTCACGACTTGTTGGCTGAAGAAGGTGTAGAGGCAGCTTTCCTGTTTTTTTTCTTTAATCAGAGCTCTAATGTAGATTTTCAATCAGTTACTATGTCTAACACTAAATGTGACGCACTGCGACTGATGTGTGTTAAAAAGTTGTAGTATCTTTGTGCAAATATTTCCAATAGGGGTGCCTTTGCTGTTGACGCAACAGATGATAGACAGGCTGAGATCAAACCCTTTGAACCTGATGCGGATAATGCCGACGAAGGGAAAAAGCACTTCTCAATTTCCTCTATTGATTTACTAGTAAACCTTTTAAATCAATGCATGATGAAAAAAAAATTCGTACTTTACCTGATGGCAGTTATTTTTCCTGCCAGTTTATTTTCGCAATCTTCGATTCGCGGAATAGTGTATGACGCTACTGACCACTATCCTCTTCCGGGTGCTTTGGTCGAGCTGCATGACCCATTACAAACACAGCTTACTCAATCTGATGGCAGGTTTCATTTCAGCAGTCTGAAGCCAAAAAGCTATACGATACGGGTTTCTTATCTTGGATTTGAGACTTATGAGTTACAATTAGAGGCATTAGAGGATATAGAGCTACACATTGAGTTACAGACATATGCGTTTATGCAGGACGAGGTGGTGGTACGTTCCACACGGCTCAAATCGAGTAGTCCGGCAACCTTTACTACTATAGGCAAAAGAGAGCTAAGCCGGGATAATACAGGCGTTGACCTGCCGTATCTACTACAAGCTACGCCATCTGTGGTGGTCAGCTCGGATGCCGGTACCGGTATCGGCTACACGGGTATCCGGATCAGGGGAAGCGATGTAAGTCGTATCAACGTTACTCTAAATGGTATTCCGGTAAACGATCCCGAATCGCATTCCGTTTTCTTTGTCAATCTACCTGATCTCGCTTCTTCCATAGATAATATTCAGATACAGCGTGGTGTAGGCACCTCCTCAAACGGCGCTGCCGCTTTTGGAGCCAGCATTAATATTGAGACCACCCAGCGTACACCAGAAGCGTATGGAAAGTATAGCGGTAGCTTAGGAAGCTTTAATACCATGAAGAATACCATCAATTTTGGAACAGGAATTGGGAAACAAGGCTTCTCGCTTGATGGCAAACTGAGTAAGATCAGCTCCGACGGTTATATTGACCGTGCATGGGCCGATTTGACCTCGTATTATATAGCAGCCAGTTGGTCGGATGCCAGGACATATATCAAACTACTTACTACTAAAGGATTTGAGACAACCTATCAGGCATGGAACGGAATACCTAAAGATAGTCTCAACACCAATCGAACCTATAACCCGGCTGGGGAAATGACTGACGACCAAGGGTATATCATAGGATATTACGACAATCAAACCGATAATTATCAGCAAGATTATTATCAACTACATCTGGCGCACCAGTTCAGCCCAAACAGCTTGCTCACTGCAGCAGCTTTCTTAACAAATGGGCAAGGCTATTACGACAGTTGGAAAAACAATCGCAAATTCAGCGACTACGGCTTGCCAAACCTGATTATAAGCGATGTGGAAATCAAACGAACTGACCTGATACAGCAAAAATGGCTTGACAACCAGTTTTACGGGTTTCATGCTGCATGGATGCTAGAAAAAAAGAATGTAGAACTCACCGCCGGAACAGGATGGAACAGATACGAAGGCGACCACTACGGCTATATCAGCTGGGCTCGATTTGCCTCCGATATCAAACCCGATCAGCCATGGTATGTCAATACCGGTATAAAAACCGATTTCAATAGCTTTATTAAGCTACATACCCGTCTAAGCAATAACTGGACAAGCTATGTTGACCTGCAACTCAGGAAGATACACTATACTATGGCTGGAACTCATGACGATCTAAGCCTTTTAGACCAGGATCATCATTTTCTGTTTTTTAATCCCAAAGCCGGTATCTATCGCCGTATCACCGACAGACAGGGCGTATATATGACTCTGGCTTACTCACAACGTGAACCGAATAGAAGCGTTTATAGAGATGCAGACCCAGGACAAGAGATAACCCATGAGAAATTATTAAATATTGAAGCAGGATACAAACTCGCACATCATAGGCTTCGGTTAGAAACAAATATCTATTATATGGGCTACAAAGATCAGTTAGTGCTAACAGGTAAGATCAATAATACCGGCGCTGCTATACTGACCAATGTACCTGACAGCTATAGGACCGGAATAGAAGCCAGCTTGTTTTATAAGTTAACATCCCGATTAAAAGGTGCGTTGCAGCTTAGCCTGAGCGAGAACAAAATCAAAAACTTCGTTGAGTATGTGGATAACTGGAATTATTGGGACGATCCCGAGCATGAGCCTTATCAATATAGTTTTGAATCAGGCAAAACGGATATCTCATTTTCTCCGGCCATAGTAGGCGGGCTCCAGCTATATTACCAATTATCGCCTTCGATACAGATAGGCTATCAATCTAATTTAGTAGGCCGGCAATATTTAGATAATACTTCTTCGAAAGAGCGTAGCCTTGATCCTTATCATATAGGCAAACTGATTTTCGGAGCCGAGCTGTCAAATAAGCTGTTCAAAACCACTGCACTTCAATTAAGTCTGAATAATTTATTCGACACAGCTTATGAAAGCAATGGATGGGTGTATCGTTATATCTATAATGGGGAGCCGGGTTTATTGGATGGCTATTTTCCACAAGCTGGCTTCCATTGGATGCTACAACTCAATCTTGGCTTCTGACAGTAGATCGCACTGCTATTTGATCTGTTTTTCAATATATCGTGAGTTCATGATACGCAAAGCAGCCATATAATCCATCTGAAACTCAATAAGATCGCCTACCTTATACTGTTTGGTGTTGTCGCCCAGATCAATCACAATCATATCGGAGCTTGAGCCGGCAAAAACCATCATAGGGTCAACCGGTGAGATATGTTTGCTTTCCACATCCAATAATCCAATATCAAGTATAGCCCGATAAGTGGTTTTTCCGGCCTGCTCCCGATCAAAACTTATGGCTTCACCTTCCAAATTAGTACCTAATTCTCCCATAGGTATAGTCGGCTTTTCTATGAGTTCAATAATTTCTGAATATAAACGCAGCACATCATTGTGCATGCCGTTGATCACACTGTTATGATACACATCCGTACCTAAAAACAGGGTCTCCCCTATCCTGAAATGATTAATACCTTTTGGCAATAATTTCTCAAAGATCAGAGGGATAGACACAGATGATCCTCCTGACACAAAGGGTATTTTACGATTGAACTTAGCTTCGATGAGCTGTTTGTATAAACTTAACTGTATGAGTTTATCATGATTTGGTAATACACCATTCAGGCAATTCAGATTGGTACCTATGCCAACTACTTCTATGTTAGGCAATAGAAACACTTTCTCATAAAACTCGATGAGGTCGTCGCGCATCACTCCTTCTCGCAACTCTCCCATTTCAACCATAATGATGATTCTATGTTTTTTCTGTTGTCGTCCTGCCTCATCCGATAATTCTTGAATCGTCTGTAACTCTGTGTTGAAGCTTATATCGGCATATCTGACAACCTCAGGTATAGATCCTAATGGCGGGGGCTTGATATAAATTGTCTCAATTTCAGGTGCCATATTTTTGATTGCCTTCAGATTAGAAGTTCGTGAGTCGCACAATTGCTTACTACCAAGTCTGATCACCTCCTGCAAGAATAACTTATTGCCACATAACAACTTAGATACTATAGCCCATTGTATGTGTTCGTGTTGAAACAAGTTGTCTAAAAAACGATAGTTTGCAGTAAGTTTTTGTGTGTCAAGGGTAATAAATGCCATCAGATCAATGGTTTTTCAGACGCATTTCAAGATATTTATGATCAAAACCTAATTTCTGATATAAATATTTAGCCGGATTATCAGGCTCTACATGCAATGCAATATCACCTTTACTCAAGTGAACAGCCTTCTGAATCAATTGCTTCCCTATACCTTTACCTCTGAAGCTCTTATGAGTAGCTATATAGACAAGTATATTTTCAGGGATATATCCCTGCATACCCGTCTGATTCATAACTACCGCACCTACAATAGTATTATTACCTATAGCTATTAAAGTAAACCCACCGAATGACTTTATATCTTGAACCGAGTAATCAATTGCTTTTAATATATCTTCTTGTTTATCACCGAATTGATCTAAATGTTCATGCAAAAAAGCCACTATAGTCTCCTTATCGGACTGATTTAGCTTATGTTCCGAGTTAAATAAATGAAATGTAAAATACATAAAAAAATATTGTGTAAACGGCCGTAGCACCATGCTACATTACCATGATCATCAAGAAAATGCAAGTTGACCGTTACATTTGAATTTAGGGTCAAATATAGATTAAAAAAACTAGTCTGTTCTGCTTAGCTACTCAAAACACACAGATGTATCTTGATTTATGTATTCTTATATCACTCATTCTAAGCTCATTATCAAATTTTATAAAAAAAGCTAAATCTTCTTGTCACATGCTATAATGATTTATAGATATTTGCAGGTAAATCTTGTATGTATGAAAACTGCATCTTCCAAAATGAGCTATTCAACCGCTGCTGATGCGTTAAAGTTATTACAAAATTTTGTGACAAAGACTATAGATAAGTCTGCATTTGATGCTGATCCGCAAGAATATTTTCGGGTCGTTGATGAATTAATTCACTATCTGACGACAACCCATTCCACCGGTTTATCTCAGCTGATGCACAGGCAGTTAATCCAACATATTTTGGGGTCAGAGCAAAAACAATCTACTCTTTTCGATCAAACTGATGATCATATAAATAACCCTTTGCTATACTCACCAAAAGATTTCATCACTATTCATACTAATATCCCCTTTCAAAAAAGAGAGCAACAGTCTTCACCTTCCGTTTTCTATAGCTTTTCAAACAGTCCGTTTGGTAAGCTGCTTGCCGGATTTACCGGATACGGTCTGTGTCATCTGTCATTTATCACTGACAAAAAGCAGGCTTTGAACGACTTAATGCTTCGCTTTCCCCATGCGAGCCTTAGTGAAACAACAAATAATCTCCATCGCAGCATATTAGAATGGCTTCAATTTCCTTTTGTACAGCCTCCTCATATCACATTGGATCTTCACGCTACTCCTTTTCAACTACAAGTATGGGACAGCCTTTTAGAAATCCCCTATGGCCATCTTAGCAGCTATACAGCCATAGCAACCAGGATTGGTATGCCGGGTGCATACAGGGCAGTAGGCACAGCTATAGGCAGCAATCCAATTGCATGGCTCATACCATGTCATAGGGTTGTTAAGTCGGATGGAAACCTTAGCGGCTATAGATGGGGTAAGACAAGAAAAGCCATTTTAATCGCATGGGAGCATGCAGTAATGGGTTTCAACAAAGGATACACTTAGGAGCTGATTCATCACTAGAGACAACGAAAAAAAATATTTAATGTAATTTTACAACTATTCAGCTTATGTGTTGTTATATAAGCAACAGACTGAATACGAAATAATAAACTAATTGTATATGCGATGATTGGCTGGGATGTGATAGTAACACGTTTGCTTTTAGCTGCTTTGTTTGGAGCTTTGATAGGTCTTGAACGTGAGCGGAAAGACTGGGCTGCCGGTATGCGAACCCATATGATGGTCAGTGTAGGTTCATGTCTTATCATGCTTGTCTCGGCTTTTGGTTTTGCCGATATTTTAGGAACCGAGCATGTAGAGCTTGACCCTTCACGTGTTGCAGCACAGGTAGTGAGCGGCATAGGATTTATTGGAGCAGGCACTATACTGTTTCTCAAACAAGGTGCTATACGCGGCCTGACCACCGCAGCCGGGCTATGGACCGTAGCAGCCATAGGATTAGCTACAGGTGGAGGACTTTATACAGCAGCAATAGCCACTACCGTGATAGCACTTATTATCTTGTGGGCGCTTCAACCACTTGAAAAATACTATTCAAAACGATTCAAACACAAAACCCTACGCATAGTTGCAAGCAGCCATGCCGATCCAAACAAAATACTTGAACACATACTCCATAAAGCAGAACTGCATATACATTCCATGACATTCAACAGGGTTGAAGACGAGATGATACTGTTAATGCAAATAGAAAATCCTGATATAGAGCAGTTAGATCGCATACTCAGTAAAATAAAAGACGATACCGCTGTCAGGGAAGTTTTGTGGACCAAATAAACAAACAACGCATAGTCATGCTGGTGGTCATCATGTGGTAAGAGTTTTTTTATAGTGCAACCGTTTGATAAATATTTATTGTTGTGTCAAAAAACTCATCTCTATGGAATAGTTTGTAGTACTCTTATTATCTGCAAGTTAAATTTGCTGATAAAGGCCTGTCCAAAAATGCTGACTTAGTCAATAAAAGGTTTTAGTACTTTTAATGCCTGAAACTTTTTAATCGCACCTATATGAGAAAGAAGCCCCGTTTGAGTTTCTGGCAAATCTGGAATATGAGTTTTGGATTTTTGGGTATTCAGTTTGGTTTTGCCCTTCAAAACGCCAATGTCAGTCGTATTTTTGAAACCTTAGGAGCCAGCGTTGAGAACATCCCCATTTTATGGATTGCAGCTCCTCTTACTGGTCTGATTGTTCAACCTATAGTAGGTCATATGAGCGACAAAACCTGGACCCGTTTAGGGCGTCGCAGGCCTTATTTTGCGGTAGGAGCTGTATTTACTACTTTGGCACTGTTTATCATGCCCAACTCACCTGCTTTGTGGGTTGCAGCCGGTATGCTCTGGATCATGGACGCATCAATCAATATATCTATGGAACCCTTTCGGGCTTTTGTAGGCGATAACCTCCCTTCCGAACAGCGTACCATGGGTTTCGCCATGCAGAGCTTCTTCATTGGAACAGGCGCTGTGATAGCCTCGGCATTACCTTATGTACTAACCAACTGGTTCGACATCCCTAACACTGCTCCAGAAGGTATCATTCCCCAATCAGTTAAACTATCATTTTATATTGGAGGAGTAGTATTGATCTCAGCTGTGTTATTTACAGTCTTTACATCCAAAGAATATTCTCCCGATCAATTAGCAGCTTTTGAAGAAGAAAAAGCACAAGCTACAGGATTAGCATACGAGATAAAACCTCCGGTAAGTTCATCACGCTTCTTTCGCATCGGTATTGCATGGGGTGTAACAGGCTTAGCTGCTACAATGCTGATCATGTTTTTTTCGCTAAACCAGCAGTTATACATAGTTTCAGGCATGTTATCAGCTTTTGGTCTTATCATGATTGTTTCAGGTCAAATCACTAAATCGCAGCTTAAGCCTAAAGGATTGACAGAAGTGATGAACGATCTGTTGCATATGCCGGTCACCATGAGACAGCTTGCGGTGGTTCAATTCTTTTCATGGTTTGCGTTTTATACGCTATGGATATATACCGTACCGGCCGTGACACAGCATATTTATGGAACTACTGATCCAAAGTCAGTTTTATACGGAGAAGGGGCTGTTTGGGTAGGTGTGCTTTTCGGTATTTACAACGCCGTTTCCGCCGTCTCGGCCTTTTTACTACCTCTTTTAGCCAGACAAATAGGGCGTAAAGCTACCCATGCAGTATCTTTATTAGTAGGGGGTGTGTCGTTTATTTCATTTTTCATCATCAAAGAGCCTGCTATGCTAATATTGCCTATGATTGGAATTGGTTTTACATGGGGAAGCGTTTTATCCATGCCGTATGCCATATTAACCGGCTCGCTGCCAGCCAACAAAATGGGAGTCTATATGGGTATATTCAACTTTTTTATAGTGATCCCACAGATATTAGCTGCCGGAGTATTAGGTTTTCTGACTAAAGATGTATTTGGAGGACAGGTGATATTCGCTTTAATGCTTGCAGGATTATCTCTTGTTTTGGGTGCACTAAGCGTATTCTTTGTGCATGACCGTGATGATGTGTATCGGCTGAAAAAGCCTAAAGCCTAGCATACACACTTTTCAAGGCACATGTCTTTCAACCGGATACAGTCAAGTATCAGAACATCATCTATACATTGCTCATTTTTCAATCTTAACAAACACCATCACTGCTCTAAGGAATATTTGTACCTGATTCCCCTGTAGAGGGCGACGAAGCTTTTGTAAGGTATTTGATCTTTAATAAAAAGAATATAAGAGATTTAACAAATTTTATTGATTTTTTTAATATCTTTGCTCTGTTGTATCCTTTTTTATTTCTCTATGAAAAATATGATCCATACAAGAAAAGTATCTTTCATCTTTATTGAGATTCTTTTGTTACGACTATCTATTGGTAGTTGGGTGTATGTGCATAGATAAAACAAATCATCTACTTAAACCAAAAACCATTATCTTTATGAAAACCACTTTCTTTCAATTTTTCGCTATCCTAACGCTGGCAAGTCTGATTTCCGAACTGCCATTACCTATTGATATTGCAGATGATAACTAAAGTGCTTCCTATGAAACGAATTATATTTATTTTGGGGGCATGGTTAGGGTTCGCCTCCATAGTGTATACCCAGCACTCTTTCCAAATCAGTTTTGCAACAGAAGAATATGAATCCGTAAAAAATAGTATCATTGATCATGAAGGCAATGTAATTTTAGCTGGTATGATTGGATCCTTTTCTGATAGCACGGTGCATGGTCTTATCCTTAAAATAACTCCGGATGGAACTTTGCAATCAAAGCGGATGGAACGAAAGGATACGGTTAGTTTCTTCAATGAAGTAGTTTTACTTGATAATGGCCACTATTTTGTTTGTGGAAATTATAGTGCAGTGGGAGATGCGCACGCAATGGATCACTTTTGGATAGTGATTTTTGATCAGAACCTGGAAGTAGTAACTGAACGCAGTTACAGGCTCAACCCATCCTATTTATGGTACGGAGAACTTTGCCTGGCCATTATAAACAGAAACGGTGAAGTAGCAGTTGTGACCACTAACGAAATACCTTATAATAACAGCTCATTCGCCGATTATATTATGTTTAGGTTCAGCCAGCAAGGAGACAGCTTGTCCGGCGTACTACATACATCCCCGAGATCTTCAATGCTAAACTCTTTTAACAGCACGCCGGGAAACGACAGCCTGATGATGATTGGAAGAGGTGTTTTAAATACCGGTCAGGAAAGTCTTAATTTTATGGACCTAAACATGAATATCACTTCAGTTGTCAATCTGGGAGGTACTATTAACGGGCATTCCAGATATACCAATAACAATTGGCTCAATACCGATGAGTTTTTAATGACATGCGATAGAGTAATAGATTATGACAATGGCAGAGAGTATCTGTTTTCGGTATTTCGTATCAATACTAACGGGCAATATCTGCAAGAGCTGCGATTGGACAGACCCGATACCTTAGAGTATTCTTGCAATTATACAAACCTGGTTGTGGCTCCAGACTCATTGATTTATGTGGGAGGCTTTCAGTCGTATAATAACATTTCATCAACTCCAAGCAATTGTATCATATATTTGATTGATAAAGATCTGAACCTGATTGGACGTAAAAGTTTTGGAGGTGATGCCAATTATATCTTACGTGGAATAGAAGCTACACCGGATAATGGCTGTTTTGCGTATGCCTTGCGTACAAATATGCTTAACAGAGCGGATTATGAGCTTGATATTGTGATGTGGAAATTCTTGCGTGAAGACTTTACGATTTTCACTCAACTGACAGATCTGCCTGCTGCAGCACTGAACAGTAAAGCATGGCCCAATCCGGCTGATGATGTGCTGCACATTAGTTTGGAAAATTTGCCTCAAGACAGCGAATTCAGGCTTCAGATATACAACACCGCCGGTCAAAAATATTTCGATAAAGCATTCACCGCCTCAGCAAATAGTGTGCAATGCCACATAGGGGTATTACCAGCCGGTAACTATGTGTATCAACTACAAACCGCCTCCGGAAAAGCCGGTAGTGGGACTTTTATACCTGAATTATTCATAAAAATAAAAAAATGCGGGTAAATATACTGTTATTCCATTGAATTTCAGTATATTTGTTGTAGGAAAAAACCCCCGCATTATGGACAAAGATAAAATAAAAAAAGCATC
>JALNZU010000016.1 GCA_023229245.1 Bacteroidales bacterium | reverse complement strand
GAAGGATGCTTTTTTTATTTTATCTTTGTCCATAGTGCGGGGTTTTATCTACAACAAATATACTGAAATTCAATGGAATAACAGTATATTTACCCGCATTTTTTTTATTTTTATGAATAATTCAGGCATTTATTGAAGAGATTAAATCTGTTGAAGAAATATATTTGATTTAGCTCTGATCAGGAATTTTCCCTGATCTATGGGATTGATGTTTTGGTTATATCGTATAGCTCTGCATCCTGACATAAATCAGTTGGGATGATCCAAAACGGATGACACTTATAGTGGGTTCGTTTGCGGTGGGCTTATTGACGATTTTTTGGAGTTTTTAGTGAAATTTTCCTGACGCCTCAGCCTGGTAGATCACGATGTAGAGTATGTGGTGATCATCCTGAATATAGTGCCTTTATTGGAAGAAAAACTATCGCAGGTACCAATTTGGACAGATTGATTCATACTGCACACAAAATTGAACGAATTTAGGTGGAATTTAAAGAAAAAAGCTGTAATATTGTAAGCAGAGATGTTCTTTTAAATTGATTAAATTATCAAAGGGGTTAGTATCACCGAAGTATCTATTTGGGTGTGGTTTAGTTCGAAGGGTGTTTTTGGTAGTGTGCTTGTCTGAAACCCAAGCTGCGAAATGTCGTAAGGAACGACTTCCACATAAATTAATGAATAACGATTGTGAAACTAAGACTTAAATTTATTCTATTTGGGATGATCGCTTTGCTGCGTGCAAATCTATTTGGGCAGCAGACTGAACAATGGAATCATGATATCGGCATTAATTTGTTGCAAATTCCTGCAACAACTATTGATCTAACCTATGAACTGTCAAACAATCCAAGATACAGCATGGTTGTCAATCCGGGATATACCATACATTATGCGAGCCCTTTTGATTTTATCAACTTCATTATCGTACCAAACTATAAATGTGGAAATTATGGCTATTCCATGAAAACCCAGACCGGTGGATTTTTAAAGCTTGGAGGGAAATTTAATCTTAGAAAGGAATTAGAAAAGAAAAATTATTTTTATTTAGGTTCATTCCTGACGAATTCATTGATTCATGAAAAAACTGATTATGAGAATATGAACGAGCCGGACAGCGAACTTGAATATTTTGAACATACCATGTTTATTGTCGGCTTAACCGCAGCTATTGGGTATAATTTCAAGATTTCAAATAAAATAAGTTCTGATTTCGGGCTTCATCTTTCAATGCCTTCCAAAAATCATAAGGATATGTTTGGATATACTAATTATATCCCGGGTATGGGGTTTTTGGAAACTTGCGGTGGTGAATGGCTTTTTCCAATGCTGGTTCTTAATTTGAAATATAAATTAAATGATAACACAAGATTACCGAAATACATAGCTTTAATAGTTGATGACGCTAAAGTTAAATTGAGTTTCGACTTTAAGGTAACTTCAAATGTAATTGTTTACAATGAACAACTTTTAATATAGTCAACCTTACGTAATAATTTAAAAAGTAAAAAAATGAAATTAAAAGCAAAAACGATTATTTTATGTGTGGCAATGCTGCTTTTCGCTCTGACGAGTTGTAAAACTTACCGCAGTTTAGATAAAGCATTGGCAAATCCTGAAGATGTAATAGTCCTCAAGATAAAAAACAAGAATCTAAGAGAGTTGCCACCGGAGATTTCAACACTTAAGAATTTAGAAACTTTGACTCTTTTTAGAGACAATCTGACGTCTATCCCTAAGGAAATCGGTTCATTGGAAAAACTAGAAACTCTAATTCTAAGTAGCAACAAATTAGAAACATTACCCGGGGAAATAGGAAATTTGAAAAGACTTAAAAAAATCTCGCTTAAGCATAATAACTTAAAATACCTGCCTGCTGAAATAGGCGATATTGAAAATTTGGAGTATTTTGATATTCAGTATAATAAGCTGAAAACACTTCCACCCGAAATAGGAAATTTAAAAAATCTGAAACAGTTATACCTAACTAACAATGAATTGTCATCTATACCCAATGAAATTGGAAAACTTGAAAACCTTCGATACTTGGTTATTGGTAAAAATAGTTTAGTGAGATTACCAAATGAAATAGGACAATTGGAGTATTTAATTGAACTTAATTTGGTGCATTGTGGACCTATGGTTGCAGTTCCTCAATCAGTCTCAAATTTAAAATATTTGGAATATATATTTGTTGACAAATCTATACTGTTTCCTTATCCTTTCAATCCCAGGAACCCAAGGATGAGGGTAGTCGTTAAATAAAACTAAAGCTAACACAACACAGAAGGACCTATACGAAAGGAACCTGAAGTTTTTATGAACTATATAGGTAATGGTAAACCGGAACCTATAGAGTACCCTGTTTTGAAACCAGGCGTTCTATGGTGTCTTGAAGCTTTACAATCAATTTCGGTTGTCTGCTAAACTTGTAATTTGTCATTGTAGGCTACCTCAAATCTATACCAGACTATCCATGATCTCCCTCCGTATTCAAATACCGTTTTTTTTAGGTTTATTTTCTCAAAAAAGTTCCTTTGCTTTTATTCTGGCCTGATCATGACTTTTCTCTGATCAATGGGAATGCTGTTTCGGTTGGATTATGTAGCTTTGCACCCTTATATAATTCAGTATGGACGATCCGAAACGGATGACACTTATAGTGGGTTCGCTTGCTGTGGGCTTGTCGGCAATTCTTTGGGGTTTTGATGGGGTTTTCCTGACGCCTCAGCTTGGTGGTCTTGATGTGGTGTATGTGGTGTTCATCTTGCATATAGTACCTTTCCTGCTGATGAACATCTTATTCTATAAGGAGTATAGACAGCTGCGCTATATGCACCGATCTGATCTGCTGACCTTTTTTCTGATCAGCTTTTTTGGTGGTGCAATAGGAACACTGGCCATAGTGAAAGCGCTGTTTTTGATGAACTTCAACAATCTGTCTGTCGTAGTTTTACTGCAGAAGCTTCAGCCGGTCTTTGCCATTGCATTGGCAGCTATCTTATTGAAAGAGAAACTCAAACAGCGATATTTGTTATGGGCCTCAATTGCTATAGTAGCTGGCTATTTCCTGACGTTTGGATTTTCGTTGCCCGACTTTGATTCAGGTGAAAACACCATACATGCCTCACTCTTAGCCTTATTAGCGGCTTTTTCTTTTGGAAGCAGCACGGTGTTCTCAAAACGGATTTTAGGAAATTTCAATTTCGTCACCTCCACTTTCTATCGCTACGGATTCACAAGCCTGATCATGCTGCTTATGATGCTGATGTTTGGTGATTTTTATTCCATAGTAACCACTAGCCAGCGCCAATGGTTTTTTATCCTTCTGATAGGTCTTACAACCGGATCGGGAGCTATCTTTTTGTACTATTACGGCCTGCGTAAGATCAAAGCCATGACAGCTACTATAAGCGAGTTGCTGTTTCCTGTATCAGCTGTAGTATTCGATTATCTGTTAAACAAAAACCTGCTTCAACCAGTGCAATGGGTGGCTGCCGCATTGATGGTTTATGCCATCATCCGGTTGAACTCTGCACCGGAAAAGATATGACCTATTGCTTCTACAGAACGTAACGGTATAGTAGCTTTTCATGGTTGACCGTCGGAAGTCTTCTTATTTTTGAGGCTATCAATAATATCATTCTGTATGAAAATAATATGTATCGGACGTAATTATGCAGCGCATGCCAATGAGTTGCATAATCCTGTGCCCGTTGAGCCAGTCTTTTTTATGAAACCGGATACAGCTTTATTGCCTAATAATCATCCGTTTTTCCTGCCCGATTTTTCTGCTGACATGCAGTATGAGACAGAGTTAGTCGTACGTATATGTAAAGCAGGGCGTAGCATTCAACAGAATTTTGCTTATAAATACTACGATCAGATCGGGATAGGCATTGATTTTACGGCCCGTGATCTACAGGCAGTTTGTAAGCAAAAAGGATTGCCTTGGGAAATAGCTAAAGCGTTTGATTTTTCTGCGCCGGTAGGTCGTTTTTTACCTAAGGAACGATTTGATCGACCGTATCAGATTGGTTTCGGACTTAAAATTAACGGGGAATGGCGTCAACGTGGAAACAGCAGGGATATGATCTTTGACTTTGACCATATCATTGCGTATGTGTCGCGTTTTGTCACCTTACGTCAAGGCGATCTGATATTTACCGGTACACCTGCTGGGGTTGGACAGGCACAAAAGCACGATCATTTTGAACTTTTCATTGAAAATGAATGTTTGCTTGCTTTTAATGTGAAATAATTTCTAAGCTTGCCATACATTTTGTACTTTTACCTATATGATAGCTTTTGAACTGACTATAATAGGCTCCGGTTCGGCTGTCCCTTCTCTTCAACGGGCTGCCGCAAGTCAGCTGCTTACCTACGGCCAACACCGGATATTGATTGACTGTGCCGAGGGGACACAAATGCGGCTACAGCAGTTGGGACTAAGTGCTATGCGGATCAATTATGTGCTTATCAGTCACTTGCATGGAGACCATTATTTCGGACTGATCGGCTTGATACAGACTATGCATCTATTAGGCCGCAGCCGTCCGCTGATGATCTTTGGCCCTCCTTTGCTGATAGATATCCTGAGATTGCAGCTTGAGGTCTCACATACAGAGCTGCGCTATCCACTTGAGTTTACCCCATTAGAGATAGGAGGGAAGCAGATGATATTGAAAAATGAGCAGCTCAGCATCTATTCGTTTCCCTTGAATCATCGAATCCCTACCTGGGGTTTTCTGATCAGCGAGATACAAGCCAAGCCAAACCTACGTCCTGATTTTGTGGAAACATATCACCCTGAGCCTGATGCGATGAAGCAGATCAAACAAGGGGCTGGATTTCGTCTGCCGGACGGTACCTGGCTACTACATGAAGATATTACTTATGCAGCCCGTAAACCCAGATCGTATGCCTATTGTAGCGATACCGCATATGTTGAGGAGTTGAGCGGATGGATAAGCCATGCTGATATGCTGTACCATGAAGCGACATTTATGGATATGCATAAGGCAGAGGCGGAGAAGACGTTTCATTCTACTACTACTCAAGCGGCGGCTGTTGCACTGAAAGCTCAGGTAAAACGATTGTTGATCGGGCATTTTTCAACGCGCTACGACGATACGAAGTCTATGGAAAATGAAGCGAAAATGGTTTTCCCTTATACAACCGCTGTGAAAGATGGAGATCAATTTCTGATAGAATAAGAGAGAGAGGCAGTAAGGTAGGGGTAGGCTTTAAATGGAGTGGGCTTGGTTTTTTTTATTTAACCGCAGAGAACGCTAAGTTTTTTTAACCGCAGAGAACGCAGAGCTTTACGCAAGGACGCAGAGTTTGTTTAACCGCAGGGTGGTATCATGAGTTCAACGACTTTAAGACTACTCCATTAGCAGGAAATCGGTGATATACAGATGTTCTACACCCTCAATAGAGTCTCGCCATACTTCATCCATAGTAACTACATATTTTGGATATTGATCATTTATCGACAATAAATTGCCAAATTCACGACGAATAGACTCTTTGTTTTCTAGCTTATATGCCACCTGTACATATATTTTACTGCCTTGTTTCTCTGCTACAAAATCAATTTCAAGTTGACCTAACTTTCCAACATATACTTTGTATCCCCTTCTCTTTAATTCCAGAAAAACAATATTCTCCAGTATGCCACCAATCATTCGGTCGCGGTAACCCATAGTAGCATAGAGGATGGAAATATCGTTCACATAAAACTTCTCCTGTGTTTTTAGTATTTCTCTTCCCTTGATGTCGTAACGTGGAACCCGATACAAGATAAAAGCGCCTTCTAATGCATTTAAATAATTGTATACCGTGTTGATATCTAACTTACGTTGCTGACTCTTGAAATAATCGGCTACATTTTTCCCGGAAAAAGTATTCCCAATATTGTCAAAAGCGTACATAATGACACGCTCGAGTAATTCCACATCACGTATTCTGTAACGCTGTACCGTATCTCGTAACATAACGGATGAATAGATGTCATAAACTACTTGATACGCACTCTCTTCGGTATAATCAGCAGTGTGTATAACCGGAAAGCCTCCTTTTCGCAAATAGTATAAAAAAGGATTCACTATCGGTTGATCGGTTGAGAAATAATGATTTCGAAAATCCAGGAACTCCTTATACGATAAGGTGTAAACCGGTATCTCTACATACCTGCCAGTTAGATATGTTGCTAACTCAGATGATAGTAAATGGGAGTTGGAACCTGTGATATATATATCCACATTGAAATCTACTAAGAACGAATTGACTGCTTTTTCCCAATCCTCAACTTCCTGGACTTCGTCTAAAAGAAGGTAGAATTTATCGGATGTCTTTATTTGATTATTAATATATTGATACAATGTCGAAACCTGCAACAGCTCAAAATTGGCATAGCTCTCAAAATTGATTGACAGGATATTCTCTCGCCTAACTCCCCTTACTACTAACTCGTCTTCTAACAAACGTAAAATAGTGGATTTACCGGAACGCCTGATCCCGGTAATAATTTTTATCAATGGCTTGTCAATGAAAGGCTTAATTGCATCTAAATACAGGGGTCTTATAATCATGATTCAGTATTTATGGTTACGTCCACAAAAATAGCATTATTTTATCAAGTATTTATGGGTATAGGCATAAATAATAGTAATGTTGCTGTGATAAAGTATAGGGTGTTGGGATTAGGCTCAACAGAGTATGCTGGTTTTAAAAGGTTGGATTATTAACCGTAGAGGATGCTAATAAAAGATTAGTATATACTCTGCGCTCTTTGCGGTTAAAAAAACTTTACGTCCCGATGGCTAGCGGGTCTGCGGTTTAACAAAAGTAGCTGATAGTCATAATAATTCTGTTTTACCTACCCATATATCTTTATATCTACGGCTTTTGAATACGTTTAACCTCTATGCGTTTTTCGGTACGATAGGATGGGAGCTGTTGAAGATTCCGTAGGTATTTCATCATACTCTCGGCTGTCTTTTCCGGGAGCATACGAGACGGTTCAGCATGAGCAAACTCATATACCGCCGCCATATAACTGTTCATGGCAACCGTATAAACCGTATCCATATCCAATGGCTCACCTTCTGGCGTAAAAAGTTGAATATCCGTCAGTTGCTCATCATCTATGAAATAATATAATTTCAATCTGGCAGGGATGACAGGCTTCTGATGGTCTATGTAATATGCAGATGTCAATAATGCCAGCAGCTCTTTTCCACTAAGCCGGAAGAGGGTAATCTGATTCCCGAAAGGGTCCATCAGATATACGTCTTTCACTGTGATAGCTCCTTTATTCAGGTGTTTTGTTCGTACTCCGCCTAGATTAAGGAGTGCTATATCCGCTCCTGTGGAAGCCTGTAACGCATCTACCATCAGATAGCCCACCATCTCGCTCCCGATCAGCTCATCATCGGTAAAAGCCAAAGGAGTATTCAGTACCGGGTTATCGTTAAAGCTATCTACCATAGCACGTATATCGGCCCGCTCATTACCTTGCCGGCCTACGCTAAGCAGCTCCATAGTCTTTTTTGTGCTGCCATCGGATAGTGTTGACAGTTGGATAAAGCTGGCATAATTCAGCTTGCTCTCGGCTTGAGTGATGAGAATATCGTTTACAAGATGTATCGTATCAATTTTCGTATGCGAATGACCGCCTATGATGAGGTCGGTAGTACCCGCCGGAAGCTGCTGCGCCAGGATGCTGTCGTTTTCATAGCCAAAATGATTTAAGAAGATAAGCCTGTCACAGCTGTCTTTCAGATACAGGTATTTATGTGCTGTCTGGAAAGGATCGTCGAAGGTGAAATCATGCAGATTATCGGGATGCGTAGCCGGTAACCCATGCTCGTTGATGTCTAATACTGATAAGAAGATGATTTTATCACCTTTTGGCATAGTGATCGTCTTATAGGGTTTGATAGGATATCTGCTAGGGTCGTTGGATTGGATATTAGCACCTATGAAGTCGAACTGTGCTTGTTTGAGGATATAGGCCCATGCCTCAGGCTTTACGTCAAACTCATGGTTACCTACTGCTGAGATGTCGAACTGCAATGCGTTCATCAGCTCAATAACTGGCATCCCTCTTTGTGGGTATTGGTCGTTGACAGGGTTTCCGGTTTGATTGTCGCCACCAGACACCAACAGCATATCAGGGTATAATGTTCTAAGGCTGTCCACTATAAAACCTAAACGAGGGAAGTGATCAATAGCAGCATGTATGTCATTGACAGCCAATATTTCAATAGTATTTACCCCGCTTTTGTGGAAAGCTTTCCGACTGCTACTACATGCCGTCAACAGCCAGAGAGATACTAATACACAAAAAGGATAGTAAATTAATCGTCTGATACTGAATGTGTTTCTCGAATACGCCATGATAAAACTTTTTGTGGCGAAAGGTAGGGATTTATTCGATATTGAAAGGCATAGAATGGTGAGCTGTTGGCAGCATACTGCCATATCGGCTTCATTTCTGAATCGATGAATATATTTGCAATATATTGATAGATAGAGCTTTTAACTAGTCTTAAATAGGTTTTTGGATTTCAGAACATCCAAGGGAGGTAAGGCAGGTTATAACGGATGTTCAGTGCGGTGAGCTAGGAAGGGAAAACTTCATCCATATCATTTTTTGGGCTTTGAACCTGATATGTTATGAATTATAATAGGATATTTGTACTAAAAACTTTATGTATAACTGGTATGATCAAGGGAAACGTTTGTATTATGGACGTTTTGGATTTGTTGCTGATGTGTTGTTATTTGCCTTGATAACCTATGGGTTTCACTTGGTTTTCAGGTATTTTGCAATTGAATTCATGTCTATTCCTTTTGTGCATCATTTGGCACAATTTCTTGCTGATCTGGTATTCAAAGTCAGCTTATGGATCAATCGTTATGTACTACAAATGTCTATTACAACAGAGGCAGACAATCATATGTGGTTTTCAAATTGCGGATATATAAAGGTTAACCTTGGATGTAGTGGGTTAAAACAATTTTATCAGGTTTTAGTTTTGTTTCTATTATTTCCGGGGCCATGGAAACATAAAGTATGGTTTATCCCATTGGGTTTCTTAGTGATGTTTTTAACGAATATTTTCAGGATAGTAAGTTTATCTGTCGTACTTTTATGGAAGCCTGACTGTTGGGAATTTTTCCATAATTGGATCTTACGGCCTTTCTTTTATTTCATTCTTTTTTGTTTATGGCTATGGTGGGTAGAAGTGTTTAGACGGAAGGGAAAGGCTAGTGTATCAACATATTGATTTTATACATTTTAAACATAGCATATATCTGTGCAATATTCAATAGTGTTTATGTGATGTCGTAGCAATAGCTTGTTTATGATTATCATGCAGTATATCAGTCATCAAATCAAAGGTATGGGGCAAGCTGTTTACACTTTTTGAACCGTCCGTAGTATATTGTATGCTATTTCGGCTAAGAAATAGGCGAATTTATTATTTCGTTTTGCAAGTCTTCCGTGGTTTACTGTTATGCCTCCGAAACGTAGTTTAAAGTCTCGCACTCCATATGGGATATGCGGTGTACCTAAGCCCATAAAATCAAAGCTGGGTATTTTATTTTGTATGCCATAGTCTAATGCAGCCCAGGTGAGCATGATGCTAGGACGCTGTGCAGGATATAGTTTATCTAAACCACAGACATATAATTCAGATATAGTTTTGTTGGGAGTAACAGGGGCTACTATTCCGCCAATGATCTTTTGCTGACTAAGGGCTATCAATATGATCCCATTACCGCTTGGAATGAGTTGATCGAAGAATTCATAGAAAAAGGAGAGGTCTGGCAAAGGTTTTTTTATTTTCTTCTTATACAATAAGTGCAACAGCCCATACAGTTCTTTTATTTCTTTATGGTTTCTGGCATTTCTAATGATACACTCAGAAGTCATCGCCTGTTTTAATTGTCGCCTTCTGGACTTACTAAATCCTGCTAGGACAGATTTTTGGTCTGTTAATTCGATAATTAGGTTCAGACGGTCTCGGAAATGGTATCCATGTGTTTGAAAAAGTTGTATAGTCTTGTTATCCCATTTTCTGAAGTTTCGAAATTGTGTGAAGATTGACTTTTTACTCAATTCTTCGTGTAAAGCAGTTAAAAGCAATCTTATTATCTGATGGTCGTCATTTGTAACAAGAGGACCACCATAAATTAGACATCTACTACTAAAATATGACAAATATCCTGTAGTATGACTGATTATCACGGCTAACATCAGACCTATTACTATGCCCTTATCATTACAGACAACAAAATATGTCGGATGGAATTTATCTTGACTTTTATAGAGCTTGTAATAAGCAGGGGATTGGAAGACGGTATTATGTGGATGACTTTCTAAAAAATCAGTAATAATTTGTGTGGTGTGATCGGGTAATGAGTTTGTTATGATAGTAAGTTTCATTTCCTTATCAGCTAAGGTATGGTTTAAATACCCATCATAAATCCTATTTGCACTGTATTGGTTTTCCCATGCATGTATTTAGGACTGAACCGTTTAAGATAATACTCTGCTGTTTGTCCATCAGCTTCATATCCTTGAATATCGGCTCTATCATATTCGGCAAACAAGACAATATAATGTATGGGCTTATATTCTATTCTAAATGAAGTTATCTTACTACTCCATGTCTTGTCCTTTAGGATAGGATTTTCATCTACTTTTGTTTTACCAAACACGTATTGGTATTCGTTTGCATGCCATGCGTTTGTATAATTGAACTGAATCTTCATATACGGTAATGGGCTCCATTTTATCATAAAGAATAGTTCTTCTGAATTATCCAACAGATAGTGCCCCAAATTAAAATTGTTAGATGTGAATGTAGTGGCCGGCACTCTATGTTTGTATGTTAACGGACTGGTTCGTGTAAATTCTGTTGTCAGGCTAACTGATTTAATCGGCCAGTTTTGCAAGGAGGCACCTGCTTTTACTGACCAGAAGTTATGTCTGTCAGGGTTGCGAATACGTGAGAATGAGAATTCGTCTATGAAAATAGTGCCAAAAAGATGTATATGCTTTATTTGTCGGCTACTGATATTCATAAACATAGCCGAGTTTTGGTTGTCAATACCTTTATTTAGTGTGTGGTCTAATGACTTAAAAAAGAAGAAAGGGATCAGGTAGGCCGGTTGCACAGGAACATCACTATATACTATTGAGTTACCGACTGATAGTCGAAACTGCTTAAATGGTTTAAAGGTGTACATATTGGCAGCAATGTATTTCTGTCGGAATACGACACGAAAGTCACCATTAGTAGTATAGTAGGATCTTGTGCTGTCAATGATTTGTGAGATCAGCCATCCATGAAAATAGGTAAATTCGATCCATTCGGCCGGTTTCAGATGTAGTTTTATCAATGGAAAGGATGGGTTTCTTCCAGAAAAGATATTACTCCCATTGTAGCTGTCACCCCATTGAATATAGTCTTTTACTAGCCCAAATGAGCCCCAATTCCAGCTATAAGTGATACCTCCGCGCATCTCACTGAATTCTGCTCCTTTACGTCCCTGAACACCTATCTTATAATTACCGCCTGGTTCGGTTGTCAGGTAGGTAGGTAGGGCTAAGGGCTCAAGTGTTTGGTAGTTATCGCGTATGCTTGCCCAAGCAGCCCAGTGATCTCCTGCATAAGCTGAAAAAGATGCACCGCCATAACTGTGGTAAAAATCACCGTTGGTACTAGAGATATAGCGAATACCATAGATAGGACGGAGTGTTATACGCAGCAAGCTGTCTTTATAACTGATCTCGGGTGGGAGAAGGTGAATAGCAGTTGTGTTTGTTGGTCTGATAAGCTTGAGATAACCTGTAGGAAGGAGATGGTTCTCAGAGGAATATTCGGTTTTATATTGTTGAATGGCAGCTTTTAGTGGATGAGGTATATCTTTATGTTCTGCCGAGACCTGATTAAGCCAATGAGCGATTTGTGTTTTTGAATAAGGCTTCACAGCAGAATTGATGTCTATCAGATGCAGCGTAGCTAATTCATCTAATAGATCGTAAATGCCATTGTTTCCGATTTCCTCATGTATAGTCTGTGAGGTAAGGTTTAGACCTAAAAGAATGAGAGACAAAGTGAAAAATCTATTCATAAGTGCCATTTATTTCACAAAAACAGGTTAATTAAGCCCAGACGAGGGCCTGATTAAGTCAGCCTACCTGTGTAATATGATATGTTTTTATTATTGACTTCTGGCTTTCTTAAAAAGAATATTATATAAAGCAATCCGCAGGTATCGCTGATCGGTTCGCCATGGTTTCTTATCCCATGCATCTAAATATCGTATCTCTGATTCTACTATTTCTTCTAATGTTTTCGGTAAATCCACATAAAATGGCGGTATCAGTCCGGGTTTATAATTAAGCCGGCGCTTCTGCACATCTTCTGGGTACAAGCTCAGATAATGTTTGCTTAATGGTCTGACGCCAACTATTTTTAATTGACCCTTCATCACGTTGATAAGCATAGGCAGTTCGTCTAGCCATACTTTTCGCATAAATTTTCCTAATGTTGTTACACGGAAGTCGTTTTTAAATTTCCCACCATCATCCAACGAGTTATGTGTGTAGATGTATTCTTGCAGATACTCTGCATACGGATGCATAGTTCTGGCTTTATAAACTTTGATAGGCTTGCCGTCCTTACCTAATCGTTCTAATCTGACTAAAGGCCCATAAGTTGGATTAAAATCAAAATAAGGTGTTCGTGTTTTCCGGGCTATGAAATAAAGGTCTTTTCCGATCTGTTTTTCAGATATCACCTCAAAACCACATGAGTAAAGCCTTCCAAAAGTTTCTGCTTTGCTAAGCACCCTATTATTACCCTGCGTCATCCAAAAGTATATCTTTTTTATGAAGGGAAGCTTAGGGAAGACACGTCGGAAAAGGACGTCGAAAAAATATATGATCCAGTTGAGTACAAGGGGGAATCGAGTTAAAATTCGCTCTTTACGAATTGTATATGTCTCAACACTGTTGATATAAATCCCTTCGATAGGCAGTAGAGAGTTAACTGCTTCGAAAAACTTGTTAAGGTACCGTACATCATTAACCCGTTTGATGTTAATCAGGTTTTGATATGTTTTTTCAGGTTGGTTCTGGAGATTAAATCGGGTACTTGTAGCAATAAAAAGATTTCCTCCAAGGAGTATCGCCTGTTGGTCAAAGATATAATCAGCTACTTGGGAGCCGGCCTGCTCTGTGATGATCTGCCTGAGCTTGTTCCAGTAGTCGAAATTCTTTATGTTCTCTAATGCAAATTCTTTGATCTCCTGCTCTTGATCATAATAAACGAAAGATGGCATATTATCTCAATTTTGGTTACTTTGATAAGTCCGGTTGTTACTTTATAAGGTTGTTTCATTGACTGGCAAAGGTAAAAAAAGAAAAATTCATTTGCAACACAAAAACCGAATGGGATTGATTCCCGCTGATTTTAGGTGTTTTTGTTTCCCGCAGATTGCGCGGATACCCGCTGATTTCATGTGTTTTTGTATCGTCCCGATAGCCATCGGGAGACGCAGAGGGTTTTTAACCGTCCCGATAGCCATCGGGAGACGCAGTGGTTTTTGTTTCCCGCAGATTGCGCGGATACCCGCTGATTTCATGTGTTTTTGTATCGTCCCGATAGCCATCGGGAGACGCAGAGGGTTTTTAACCGTCCCGATCCCGATAGCTATCCGGATCGGGACGCAGATGCCCGCTGATTTATGGTTTTTTACTTCCCGCAGATTGTGCGAAATGATTCCTTTAAATCACAACAATAACGCGTTGGTACCCAAAATGATTCTTGCTGAGTTTTCCTATACCACATTTACTAATCCCTTAGACATCCTATAGGAACAACCAACACGCCATCAGGTCGGGAATAGGCATACTCTCCACCGGTAATCACCATAAGAAATGAAGCTTTACCCATTTTCTTTTCATTAATCTTTGCCTGTAATGCCAGTAGATTATTCGCCGCCACATCAACTTGACTATGACCTAATTTCACTTCTATAGCAGCCCATCGGCCATCTCTTAGACGCACAATCATATCCGACTCTAAACCACTTTTATCGCGATAATGAAATACATTACCATCATTGACCTGAGACTTTTTGATCAGGTGGGACATCTTGTAGTGCAATAGCAACTTCATCAATACGAAAGCATCATTGAAACTTCCCATTTGCCCGCCGGTGTTTACCTGTATCAACTCACCGCACCCACCGGTCTGAACGAAAGTGGAAAATGGGTGAAGGAGTAACGGAGGAGATTTTCTTACTATCGAATCCAACACTACCGAAACACCATTTGATGAAAATACTTTATGGGATTTAGAGGTTTACTCAGGATCGAATCTATTACAAACCAAACAAACTGGATTACGTTGTCAAAGTGCCATAATACAAATAGAAGGATGGAAAGAGGGAGTTTACTTGGTATGAATAATATACCAAAACGGAGTTTAACCGGTAAACTGATACTAATATAATTGATTCTTCAGGCATTAAGCAGTCGTACAGAATCGTGTGTGAGATTTCTCGCTGACGCTCGAAATGAAGTAGAACTTTTTACAGACAGGGAGTTCCTCACATAGGCGGCGCAGCCGCCTATGTGAGGAACTCCTTATCCCAACTACCTGTTGTCATTCCGAACGCAGTGAGGAATCTAATAAAAGTATATCTCTAATTTTTATGAATGGGTAGAACTTCCCGAGCAAAATTTTCACGCTTTTATGCAGCTGCAACTCATCAGCCTGACAGGCCGTAAACTGTATGAGGCTCCGGCTAAGAGACGTTCACAGGACGGTCAAGTAAGGTACACAACTTATGGGCAAACATATCTGCGGCTACCATCAGTTTCATATTTACACCAAGAAGATTCTTCACTTCATACCTGTCGGCAAATCTACGGTTAGATATTTCTACTTTTAATTTACGCTCACCCATACCATAATCTAAAACCAGGATGATCCCATGAAACTTTAGCGCTTCATCATGTAGCGATCCGTATTTCAATAGTATCTGCCTTAGCTTCTCATCCACCATTGATTCCTGTTCAGTTTTTAATAGATTGAAATCCAAATCCACCTCAAACCGAACGGCATCCCATAATACTGGAGCCATCTGCCATTCATCTATTAACCGAGGTGTTTCTCCTTGCAACAAAAGCGAGGGTTTAGTGTCGGCTAATGCCAGATTAGATACGGCGTAATCAGGGTCTTGCATATAGAGTTGGCTCTTTGATGCATGAACAGCAGTACTCGTTTTTCCACACCACTTGGCACCTTCTATTAACACGGCACCGGATGATTTTAAAGCCCTTTGTAATTCTAAGTCGTATAACCTGGGTATATACTCTTTTTTATTCATTTTTTATGAAATGTAACGTATTTACAGAACAAAAATAAGAATATTTCCGAGTTTGGCTATCATTTACTTCCGAGTTTGGCGACGATTCACTTCCGTATTTGGCGATAATTTGGTTCCCTGATTTTTGGTTTTTGTTTCCCGCAGTCCCGATCCCGATAGCTATCGGGATCGGGATCGGGATCGGGATCGGGAGACGCAGAGAGTTTTTTACCGCCCCGAACTATATTCTAAAATTGAAATCGAGTGACGCTGAGGATATATTATTATTTACATTAGGTCCAAAAAGCATAACCCAGTTCCCATTAAAAACTTCTCGTATGAATCTTAATTCTCTTCCACCCATTTCAGCAAGAGATTGGTAACTAGGTTTGTTAGTAACAGACATGGTTATATATTTTAGTAACTCTTTTTCATAATGTAGTCTGTTATAGAGATCAGATGAACCTAATGATTTATTTGCCTATCTCCCTAACGAAGCCAAAGAAATAACATTTATTCCATCCGGACGTGAAAAACTCATTCCGGTACCAGTTATAATATTCAGTGAAACAGGTTTTTTCTGTATGCTATCATCAATTAACTCATAAAACTTCAACAGGGAATTTGCTGCGTTATCAATCATGCCAATCCCTAGTTTTACTTCAAATGCGGCCCACTCACCACTGCTTAGCACCACAATTGCGTCAATCTCCAAACCAGAGGAGTCTCTGTAATGAAATACCTCACCATCATTAGCTCTTGCATATATCTTTAGCTCATGATATACCAGTGACTCAAATAAAAACCCGCAATACTTTATGTCGTTCATTAGCCTGTTTTTGTTGAGCTTCAACGCAGCAATCGCAAGTGAGACATCACAAAAATGTCTTTTAGAAGATTTACGCAACGAACTGGATGAACGGATATGTGTATTAAACGCCGGTTGTTCTTCAAATATCATCAATTGAGACAATGCATTTAAATAATCAATAATTGTAGGGCGAGACAAATCTACATTTTCAAAGGCTTTAATGTCTTTTTCCAAAGTGGTGTTGTCCACTAAGGTTGCAATGTTTCTGGCAAGGGAATTAAGCAAAGAACGAACCTTTTGAGGATCACGCTTTACATTTGAAACACGACTCATATCTGCTTCAGCCAACAAATTGATATAACTTCTATTCAATAGTACTGACTCATCCATTGAAGCATTTATTAATGCAGGCCACCCCCCTTTGATCATTCGTTCAATAATCAACTCAATGGATAACTTATTGTCTGAGTATTCTATTTCAGTACCTTGCAGTAATTTGCTAAGACTGACCTTGCCAGTAGAATAACCCAATTCCTGCCATGACATAGTTTGCATTTCAACTACTGTAAATCTTCCTGCCCCACTATGAAGTTTGGCTTCTTCCTCAGGATTAGCAGAGCCAGTTAATATAAATTGAGCTTTTTGCTTCCGATCATCCACTTCGTGTCTTACATAATTCCACAATTTAGGTTGTACTTGCCATTCATCTATTAGCCGTGGTGTTTCCCCTTTCAACAAAAATTCAGGATTCACTTCCATGATCACAGGTACCTGTTCATCTCTGTCTATCTGCAAAATACTCTTTGCAAACTGTTTAGAAGTTTCTGTCTTGCCACATGATTTTGGACCTTTTATCAGTATGGCACCTGATGCACTGAGCTTTTGCCTTATCTCGTCTTCTACAATTCTTGGGACATAAATCATAAGCTGTTTTTTTACAGGTCAAAGATAGATTAAACTTTTGTCATCTTACATTTTTTGAATAAAATACTTTACATTTATAGAGCTATTTATTTTACATATTTAGAGAGAATTGATTTACACTTTTGGAAAATTTCGATTCTTTCTGGGTTAGTTCGATTTATTAGACAGGATTTTTGGTTTTTTGTTTCCCGCTGATTGCGCAGATACCCGCTGATTTTTGGTTTTTAACCGCAGAGAACGCAGAGGGTTTTGTATCGTCCCGATAGCTATCGGGATCGGGATCGGGATTGGGATCGAGAAGCGCAGAGGGCTTTTGCTGCACAGGATGTACTAGCTCGATTTAGTAGACTGGTTTTTGGTCTTTGGTCACTGTTCTACTTTATTATTTCTCCACTCCAAAGTTTTTCCAGAAAGATTTTCCAGGGTAACACTAATATATTGCCCATTTGACGTGGATACAAATCGTTGGTTACCAGAATTTGGTTTTTTAATGTATATTCATCTGCAAACTGTTGCAACCCTTTAGCATGACGAGGATTAGCATTCGTGGTTGATTTTACTTCTATGGCTACCTCATGATCGCCCAGAACAAAATCTATTTCGATTTGGGATGCGGTACGCCAATAGTACAATGGATATTGAATCCCTGAATATTGACTGTGTGCGACCATTTCCTGATAGATAAAATGTTCGAAAGCATTACCATACATTTCACTTCCTTGTTCAATCCGGCCTCTTTTAAGCAGAAAATTTACAATTCCCACATCAAAAAAGTAAAACTTGGGGGCAAGTATTACACGACGTTTGGGCTTTTTTTGAAATGAAGGAAGAAAATTCCCGGTCAGGGTATCTGCTAATATCTGGAAATATTCTTTGATCGTTGGTGCACTCACACCACATTCCGATGCTATGTTGGTGTAGTTTACCATTTTCCCGTTTGAAAATGCTGCAACTTCGAGAAAACGCGAAAAGCCTGAGATGTTTCTTATCCGTGCTTCGGCAAGTATTTCATCTTGTAAGTAATTTCCGATATATGCTGAAATCATTTTTTTTGGGTTATCTGAAAGATAATGACGGGGTAATAATCCATTGTTCAGTGCCCTTAGTAGGTCAAAGTCAGGAATTTCAGCGCTTACCAGAGGAAAAAGTTCATAGCGGAGCGCCCGACCACCTAAAAGGTTGGCTTGCGAACGGATAATTTTTCGGGGGCTCGAACCACATAAAATAAAACGGGTTTGGGTATTTTCAATGAGCCAGTGAATTTCATCAAGCAAAGCGGGTATCTTTTGTATCTCGTCAATAACTACCGGTTCTTTGGGTTGAGAGGCAATGATGATTTCCCGTACCTGTGAGGGTTTCTTTGAAAACGTTCGAATACATCGGTAAGGAGTAAATCGAACCAAAGCGAACCGGGATATAGTTTTTTTAGCAAGGTGCTTTTCCCCGTTTGCCGGGCACCCCATAAAAAGAAGCTTTCTCCGGCTGAACCTTCAAATTGCTGCCTTCTTAAATACATGATAATTTAAAGTTAAAGTTTGATTTATCCTGATAATTAAAGGCAAATCTATGAAAATCTTTTCGAATGCTTGGATCAGAGTTATCTCGGTTTATTTGATTGTTTTTTTTTATTTAACCGTCCCGATCCCGATAGCTATCGGGATCGGGATCGGGATCGGGATCGGGACGCAGAGGGTATTTAACCGCAAAGGGTTTTTGGTTCATTCAGTGCTTTCAAGAGTGTGGATATTCCGGTAGCTCTTCCTTCAGTTAACTTTTGCTCTTTCAAAAACTTACCCAATCTGCGGTTGCGGTATCGCCTGCTGTACACCTTGCCTTGACTACATGTATCAAGACGTATGGAGCGATCAGGACCTCCCTGATTGATAAAAACAATTGAATCAGGATATATTCTTATTTTAACGGACTCATGCAGTTGATAATATCTGTGATAGAGACAATTAACCATTATCTCTTCAATAGCTTGACAGGGATAATTAAGCCATCGGATACTTTCTGCCTTGTCAGCTTGTTTGATAATCTCTTCTTTTACCAAATTGCTTTTAGAAAGCTCAGTATGCTTTCGTTAAATGGGAATAAGATCATCACCACTAAGGGTGGCGGGGGATTGTTCTATAACCGGAATATTTTTGCTTTGACAGCATCTACTGCATTAAACCTTTTTCAACAATATTAGTGATGCCTGACCATGGTAGTAAAGAAAATTCTCCGGTTTTAATGGGCTCTTCGCCGGCGTAAACAACAACTTTTTTCGCTGTACTATCCGGATACTTCTTTAAATTTCTTAAATAATCTTTGCTAAAAGTTTGACCTGCCTTTATCTCAATGGCAATACGGCTTGTAGGGGTGAGCTCAAGGATGCAGTCAACCTCAGTGCCGTTACTTTCACGCCAATAGTATATATTTGGTTGTTTACCAAGGTTATAGAACTGTTTTAGAATATCACTGATTACCATATTCTCGAAAAGTGATCCATACAAGTAATGTGTTTTCAACATTTCTGCGCTACCTATGCGAAGCAGGGAACATGCTACCCCAGTATCATAAAAATAGAGCTTTGGAGATTTTATAATCCTTTTGCTAAAATTGTTATGGTAGGGTTGTACTAAAAAAACAATGTAACTCGCCTCAAGCAACGAAATCCATGACTTTGCCGTGTTTACGGCAATACCCGCGTCGTTGGCAAGTGAGGTCAGGTTTAGTATCTGCCCGACCCTTCCGGCACATAAAGCCAGAAACCTCGTAAATGTATTTAAATCTTCAATTGCCTTTAAAGATCTTATATCACGCTCTACATATGTTTGCAGGTATGACGGGTAAAAATCACCGGCATCAATACCCTTTTCCACCAAACGGGGGTAAAAACCTTTGTGAATAGTACTGAATACATCACTCCTTATACCTATCTCGTTGAAACTAAATGGTAAAAGATGGCTGACGTAAACCCTGCCTGCCAATGATTGTGAAATATGCCGGTTCATCAGGAAGTTTTGCGATCCCGATAGCAGATATTGTCCGGTAGTTCCGTTCTCGTCGGAAACTACCTGAATGTAACTAAACAGCTCGGGCAGATTCTGCGCCTCGTCAAAAATAATACCCGGCCCGTTGCTTCTTAAGAAGCCCAGAGGATCTTCTATTATAAGATGACGATAATCAACCCTTTCTAAATTATAGTACTTATAGTTTGGAAATGCATTAAGCAGTAGGGTGGTTTTACCCGATTGCCTTGGTCCTGTGAGCGAAAGCAAGGGGAACAGACCCAGCATTTTTTCTAACTGCTGTTGAATATCTCTTTTAACAAACATAAACCATGTTAATATGCAATTACATTGCAAATATACATAAATACCTGATCGGCCTGCCTGTATCTCATCATTTTATTACTAAAAAATCCTTACATTCTGCCACACAAGTACTCTTGGCTTCTTGTTTTCAGAGCTAAGGGTGTATGGTTCATTGTTTGAAACAATAATAAAATCAAATTTTCAGATTGTTGTTTCCCGCTGATTGCGCGGATACCCGCAGATTTTATGTGTTTTTGTTTCCCGCAGTCCCGATAGCCATCGGGACGCAGATGTCCGCTGATTTCATGTGTTTTTGTTTCCCGTCCCGATAGCCATCGGGACGCAGATGGGCGCGGATTTGTAGTTGATGTTTCCCGTCCCGATAGCCATCGGGACGCAGATGGGCGCGGATTTGTAGTTGATGTTTCCCGTCCCGATAGCCATCGGGACGCAGATGGGCGCGGATTTGTAGTTGATGTTTCCCGTCCCGATAGCCATCGGGACGCAGATGCCCGCTGATTTTATGTGTTTTTGTTTCCCGCTGATTAATTCTTCCTCTGAGAAATAAATACTCCATGTTTACTGAAATGGTAAACAGAGTGTATCTATAAAGACCTATTATTTTCTTCTGTACCTCTGCTATACTATACCTCTAAGAAAAAAATATCCGGACGCTTAAGGTCAAACGGTTCGTTAGCCTACATCACAATGACCATATCGGTGTCGCCAAGGTTTTGGATATCGCGTGTATAACATACAGGGATATCTACTAGCTCTACTTGATCGCCGGAGACAAAAAAAATTCTACTATTCTCCATTGTCCACAACAATTCTGAATCTGATAACTCCCCAAATACTGACAACCAAAACTTCTCATTTTTAATATGATGCCGATACTGTCCTTTTTTAGTGTTGGATAGCGTTTATCCGGTTTTGTAATTCAGTCAAGCTGTTTATGAGTTCACCAAAATTTAGCGATTGTCCGTAAATCATGCTGTCTTTCATCTCATTATAGTCCGCTTCCCACTTTTTTATTATTGTGTCAGGTGGAATAAACTTGATATTTGCAGGACTGTGTTTTGTGTAATCAATACCCGAAATAGCTGTCAACTTACTGCGATGTTCTATGATAGTATTATAAAGTTCTGTGTCGTGCAGAGCAATGTCAGCGTATTCAGTATTGCTTAATTTTTCAATGTCGTAAAGGTGTCGGCTTAGTCGTCTAACTTGTATTTTGTCTTGTGATTTCTGGAATTCTTCGTGTAATAGAAAAATTTTCTCAAGGAACGTACGCTCGGGGTTCACTACAGGAATAGTAATGGGCTTGTCTGTAAATAGATTATCTGTGTAGATCTCAGAAACAAATGTGCCGAAGGTTCTCTGCGTAAATGGTTCTTTCAATGAGCGACTACCGACCTCGACCAAGATACCAGGCTTTAAGTAAATATCCTTTTCTGTTAGTTTGTTGTAATAAATTTCAACTATCATGGGGTCTTGATCGTGATTTTTAACTTCTCTATACTTTACTGTTAAATCTTCAAAACCTAATTCAGTAAACCTTTTTTCTAATTCTCCGGTAAAAACATTCGTGATGAAGTGGAATGATTTTTTTCTTAGTTTTTTAATGTCTGGTTTAGATAATTCGCCTGTGAAGCCCAAGAACTCTCGATCCAAAGCTAAGTCAATATCTTCTGAAAACCGTTGTATTACCTTCCATCCTTTACTCAACGAAGTTCCACCTTTAAAGATCAAAGCATTTGCACATCGCATTGAAAAGATTACCGCCAACGTATGAACAACCCACCAATCCTTTTCTGCTGCCGATGAAGAAGGTAAACCCATTTGCCGACTTGTTTCTCCAAATAATCTGATTTTTGTTTCATTGGGTAATCGAAACCACTCTGGTAAGTGTGTGAAATTATTCATTGATTGCAATCAATTTTCTAATCCAAACAGGTGCTAATTGCAAATCGTGTTGCAGGTGCTTTGGATTTTCGTTTTTTAAAATATTTTTTATCTGTTTTACTTCTTCATCTTTTACTTGGTCTTTGCCTATTGTTCGTAATGCTTGGATAGCTAATGCACTGATTTTACCAACATAAGCCAGATTTTTAGAACTAGCCTTTTTAAATGTAATGATCTGCTTCCCAATTTTAATTTTTCGCGCAGAAGTGTCTGAATAAAAAACAATATTCAGAGGGACTTGCGTTGTCAAACCCAATTTATACATTGCGTAATTACCGGTTGGCATAATGGTTGCCCTGTCTCTTTTTGCTATGGCAATAGCAATTTCTTCAATGTCAGGAACTATTTTTCCAATATACTTGTCGCTGACAGGACGAGTATAGATACCTTGTGCAATTCGTTCTATTTCGCCTGAATGTACTAATCGCTCCAATGCTTTATTTATAGCTTTGGTGTTGGTGATAGTAGCAAAGCTATCCACAAAGAAAAGTGTTCCCTTTGGACTGCGTTTTATCTTTTCTAATACTTGTGCTTCAATACTTTTTAACATTTCTGTTTTTTTAGCTATGTCGCAAATTTAGTAAATAATTGCGACAAGATAAAGGAGAGGGATAGCTTGTAAAGACTTTTAATCTTTTTATAGTGGTTTCCCGCAGATTGCGCGGATGTCCGCAGATTTGTAGTTGATGTTTCCCGCAGTCCCGATCCCGATCCCGATAGCAATCGGGATCGGGATCGGGACGCAGATGCCCGCTGATTTTTGGTTTTTAACCGTCCCGATAGCTATCGGGAGACGCGGAGGGTTTTTGTATTGCTGAGGACGCAGATGGGCGCGGAATTTTGGTTTTATTGATGAGATTTGGGAAACTACCAACAATAATTTTTTGTAGGTACTGCTCTACACTCAATCCTCCAAAACCAGCGACAGTAAAGAAATCATCGGCAAATAACTTTCTGAAGTTTACCTGTTTAGTTGAATTACCGCTTTCAAACAATGTCATAGGAACGTCCAATTCGTCTGGCACCTGTGTGTTGTGTAATATCATCGGCCGGCATTGCTGAGCCTGCCAAAATAAATTGAGCGGTTGCCTGCCGTCTGTCAATTTCATGCCGTAAGGCGTTCCATAACGTTGGGGCTAATTGCCACTCGTCAATAAAACGCGGAGTTTGACTTAATTGTCTGAATTCAGTGCAGAGCGTAGCTCTCTTACTATATGATTAATTCCACAAACCTGCACCTCTTTGTGCAATGTATATGGCCTGGTTACCGGAGCAACCACAAAGCACTTGTGAGGTTTAATAAACTCTAATGCTTTCAAAAACTCTTTTGTCAGCTGCGGAGCAGGTGAAGCCTTGCACTCAACAGCTAGAAGTTTTCCCTTCGCCTCAACTATCAAATCTATCTCTTCACCTACGGCACTGCGATAAAAAGAGAACCTTGCCATAGGTAACGATGAACAAATATTTTCAATCACCATTCCCTCCCATGAACTTCCATAAACAGGATGCCCCATAAGTGCATTAAAATCACTTATTTGCAATAATTGGTGAAGCAGTCCGCTATCCCTGACATATACTTTGGGCGACTTTACCAGCCGTTTTCTTGTATTCTTCTCAAAGGGTGGCAGCACTCTTAAAAAAAATGTCTGTTCAAATATATCAAGGTATCGTTTCACTGTTGGATGGGTAACCCCCAACGACTGCCCAATGCCGGACGCATTAAATATTTGTCCATGACCATGGGCTGTCATGATTAGCATCCGGGTAAGCAGTTTTGCTGAAATATTAAAACCTAACTGTGGAATATCTCTCTCTACATAAGTTCTGATAAAATTTTCACGCCACAACGCAGATGTATAATCATTCTGAGTCAGATAGCTTTCGGGATAGCCTCCCCTGTACCAGTACTTTTTAAGATCAAACAGGTTCTCTGCATCCAACTCATCTGATATAAAGGGAGTCAGCTCAATATACCCTATTCTTCCTGCAAGGGTTTCGGATGATTTTTGAATAAGTTCGCGCGAGGCAGACCCCAGCAGAATAAACCTGCCCTTTCTGCGGTCCTTATCTATTTCGCTGCGCAAAACCGAAAAAATATCAGGCAGCTGCTGCACCTCATCTAAACAGATGGTGCTGTGCCTGTTATACTGAAAAAAAAGTTCGGGTTCGTTGAGTTTGGCCAAATCAACCCTATCCTGTAAATCGAGGTATAAAAAATTAGGAAGGTGCCCGGAAACCATACGTGCTAAGGTAGATTTTCCGCATTGCCGCGGGCCCAAAATAGCAACGGCAGGAAATATGGAAAGATGTTCCATCAGCAAGTTTTGAGCATTGCGAATAACTAATTCATGCATTTTGTAAATAACATTTTCAATTTGCACAAAGATAAGCTGTTTCTCTAAGTAAAATCAAACTTTTCTGCTATTTCTTACAGACAACCACTCTAACGACACTGTTCCCTGCCAAGTAGGGACAAGCAGGTTTTTTGACGCTACTAGGTTCTGTAAAAGCAACGACTTATCAGCCTACGAAGTATTCCGATAAGCCGGAACAGGCTCTGACATCGTCAAAACAATTGATAACATGTCTGAAATGACAGGCCTCCCTCCGGCAACTATAGTGAAGATAATCACCTCATCTTTACAATCACTCTCTTCACCTGATTCTTTATATTTTGCCAGACCAACTCCTTTAACCATGGTAATGGGTTGCTGTTCCATCGCTGAGGATGAAAGTTGAGCATGGCTTGTTTAGGAAAGTTGCCGTCTCCAACAGCTTGGATAATATCTGCGGTAGAGTGAAACCTTAGCCGGAGGAACTCAGGATTAGTTATAGGATTATCAGCAGTGGCCTTGTCGCGGACATTATATAAGTGACCATCCCAACGACGACCCGTATCAGTCAGATAAAAAATTTTATTGAAACCCATATCAAAATAGGGTTCTGCAACTATACCTAACTTCCGATAGTCGTAGCTTTTCCATAGATCGCGGTTGTCGAATCTCGAGAGTGGCGCACCCTCCATGGTGATGGTGGTTACCGGTGCAAACTGACGCAGATACGCAAGGTTAGCCTGAAACCGCTCCATCGCCTTTTCGTGGTTGCCACGGCATGCTGATAAATCATCGTAATGATACCCGATTTCATGTCCCAAAGAAGCAACTTCACCGATCAAAACTTCATTGCTGAATTTATTACTGAACCGAAAATAATAGCTGGCTGAAATACCTAAATCATGCTCTATAAGTGCCATACGTAACGCATTCTCATATCGTGCCTCCACGTCGTGACGAAGGATGATGAACTTATTTTGATATATATCAGGACTGTGGTAAATAGAACCATATACCTTCTCAAAGAGTTCCGAAACCGTTATAAATAAAAAATCCTGCATCTGTAGGGTGAGCAGGAGTTGTTTATAGATGGTAAAAGTAAAATCCATTATCGTTTACTTTAAAACATACACTGTAAAGTATTATTATACAAGCTTATATCTTCTTTAGAAAATAATTAGAATTTTATATAAAACTATCTAGCTTTGTACTCGATTACTTCTTTAACATTGCTAAATATACTTCTTTATATTTTTCTGATATTAAGTTCCAATCATACTCTCTTTGTAAATGCTTAAACGCCTTTTCAGCCATTTCTTGCATAGATTCTTCATGCATAAGTGAGAACGCAAGCTTCTCTGATAAATCTTCAACATCTGGAAGTTTAAAAAACAAAACTTCGTCATCATTAAAGATATCTATATTCTGGGGAATATCACTGGCAATTATTGGAACTTTTAAAGAAGCAGCTTCAAGTAACATATTTGACATTCCTTCACTATAGGACGGAAAAACAAATACCTTTGATTTAGAAATTCTATAAAACAATTCTTCCTTACTTTTAACTAAACCAATAAAACTACAATTTAAGTTTTCAGACTTCTTAATTATTTGACGCTTATAATCTGCAACTTGATCAAGATCGCCAATTATTTGAACTTTACCTTTAAATCTAATACTATTTAAAGCATCTAATAATAAATGTAATCCTTTAAGATAAATAATTCGGGCAGCTGAGAATGTAATATCAAATTCCTCTTCAAGGCTATGTAATTCATTATTTTCATTAAACTCAACACCATTTGGTATGAAGATGACCTTCCTGTTACATTTACCTTTAAGTTTATCTATGCTCCCCTTTTCAACAGTTATTATTACATTGGAAAACGCCAAGCCTGACCATTGAAAAATTTTAAAAAAACAAGTATCTAGACTATTCCATTTATTATCTCCTTTATAATTCATTCCTCTAACATTAAGAATAACCGGATAACGTAATCTTAAGAAAGGAATCAAAAAACCAGCAGCTAAATGATTTACATGAATTAGATCATATCTTCCTAAAAATAAAGCATGTAGCATTGACTTTACATAATATAGAAATGTTGAGATTTTTTTACTTTTATAGGATTTGAATATTATTTGTTTTAGACCTTGATATTCATTTAATGAAGCATGAGAACTTATTGCATATACTGTTATGTCATATTCACCGCTTAAATAGGTAAATATTGCTTCATTAGCCCTTGCCGCACCACCCCATGCCGGAAACCCTTTTGCGCCTAATACAGCAATCTTTTTTTTCTTCATCTTAGAATGGTAGAATAATCGACTTATCTCTTATTAAATATCTCCTTTTACCAGACTTTGTGAGAGGGATATCCTTCAAAATTTCTATTTCAACTTTTGTATCCAAACCTATGTATTTTTGCCAGTAACTTAATATTCTATTTTCCTCTTTTTTATCAAATATTTCATTAACAACCAGACGTATGATTATTAGGTCGCGGTATTTTTGATAAATTTGGTATTGATCTACTGAAGCTACTTCAGGAAACCATCCATCAAATTGTACATCTATAAGAAACTTTCCACTTGGTGTTATCAAAAAGTCACTATCTCTTCCGTCGATTTTAGATATAGTCATAAGATTTCTACCGCAACTACATTCTTCAGTACCTTTTGTGACAATATCCTGCGTGTCATACCTGATAAAAGGAACTGCAAGATTTTGCAAATCTGTGGTAATCAAATACCCCTTTTCTCCATAATTCACTTCTTTTCCTTTAGAGGTAATCTCGGTGATTGCATATTCAACTGATGAGTGAAAGGATTCACGATTTTCACATTGAGATACATTTGCCCCTCCCTCGCATCTATAGGCATCGTAAATAGGTACACCAAAAACTGATTCAATACGGTCTCTTGTACTCTTACGTAAAGTGCTTCCTGTAGTTGTCAGAGCATGTGGGGTGTATACATCAAGATTATTTGCCTTTATATAATTAGAAAGAAAAAGCATTTGATCTGGATAACCCCGTATAATTTTCGGTTTATAAGAATTTATTGATTTAACGATTAATTTAAAGTATTCTTCATTTAGCTCTTTAGCTGGCAGATACTTACTATTGTTTAGAAAATCTTGGATTTGTTTTGTTTTTGATCTGTCATATTGACTTATTTTAACGTATCTATCGCCTAATTGATATCCCATCCAATACCAAGCTCTGATAGCGCAGGCTAAGTTAAATCCATAAGCGTAATTCGTTGTGTAATACTTTAAAGGCTCACCAGTCGAACCCGAAGAGCTTGCATGAACTAATTTATTATTGCGAATATTTTTAGCGATTAAATCTCCGCTTTTAATATTTTTTCTAATTATTTCTTTTGTTAAAATTGGTATTTTTTTAAGGTCTTCCTTGCATTTTATTTCGTCAGGGCTAATATCATTTTTATAGAAAAGGTCTTTGTAATAAGGAACATTTCGATAGGCATGCTTAACTAATTCTTTAAGCTTTAAATTTTGATAATTAACTAACTGGTCTTTAGACCACCATTGACTTAACATTAAAAATTTCAGGCTAGAAGCTACTGACTGCTTCATAAATAGATCACCTAAAGGCAATGCGATTTTTTCAGCAAAAATATTCGAAGGATTCATAAATTAGGATTTACATTCTTGTTTTTTAATTTTCTGAGAATTTTATAGTAGTATTTCACCTTTATATAATAGATTAACCATAGAAAATAATTTGACTTAATGTACTTAAAAAATAAGTTTCTTTGATTTAGTAACTTAAAACTGCTTTTATCTATAATGATAAATTCATCGGCATTCCTTATTGGAATAATCTCTATGTTATATTTATTTTTACTAAAAACTACATTTAAGATAATGGAATTGACTCTTCTTTTTCGATCGAGCTTTTTTAATACCCCGTCAGATATAAAATCAGAAAAGCAAAAATTTCCTAAACTATAAAATATATATTTATTCTTATAAATCTCATAAGGTTGTAAAGTATGAGAATGATGACCAATAATGATATCAGCGCCATAATCGATTATTTTTCTGGCAATTTCTGGCTGATCATAATCAGGATAATTACCTCCTTCTAAACGTCCCCCCCAATGCAAAAGAATGACAACATGATCCACCTTGTTTTTAAACTTAATGATATCCTCACTTACCTTTTGTAAACTAAAATAGTTCAAGTGTATTTCCGTATTATTGGGCAAGTTAGGGTTTGTGTCATGTGTTACATAATTTAGAAAACAAAAACTAATATCATTGATGACTTTAACTAAGGGTTCCGCAGCTCTATTTTCTGATAAACCAGCACCTATGAAATCTATCTTTGATTCTTTGAGAAAAGCGGTAGTTTTAAGGTATCCATCATATAAATTGTCATAGACATGGTTGTGCGCTAATGTAGCCAAACCAATATTCAAAGTTTTTAGGTAATTTAATGTTTGCGTCTTTGTTTTAAGTCTCGGCTTCTTTGCCAGGTTTTCTCCTTGGTCTCCTTCGCTAACGCATTCTAAATTTCCTACAACAAGATGGCTTGATAAAAGAATTGGCTCAACCGCACTAAATGGGTTAATTCCACTGCTATAATATTCATTATACTTGCCAACAAAAGCAATATCCCCGAGAAATGAAATCGTAGTTAGATTATTCATATGCATATTATTATCCTAAAATGAAGGATGATAGCTTATCACCATAGTTTATGTAATCAAATTTTTCTTTGCACAATAACCGCCCCTGAACCCCCATTTCATCTATTTCAATTTTGTTTGCAATTGAAAAGGACATCAATTTGCTGTATAATTCAACATTATATTTTTCAGCCACTAATGCATTTTCCTTATTTTTAAGATAAAAGGAAACCTCACCCCAATTATTGGTTATTATAGGGCGCCCAGAAGCCAAGTACTCTGCAATTTTATGAGGAAATCTTGATTGATCCTGAACAGTTTCCCGTAATGGTATTAGCAGAGCTCTTGCTGACTTATACTTTTGAATCAATTCAGTGTATGACAATTCAGAAAAGAATTTTACTTGTTGGAGAACAGGATTACTCCGGCATTTCTTTTCAAGACCTTTAATTTCATTTTTATCCCCATGAATTACTAAGTGCAGCTCAATATCAATATTTTGAGAACATTTTTGAAGAAAATGGCTATAAGAGTCAAGAATAAAATTGATTACATCAGCATATCCAATGTTTCCGCAATAAAGAAAATAATCTGAAAAGGTATTCTGTGGTTTAATTTTAGAAATAGACTCATAATCTGTTAAAACAGGAAGTAAAAGGATGTCTTCCTGCTTCTTGAATAAAAACATCTCTTTAGCTATTGCATTACTTATCGGCATTACTTTTTTAATAATCCGTGTAGCAATTTTATCAAAAAGAAATGAATTTAATCTATGTAAATAATTACTTTTTTTCGAAACAGCGATATGCCATTCCATCATACTGATAATTATTTCAAATTTAAATATTAGTGAAAAAATGTAATATAAACTAAAGATGGGAAAAGATAAATAAGATAAAATTAAGTATCTCTTCTCATATTCTCGGCTATCATTATAAAGGAAGAAAAATTCTTTGAATAGTGCATTAATCCAGTTAATTTTCTTTGGAGAGTTATTTAGGAAACGATAGCTTACATTGTCATGATTTCCCAAATTCGTTCCACTAGCTACATTAGTTTTGTAATATCTTTTTGAATAAAAAAATGAACGAAAACCAAAGGGAAAAAGTGATTTAGCAATCAAAGCATTTTTGTTATTTCTTGCTGAAATAATTTCAGGGAAACCTTCGGAATATATGTATATATAATATTTACTTTGAATCATTTGTAATATTTTTGATTACACTGCACGGATTACCTGCAGCAATAACATTAGGAGGAATACTTTTTGTTACAACACTATTGGCTCCAATAACACTGTTTTTGCCAATTGTTACACCTTTTAACACAACAGAGTTTACCCCGAGCCAAACATTGTCTTCTATAATAATTGGCTTTGGAGTACTACTTCTGTAATCATCTAAATGCCAATCAGAATCTGTAATCAATGTATTAGCTCCACAACGAACGTTGTTCCCTATTATGATCTTTGAAAAGGCCCCTATTACAGTACCACTAAATCCACAATTATTTCCAATCATCAAAGTTGCTCCTACTAATTGTGTTGATAGGATACATCTTCTATTCACTCCAATAAGATTTGACACTTCTCCAGAACGAAAAACAGCATTCTTACCGATTACAATTAAGGAGTTTGGAAATCGAACAAAGGAGGTAAAGCCATAAAATCGAGTGTTATGCCCAAATTTTATTCCTTTTAACATCAATAAAATCCGTAGAATAAAGGTAGAATATACACAAATTAGCTTAAGAAATAACTTACGAACTACTATAAAAAAAATAGCTTGTTGGTCTGACAGATTCACTTTAAGTTTTGTTTAATATTTCTTACTGAAATAGGTTAAAAAATATTTAATTTTACTTAAATATAATATTCTTTTTATTATTTTAAGTTATAAGGATTTGTCAATCTTTTGTTTATGAATGAAGTGTGATTGTGATACTAAAAATCCTGGCACAATAAGAAATACCATTATCAGAATTTCGCGCAAATGTGCTGCCTTTAATAACCCAAGAAAAAAATAAGAAAGGAAAGATACTACATAGTAATATTTTAATAATGGGTGTAACGAAAAAAACGTCGTTTTAAATAATTTTCTAACGATCAGAAAAAAGGGTAGAGTTCCTAAAAGCCCAAACATAGATAACTTATTCATCCAATGGAGGTGTTGATTACCTTCTGAACTGCCTCTTAACGGATTTGTTAAAAAATTTTCTAGCAAAATAGGGAATCTCATACTTCTTGCTTCAACTTCATATCCGCTAATATTTGAGTTAAGAAAATAAGCACCAAGGTCGGATAGTTTATGACTAAGCTCAGAATACTTCGAAAATAATGCAGACAACGAATATAAAGCTTGAGAAAAAATCAATGAAATATCAAAAAGCAAAAGCGGCATAATTAATACACTTAAAATAAATATAGTTTTAAAGTTCTTAATCTTAAAAACAGAAATTACGACTGCAAAAGTGCATATAAGAAAGTTGGCAAAATATTGTGCAGTTATCAAACTTAAATAAATAATAATGATAGAAATTAAAATAAATAATTTTTGCTTATAAATAGGTTTAGTTGACAAAATATAGGTAATTAAAAGTGGTGGAACGAAAATTAAACTTGCAAAAAAACCATATCCACCAATACCAAGACTTTGATATCTTATTATAGTCGTAAAATTACCTTCTCTTGCTAATACTCCAGCCAATTCTCTTGCTGCTAAAGGGTATCTAACAAACCCTATCAATGAAGTTATAGAAGAAATTAATATAAAAAAAAATGTTACTTTAATCAAAAGAGAAAGCCCTTTAAAATCGTTTCTAACAATATAATAATACAAAATTGTATGTGCTGTTAAAATGGCTCCTATTTCAATATATATTTTTCTCTGCTCACCAACGACGACATCTTGCCAAAAAAAATTGAATGAAACAACAAAAAAAATTATGTAGGAATATATTTGCAAGTTTTCCTTTGAAAAAAGCATCTTTGGATGAATAATTCCAAGTGAAATAAACCAGAGAGGAATAAAAAACAAACTACTGTTTAAAATATTTGGTAGGTTATTAAAAACAATAAGTAAATAAAAATGTCCCATTAGCAATATTGATACAATATTTAAAAATCGGTTTTTCAATTTTATTTTTTTTAGATTATCAGAATAGTTTATATTATTTTCTATTTTAAATCCAGACTTTGAGCATGTATTCTATGATAAACAGATTTTGTATTCTCTACTATTATTGTCTTACTATGTCTTTGTGCTGCTGTCGTTCTTGCGTTATCACCTAAGGCCTTAGCCTTAGAAAAATTATTGCTTATTTCTACTATAGCACCTGCGATAGAATATGGCTCTCCCTCTTGAACTAAAATACCTTCTTTATTATTCTCAAGCATTGTACTAGTTCCACCAACAAAAGTTGCCACTATTGGCATACCTAAAATCATCGCTTCACATAAACTATTTGGGCTATTCTCAATGTGACTTACTTGACAGTAAATGTCAGCTTCAAGCATTAGTTTAATTATTTGCTGCTCATCCATGCGACCATATAAGTTGAGGTTTAAAGATTGAGAATCAACCCCAAGCCATTTAGTAACTATTTTAACTGTGTTACTTCGTTTCGTTAACCCTACTATATTCCAAGAAAAGTTAAACGTGTTCAATTCTTTCAGTAGAATCGCTGTATGAACAATAGTTTCAATCCCTTTATAGTAGGTATCGGACATTATAGTAAGAATACTAATTCTCTTATTAAATTCTTTCTTATCCCATTTTTTATTATAAAAGGAATCTCTCAGAATTTCATTAATTCTAAAATATTGAATATTTGGGTTAAGTATATTAGCAACACGTTGATCCCATTCTGTTCTACCTGAGCAGAACAATAAGTTTTTATAAATTATTTTTTCTCGCCTACTTTTTCTTAATATGGATTTGCTTTTATATTTAAGCGAATTGAGCGATAATTTGCGAATTAGTGGTTCGTATTTATTAATAATTTGTTTTGGGAAACCAGCATAAAGCTTATTATAAATGGGGTTTAGAATACCCTGTATGGTTAGTATAGTTTTCTGTTGGAACTCTAAAACGATAAGTCCAAAATTTTCTTCACTTCCAAAAACATGTATCAAATCTGGATTAATCTCTCTAACTAATTTATTTATTAATAATACCTCTGAAGAATCAGAATTTTTAAAACCCAATAATCTAGAAAGAAATTTATGAGCTTTTGATTTTGTACCAGGACGATATATAGGATGATAGGTTACATCATTGAATGTAAATGAATTTAATCGTTCGACCCAATAGAATGCCACATGTAGATCTATTGTACTCTCTTTTTTTAACTCTTTTTCTAATGACTCCAACCATCCACCTGTCACAATACTGCTATTCAAATAGACTGAAGCCCCACAAGGTGTATTGGCAAACCAAAGTATTTTCATTGTGATTTAATAGATTTGTCTACTTTTTAAATTAGTGTTAAGTGATTTTTGCAAGACTTAATATTTGTTTATTTATGTTTTCCCATGTAAATTTATCTTGAACAAGTTTTAAAGACTGCCTCCCCATTTTTTCTCTTTCGTTTGGATTATTAATTAGAAAATTTATTTTCTCATCTAATTCTTTTTCGTTCTCTCCGTTAATACAAAACCCGTTTTCATATTCTATTCTATGTTGCACCCCACTAAGGTTTTCGATAATAATTGGTAAGCCAACAGACATTGCTTCAATGTGACTTATTGTAACACTTCTTGGATAAACAGCTATATCAGATGCATTAAAAAAGGCATTTAATTCAGGCTTATTTGAAAATGGTTTAAAAATAACATAATCCTGCAGCTTATTTTCTTGTATGATTTTGTCTAAATATCTAGAATATAACCCTGTCTTACCTCCAACTATTAACAATCTAAGATTTGGGTAGTTTATTCTGGCAAGAGACTCAATAATCAGGTGGACACCTTTATAAGATTCAATTTTGCCAGTATAGCATAATAAAATATCGTTTTCTGCCACCCCAAGTTTATTCCTCGTGTTCTTTCTTATTTCATTTGATTTAAAAAAGATTGATCTATTGACCCCAAGTGGAATTAGTTTTACTTCACCTGTTTTTAATCCCACATACTTTGCAATATTAGCAGCAGATTCTTCAGTAACGCCGAAAAAACTTACGCCTTTGTCTCTTAAATAAGACCCATTAAGTTTTAAGACTAATCTGTTCACTATAAGCTTTAACTGCACGAAAAATTTATTCAAGTTATTTCTTGACTTAATTACTGAATGAACGTGCATAAAATGGCTGTCTACAATTAAGGGAATCTTATTAACATACGATTGAATAGGCAATATACCAACTTCAAAACCATGACAAATGATAAAGTCTGGATTAATCTTTCTTAGTGTTTTGTTTAAACCGGATAAATAAGGAATAATCTTTAAAATCTTTTTAAGTTTCAATCGTATAATTACAATTCGTTCTTCTTCTGATATTCCGATCCCAACATACCTTTGGCCAATAATCGGTTCAAATATTTCTTTGTAATTTGGGTAATTATTGTGCCAATCACTAGTTACTATTGTAACTTTATTTCCACTCCTAGTCTGAACGCGCGCGAGAGCGACTTCCTGATATTCTAATTTAGTAGTTGGGAAATGTACTACTACATGAACAATATGCATAGTATTCAAGTGATTTATTGATCATCTTTTCCTCTTAACCCTGTTTTTATTTTTGAAAAAATTAACCCTATTTCATTTGGATTAATTAAATGGCTATATTTTATAGATGCCAATATGAAAAAAGTTAACAATAGTAATTTAATTAAAACTTGAAAGACAATTTGCAAATCAGCAATAAAAAATAGTCCTATTGTGATAATGACTATGGAAAATAGCATTGTAAAGAAGGAGCTTTTAATTGGGTATTGGACAAAAAAGAATTTCTGTGAAAATGTAATTTGAATAATTGTTATTACAATACTTTGAATTAAGTACGCTATGGCAGCACCCATAATTCCAAAATAATAAATAAAAACAAAACTTATAATTAATGAAACAATTGATCCTAAAATATTAATGTATGCTAGAATCTTTGTTTTCTTAGCAATAGATAGACCTACCGAAAAAGTTCTCTGTAAGCCCACAAAGCACTCCGCCAATACTAAAAGAGGTATTATTTTATACGCATTATAATAAGCTGGTGTTGTCATTACTATAAGTAATTCTTTTGAAAACAATGAGATTAGTACAAAAAAAAGTAAAAGAAAAAAAACCATGAAACGAAAAATTGTAGCCATATCCTTTGGCGTTTTTGATTTATCCATGTTCTGATAAACCAATGGAATAATAGAGTTTTGGATACTTTGAAATCCGATACCAAGTATTGATGCGATTTTTCTAGCTACTGCAAATAAACCTAAATCTGAAAGTTCCATTAGTCCTTTAATCATAATCCTTTGCCCAGTATTAATAAAAAACACACTTACACCAGATGGGACCAATGGCAATGAGAATGCAAGCATTTTTTTTGTGGTAGGAAAATGGATACTAAAGGAGTAATTCTCATTACTAAAATAAAAACCTAATAGAAAACCTGTTGTGCCAGCTATTAAATAGGCATAAAAAACCCCAATTAGCCCCACTTTAAGTATAACTACAAATAAAATTGAAAAAGTGAAATTAACAATTATATAAACGATGGAAGTGATAGAATATTTTAATGGCTTAAGTGTCCATTTCAATTGATTTTGAACAAAATAAAAGAGGCCTGTAAAAAACATATGAAGTAAAGCGATTACAAATGTTTTTTCCAGATTGCCATCTTCAAAAATCCATAATGTTAGCTTTTCTTTAAACATAAACCCAACCAAAAAAAAGATGGAGAATGCAATTAGTGTAATGAAAAGTCCTATTGAACTAACTTGTTTTATATAGCTTGGATTATCTCTATCATCTGCAAGAAACCTTGCCACTGCTTGCGAAATCTCTAAGGGCACTGAAATGGCAACAATAGAATAAATGACAGCTACAAGATCTATGATACCATAATCATTCGGTGTTAGTATTTTTGTATAAACAGGTACTAGAAAGATTGCAATACCTTTTGAAAGTATGCCAGTTATTCCATAAATCCCTGCATCTTTTATGAATTGTTTTATCATCCCTCAAAGATTAATTTATCTCTATATCCAGGAGAAATATTTTCTTTGTACCATTTTTCTCTAGAAACATATTTGGTCCATTTATTTGCAACCTTGTATGAATCAGGTTTATCCCAAATTGAGTCAAAAGTTGCTTGATCTCTAAAGAATTTAGGAATATAATCTGGCGGCCGATCATTATTTAATTTATCTAAAATATCAGAAATAATCCAATCTGGATCCGTCCAATTTTTTGCCCAAACAATACCGTATTCAGATAGTTTGATTCTTTCTTCATGATTACGCAAAAAATAATCAAGCTTTTCAATAAGAGTATTTTCTTGTATATGTACAAAGGGTGGATTCTCTGGTAGTGCAAGCCAATCTTTGTCATAACCAACTAAAGTAACGGCTCCTGCAGCAACAGCTTCATGACCAAACTTACCAGCGCCGCATGAATAGGGCGTATAAATAAAAATATCTGTTATTTCTAAAATGTTTAAAACTTTATCGTGCGGTATTTTCGCTAGTTTAATTAACTCAAAATCTACAGTCGATTGGTTAATATAGTTTTTTAGTATTTCAATAACCTTATCAGTTCCTTTCGCTTTTGATTCTGTAATTCCAAGTGCTACCTTTAATTTTCTGTTTGATCTTTTTTTCTGTTTAATATTTTTTGTTACTGGTAAGTAAAAGTTATAATATGGACGTAATTGTAATTGAGCTTGTTCTGGTATGGAAATAATTAAATCGGCAAATTTTTCTGAAATTCTTACATACCTCAATCGGCTATTAAGAGTAATTTTTTGTTTCTGTGTATTGACCATACGTAGTTTCTGGTCACCTGTGTCTAATCTTCTAAATTCGAATTCCTGGAAATGTAGTGGAATCCATTTTACATCACTGCCTACAAACTGAATGATGATTTTTTTATTTAATCTCTTAATTAACCAAAAGTAAAAGAAGTTTGTTTTAGCATTATACCAGATAAAATGGAAAATATCATTTGAAAACACAAAATATAGCATTAGCATATGATATAATGGGATATAAACTATACCTAGATAAAGTTTTCTAAGTAAGGTTCCTTTTTTTAAAAAAGGCGGTATAAGTCCTTCTAGTATTATGTTATACCTTGAATATGGGAAATACGAAATTCTGGTCCTTACTACGGTTGTTACTTTGTAACCTAAGTTACTGTATGAATTTGCATACTCGGATATCTGGCCGGCGATGTCAATAAAACCTAAAAAAACCTTATTTTTTTTCATTTGTTTTATCTTTAAATTCACATTTTTTTAGTAGGATTACCTGCCCATGACTCATTTTTCGGAATATTTTTTACTACAACGGCTCCCATACCAATTTGTACTTCCATTTCCAACCAAAATTCCATCCCTGATAGAATCATTGCCCCATATTTTCACGAAATTACCAATAGCTACTGAACCGGCTATTGTAACTGACTGTGAAACGAAACAACTCTTACCTAACCTGACTCCATGACCAATACAGGTTAATGGCCCTATTCTCATTAGCATTATCCCTGTTAGCCCTGAACCAATAAAAGCATCATATCCCTTTAAAATATTTTCAATTTTGGTGTTTGAAATAGGTTTGTAAGCTTTGGAAAACTTTCTATTAATTATAGTTAGTCGAATTCTTTGTAGTATGTACACTATATTTAGCACCGAATATTTTTGCTGAACTAATGCGGGATCAATACTAAAATTTATCTTGTGAATATAAGGCTTCCATTTATCATATTCCCAAGTGTCGTTTTCAGGCACAAAGTGCGAGTTCGATCCAACACCATCATTTTCGAATAATAGTAAATGTGCATCTACTCCTAAATCTCTCAGATACCGCATGATTGAGAAATTATTGTTGTTCATATTTCCTAGTAATGCTAATTTCATGTATGATCTTTCTTATGCTTATTTTGATGTTTGAAGAAATATGCTACTATCATTAACCGAAAATGAATGACCTTAATCAAAATTTTCTATTTTTAGAAAACTAATGATAATTAAATTGTTATAGGTTTTACAACTCAAGAAATTCGGAAGTCTTTTTTTAAGATATAGTAGCATATAAATGAAACCTACATCTACCCTTTTGTCCTATTAAATTCACATTTTTTTAGCTGGATTACCTACCCATGACTCATTTTCCGGAATGTTTTTTACTACAACGGCCCCCATACCAATTGTACTTCCGTTTCCAACCAAAATTCCATCCCTAATAGAAGCATTGCCCCATATTTTTACGAAATTTCCAATAGCTACTGAACCGGCTATTGTAACTGATTGTGAAACGAAACAACTCTTACCTATCCTGACTCCATGACCAATACAGGTTAATGGCCCTATTCGGGTGTCCTCTTCAATGATGGTGTTATTTAAGGTCCCTTGATTTATAACTGTGTTATCTTGGATGACAACTCTATTACCAATAATGACTTTACCAAAGTGAGGGAAGTCGTGATATTTACCCTTTTTATCAAGATATGACCCCAATCCCGGATTCCCAATTCTTGTGCCCGAGTGAATTATTGTATTATTTCCAATATCAGCATTATTAATAGTACATGTGTCCATAATAATACAATTGTCACCTATTTTTACATTGCTACCTATTGAGCAATATGCTCCCACACTTGTACTCTTTCCTATTATTGATTTATCATGGATATTTGCGGTTGGGTCTATTGTAACTTTTGCTTTTTCTTTAAGTAGGATACCAATGATATTAAATACTAAAGACGGATTCTCAACAAAAATAAAATTGCCTGGGGGTAGATTAATATCAGCTTCTGGCTTTAACACTACCAAGTTTGTTTGGTTAAAGTTTTTTCTGTAAGAATCCACATCATTTCTTCTGAAAAAGGAAAGAGCATTTTTAGATAAGCTATCTATGCTATTTGCACACTTAATGATAACTTTTTCATTTCCTGAGAATCTAAAAGGAATATCAGTTTTACTGAGTAAATCAAGGGCTTCGCTAATAATAAAACTACTCATATAAATGTCTTTTATAATACGTGTCGGGATGAATTAATGCATGAATTATCTGGTGGCCATCTGGCAGATGTTCGGCCAAACTTCTTCTATCGCCTTCAACTAATTGACCTTTGTTATAACACTTCCACCTTATCCACTCTGAATCACTTACATAAAACGACTCTTGAAAAAGATTGAATTCTGGTTCTTTATCGTAGGCTTCATATAGAAGTCCAAAGTCTTTCGCCTTTTTATTTCCCCAAAAATCTAAATTATTTAAGCCTGTCATTCCTCCATGACTAGCAACACCTCTGATTTCTGTGTTAAATATCCGATTAATGATTTCAATATCACGCCATAAGCAGTCAGTAGGATCTTCTCCCCAAATTACTGATTGGTCTATCACTTCAGAGTGATATCCAAGTTCGTGGCCTGAATTTAGAAGTTTTTTTATGATTCGGTAATTGTCAAAGCTAAAGGGATTATACTCTGGGGCGTGTAGTCTTAAAAAGAAAGTAGCTTTTATTCCAAGATCATTAAAAATATCTATTAAATTCTCAGTCTTTTTTACCGAAAGATCAATATCTACACGATTAACCAATACTGGAAATGTTTCTTTTTTTCTTTTGTAGGTAATATATTGCTCACAAGTAATAACTGTATATCCATAGTTTAGTACTTGCTGATATTGTTGTTTGATATAATCGAAAGTAAATAAAAATGTCTGCTTCATACCAATATCTTTTCTAATTCTTTTTTATCCGGAAAATTAACTAAAACACCATACCCCTTTTTCTGATATACGACCATACTACCAAGTGCCACTGCTGATGCGTTTCCTTGCTTAACTACTTCTCTAATATGTTCAATTGTTCCGGCACCACCGTGCGCTATTACGGGGATGTTGACTGTATCGGTAGTTTTTTTTACAAGATCAATATCAAAACCTGACCATGTACCTTCTTTATCCACAGATGTAAGTAATATCTCACCAGCTCCAAGCCTTTCAACTTCAGATGCCCAATCAATTGGGCTTTTCTTTATATTTTGTTTTGCTTCATGCGCCCATACCTCATGAGTTCCCCAAAAATTCTTTTTCACATCAATTGATACAATCACAGCTTGACTACCAAACACATCAGCTATCTCGCTTATTAGATATTTGTTTAGATGAGAAGATGTGTTAAGTAAAATCTTTTCAAAACCAATACTGAATATCTTTCTTGCTTGTTCCAATGAACATATGCCTCCTCCATAGCCAAGAGGCATGAAGCATTCATTTGCAATTTCGGATAGAATTTTGTAGTTTGGTTCACGTTTATCTTTGGTTGCGGTAATATCAAGAAAAATCAATTCATCCACTTCCAGTTCATTAAAAATACGTACTGTGTTGATAGGATCTCCAATATATCTTGGTTTTGTGAACCTAAAGGTTTTTACTAGTGATTCGTTTTGCAGTAATAATGCAGGAATTATTCTCGTTTTTAGCATTAGATTTCTGCAAAGTTTTTTAGAATTTGCATACCGAATTTGTGACTTTTCTCGGGATGAAATTGTACACCATATATGTTATTCTTTTGGATTGCAGCATCGAAACGAACCCCATAATCTGTTTTTAGTATACTGTTTTCTTCGTTGACAACTTTCACATAATAGGAATGGACAAAGTAAAACCTACTTTCTTCAGGTAGCTTTTTTGTAAGCAGATTGGGAAATGAAGTATGCACTATATTCCATCCCATATGAGGCACTTTTAAACCATTGTTAATTGGGAACCGGATAGTTTTGGCATCTATCCAGCCAAGGCCGGGTAGAATACCTTCTTCACTTCCGTTAGTAAGCAACTGCATACCTAAACAGATACCAAGAACAGGAATTTTTTCCGTGAGTGCTTTTTGATTTAAAATCCTTAGAAACCCTTTTTGTTGAATATGCTTCATTGCCTGATCAAAAGAACCTACGCCGGGTAACAGAATTTTATTTGCTTTTTCTAAAACACAAGGATCATCAACAATTTGTGATGGAATGCCGATGTGTTTGAGCATGTTTTGTACTGAACCAAGGTTCCCCATACCATAGTCAACAATATAGATCACAGCCTATTCATTTCAGCAGGGAAGCAATATTTCATGTAAAATGAGCGAGGAACAAGATTTACTTTCATTAGTAAATAAAAGAAAGGTCGTAATCTTTCGAAGCGTTTCTTATAAGTTGGAAATTCATACCAGTATTTTGGAGGTGTTTTCATGATTTTTTCATATTCATCATCTGAAAGATTTAGTCGTTTTTTGAAATACGATAAAAGTTCTGGTTCAATATAAGGAGGTCTTTCATAATATTCGATTACTGCTTCGTCACGGTTCATTTTTCCTGCCCTGACAGATGCTGACAAACTATTATTGCGATAGTCAATGTTATACTTCTGCGGACAATAAATGCTATGAAAAAAGCTTGTCATTCGGTTTTCAAGATGGTGTCCTCCATAATACTGCCACCCAAATTCCTTTTCCAAAAAGGTGCGGGCATCTTCTTTGTTATACTGGATATACCACAGTGGTCTGATTTTCTTAATTCTGTATATCGTTGTCCATTTAATAAACTTCCAGAAAGTCATTAATGGATATGTTTTCATTGGAAGCTTACCAAACATTTTATGGATACTTTTAATATATTTTCCATCAAAATAGTTTTTACCTAAGGGCGTTATTCCTTCTGCAACAAAAGAATGGCCTTCTAGCACATATTTGACTTTAAATTTAGCAGCAGCTCTGTACATGGTTTCAGCAAGGGCAAGATCAGTAGATGCTTCAATTTCTGGTACACCAGAAATAAAAAAGGCCTTAAATATATCATCTGCTTCTCGATTATCAATGACATGGGTAAACAAATCCACCTTTAATTTCTCCAGAACTTTTCTGATGTTTTCCGTAGCTATTGATGTGTTCCATGTATTGTCGTAATGCACTGCTAAAGGCCTGAGACCCTTTTTCAATGCCCAGTAAACCATATATGATGAATCTGTGCCACCACTCACTCCAATTATACAATCATAATTTTTTCCTTTACCATCCCTTTTGATCTGTTCGATTATCTCATCGATTTTCTGTTCACCTTCTGGCATACCTGTATTGTATTCTGCTTTAAGGTTATCAACCATTTTGCAATAATTACAAACTCCTTGCTCATCGTAACTTATTGCTGGTGTTCTTTCATCATAAATACACCTTGTGCAAATTTTTAATTCTTTGTACTTTATCATCAATTAATTTTTTTTGCTGGTGTTCCAGCAATTTTAGAATCATCAGGAAAAGATTTATTTACAAAACTATTGGCTCCTATTATACATCCATTGCCAATTTTAACACCCTTAGCGATTATGGAGTTGGGACCAATATAAACATTATCGCCAATTTTTGTTTTAGCATACTCATAATCAGCTTTACCTCCTGTAATTGCCCAGTTAACTGTATCATGGGTGTAAATCTGTACACCTGCTGAAAGGCTACAATTGTTACCTATTGAAAGGCCTCCGCTACCATCAAGAATCGTATAAGGACCTATCCACGTATTTATCCCAACCTTTACATTACCGAAAATATAGGAGTTGTCATATACAGATGTTCCTTTGCCAAACCCCAAATATCTGGCTTTTTCCCATCTATCAGTAATTAATTCGTTAACAGGCAATACTCTGTCAAAACGCTTTTTTTTCTGGTGTCTTAAACCAAAAAAAACTTTCTTTAGTAACTTTGATATCATTACTACTTGTTTAGAAAAATTTTACACCACCACTCAAAGTTCATTAAGCTCCAAATTAGTAAGCGATGATTAATTTTGTGGTTAATGTGCTGGTCAACTATTTTCTGAATATATTTAGGATTGATAAATTCTGAAGAAGCAGTTTTGCCATTCAAGAGTAATTCTTTCACATAATCTGCATTTTCACCTCTATACCAGCTTTCATCCGGGGCACTAAAACCCTGTTTTTTTCGGTTTACGATTTTCTCAGGAATCAATTCTTGCATTGCTTGACGTAACACATTTTTCCCATCATTAAATTCCTTGTATATTGTTCTTTTATCTCTGAACTCATTTTCATCAACTTTTTTCATTCTTTCTAAATTGGCTAATTTATGCCTGACAGGGATTTTCATTGCAAAATCAACAAGGTCATTATCAAGGAAAGGAAATCGTTCTTCCAATCCATTTGCCATCGCTAATTTGTCTCCGACCAACAGCAATCCGGGTAAAAATGTTTTTATTTCAAAATAAAGACTGTTTTGTATATGTTCTTCTGGTGTATCGTACTTCATTTTTTTGTTGAAAGTGAACACTCTTTCAAAAATATTGCGTGGTTCGTTCAGGTCAATGTTTGACAATACCCTTTGAGTAAATAGTTCTTTTTTCTTATCATCAGCAACTAATCTTTGCCAAAAGCCGTAGTATTGGTTAAAAAAATCCTTTTGAGATATTGAATCAAATACTCGGTAATATCTCCAAGGGTAGCCGCCATATAATTCATCTCCCCCGGTGCCTTGTAAACTCACTTTAACAAATTTTGAGGCAAGACGGGATATGTAGTAATTAGGATACGACATGCCTACCCTTAGGTCTTCAATATGATTAACTACTTTTGGTAGCGACCATCGAATATCGCCAGCATTCATCACCTGCTCATAATGCTCAGTTTTAAAGTGGTTAGCCAACAATTCTGCATCCCTACGCTCATCATAGTTGGCTTCCACGCCCGTTACTTCGGACATATCGAAACCGCAAGTAAATGTTGATAGTCGTGGGACATGTTGCGAAGCTATTGAAACGATTGATCCACTGTCCATACCGCCGGATAGATAGGCTCCAACAGGAACATCGGCAATCATTTGCCTGGTTACAGCCTGCTTGAAAAGTCTTAAAGTTTCTTCTCTGGCTTCTTCAAAAGACATATTGTTATCAGGAGAAGTAAAGTCATAATCCCACCAGGCTTGGTGTTTTATTGATTTGGACTTGGAATCAATATGTACAGTATTGGCCTGAGGAAGCATATAAACACCTTTAAAGAGAGTTTGGAAAGTGAACTGATTTTGGAAAGTGAAATATTCGTTTAACGCATAATAGTTAATATCTACATGAAAGTCAGGATGAGCTATTATCGCTTTTATTTCAGAAGCAAACACAATTGTTTTTCCATTAAACCAGTAATAGAGTGGCTTAACACCATATCTGTCCCTACTCAAATACAACATTTTTTCTTCTGTATTCCATGCACCAATCGCAAACATGCCATTAAATCTCTCAAAGATTGAAGGACCATAGGCCGATAGTCCTTCAGCAATTACTTCTGTATCTGCTGTAGATATAAAATAATGGCCTTTTGCTTTTAACTCTTGCTTAATTTCAAGGTAGTTGTAAATACATCCATTAAAAACAACGATCCATTTGCCATCTTTGGAGGCCATTGGTTGCACACCTCTAGGGCTAGTATCCAATATTGAAAGGCGTTTGTGAGCCAATGCAATACTGTCCTTGACATAATAACCTTCATCATCTGGTCCACGATGGGCAATGGTTTCGGCCATTCGCACAAGATTGCTTAACAGAAAAGGCTTGCCATCAAGATTATAAACACCCACAATACCACACATAACTTATTCTGATTTTATAATTTCTTGTACGATAAGTTCCTGTTGTTCATTGGTAAGATCGTAAAATAGGGGTAATGTAAGCGCGTGATCGTAGCACCATTGGCTATTTTCCATATTACCAATAATTTTAACCAGAGGATTGTTGTTGAATGCTTTGTGCATATGAAGTGCATAAGTGCCAATTTGAACTTCAATTCCCTCCTTACGCATACGATTCATAATGGTGTCTCTGTTGGGATGATAGACGATGAAAGATTGGTAACTATGAATTCCATGATTTGTTGTAATAGGCAATTTAATAGTTGATTCTTTTTCCAACAATTTGATATAATTTTTAGCTAAATCTTTTCTTTGTTGAAGTAACTTATCAATTTTAGTCAACTGTCCCAGACCGATTGCAGACAAAATATTACTCAATTTATAATTTGTTCCAATGATTTCAAATTTTATTCCTTCACGACTTGTTCCTGACATATCCATACCGAAGTGCTTGTATGAATTGAGCCAATTGGCCCATTTGTCATTGTTGGTAGTAATCATACCGCCTTCACCAGTTGTAATAAATTTGCGAGGATGAAAAGAAAACACCGTGATATCTGCTAAGTTACCAACTTTTATTCCCTTAAACTCCGCACCTACGGATGGAGCAGCATCCTCAATGATATAGAGATTGTGCTTTCTTTTTATTTCATTGAGCCTATCAAAATCAAGTGGGTTACCAAAAGCAGAGACTGGGATAATTGCTTTTGTTTTCTTTGTTATGGCTTGTTCAATCGCATCATAGTCTATGATCATGTTGTCTTTTGAAACATCAACGATGATTGCGCTTGCTCCAACAATTGGAATGACGGATGCAGTAGCGGGATAAGTATAATCGGGGACAATTACTTCATCACCCTGTCCTATATTTAGAACTCTGAGTGCCATTTCAAGTCCTGTGGTACAAGAAGTAACAGCAATAGCGTTTCTACAACCTATATATGATGCGAACTTTTGTTCAAACTCTTTTGTAACTGGGCCTTCGGTTAAATAACCACTATCCAATACATCAAATACCCTTTGTTTGATTTCTTGATCAATGTAAGGTTTAATTAATGGAATATTCATTTTTAAAATTTATTTTGATTTATCAACACCTGTAACTATCCGCCATTCAATCAGCCTTTTAAGGCCTTCTTCTAATGAGTATTTGAATTTAAATCCAATTTCTTTTTCAGCTTTTACTTTTGAGCCAATTCGATTTTGTACTAATGCACGGGCGTCATCAGCCGTATAAGGTTTGAAAGTTACTTTTAGATTTGACTTTTTCAACTCAAGAATCATATTACATAAATCTTTTATGGATGTTTGTACCTCTGTGCCAACATTGTACATTCCAAATCCTATCTCACTATTCAATGCATCCACATTACATCTGGCAGCATCTTCCACATAAATAAAATCGTAAGCTTGACTTCCATCGCCATTTATAACAGGGGGTTCATTTGCTTCAATCTTATTAAGCATTATCGGGACAACCCCTGTATAGGCTGCAGTTTGGTCTTGATGTGGTCCATACACGTTCATATATCTAAGCCCAATAACTTTTAACCCATATCTATCATTGAAAGCTGTAGCCATAGCCTCTCCTGCAATTTTAGTTGCGCCGTAGAAGTTTTTGTTGTTAAAAGGGTGATTTTCTGTCATGGGTAATTCAACGGCATCACCATACACTGATGCAGAAGATGACCAAATGAGTTTTTTAATATTGTTCTTAACACATGCCTCAAACACATTGAACGTGCCAGCGATGTTTACTTCAAATGCAGTTCGAGGATAGTCCTTACAATGCAAAAGCCACATAGCTGCAAGAGAAATGACAAAATCTTTCCCTTTCATGGCTGCATCTAAAATGTCAATATCCCTAATATCACCTCCGATGGGAAAAATAGTACAACGTGGATCTTTTAGTTGTTCGGTCAAATACTCTTTTTTACCTCTAGCAAAATTGTCATAGACAACAACTTCTGCAACATCTTCTTTGAGTAACTCTGATACTACAAAGCTACCAATGAAGCCAGCACCACCAATTACTAAAATCTTAGAATTTTTTAAATTGTTCATATTTCAAGTTTTTTAATTGTCAAGTAGTTTTGATATCATATGGCCAATGGCTAGACAGGAAGTTAGTCCTGGGCTTTCAAGGCCTATTAAATTTATAAAATTAGGATGACCTGACGCAGTTTCTTTTGTGATAATAAAATCTCGTACAGGTTCACCAGGCAGTTGTAGTTTAGGTCGAACCCCAGCTTGATCAGGGTGTAAATCTTCAAATTCAAGAAAAGGTAAATACTTCTGAGCAGCTAATAAAAATGCAGTTTGTTTTTTTTTGTCTATACTATAATCAATTGTGTTCGACTGCAAATATGTTGAATCTGGACCAAGTTTCATCCCATGATTTAAATCTAAAGTAGCATGAATACCTAACCCTACTACATTAGTCTGTGGTACTGGATAAATCAAACGATTTATTTTTTTGTTTTTCCCATTTCCCACTGCAAAATAATCGCCTTTCCAATAGTGAATCTTATATGCTTTTTGAAATGCACCTGCGGTCTTAGCAATTTGGTCTGCATTTAATCCAGAGGCATTTATAACATATTCAGTAGTAAAGATAAACTGAATATTATTTTCTTTTACAGTAATCGCATAGCCACCCTCAATCCTTTCAATTTTTACAACTTCCGAATTATAGGCAAATGAAACACCATTTATTGTAGCATTGGCTTCAAGTCTTTTCATTAGCCCATGAGAATCAATGATGCCGGTTGAAGGAAAATGAAGAGCTTTTGTGCAGAAAATTTCAGGTTCAAGTTCCAATGCTTTTTCCCTTGAAATCAATTGCCCATCCTTAACTCCATTTCTGATGGCTTGGTTAAGTATCTTATTCAGAATCTTTTCTTCTTTAAGGTTTGTTGCAACCACTAATTTGCCACATCTTGAATGAGGGATACCATGTTTTATGCAAAAATCATATAGCATTTTATTTCCTTCAACACATAGTTTTGCTTTTAGAGAGTTTGTTGGATAATATATACCTGAATGAATTACTTCACTATTTCTACTAGAAGTTTCCTGACCAAATTTTTTATTTTTCTCAACTACAAATATCTTGTTGAACTTTTTTGATAATTCTTCGGCAATTGCTAAACCAATAACACCAGCTCCTATTATCGTAACTTTTGCTTCCAAATTTTCCGTTGTATTGTTTTTTTCTTGTATAATTTATACGTTTTAACCCAAATTATGCAATATTAAGCTGCTTAAGCCGGTTAAAGTAATGTTGGATGGATTCGTAGAAACCCTTTTTTCTTTTTGAAATCGCTTGCCTAAGAGTTTTTATTTTATTGAAAATGTTTATGTCAATCATGCGCATCAGAGAATATGGATCTTTTTCGCTGTGTACATGTTTGGGAGTTGAAAGATTGAGCACATAATCCTACTATCCATCAGCATACCAAAACGTATCATACAAATCCAATCCAACATCTAGCGAAAAAGTCTGAAAGTAATATGAAATCTATCTAAATGTGTTGCGAATATCTCGTAGAAACTCAACAAGATTATTCTAGCTGATATCTACCACATGCAATTTCTTTGGATTCCGCTTGAAAATCTCCTTAACAATGGCTTGCCCAATTGAACCGGCACCACCAATCACAAGAAAACGTGAAGCTTGCACGGTCTCAGATAATTGCTATTCGTGTTTGGCGATGATGTCTTCGGTGAAGAGTTCAGAAGTGCGGCCGATGAGGGAGAGGATGTTCATAAGTTTATTTTGTAATGCTAATTTACATACCAATCATAAATCCTCACAATTCCTTCTTCGATATCTACCTGTTGTTTCCATCCCAATTGATTTAATTTTGACGGGTCGGTGAGTTTTCTAAGCGTTCCGTCCGGTTTTGAGGTATTGAAAAAAAGTTCACTGCGAAAGCCGACAATTTGTTTGACGAGTTCGGCCAGATGTTTGATGGAAATTTCTTTGCCTGTGCCAATGTTGATGTGTGTATTACGGATTTCAGGTTGAGATTGAGGAATGAGGTCGTTGAAGTTGACGTTTTCCATGATGAAGACGCAGGCATCTGCCATGTCCTCAGACCATAGAAATTCTCGCTTAGGAGTACCACTACCCCAAACTTCAACTTGTACTTCCTTTGAAATTTCATTTTGTACGCTAATACCATATTTATTTAAGATAGTGAGGATTTCATTCTCTGTGCTTATTCCAGTAATTCCTTCGATAGGTCTTTTATTGAGATCGGCTCGTATGGCCTGCCAATTGTTTTCTTCAAGGCATTTACCAAGATGGATCTTGCGTATGAGTGCTGGTAGTACATGACTTTTTTCTAAGTCAAAGTTATCGTTTGGGCCATATAAGTTGGTAGGCATTACCGAAAGAAAGTTAGTATCGTATTGTATATTATAACTTTCACACATCTTAATGCCGGCTATCTTTGCGATAGCGTATGGCTCATTAGTGTACTCCAAAGGTCCTGTAAGAAGGTATTCTTCTTTTATGGGCTGATGGCTTTCACGAGGATAAATACAGGTGCTACCAAGGAAGAGAAGCTTTTTAACCCCGCTGAGGTAGGACTGATGGATGACATTGGTTTGAATCATCAGATTATCATAAATGAATTCACCCCTATATGTGTTGTTGGCAATGATCCCACCTACCTTTGCAGCAGCCAGGAATACATATTCCGGCTTAGCCCAATCGAAAAATGACTGAACAGCCATTGGATTTCTTAGATCAAGTTCCTTTGAGGGTTTTCCGATGATGTTTTGATATCCTTTGCGTTGTAGTTTTTTCATAATGGCAGAACCTACCAACCCATTATGTCCTGCAATATAAATTTTAGCATTCTTATCCATATTTTTTATATCAACTCGAATTTGATTTTAAAAATTTAATCTTTTCAATGAATGAGTACCGATTATAAATATATTATTTGTATGTATTAGCTTTTTTTAATTCACTACTATTTTACTCATAATAGTTCATCGTACGGAAACCACCTTCTCTGAGGTATGCATCTTTCTTCATTAAAGTAATGTCTGAAAGCGTCATATCTTCAATCAATCCTTTTAAATCATATTCGGGTATCCATCCTAGCTTAGCACGAGCCTTTCCGGCATCGCCTATTAAAAGGTCCACTTCTGTTGGTCTGAAATATCGTGGATCCACAGCAACTAAAAAAGATGCCTTATTTCTATTTTTCAGGTACTTTAAATATTTTTCTCCTACTGTAGCTTTAAATTTTCCTTCATCAATGCTATGAAGAAAACCTTTTTCATCAACCCCAGTTCCTTCGAATGAAATTTCCAATCCAACTTCGGCGAAGGCCATTTTGACAAACTGTCTCACGGGAGTCGTAATTCCTGTTGCAATAACCCAATCTTCAGCCTGCGGTGCTTGCAAAATCATCCACATCATTCTGACATAATCTTTTGCATGACCCCAGTCACGTTGAGAATCTAAGTTTCCAAGGTAAAGGGTATCTTGCATCCCTAAGGCAATTTTTGCAACGGCCCGCGTGATTTTACGTGTAACAAAAGTTTCGCCTCGTATAGGTGATTCATGATTAAATAGTATTCCATTACAAGCGTACATATTATATGCTTCACGATAGTTGACTGTAATCCAGTAGGCATACAATTTCGCGACGGCATAGGGCGATCTTGGGTAAAATGGTGTTTTCTCGTTTTGAGGTACTTCCTGCACCAAACCATAAAGCTCGGAAGAGGATGCTTGATAGATACGTGTTTTATTGTGTAATCCCAAGATTCGAACGGCTTCTAAAATACGTAGTGTTCCAATTCCATCTGCATTTGCTGTGTATTCGGGTGTCTCAAATGAAACCTGAACATGGCTCATTGCCGCTAGATTGTAAATCTCATCTGGTTGTATCTCTTGTATCAGACGAATCAGATTGGTTGAATCTGTTAAATCACCATAATGAAGAATAAAATTAGCATCCTGTACGTGTGGATCCTGATAGATATGGTCAATGCGGTCGGTATTGAACAAAGAAGAGCGGCGCTTAAGCCCATGAACTTTATAGCCTTTTTTAAGTAGGAACTCGCTTAAGTATGCCCCGTCTTGCCCGGTTACGCCAGTGATTAAAGCTGTTTTCATTTATATGGTTTTGTTATAATTTTGTTGAGCAATAAGAGTTATTTTAACCGTTATCCCGGTAGCTATCGTGATCAGGACTGTAGTTAAATTCACCAATCTGTTTTTCAATTCTTCGTTCTGTTGAGAAATCTATCTCCTATGTAAATTTGATATATGTGCGAAGTTTGTATCAGAATGTATCAGCATAAAAGATAAAGTCATTCCAATATTTCATATATGATTAAATCTTTAAAATATATTGTACCTGTGCAGTTTTGTAGGCCTAAATATAATCGAATGTTTTTTGCGTTTTCTGGTATTTTAAATACGAAATGCCCAAGGCCTGTATTATCTATATCAGTTGACCCATCTTCTCGGGCATAATAAGTATCCCAATCTTTTGTATATACTAATCCTTGTACTGCTGGATAGACAAATGTTTCGTCAACCTGATATTCTATTGCTAACTGCCCGATATCGTATTTATTTTCACCCTTTTGAATGTTTTCTACTTTGATTTTGCATTCTAACTTGAGATTCTTTCCTTTGTAACTATTATCTAAATAATACTCAATAAAAGAGATTTGTGGTTGTTTATTACTGATTTTTAAAACTTTACCATAAGTACTATCATTGTAGCCCATCATGTTTTTTGTTCCAGCTACCTCTAACCATTTATTCTCTAATGCTTCTTCAGAAAATGTTTCTTGGAATAGAACTCTTTGTTTTATTGTTTCTTCTCCATCATATTCTACTTCAGATAAAAACTCCTTTGTAACATTTGTAACATTTTCCTTTTTTTCTGTTTTAGTATTAGTCTGTTTTTTGATGTTCAAATCAAAATCTGTTTTATTAGATATTTTCTTGACACTTTCTTTCAGATCTGGCGTGCCACTGTAATTTCGTATTTGAGCTAGGTTTTCTTGTTGGGTAGGGTTTACTTTTTTAGCAAAGTTTTCTTCTTGTGCATATGTAGTTGTAAATAAACTACAAAGTGCTACACTTACTATTATTATTATTGTTTTCATTTTTAGTGTTATTTTTATTAATTGAAGAATTCATTGACTTTATTAGTGCACTTACATCTTTATTGGGTTGATTTTTAAAAGATTCAGTACACACGTATCGCTTTAATTCATATTTTATTCCATTGCTTATTAATTCGTTATCTGCTATTTTGTTTTCATAAACAACTGCTATTAAATAGTATGTGTTAAATAAATAATTTGATGCATCAATATATTCTATTGAATTTCTATCAAATTCTTTGGTGTGTACAATTGCAGTACTTTGATAAAATTCTTTATTATAAAATCTATTCAATGCATCAATTGCAAATATTCGGTAATTATTCTCCTTAATTGCAGAATATTGACTTGCTGCAAAGCCAATTCCTAAGATAACAGCAATATTTGCAAATATGTTAAATATACTTACTACTTTAGACATAATGATATTAATTATTTTTTTTAGATTATTAAGTTGCTATTACTTGCTTTAGATAATAGAGTTTAATCCTCTGTAAAAGAACTGGAATGCACGTCTAAGTTTTGTGAATTTTCGATTGCCTTCCCTATTTTTTTATTTCTTGTATTTTCACATTTAAAATTTCTAGTTAGCGTGAAAAAAATTTCTATTAAACAGAATCTAAAGGAGATAATTATTTAAATGTCTTCTGGAGTAATGAGTTTGCATAATAGGGTTAAAAAGTATCTTATCTATCAAACTCCAATATTTTATCACATACACGGTTTACTTCTTCTTCTGTCAGGTATGGATGCATAGGAAGTGATAAGACGGTTTGTGAGAGGCTGTGGCTGACGGGGTTTTGTGCGGCGGTATAGTTCAGATGTGCGTAAGCCGTCTGGGCATGCATGGGTTTTGGGTAATAGACCATAGTGGGTATGCCATGTCCTTTCAGATAGTGCTGTAGTTTATTTCGTTGGTCGTTAGTCTCCATGATCAGGGTGTATTGTGCCCAGCTTGAGTAGTAGCCATCAGGTATCCAAGGTGTTGTGTATAGTGTAGATAGTCTTTGGGTGTAAAGGGATGCGATCTGGTTTACCTGATCTAGTTCTTCATTCTTGAATGCTTCGAACTTAGACAGTAGTATAGCAGCTTGCAGGGTGTCTAACCGGGAGTTGAGGCCTATGCGTACGTTGTCGTATTTGTCGGTTCCTTTTCCATGAACCTTAAGAGAGCGTATATGATCGGCCCATTCGTCATTATCGGTGAAGACAGCTCCTCCGTCTCCATAGCATCCTAAGGGCTTGGCAGGGAAGAAGGAGGTAGTTGAAATATCGCCAAATGAACATGCTTTTTGTTGTCCTATAGCTCCTCCAAACCCTTGTGCTCCGTCTTCCAATACCCATAGCTGATATTTCTTGGCTATCTCTGATATGGCAGGATAGTTAGCCGGTAGCCCGAACAGGTCAACGGCTATGATAGCTTTTGGAGTCAGCTTGCCTTCGGATAAGGTATGTTGTATGGCCTTTTCCAAGCTTTCTGTACATATATTGAAGCTACGGCTATCCACATCCACAAAGACTGGTGTGGCTCCTTCTAATGATACTACTTCTGCTGTAGCGATGAAGGTGAAGTCGGGTACGAAGACGGCATCGCCGGGGCCTATCTGCCAGACCTTTAAGGCCAGGGTCAGGGCGTCGGTACCATTAGCGCATGTGATGCAGTGTTTTGCGCCTACGTAATCGACAAGACGGTGTTCTAACTCGGTAACTTCTTTACCCATGATATAATGGCCTGAGGCGACAGCAGTCAGCAGGGCATGGTCTATCTCTGATTTCAGAGCTTCATACTGTTTTATTAGATCACGAAATTGCATAATGGATGGTTTGAGATTATTTTTTTTAACCGCTGAGGTTTATTTTACCGCAGTCCCGATAGCCATCGGGACGCAGAGGGTTTTTTCGCGGAGAGCGCAGAGGATATTTTGTTACTCCGCGTACTTTGCGGTAAAAACCACGGTTAATCTATAAATTATTTACGACTCTCTTAATACCTTGCTTCAGCAGCATGACGTTGAAGTTGATGAGTAATCCAAGTTTACAGCCACTCAGCTTCAGATAGGTGAGTATCTGTGCCAGGAAAATATCGTTTAAAGCCTCTATACTTTTAATCTCTACTATGACTTTATCTTCTACCATTAAGTCAACCCTATAACCTATATCCATCTTCACTTCTTCAAAGACTAAAGGCAGGGCTTTTTCTTTCTCTACTTTAAGACCGGCTTTTTTCAGTTTGTAGTATAGGGTTTCCTGATAGGCGCTTTCTAATAGCCCGGGGCCTAGTGCTTTATGTACTTCAATAGCAGCTTGGATGATACGGGATGAAATGATGTTTTCGGTCATTTTTTTGTTTTTAACCGCAGAGGTTTTTTTATTTAACCGTCCCGATAGCCATCGGGACGCAGAGGATTTATTTTATCGCGAAGGGCGCAGAGAACTCCATGATGACGGTAGATTATTGCCCGTTAGGGCATACATTTCAATAGAAAGCATTGAGCGGTAGCCCAATATTGCCCGTCAGGGCATACACCATGTTTAAAAAAGCATTTAGAATTTTTATTTTTTGGATTTTCTTGAATGTGTATCATCGCAATCAAATCCGTTGGAATATGTAAGCCCTACGGGCTATCCTATGAATTCACATCTTGCTGAAAGCAGTGCTATTGCCTGTCAAGGCATATACTGTTTTATTCGGTAGGAATGGCTGCATTACTTCCTGTTGGAAAATTCTCATTACCTTCTAATACATCTTTAATTACTTCTGTCAGGCGCGAATGAAACCAATAGGCAGCCGGCGCATTCATTATCCAACGAATCTCTTTCAAGTTTTCAACAGGAAATTGTTCCAAAATCTGAGCGACTTGTATAGGATTTACCCAAAAATCTTTTGCACTAACGTCAGCAAATATCTCCGGCCAGTTAAACTGTATGTTCCCACATATATAAATGATATCCACTACGTCTTTGGCTAAATATCTCCCTAGTGCAGTGATCTTGTTCGAGAGTATGTTGAGTATATTGTCAGTCTTGTAATAAACAGGGCTTTTTATAGATGATCCTCTGCGATAAGGCACGTCATTTACAAAATCCACTTTCAAAGAATGTTCTCCTTCGTAGATAAAGATACGCGCAAATCCATCATCAGCTACTGTGATATCGTATTTAAGACCTGCCTTTTCAAGTGCTTTGATTACTGAGTTCACCTGCTTTTTAAAGTCGGGTATCTCGTTTGCGAAAAAATCTAAATCGTCCGAATAGCGATGATGCAGATATACCCGGCTAAGTGCAGTTCCTCCTGTTAGGTAGAAATCGGTTGAAAGGCCGGATACTAGGCTAAGTATTTTGTCCTGAAGCGGGTACAGTATATTTTGATAGTAGTCGTCTGGCATGGATATAGTGTGAGCGTCTTTGAGCAGGAAATAGTTTTTGTATAGCAGAATCTGACAAAAGCATGCCTATATTTTCTTTACCTACCAAGTTGATCAGCTCGTACCATGAAAGAGTGTTTAATGCTTTGATCAGCAGGTGTTCTTGTTGGTGAAACAAGCTCACCGGATCGGACAACAGCTCTTGGATCGTATTCTTTCGTTGCGACTCGGGTAGGTCCCAAAGCATGGCTTGTAACTTGGTTTGTAGGTCTGTTTGCATAAATTTTTATTTTTTTTAACCGCAGAGGTTTATTTTACCGCAGTCCCGATAGCTATCGGGACGCAGAGGATTTTTTTACCGCGAAGGGCGCAGAGAACTCCATGATGACGGTAGATTATTGCCCGTTAGGGCATACATTTCAATAGAAAGCATTGAGCGGTAGCCCAACATTGCCCTTTAGGGCATACATATCAATAGAAAGCATTGAGCGGTAGCCCAATATTGCCCGTCAGGGCATACACCATGTTCAAAAAAGCATTTAGAATTTTTATTTTTTGGATTTTCTTGAATGTGTATCATCGCAATCAAATCCGTTGGAATATGTAAGCCCTACGGGCTATCAATTTCATCTTCAAAATCTTATATTCTACGGATATGAAAGCCCTATGGGCTATCCTATGAATTCACATCTTGCTGAAAGCAGTGCTATAGTCTGTCAAGGTATACATTTCAATAAATAGCATTGAGCGGTAGCCTAACATTGCCCGTTAGGGCATACACCTTACGATATGTTGAAAATAAATGATTGGTTTATTAAAGCTGGACATGTGTATCACCAATTTCGGAAATCGAGCTGGCGCTTGTAAAGTTTGGCTGCCTAGATAAAATCGTAACTTATCTGTTGAGATATTCTTTGGCCGTTAAAACTATGAGTCTGGAGCTTTTAAAATCTTTTTTATTCCTTGTGATAATCATATCCAAATCATTCTCAACTGCGCTATAATACTGAATGGCATCTTCAAAATCATTAAAATCTGATGATAATGCCAGATCAATAATTTTTTCGTCAAGTGGTAAAATCGTTACAAGCAGCTTAAGCTTGATCAAAATTTTCCGAACTACATCAGTATTCAACCCTTTTGTTAGTATATAATGAGTGTTTGCAAAAGTCAATGAGGAGATATACAGCTTTACTTTTTTTTCATCCGCCAGAGTAAACAGTTCTTGAGCTTCCTGATAAAAGTTGAAGCGCTTTGCAAGTAAGTCAACGATAATATTTGTGTCAACCAACAGCTTATCCATCAGGAATATTTTTCGGACAAGTAATCGTGATAGGTTTCCTTTTCATCCGATTCAAGCGAGATCACACCTGTCAAATTTTCTACTAATGGACTAATTCTTTTCGTTTGCTTGTCACTCGTATCGAAAAGAGAACTCAGATAGTTTTCAACTAATTTCGACAGACTAAGCTGATTTTGTTTTGCATAGGACTTAGCCTTCTCAATTATGGTTTTGTTTATATATAAGGTAAGCTTGCTATTCATAAGAATTTATGATTTACGTACAAAGATAAAAAAATCATACGTATAATGCAATATCATCTTTTGTATTTGTGTTAGGTACCGGTATGGATGTAAAGGTTTTTTTTATTTAACCGCAGAGGGATTTTTTATTTTTTTTAACCGCAGAGGTTTTTTATTAAACCGCAATCCCGATAGCCATCGGGACGCTGAGGATTTTTTTTACCGCGAAGGGCGCAGAGAACTCCATGATGACGGTAGATTATTGCCCGTTAGGGCATACATATCAATAGAAAGCATTGAGCGGTAGCCCACATTGCCCTTTAGGGCATACACCATGTTTAAAAAAGCATTTAGAATTTTTATTTTTTTGGATTTTCTTGAATGTGTATCATCGCAATCAAATCCGTTGGAATATGTAAGCCCTACGGGCTATCCTATGAATTCACATCTTGCTGAAAGCAGTGCTATTGCCCGTCAAGGTATACATTTCAATAAATAGCATTGAGCGGTAGCCCATCTTAATCACGGAGATTATATTAATCAATACTTTGCGTTCTCTGTGGTGAAACTCAGCGTTCTCTATTGCCCTCTATGACATACACGATTTTAAGCTTATCCTTTAAAAATCCGATTGTGCTTTTCTTGCATGATTGCTGATAAATGGGGCTTATGCTTCAATTTTGTCTCTACGTTCTTCAACAGATAAAATCATTTCCTCTGTTTGAGCTGTTTTTCGTTCATAATAGCTGGCTAAGATTGGAATATCCAGAATATTCTGCAATTTGATTTGAGTTTTTAAGGTTAAGTTTTCCTTGCCACTTACAATTTTTGTAATCTGCTGTGGAGTAACTCCCAACTCTTTAGCTAAGTCTTTTTGCGACCAACCTAAGTCATCTAATTTTAATAGGACTTTTAAGGCTATTTGTTGTGATTCACGCAACATTGCACGATCTTTAATCCGGGCACTTACTTCTGTTAATGTTTTAGTGTCTTCTTCCGAAACGAGTTGAAGAAATTTCTCTTTGTTTGTCATTATAGATCATTTAAAAATTCATAGAATGAATCGGCGTCAAATACGTTATTATCTTTCAAGTATTTCCGGCAATTTTCTATCTTTTGCATTTCTTTTTTTGTGTGTGGTCTATCTTTGTTTAGGTGGTGAAATTTTATTGCTCCACCAGTTATTACAAAACAATTATTGTCTATTTTGATTGCAAATAATCTTAAAAAATTCTTTTGCCCCTTTTGTTTCGATAGTTCCACAGTTTGATATTCTTGATTATCTAAGGGTTTAAAAAACTCTTCCAAGCTCCTTCCTTGGTCTTTTGATATGTCGTTTAGTGTATCATCAATATCATTGGCATTTTTAATTAGTTGAAAAACTAATGCACTAATGGACGCATTGTGCGAAATATCTGATTTGTTGTTCGTAACAAACTCTTGTAAATATGCAGTATCGTTCCATAAAGTCAATAATCTTCGCAACTCATTCATCTTCTCATCAGCATAGTGAAAAGAGAATAATTGATCTGCAAAGATACGAACTATTTTCATTTAATCAACTTGTAGGTTTATTTTCGTTAACTTTAGTGATTATATTAAGCCAATTCATACTCAATACGTTAGAAAATAGCGAATTGATAGAAAAGAGACTTAAAAGGCCGAGTTGCTGATAATCAATCTTGTTATGATTGTTCCTTAGGATAATATCCACCGCCAGGCTGGCATTATATGTATGTTACCAAATTCGTTCTCGACAAGCTCTTCATGCGATGAAGTGATGATGTAACCTTCTGTAAGTTGATACGATTTCATTGCGTCGGCAAGTCCGGATATTTCGCGTTCGCGTGTAGGTAGATTATCGAATAGATAGCAAACTTGTATAGCCTGCTCAACCTGATAACCCTTTCGCATCACAAAATCACATTCGTTATTTCCTGAATGGTGATAAAAAATCTCTCCACCTCTACGCTTCAACTCTATGTAAACTAAGTTTTCTAATAAGCGCCCCTTTTCACCCGAGAAATGAAATCCTAATCGTTTGACAAGCGCGTTATCAATAGCATACATTTTCTTGGGATTTCGTAACTGAACCTTAACCGAATAATCTAATTTATTGAGCGCAAATAATAAATAGGTGTTTTCGATAAATTCTATATAGTTTTTTACCGTTGTAGGGTTTTTTACGCCAATAATCTTACTAACTGAAGAATATGTAAATGGCTTACCAATATTACTCACTGCATAATAGACCAATTCTTTGATCTCTTTTTCATTTAAAATTTGATTCCGCACCAAGATGTCTCTGTATAATATGTTGTCATACAAGGTTTTTAAAACCAAGTCGTCTTTGGTGCTAAGATATAATGGAAAGCCACCTTGATGTAGGTATGTATTAAATTGTGCCTGTATCTCGCCTTTTGCTTGAGTGCCATCAGCTTGCTCCAATAAACTTCCTTTACCCTTGAATTGCAGAAACTCTTTAAAAGAAAATGGATATAACTCTACTGCCAAATAACAACCTGTGAGCAAAGTACCTAATTCTTTACTCAACATGCGAGCATTAGAACCTGTTATGAAAACTTTTTTGCCTAGGTTATATAATCGCTTTACAAACTGTTCCCAACCGGCTATGTTTTGTATCTCATCGAAATAGAAATAATCCTGAGATCCAAACAACTCAATAAAAACTTCATAGAGGTCCTGAAAATTTTCGACACTAAAACCCGATAATCTGTCATCATCAAAATTGAAAAAATAATCTTTTTGAGGTAATCGGTTTCTGATTTGTTGCAGCAATATCGATTTTCCGCATCTACGAATACCAGATATAATAATTATATGCTCATTATAAAAATAATGTTCGGGAAAGTCACGGTGGATGATATTTTTTCGACCGGATAAGAAATGAACCTGATCTGCTATTATGTCTTTCAGGAGTGTTTTCATACGTTGCTATCTGCAATATTTGACAGCACAAAGATAATTAATCCTATTGTGAATAGAGTTAAATAGCATTTATCTCTATTGTGAATGGTGATAAGTTTTAAAAAATACTGTTTTTTTTTTAACCGCTGAGGTTTTTATTTTTACCGCTAAGGACGCAGAGATTTTTTTAACCGCTGAGGTCGCAGAGATTATTTTTTTACTCAGCGTTCTTTGCGGTGAAACTCAGCGTTCTTTGCGGTGAAACTCAGCGTACTTTGCGGTAAAGCTAAGCGTTTTCCGATGGCGATCGGGACGGTGAAACTCAGCGTTCTCTATTGCCCGTCAGGGCATACATATCAATAGAAAGCATTGAGCGGTAGCCCAACATTGCCCGTCAGGGCATACACCATGTTTAAAAAAGCATTTAGAATTTTTATTTTTTGGATTTTCTTGAATGCGTATCAGCGCAATCAAATCCGTTGGAATGTGTAAGCCCTACGGGCTATCAATTTCATCTTCAAAATCTGATATTCTACGGATATGAAAGCCCTACGGGCTATCCTATGAATTCATATCTTGCTGAAAGCAGTGCTATTGCCCGTCAAGGTATACATTTCAATAAATAGCATTGAGCGGTAGCCCATCTTAATCGCAGAGATTATTTTTTTACTCAGCGTCCCGATGGCTATCGGGATTGCGGTTAATATTATCTCCGGCATCTAAGAGCTGTTGGGCTTGTTCCAATATCTTAACAACTTCGTATCCCGACTGACCATTGGCTATCTCAATCTCTCCGTCTAAATGATCCACAAAATACCGCAGCTCTTCCGCTAATGGCTGCTTGCGTTCATAATCAATGATCTCAGTAGGTTTTTCAACCTTCACCGGCTCCCCGTTATTGAACTCAATATGCTTATCGTAAAACTTGATTTCTTTTTCAGGTGAAGAATCGTCAAAAGATATCATCCCATGGCTTCCTATGACCACTAAACGCTGTTCTTTAAAAGGATGCAGCCAGGACACAAATATATGTGCCTGTATATTATCCGGATAGCTGAGCTGGGTGAGGGTATAGTCATACACATCCTTCTGCAGGAACCTCGAACCTTTAGCTTCAATGCGTATAGCCGGATGACCTACAAAATAATCCAATACAGATATATCATGTGGTGCAAACGACCAGAACACATTTTCTTCGGTACGCACGGTACCCAAGTTCAGTCGGGTTGAATAGAGGTAATACAATTTACCTATCTTTCCACTTTCTATCAACTCTTTGATCTTCCGTATAGCCGGGTGAAAGAGAAGCACGTGGCCTACCATCAGCCGGGCATTGTTTTTCTGGCTTAACTCTATGAGTTCCATGGAAGTCTTAGCCGACAATGTCATAGGTTTCTCAACCATCACATGCTTTCCATGACTAAGCAACTGATGGGCTATTTCATAATGCATGGAGGCAGGGACAGCTACCGTATATCCGTCGAAGCCGGCATCTATAGCAGCTGTCAGTTCTGTAAATCCTCTGACGGGATAGCGTGTCAGCAACTCTTCAAGGCGGCCGGGATTGGTCTCCATGATACCCCCCAGACATCCCATCTGCTGCAAGCTACGTATATGGTTCTCACCCCAACGACCACCGCCTATCACACATATTTGTTTCTTATCCATGATCATAACAACTCAATATTGTCAGTCTGTGGCAGCCGCTCTGTCGCATTGCGGGTGTCGAACACAAATTTGGAATGCCTTTGAACTAACTCATAATTTATCACAGAGTGTGATGTAGTGATGATCACTAAGTCAGCTTCTTCTAACAGATTAGCTGACAAGTTCGGTTCGCCTTTTTTGGTGATGCCTTTGTGTCGGTATTTTTCGATATGAGGGTCGAAGTATTTTACTTGAGCCCCTTTTTCTTCTAACAGCTCAATGACTTTCAGGGCAGGGCTTTCACGGTAATCGTCTATATCTTTTTTATAGGCTACACCTAGTATCAGAATATTTGAACCGTTCAATGGTTTTTTAAAGCGGTTGAGTATATTGGCCGCACGTTCCACAGTATATTCAGGCATGCGGTCGTTGATCATCATGGAAGATTCTATCATTGACGTATGAAACCCATATTCCCGTGCTTTCCATGAGAGGTAGTAAGGGTCTAACGGGATGCAGTGTCCGCCTAATCCCGGCCCGGGGTAAAATGCCTGAAACCCGTATGGCTTGGTCTTTGCCGCATCGATCACTTCCCAGATATTGATATTCATTTTATGGCATAGGATAGCTAGTTCATTCACCAATCCAATATTGATGTTGCGGTAGGTGTTTTCCAAAATCTTTTCCATCTCGGCTATAGCAGGGGTAGATACGGTATGTACGGCGCTATCGAGTACTGCGCTGTACATGGCAGCTATCACTTCTAACGCATCTTGTCCTATGGCACCAACTACCTTAGGTGTGTTTTTGGTCTTATAAATCAGGTTGCCAGGATCCACCCGTTCGGGTGAGAAGCCAAGATAAAAGTCGGTGCCGCATTGCATTCCTGAGCCTTCCTCCAATAAAGGCTTGATCAGCTCTTCGGTAGTACCTGGATAGGTAGTGGATTCCAACACAACCATCGCACCTCTTTTCATATACTGGGCGATAGCTTGTGTGGATGATCTGACATAGCTGATATCAGGCTGCTGATAAATATCTAAAGGTGTGGGAACACATATAGCTACAAAATCTACCTCACTGATGAAGCTGAAGTCGTTAGTAGCCGAAAGCATGCCTTGCTGTACCAATGTGCTCAGGTCTTCATCCACCACATCACCTATATAATTATGTCCGGCATTGACCATATCCACTTTTTTGTCTTGTATGTCAAAGCCAATGGTTTTAAATCCGGCTTTAGCTTTTTCAACTGCAAGTGGGAGGCCTACATAGCCTAAGCCTACCACACCAACAATGATCTCACGTCTGGCTATCTTGTCTAAAAGGGTTTGTTTCATCCATTTAAAATTTGAGGATTATCATGTATCAAGTAGTTTCAAAGGTTTTAACTGATGGAACTGCTTCAGCTTCTTATACTTTATCTTTTGTCTGTACCAGTGAGTGATCTGGGATGGCCGTTTGTATCATATCTGCTTTGATTCGTTGGATATGGGCACAGCTCCGCCCTCTCAGTCCCATGCATATTTTTTATCAGACTGTTTATCAGTGTGTTATATCATCTGTTTTATGACAGGGGAATATTTATTTTTCCCAGACTTGCAGGGTCTTCTCCGAGTCTAAAAATTGATGATGTACGTCAAACTCTTCAGGCGTAAATATCGCATAACGAATATGACGCCCTATAGTTTTCTGTGTTTTGGCGACTAATGATTCCAAAAAATCGTGGTCAATATTATTTCCTACGATGATCAGGCTCATGTCGGGGCTATCGATACCTTTGGCTAAGTCGCCAACAAGGTAGAGGGCGGTAGGGTCTCCCAATTGATTGATCACACCTTCTATCAGTTCATCCATACCGATATACTTACGTACTATGCTTTGGATATCGGGGAAGAGTGGATGTTTTGAGTTGGCGCGGTATAGTTTTTTCCCTCCGGAGGCATGTGATTTCAATAGACCGGCTTCTTCCATACGATTCAGCTCAAGTCGGACGGAGTTGGTGCTGTCGCCAAATTCACCGGCTAAACCCCGCAAATAGCCACTATTGGCAGGGTCTAAAAAAAATCGTACCAACATCTTGATACGAGTCTTTGAAGTGATTAAGGCGTCTAACATATTGGTTTACGTTGTTTTACAATTCATTAACTAACCGTTAACTTTCAATTGGCAACCGATTACCGGTTAAAATCGAGTAGCAAAATTACTCGATTGTTTGAAATAAACAACTTTTTTGTGAAAAATTTTATTGAAAACAACAAAAAAATACTTGATAGACCGCAAAAAGAGGTATAATACGTGGTAAAATGAGCTGCCACACTAACTAACTACATTTATTTCTTTTTGCTTTGCTGCTTCATGGCATCCACAAATCCCACAAAAAGCGGATGCGGGTTGGCTACCGTACTTTTATATTCGGGATGGAAGAGAACGCCTACAAACCAAGGGTGGTCATTCAGTTCGACTATCTCTACCAGATTTTCATTGGGATATATGCCGACAGCTAACAGTCCGGCAGATTCAAACTCCTTGCGATAGGCATTGTTCACCTCGTATCGGTGTCTATGTCGCTCAGATACCGTGCTTTCCTTGTACCATTGAAAGACCTGGCTGTCGGGTAACAGCTTGCATGGATAGGCACCTAAGCGCATATTTCCAACCGGTGATGTCGGCTCTTGTTTATGCACCATATCAATCACAGGATGCGTGGTCCTCGGATTCATCTCGCTCGAATGTGCGTCGCGCAACGATAATACATTACGTGCAAACTCAATCACTGCACATTGCATACCTAATCCAATGCCGAGAAAAGGGATTTTATTTAGCCGGGCATATTCAATAGCTTTGATCTTCCCTTCCACACCTCTCTTACCAAAGCCGGGAGCTACCAATATTCCGTCAACTTCCGATAACTGCGGTACTATATCTTCTATTTCAAGATGCTCGCTTTGAATATATCGAAGATTTACCTGACATTCGTTAGCTACTCCGGCATGTATAAAAGCCTCATGTATTGATTTATACGCATCTTTTAGCTCCACATATTTCCCGATCAGAGCTACTTCTATCTCGGACTGAGGATGCCTGAGCTTATGCAGAAACTGTTTCCAGCTTTGGATGTCGATCTTTTCGGGTATGGCCGTATGTGTCTTGCGAAGTACCTCAATGTCTAACTTTTCTTCCAGCATCTGCAAAGGCACTTCGTATATCGACTGTGCATCAATACTTTCGATGACGGAGCTGACCTCAACATTACAGAACAACGCAATTTTGCTTCGGATAGATTCATTCAGATGGTATTCGGTCCGGCAGACGATGACATCAGGTTGAACTCCTTGTTCAAGCAAGGTTTTTACCGAGTGTTGTGTAGGCTTGGTCTTCAGCTCGCCTGCTGCCGAGAGGTAAGGGACTAATGTCAGGTGGATCACCGCACAATTACGGCCTAACTCCCAGCGTATCTGGCGTATCGCCTCAATGAACGGAAATGATTCTATATCGCCTACAGTACCACCTATCTCAACGATCACAAAATCAACATGACCTTGTTGACCTATGATACGGATGCGCCTCTTGATCTCGTCGGTAATATGCGGGATGACTTGTACAGTAGCACCTTGATAATCGCCGGCCCGCTCTTTCTGTATGACATGCTGATAAATACGGCCGGTAGTCACATTGCTTTCCTGTGTGGTGAGTATATTTAAGAAACGCTCGTAATGACCAAGGTCTAAATCAGTTACAGCTCCATCTTCGGTGACAAAGCATTCTCCGTGCTCATAAGGGTTTAAAGTGCCTGGATCAACATTGATATAAGGGTCAAGCTTTTGAATGGTTACTGAAAAACCACGCCCTTGAAGCAGCTTAGCCAAAGAGGCTGATATTATCCCTTTCCCTAAGGAGGAGGTGACACCCCCGGTAACAAAAATATACTTGGTATTATTCATACATCACAACAACTTGTAGCATTCAAACAAAAATACTGTACAATTTACTTTTTTATCAAGATTTTTTTCACTTTTTTATCGTCCGCCCCAAAAAAAAACTTATAAGGGTACCTCCTATGAGTTTTTTGTGGTTTACACGCTTACTTGTCTGTTATCATCCTATGCCTGCCTTAGTTGGCTTTATGAGTTACAGAGTTCATCGGCTTACATCTTCACTCCACGTTGTTTGGCAGCTTCTTCCATGCGTTTTTGAAAGGCCGACTTTTTAACCGGTTTCTTCTTGTTCGCTTCTATACGTGCCCTCAGCTTATCTTCATTGATCAGCTGGCGGAAAATAAACATCTGACCAAAGGTGATCAGGTTGGTAAGCATATAATAATAGCTTAATCCAGAAGCATAGTTGTTGAAGATACCAAGGAACATCACCGGCATGAAGTACATCATGGTCTTCATACCCGGCATTTGCCCGGTCTGCTGGCCCATCATCTGATTGTTCAGATAGGTATATATGATGGTTGAGATAGTCATCAGCAGGGTGAACAGGCTCACATGCGAGCCGTAGAATGGGATCGTAAACGGCAGATCTAATATGCTGTCGAAGCTTGACAAGTCGGTAGCCCATAGAAACGACTGTTGCCTAAGCTCAATACTCGACGGGAAAAACCGGAACATAGCGATCAGTATAGGCATCTGCAGCAGCATTGGGATACAACCCGACATAGGGTTCACACCTGCCCTCTTATACAGAGCCATGATGGCTTGCTGTTTCTTCATGGCATCTTCCTGTTTAGGATATTTAGCTGAGATTTCGTCTATCTCAGGCTTCAACACCCGCATCTTAGCCGACGACATATAAGTTTTATAGGCTATGGGAAACAAGACAGCCTTTATTAAAATAGTCAGTATCAATATGACGATACCGTAATTCCATCCATAGCTTCCAAGGAAAGTAAATACCGGGATCACCACATAAATATTGATCCATGCCATCAGGAAAAAGCCCCATCCAAGTGGAATTTGTCGTTCAAGGTCTAACTTATAGTCGCGCAGATCGGGGAAGCTGTTTGGTCCAAAATAAAATGAAAGAGCAATTTGTTGATCAGAGCTGCCTTGAAGCGGTAACTCTACCGAAGCCTCCATCGTTTTGAGGTAGCGTGGGTTAGGCTTGATCTCTTTCTCATAATGACGCATAAAAGCATTGTCAAACGCCTCACCGGCTATGAGGGTAGCGCTGAAAAACCGCTGCTTGAACGACACCCATTTGACACGTGTCTTAACCGATTTCTCATCGTTCTTACGCTCCGACAAATTATCTACATCATCTTGAAAATGTTTGTAATAAATAGTTGGTGTGCTGAACCGGTCCACAGTGCGTTCCTGCTGGAGCAGGTCTAACTTCCAGTCAAGGTTGACAAAAGTAGTATTGGATGAGATGATCCCCTCCATGCCTTTGAAGCGGATCAGGAAATCTAACATATATTCATCCGGTTTCAGGATGTACTCATATTCTATATAGCGTTCCACATTGTCTTCGCCATCGGCATAAGCCCGCATACTTATGCTTAGGTTGTCCGTTTCGGAGATCAGCCGCTCGCCCTGAAATGGCTTTCCATCTACATAAGGCTGAAAATAAAGTGAATGGGTGTTGATGATGCGGTTGCGTGAAAAAAAGTTGAGGTCAAAATCGGCAGTAGATGGCTCAAAAACTATCAGAGGCAGAGAATCCCAGGTCTGATATTGCGTATGCTCTACCTTGCGTATAGCGCCTCCTTTGGAAGCAAGAGTGATACGGAATACCTTGTTCTCTAAGACGATGTCATTATCTTCGCCTGTAGCGGATATCGCAAAGGCACCATAAAGGTCTGTGAGCGGTTCTATGCTGTCAGATGTTGCTGGCTGAATTTCAACAGCCTGAACCGGGACTTGAGCAGCTTCTAACGCATGTTGCAGGCTGTCAAGGATTTTGTTTTGCTGCCTTACTACGGCAATGGAATCAGCCTTACGCTGACGTTCGGCCATCTCTTCCTTGGAGGGGGTCATCCAGATAGAATAACCTATCAATATCAAGGCGATGAGAATAAAGCCTAACGTAGTGTCTCTGTTCATGAATGGAAAGGAATTTTACGCCTGCAAAAATAGCATTATTTGCCATAAACTGAGACGAATCAGAAAAACATAAAGCAATAGGTGTACTTTTCTTTCAACGGCTTGAACTGAAAAGATGTAAACTCTTTGGCCTGTCTTTTTTTGGCTTGTTTATCCGGCTGATATAGTACCGACCTAAGGGGATCGTACTTTTTGGTATCCAACGAAAACACACAAATCTGCATATCAGGTTTGTGTGTCAATTGAAAAGCGATATTTCTTAGTAGTACCTATAGCTTTTAACTTTTCCTATGTGACGTGCTAAACGTACCACCTGACTGGCGTATCCAAACTCATTATCGTACCATAGATACACTATGGCTGTTTTGCCGTCTTCCGAAACTTTGGTTGCCGGGCTATCGAATATAGAAGGGCATGAGTCGCCTATGCCATCGGAGGACACAAATTCTGTCGCATTGCTATAGCGTATCTGTTCGATAAGTGTCCCGCGTAATGAAGCATCTAAGAACATATCGTTGACGTCTTGTACGCTCACAACCTGGTCTAACTCTATAGTCAGTATAGCCAATGATACATTGGGGACAGGTACCCGTACTGCATTGGATGTCAGCTTGGATTTCAGACTTGGGATAGCTTTTGCAGCTGCTGAGCCGGCTCCGGTCTCGGTGATGACCATATTTAATGGTGCCGAACGGCCTCTACGGCTTTTGGGATGGTAGTTATCCAACAAGTTTTGGTCGTTCGTGTACGCATGAATAGTTTCTATATGACCTTTTACTATGCCGTACTTTTTTTCAAAGAGCTGTAAGGCTGGTACTATGGCGTTAGTTGTACAAGATGCGGCAGAATATATTTTTTCATCTTCTAAAGGCAGGTCGTGATGATTTACTCCATACACCACATTGGGTATATCGCCTTTGCCGGGTGCGGTGAGCAGTACCTTGCTGACACCTTTTGATTGCAGATGTCGTGACAGGTTTTCTCGGTTGCGATATACACCTGTATTATCTATAACTAACGCATTTTCTATACCATAGGCTGTATAGTCTATGTCTTCCGGCTGTTGAGCTGCTATGAAATGGATAATCTGTCCGTTGACTATCATGCAGCTATTGTCCAGGTCTTCGTTTGCTACCCCTGGAAATGCACCGTGAACCGAGTCGCGTCTGAAGAGTGAAACTCGTTTACGTATCTCTTCCGGCTTGTTGGAACGTGTAACTATAGCTCTCAGCCGGAGATGCGAGCCATCACCTGCAAAAAGGGCCAGCTCTCTGGCTAAGATACGGCCTATTCTGCCAAATCCGTATAATACCACATCTTGTGTATGTGTGCTGCGGGGCGGAACGCCAATGAAAGCTTTGAGCTTGCGACGTACGAACGCATTCACCGAAGGGTACTGATCTTTCTCATCAGTCCATTCCGAATTAAGCCGCCCTATATCAATACGCGCTGGAGCTACATCTTCTTCCAAGATAGCCCTGGCGATAAGCAGTGAGTCTTGTACCCGTACCGGCTTTTTTAAAATAGTCTCGGCACGTATATGTTTGTTGAGAATCTTACCCGATCCGCGATTGACTACAACCGAACGAAGCAGTATAAGCTCAATAGATTTTTCGTACCACAGACGGCTGGCTATGTTAATCAGCTCAGCAGCAGCCATCTCGTTATCAATCCATGATTTAAGTGAGTTGTTAAAATCTTCCATGATTGCCTGGTTAGTTTAGGTTTGAGAATACGCACAAAAATAAGCTAATTCCGCAATCGTTTGCAACGATAGAAAAAAAATATCACATCAGCTGCTTACTTAGCTGTTATTACTCTGTTTCTTAGCCCATCGTAGGCGAAGGAACAAGAATGCCGATACAGCTGAAATAACTCCTATAGCTGCTCCTGCCACTACATCCGACGGATAATGTACTCCGAGACTCATTCGGGTATAAGCCATCAGAGCAGCCCAGAGAAAACTGATGATCACAACCGACCGGCGTGGAAAAGCTAAACTTAATGCCATAGCCAATGCAAAGGCGTCGGAGGTGTGCCCCGAAGGAAAAGATGGACTACCGGCCGAGCCTAACTTTTCAATGAACTCATAACTGTCGAAAGGACGAGGACGGTTGATGAGGTACTTCAGGATATTGGTCAAAGCAGCGGCTGATGCTACGGAGATGATTAGAAAAATGGTTTTTCGTCTGAGTGGCTTACTTCTTTTCGCATATGATACGGCTAACAGCAGCAGGGGTAAGCCTATAGCTAATGGACCAGCGGTTTTACTGACGACTATATATACGGTATCCAACGCCTTGTACCGGCTTTGGTTGATCGCATGCAACCATTCGGCATCTTTTTGCTGCCAGGAAGAAGAAAAAGAGAACGCCATGGATAGCAACAAAAAATAAGGCGCTAAAGGTTTCAGTATGGAAAGGTACATAAGTGAGATTTACTCCATATATATAATGAATGCAATTAGTTTGACAGCAGTATGTCGCTGATCGAATCTATACTTCCGTCGGTATCTGCCGGCTGAAGGCTGAGCAACTGTGCCATCAGTGGATATAGATGAATATTCTGAAATGGTTTTTTTGCATAGCCTTGCTTGAAGTCAGGCCCTATGGCATAAAAAATAGTGTGCATATCAGGGTTGGAAGGGTCATAGCCATGAGCGCCTTTGCTGTTTGATATCCTCCACGACCAAAATAAGCTGTATCCATCGGAGGCTGAAACAGTAAAATCAAGTGTGCGTTCGTGGGTGCCGAAATTCAAATGAGCCGGTAATTCGCCATGTTTCCAATAGTGTATGTGTGGCACCTGGTTCAGCTGATCGATTAGTTCATCAGCTTTTCCTTCCTTGACTTGTAGGCTCATTACCGGATTACCTCCACTGAACTTATTGATCAGGCTAGTATCAATATAATGGTCGAGCAAGAGCTGTCGTTCTTTGTCCAACTGTGCCATGCCATGGTCGGAAACTACCATAAAGTTGATTTCTTTGGCGTGAGGCAGCTGGTTCATCCGGTTAATAAATACCCCTAATAAGCTGTCTAACTGGCTTATCAACTCAGGTATGCTGTCGCTTTCGGGGCCCCATTCATGACCTTTGGAATCGGGTTCGTCAATATACCACATGATCAGCTTTGGCCTTTGCTCTGGCGGAAGCTGAAGCCAATACATCACCGTGTCAATGCGATCGGAATAAGGCATATGGTGTTCATACGGTTTCCAATAGCTTGGTCTGATACCTTGTACATCGGATTCGCTGCCCACCCAGAAGCAGGTAGCTGTTTTCATGCCTTGCTTTTCGGCTGTCACCCATATAGGCTCACCACCATAAAAGCGCCTGTCTTCTATCGTATGGCGCTGGCCGAATTCGTTGAATACTGCATCTAAATCGGGGGCATAAAAATAGTTGTGTATAATGCCGTGATGGTCGGGATAAAGACCGGTAGCCATCGTATAATGATTGGCAAAAGTAGTAGTCGGGAAGCTGGGGATCATCCTCTCGGCTTTCACACCATGAGCTGCAATAGAATCTAAAACAGGGGTGGAGCTAAAATTAGCATAGTCCCAACGGAACCCGTCCAAAGATAAAACGACTAAATAATGGTCGTGCGTTGACGTGCTTGTAGTCGTACAGGCATTTAGAAGTATGCCCGACACAAGTATAAGAAATGATAGCTTTTTCATCGTTGATCATTTAGTTAGTGGCATGCTCTCACGTATAAGTGAGTATATTATAGGTATCGGAATTATTGTGTTTGATATGTATGAAAGTTACTGTTAACGCGGTGATACTCAATTTTATAAGCCTTAGCTCAGTACGTAAACAAACGAGAGGATCGTTTCCCATTCTATCATAATTTTAACACAGTTCAAAAATAGATTAAATACCTTAGTTTGCCCAATAAAAGCTTTTCAAGGATACTTTGTTTTTATAACAATTTCGTTTTCAGGGTACTGAAACTTAAAAATAAGTAAACGCTGGTATCTTATTCTGATCCTTATCAGTTCGTCGAGTAAATCTGTTTCCTGCTTTGCTGTTTTTCCCTACTTTTGACTAAAAAAGCTGTGGCTAGTTCAAAAACCATACTTGTCTGTCCGCTCAACTGGGGCATAGGTCATGCAACCCGGTTAGTTCCTGTGATACAGGAATTGCTGAACAGGCGGCAAAAAGTCGTTATAGCCGCTGATGGCAGGCCGCTTGCTTTTCTTGTCCGGCAATTTCCCGGATCAGACTTTATCCGGTTTCCATCTCATGAACCGCGTTATGCGACAGCTAACCACCAGTTTTTGAAATTGGCAAGCCAGACACCCGATTTTATAAGCTCCTACCATAACGACCGTAAGAAAACAGATAGCATAGTCAAAACAACTCAAGCGGATGCGATCATATCCGACAATCGCTTTGGAGCTTTCAGCAAGGAAATACCCTCGGTATATATCACCCATCAGCTGCATTTGGTACTCCCTTCCGGATTGGGATTTCTACGTCCCATAGCCGATCATATGCACCATCGTATCATAAAAAATTATAGTGAATGCTGGATACCCGACTATGACGCAGCTGATAATTTAGCCGGACGACTTTCGTCTCCACTGCCAAAGAAAGGACGATTTTATTATATAGGCTTGCTGAGCCGCTTTGAAAACTATGGCAGCGGACTGCATTTCCACGCAGAGCAAGGATTGTTAGTACTGCTGTCGGGCCCCGAGCCACAAAGGACGATACTCGAAAATATCGTCCTCAACCAGCTTAGGTCGTCAACCCAACAAGCAACAATACTCAGAGGCTTGCCGGAGCATACCGAAATACCAGAGCTGCCCTCACATATTCGAATGATCAATCATACGGATGATACAGAACTTGCAGGATTGATATCAGGTGCAAAATACATCATTGCCCGGGCAGGATATTCAACTATTATGGACCTGATAAGCCTTGGCCGTACAGCAACTTTGATTCCTACACCCGGACAAAGTGAACAAGAGTATCTAGCGGATCGGCTGCATCGAAAAGCTGTTTTTCAAAAGGTGTCCCAAGCTGATTTTCAGTTGGATAAGGTGCTGCAATATGCTTCAACACAGCCTTTCAGCTATCCAAAACAGCCGTCTGTGTTAGAAACACATATTCACCATTGGTTGAAAAGGATTTGATACATTTGCATCAGGAAATTTTTAGCTGTAAATATGATGCTTATCAATAAAGATATGAAGATGGTAGAGGTGATCCATATGAATCATCATCTGCTCCATGTGATCAACCGCTTTGGGATACAGCTTGGATTTGGCGAGAAGTCGGTCGAAGTGGTATGCAAAGAACATCAGGTTGACCTGAACTTTTTTTTAGACCTGATCAATACGTATCACAACAGATCTTACTTCCCGCTGCAGAACCTGTTGAAAATCAAAGCTAATATGTTGGTAGATTACCTGCATAAAACACACCAGTATTATTTAGAATTTAAAGTGCCTGAAATAGAGAGCTATATTGACAGGCTTCTGAGCGACAATGTGTTAGAAGAAGAAAGCAAGCAGCTGCTGTCCGACTTTTTTCAACAGTATAAGGCAGAGCTTACCCAACATATTCAAATTGAGGAAACTATGGTGTATCCGTATGCCATCGCTTTAGAAAAATATTTAAAACAGAAGATCAGCAAAGAAGAGCTTACCGGATATCTGAAGAAATATTCTATTGCAGAATATGAAGAAGAGCATGGGGATATAGAAGAAAAGCTTTTCGACCTGAAAAATATTATCATTAAATACTTGCCTGCGCCTCGCGACAGCCGTCTGCTGAACGTGATACTACACGATTTGTTTGAGCTTGAGTTAGACCTGAATAACCATTGCCATATAGAAAATATGATACTCGTTCCCATAGTGGAAGAAATGGAGAAAGCGTTGTCTGAAACGCCCTAATCTTTGCTGCTATGACGATGGAAGTGTTACAAGTGTTCGTTGCAGAGTCTTCGTTCCTATTACGCGAAGGACTTAAAACCTTGCTCAGTCAGATGGGTGTGAGCTTTCGTATGGAAGAGATCAATACGAAGCTTGACAAGCTACCTAAGATAATTAGCAAGAGTAAAGCAAATCTCATCCTGATCAACCCTGAGCTATTACCCGAAGGGATGATAATCAACCGTACTGGCTTCCAGCAGCATACTGTGATCTGGATCGCATTAACCCAGAAAATACCGAATCATGCATTAGCAGCTCAGTTCGACTATGTCATGAACGTATGTGCCCCCCGAACCGAACTGATCGCATTGATGGAAACAGTCATCAACCGGATAGGGCTGCGTAACAAAGCCGATGAAGGCGCCCTGAGCGAACGTGAAACAGATGTGTTGAAGTACGTGGCTTTAGGCTATACCAATAACGAGATCAGCGAGAAACTGTTTATCAGCATACATACAGTGATGACACATAGGAAAAATATTACACGAAAATTAGGCATCAAAACTGTATCAGGTCTGACAGTATACGCCATCCTGCATAAACTCATTAGCGCCGAACAACTTAAAGGGCCCCTCTGAACCTACACAAATGTTGCTATCCGACATACCTTGTTCAATATTCAACAAATTGTAGCTCTGAGGTGTTACGTATCAGTCTGCAAAATACTAAGTCAGGCATGTTGTGAGATAGGTGGCATACACCTTAGGTTTTCAGGGAAGCAATACCTTGATGATATTCAGAATAATTGTACTTTTGCGGCTGAATTTAGAATCAATATAAATAAGAGATATATGGAAACTGTGGGAATCTTTTACGGCTCCACTTCTGGGAGTACCCGAAAAGCAGCTGAGAAAATAAAAGAGTTGCTTGGTGATAAAGCAGAGCTGCACAATATCAAGGAAGCTACTACTGAAATGATTGCCGGATTTAGTAATTTGATTTTTGGTACCTCCGCATGGGGGATTGGTGGGATGCAAGACGATTGGGAAGATTTCATCGATAGTCTTGCAGATATTGACTTCAGCGGGAAAAAGATAGCTTTGTTTGGGTTGGGCGATCAGGCTGATTATCCCGAAAGTTTTGTGGATGGATTAGGTACTTTATATTGTCGCTTACCTGATAAATCGGTGGTTGTAGGATACTGGCCTACTAAAGGATATGATTATTATTTCTCGCTTGCTGAGCGTAACGATCAATTTGTAGGTCTTGCGTTAGACGACCATCACCAAAAAGATATGACAGATGATAGGGTGAAGAAATGGGTGGCACAGCTTAAAAAGGAATTTATCTGATCAATAAATTTTAGATAAGGTGACAATCCGGTCCATTGTATGAGATCGGATTTTTTTATTTTTTGGATTTTCTTGAACGCCTATCGTCGCAATCAAATCCGTTGGAATGTGTAAGCCCTACGGGCTATCAACATCATCTTCTAAATTCTATGTTCTATTGATATGTAAGCCCTACGGGCTATTGACGAACGTACGAATTCAGCCAAAACATTGCCCGTTAGGGCATACACCATGTTCAAAAAAATATTTAGAATTTTTATTTTTTTGGATTTTCTTGAATGTTTATCATCGCAATAAAATCCGTTGGGATGTGCAAGCCCTACGGGCTATTAATTTCATCTTCTGAATCCAATATTCTATGGGATATGCAAGCCCTACGGGCTATCGATTTCATCTTCTAAATTCAATATTCTATTGATGTGTAAGCCCTACGGGCTATTAATTTCATCTTCGGAATTCTATGTGCTATTGATATGTAAGCCCTACGGGCTATTCTGCGAATTCACATCTTGCTGAAAAAAAAGGCTATTGCCCGTTAGGGCATACATTTCAATAGAAATCATCATTAAATCAAAAATCCATTGCCCGTTAGGGCATACACCATGTTCAAAAATCAATTAGAATTTTTGATTTTGGGATTTTCTTGAATGTTTATCATCGCAATCAAATCCGTTGGAATGTGTAAGCCCTACGGGCTATCAACATCGTCTTCTAAATTCTATGTTCTATTGATATGTAAGCCCTACGGGCTATTAATTTCATCTTCGGAATTCTATGTTCTATGGATATGCAAGCCCTACGGGCTATTAATTTCATCTTCGGAATTCTATGTGCTATTGATATGTAAGCCCTACGGGCTATCAATTTCATCTTCTGAATTCTATGTTCTATTGATATGTAAGCCCTACGGGCTATCGATTTCATCTTCTAAATTCAATATTCTATTGATGTGTAAGCCCTACGGGCTATCAACATCGTCTTCTAAATTCTATGTTCTATGGATATGTAAGCCCTACGGGCTATTAATTTCATCTTCGGAATTCAATGTTCTATTGATGTGTAAGCCCTACGGGCTATTGACGAACGCACGAATTCAGCCAAAACATTGCCTGTTAGGGCATACACCATGTTCAATAAAACAATTAGAATTTTTGTTTTTTGGATTTTCTTGAATGCCTATCGTCGCAATCAAATCCATTGGGATGTGTAAGCCCTACGGGCTATCAACATCATCTTCTAAATTCTATGTTCTATTGATATGTAAGCCCTACGGGCTATCCTACAAATTCACATCTTGCTGAAAAAAAGGCTATTGCCCGTCAGGGCATACATTTCAATAGAAATCATCATTAAATCAAAAATCCATTGCCCGTTAGGGCATACATATCAATATAGAATGCCATTACGATGGTAAATCATTGCCCGTCAGGGCATACACCATGTTATTGTCTTTCCTGTTATTCGTTTTCGTCTAAAGGTTTAAAAATATATCTTTCATCATATTGAATATCATATTCTTCCAAAAATCGTACATATTCTTCTCTGAAGGAAACCACCTTATGATGCTCTTTCTGGTTTTCGATATATCTTATTTTTTCTTGTAATTGAGCTTTTCCTAGTGAAAAGGCACCAAATCCATCTTGCCAAGAAAAATGAACTTTAGTAAGTTTATGTTTGTTTATCCACATTGAGGAGCTCCTCTTAACATGATACATCAGGTCAGAAGGTGATTGTGTTGGGTTCATACTTACCAAAATGTGAATATGATCGGGCATTCCATTGATACAATACAATTTATGACCGTTTTTCAGTATGATGCCGTTGATATATTTATACAAATCATCTTCCCAGTTGAGTTTGATACTGCATCGTCGGTTTTGCACAGCAAATACGAATTGAATGAATAATTGGGTGTATGTGTTTGCCATATCTTAATGTTGTTTATGTCCTGACGAAAAAAAAGAAATATTTGATTTACATATAAGCCCTACGGGCTATCAGCTACTATGTTTATCTTAGAAAATAGATTTACAAGTTGATTTGACTGTTTCATAACCGTTTGATTTCATAATGTTTGGAACACTTGTCAAAAATAATAATAAAATGGAATTAATCTCTTTTTTGTATAGATATTGTGAGCTGGTCTAGAAAAACTGGACAGATAAATTAACTTTATTAATTTTACGTCCTATGAAAAAACATCGTCGAAAATTCAGTTCAGCCTTCAAGGCTGAGGTAGCCCTAGAAGCAATCAAAGGG
>JALNZU010000077.1 GCA_023229245.1 Bacteroidales bacterium | reverse complement strand
GTTAAAAATGCTACCACACAAGCTGGCATCCCTGCCGCAGAAATTAGACTATATGGATACGAAGACTACTCTGTCGTTTCAACAAATACAGGTGCTTTTACATTCCCAGCAGTATACTCTGGACAAACTTACACATTAAAAGTGCTCAAACCTGGCTATGAATTCCATTCTGAAGAAGTTATTGTTGGAACTCAAAACATAACAATACCTGATATCATGGTCACCCAAAGTCCATCAATTGTCGAAACTTTAGTTGGCGATCCTAATACAACAACTGCTAATACATATTCCTACCCAATTAACTTCTTCTACAAAAGTAGTATCAGTCAAAGCTTGTATTTTGCTGATGAGTTAAGCGATATTTACTATTTAGGTGCTGGCACACCTATCACTCAAATAACATACGATATGGTGCTTGGTGGCAATATACCTGCTGACAAACCAATTAAAATATGGATGGCAAACACCGATAAAACTGAGTTTACTACTACATCTGACTGGTTACCTCAAGATGAATTTACACTTGTTTTTGACAATACAGTTGACTTGTCAGGAAGTGGAGCTTATGAATTTTCAATTGAATTAGATGAACCATTCCCATATGATGGGGAAAACCTTATCATAATGATCATTAGACCTTTGGATGATGCATATTACAGCACTACTAACCTATTTAAAATTACAAGCACACCAAACAAACCAAATAGAACATTGTACAGACAAAGCGATACTGTTGATCAAAGCTTAGAAGTAATAACTGCTGGCACACGAGTAAGTAACGTACCAAACACACTCTTTACTTTCGTAACTTCTGGATTTGCTACTTTGATGGGAAACACCACAGCAAACAATGCTCCTCTTGCTGGAGTAAAAGTTCAAATAGATGGCACAAACCGCTTCGCAATAAGTGATGCACAAGGAAACTACGCATTATCTTATGTTCCAGCAGGAAATACAAGCATCACTGCATCTAAACACGGTTATTACGACGTACAAGTTAATCTTGATCTCGAAGCTGATGAAGTTACAACTCAAAACTTCAACTTAACTCAATTACCAAACGTAACTGTAACTGGTCAAATCAATGGCAGCGATACAAGTGCTGGATTGAGTAATGCGACTGTTACTTTGTCAGGATATGAAGATTATCAAACTGTTACAAATGCAAATGGTGCATTTACTATTAACGGCGTCTATGCTGCTCAAACTTACACAATCGACGTAGTCAGAGCTGGTTATCAAGATTATACAGGCTTTGCAACTATCGGCGATACCAACACAACACTCGAAACCATTGTCATGAGCGAAATCGCATATCCTGTTTCTAACGTCTTTGCAGAAATATCTGGCAACCAAATCATCTTATCATGGAATGCACCACAAATTCCAAATAGCACACCTGACAATGAAAGACGTAATGGAGATTTAGCTGTTAATGGACTGTCAAAAGCATCATTACATAAGATTGTTATTGATAAAAGTGCATTCAACGGCAAGGAACTAATCATCAATAAAGACTTAGTATCTTCTCCACAATTTGGAGCACACGATACAAACGATAATATCAAAGAAAGATTGTACTATACACGTGCTCTCACTGGATACACTATCTGGAGAGCTCCAATAGAAGGCTTGGACAATCAAGACTTCTGGACATCTATCCAAAACAATTACGATGGATTAAGCTATACTGACCCAAGCTGGGGACAAGCTCCATCTGGCGAATATAAGTATGCAGTCAGTGCAACTTATACTGGAAACGTGCTTGCTGAACCTGTATTCTCAAATACTGTGGCAAAAGATATGATGGCAACTGTTACCTTTAATATTTCTACTGCTGACGGACAAAGTGCGGCTGGTGCTCTTATTAGCTTAATTAATACAGATAATAACCCAGAACACACATATTCAGCAACTGCAACAAGTGGTGTTGTCGTGATACCAAATGTTTGGCTTGGTGTTTATAACTTAACAGTTACCAAGACTGGTTATGTACCTTATAACCATAGTAACTTGGTAATCAACCAAATAGAATATACATATCCTGCTATCACACTGCAAATAAGTAATATCTTCTTCCAAGAAGGATTTGAAGGCAATGAATTCCCACCTGCTGGCTGGACTATGATCGACGCTGACGGTGATGGGAATAACTGGTTGCTCGGAACAGACCCACAAATACCAGGACATTCAGGCGATCATTGTGCTGCATCTGCATCTTATGATAATAATGCTGGTGCATTAACACCAGATAACTATCTCATCACACCATCGATTAGTTTAGGCACAAATGCTATCAGTTATAATCTCAAATATTGGGTAGCACCACAAGATCCTGCATTCTTCAACGAGCAATACTCTGTGATGATTTCAACAACTGGAAATGCAATCACTGACTTCACAACTGTCCTCAATGAGACACTAACAAATACAACTTGGGAGCAGAGAACATTCCCGCTTAATAGCTATATTGGTGAAAATATCTATATCGCATTCAGACACCATAACTCAACTGATATCTATATGATCAAGATCGATGATATTGAGATTGATCGTACGCTTGCAAGCGAAGAAGATATCATACCTGTTGTTACTCAAACAGCTCTCAAAGGCAACTATCCAAACCCATTCAATCCCGAAACAAGCATTGCTTTTGATCTGGCAAACGAAGAGCATGTCTCTATCGATATCTATAATATCAAAGGGCAAAAAGTTAAGACATTGGCTAATGATAGATTCGGTGTTGGCTCACACTCGATCGTTTGGAATGGTAAAGATGATAGTGGCAAAAATGTCGGTAGCGGTATCTACTTCTATAATATGAAGTCTGGCAAATACACATCAACACGTAAGATGATCTTGATGAAATAAGATTGTCTTGTGATAATATTAGAGCGGGTTTTGAACCCGCTCTTTTTTTATAAA
>JALNZU010000052.1 GCA_023229245.1 Bacteroidales bacterium | reverse complement strand
CCAAAACCAGATAGTACAATTAAATTCATTCAATAATGAATAATCCTCAGCACGCCAGGGCTTTTCGCTTATAATGTAGCCACGTTTTCCTGAAAGAAATCCTTAAACATTTTATGACAACATGCGGCCAACTACATTATGCTCATCAGAGCAAAAACACGGAAATTGTTCGCAATATCTTTAATGACACGACTGGATAAAAGATACTTTCCCAAAAAGTGTGTAAAGTGCAATTTTACCAAAATCTGAGTTTGTAAAACTTAAGAAAATTACTCCTAAACAACACACAACCCAAAAAATCCTATCTTTACCCTATTAAATCAGGCACTGCCGTAGAAACAACAAATGAGCTGGTTGTATACACATAAAATAACTAGTGATTATCTTAGGATAGAAGTTACCTCTGTGAGTTTGTATAGCAGGGATGTTAGCGGTTTTACCAGCCACGAGCATTTGTACGCCTTTAACCTGATAAACATAAACGGCAGGAATGGAGTCTATCCCGAATGGCTCTGCTATTTCGGGAACCCCATGGTTTCGCGTATGCTCTCGCCCGATAATTACATACAAGCACCCGATTTCTCGCAGAGTTTTAACAGGTATAGCTATGCATGGAATAATCCGTTAGTGTTTACTGACCCTGATGGGGAAATAATAATTTCAATCCTTATTGGTGCTGCGATTTTTGGTGTGGGTAACTTGGCAGTACAAGCGGCTAATGGAGAGATAAACAACTTTTGGGACGGAGCAAAAGCATTTGGAGCAGGGGCATTAGCTGGTGCAGCTTTGGGAACAGGTGTTGGGTTTGGAGTAGGAGTGCCAATACTTGGGACTGCAATAAAAACAGCAGGTTGGATTTACGCAGGTTCCACAGTTGTGAGCGGTCTTAGCGGCTTAGTTCAGGGAATTGCAACAGGCAATTGGTCAGCACTTGCAAATTCAGGAAAAATATTTGCAGGCGACTTTTATTTAGACAGCGATAGAAATTTATTTGGTCAAGCGTGGCAGGGCATTAGTCGGTTTAGTTGGGAACTGCCACAATCAACCATTGGCCACGGATTTTCTCAATTACGAAACACCTTTGGTGCAATAGATAGGGTAGATTACTTTGGCGGGGCTACATTTGCCACAAGCGTCAATCCTAACTCATCAACAATATGGGGGGTGTCATTAGGAAATCACATCAATATACACAGAACAGATAACGAGTTTGACATATTTAACGACCCATTGTTGATGCACGAATACGGGCATACGTTCGATAGTCAGATTTTTGGACTTTCGTATTTGCTTGCTGTCGGCATACCGAGTGCAAGCGGAGCCGATTGGACAGAGTACAGAGCCAACCGCCACGCAGAAAGATATTTTAGAAAACGTTACGATGTGGATTGGGCAAATTATTTAACTCGATACCCACTAAGAAGACCATAAAAATACTTGAATGATGAAAAATATGATAATATTAACTTTTGCCACTATTGTTTTATGTGCCAATGCCTGCGAAAAACCACCATTCGTGGATAAATTTTACAGGATTATTGTTACAAACAATTCCTCTGCCGAAATCCGTATTTTGTTGGCAGATGAATATTCCGCAACGCAATATCCCGACACTACCCTGCCCGCATCAAAACCGGCTTTACAAAAGGCAAGTGTAGGTAAAAGCTGCTATTTTGATTCCAAAATTTCTTGGGAGGAAAACCTAAAAAAATTGCCTGCTGATACTTTGTCCGTGCATTTTATAGACAATACTGTTTATGAAAATGAACAATGGGACAGTATTCGGGTTCATTACAAAATATTGAAACGGCTTGATTTGAGTATAGAAGATTTAAAGGCGATGAATTATAACATCTCTTATCCGTAAGTCAGTTTTCAAGACTTTCAAAGGTCGTTTTTAGAAAAGTTATCAATAATCGCATAAAATCGACTCAAATCCTTATCCCTCTTGCTTTTCCATTCTTTTTTTGCTTTCTTTTCCCCTGCCCTGTCCAGCTTGGTTTTTAGCAGGTTTTGAGGTAAGCGTGTAAGCAGATACTATCCCAAAAAGTGTGTAAAGTGCAATTTCTCCTAAATCGGAGTTTGTAAAACTTAAGAAAATTACTCCTAAACAACACACAACCCAAAAAACTCTATCTTTACCCTATTAAATCAGGTAATGCCGTAGAAACAACAAATGAGCTGGTTGTATACACATAAAATAACTAGTGACTATCTTAGGATAGAAGACCCCTTTGTGAGTCTGTATAGCTGGGATGTTATCGGCTTTACCGGTCACGAGCATTTGTACGCCTTCAACCTGATAAATATGAACGGCAGGATGTATGATCCCGTGGTTTCGCGCATGCTCTCACCGGATAATTACATACAAGCACCCGATTTCTCACAGAGTTTTAACAGGTATAGCTATGCATGGAATAATCCGTTAGTGTTTACTGACCCTGATGGGGAGTTTATATTTACGGCATTATTGCCAGGAGTAGGAGTGTTTCTTGATGCCGCCTGTTGGGGGGCGGTAATTGGAGGTGCAGCTGGTGGGTATGCAGGAGGTTTTACAGGTGGATATCTAATGACGGGTGATGTGAGTGCAGCTCACCAAGCAGGTATGAACGGTATGATTACAGGAGCTCCAATAGGGGGCATCGCAGGCGGTGTAGGTGGTTATGTCGCTGCTAAAAAATCCGGTATTAATCCTTGGTCAGGAAAACCAAATAATAGTGCTGTTATTGGAGGCCCTCAGAATAGAGTTGACCAATATGGTAAGTTATTAGATAGTGAAACAATAAGCCGGAGTTGGCCTGATGATTTACCTGCGTATTCTGGTAAAGACATTCCAAATCCAAAAGCTATAGAATTTAACCAAATATGGATGGAACAAACAATTAAAGCTGAATATTACATTTACGATGCTGGTCGTAGTGGTTATAGCCCATTTTATCATGGAGTTGAGTTGCCAACCATTCAGAACTATAATTACAGCAGGGTTTATAAAGTTACGTATATAAGAATCGTAAAGACATTAATCATCTATAAATAAAGCTATGGAACTAACTTGGACAGAATCTTATTTAATTATAGCCCTGAGAATTTTAATGCCATTCTTTCGAAGACATAGATTTCGTTTAAGCGAAATAGAATTTGGGTTTAAAAATGGAGATTATTTAGTCTTTACGGAAAATGCATTCCATAATGCTAAAGAAATAAAAATCATATACAATCCAGGATTTGATATTGTGGTTAATAGAAAGAATGGATTTAATTTAAAAAGAGAGAGTCTTGTGAAGTTAAAAAGGCAATATCAAGCTTTTTCTCATTTACCAGAAAATTATCAAGGGGAAGAGGAACTCAGTAATATCCTCAAGGAATATACGTTGTTTATTGAGGATCATTTTTTATAGAAGCACCTTAAATCCACAAGTAAACTATTTTTATTAGGTGGAAAATATTTCAGTTGCCATTTCAGTCATATTATTTCAATATTCATTCAGATTTCCACTCTTTTTTAGCATGATCAATAGCTCAAAAATATTGACAGACCTGATGGCAAATGAAGAGAAAAAACCTGAGGTGTTTACTTTTTTTCACGACAGGACATATTTTGCCCTGTCAGATAAGCTTGTTTGTTTTGCAAAACGCTTATACTCAGCACAAAGACATCTAATCGTACGGTCGATCAGTATAAAGGCAAAGCTTGCATTGCTTACTTTGTCTGATCCATTTTCCGGCAACACAGATGAATTTGACAGTAAATCGCTTTATTCTTGAAGTAGGGAAAAAACCTTTAAATCCGGCTGCTGTTGGTTGCCTTTTTTTCCTGGGAAAATTGTTACATAGGTAAGCTTTTAACCCGATCTTTAGAAAAATATATCAAAATATCTCAAAAAAATGAAATTTTAAATTACTGGAACTCAATATATTAAAAATTAAATTGAATTTTTTTCAAAAAAAAACGATTTTAGGTGGTTAGATTTAGGGGTGAAATGGTATTAATGTATAGAGGGGTAGTAAATAAACTACTAATAAATTAAATAATTTTAATCCTTTTAAAAAAAAATACCATGAAAAAATTACAAATTTTATCGATTTTGTTGATTTTAGGCTTGCTGTCTTTAATCAATTGCTCAAAAGAGAGAGAACTTACTGTTGGAAATGATCAACATGCTGTATCTATTGAGTTTCAAACGAAAGTTACCCAAGACATACTTCAGTTTTTGGATAAGGTTGAAGTGTACAAAAGTAATCCCAACCTAAAAAATGATGAAAGTATGGATGTTGATTCCGCTCTTTGGTACCTGGAATCCTGCTTCAATTATAGCTATGGATTTCCAAATGAGTTCTACAAAACCTACCAGGTGGACACTATTTATTTAACCCTTGAACTGACCGGCAACCGCCGAGTAAGCATGAATGCCTTAATTGCTAAGTATGAGCAAATGATTGAGGAAGTAAGGAGTGTATATCATGGCTCTGCTTTTGAACAAAAGGGCCTTGCGCTCATCAACCTTCAAGAGGCCTCCGGTACAGCCGAAAACATTCATTTTGCGGTGAATGTGGTTACAGGCGAAAAAACCGACGACATTCCACCTCAGCCAGTACTTGAAGGACCGTTTGGTGATGAGGATTATTGGTGGTATGGCGAAATGGAAGGTCGCTGTGATGAGTTCTTGATGGATTCAGACGCTGCTGAACAGCTCATGATGGCAATGAATGCCAGCTTACCTGATCCGACCAGTAACTTTTACGTGATTAATCCGGTTTTAAAAGACAGAAAGGGTGGTGATCCCAATGTTCGTCGGCCCAATGACCCGCTTGACAATAGCTTTGATTACTATCTATTTTGTGCTTCTGAGGAAGTAGGACCGGTTAATCTCTGTTTGGAGCGCAATACCATGAACACGTATTTCAATTTTTTACGCTATTTAGGACATCAAAAAATAAAAGAAGACGAAGGTCTTGAGTCTGTGTATAGCCTGATTTGCATAACTAAAATGCTTGGTTTAAGCGATTGGAATTTATTGCGTGAGACAACTAATTATTATCACGAATGTTCATTTCAGTACGGCATCAAAATTCATTATTTGAATGGAGATGCGGCAGTAGAACTTTAACACAAAATTATATGAAATACTTTTTGCTCTTTTTACTCTTATCCTTTCGGTTTGTTTATTCCCAGCATTCTTTTGAAATTGTACTTGGCGATGAAGATGGACATGAATTTATGAGACATACTATTGAACACCAGGGTAACTACTATGCTGTTGGTCACAAATCCACACCGGAAACCGTTTTTTCGAATATAAACCGTATTAGCCTTGAAGGGGAGCTTATACAATCAGAATGGTACTCAAAAACAGATACAGCTAATTTTTTATGCTTTATCTTGCCAAAGGAAAATGGCAACTTATTGTGTATCGGGAATATTGCACCTGCTACATCGTATCGCTATTCAAATACGCTTTACTTTCGTGAAATTGCTCCCGACTTAAGTTTAGTAGGCGAGAAATATGACAGCCTGCCTGTGACAAATGCAAACACGAATTTCGTTATAAAAAACTATCTGATCAGTCCTATGAACGAAATCATAGTACAGGGTATCATAGATACTGCACTTGAAGGACACACAGAACAATTATTTTTTGCCAAGTATGATTTTTCAGGCAACCGCCTGCAACACAAACTGTATTACCAATACAAAGATTATTCTCAAGGTAGTACTATATTTTTCAACGAAGATAGCACAGCCTTTTATTTATGCGGGTCTTTAACCATACAAAATTGGTATGAATGGGCAAAGTTTGATTTGGATTTTAACTTCCTTACCAGTGGTTATTTTCCTACCAATGAAACTTCTTTTACTATAACACCTGTAACTGTAGAAAGGTTACGGAATGGCAATTTTATAATGGCAAGTAAGTTGTTTAAAGTTGGAGATGAGTTTGTTAGGGGATTGGAAATGCGTATTTACTCTCCAGATTTTGAGCTTTGGGAAAATGTGTTCATTTATCATGATCGGAAAGTGGAAATACCCTATTTCAGGGGTATGGGATTTATAAATGAAGACTTAATCTGGGTTGTAGCCCATGAATCCCAGTATTTTTATATGCCAATGGATATAACTTTTTATCTTTTTGATTCCAATCTCAACCTCAAAGGCAGCAAAGTGTATCATATGGACGTAAATCATTGGTTAATTGATCTGCTAGCTACTTCTGATAGCGGATGTTTAGTTAGTGGAGCTCGTGAACAAAAGCCATTGGATCCATCTGGGGATGGCTACATACTAAAAGTCAGTTTAACTGATGTGATTACCGGCAGCAGTGAGCAAATGGCTATTGGGAATGAAGTGCGCCTTGGGCCTGTGCCGGCTACCGACAAGCTCTTGGTGCAAACAAGGAGTGAGGATTGCACACTGCAGCTCATCAATATGGGTGGAATCATGCTTTCTGAACACCGGTTACATCAGGGTGTCAACCAGATAGATATACGGCATCTGCCTTCAGGAATGTATATAGCCACTGTTTCAAACAATGAAAGCAAGCATATCGAAAACTTTAAAATTATAAAGCAATGAAACATTTTATTCAACATCATTTCAATCGCAGCATGCTAAAAGCTGCTGTTGGTTTTTTATTGCTTATCGCTGGTCTGCAACAAGGTTATGGGCAATGTATAAGTTGCGATGGTACAACGACTAATGGTTTGTATCCAAGTGCAATAGGAAGATATACACAAGCTACGGGTAATTATTCATTTGCTGGTGGAATTTATTCCGAGGCAAATGGAGCAGCATCTTTTGCGTTTGGTAATAGAGTATTTGCCGAAGGAGGCAGTTCAGTGGTTTTAGGTCAGTTCGTTAGAGTTCATACTTCTTCAGCAATGATATTTGGAGTAGGTTTTAACATAGACAACCCACTGATCAACAGCCAGACTCATTCAATGATGATTGGTTTTGGCTCCACCAAACCAACCCTGTTTGTGGGACCATCCAATGGTGTAAACAGCACGGGTAAAATAGGTATTGGCAATGTAACCGATCCACAGGCTAAATTACACATTAGGGCAGATCAGTACGATGATGCCAGTTTACTGCTTGAGGCTACTGGTAGCAACAAAAGAAGTAGTATTTTAATGGCTGGCGGTCAAGCTGTTATTGGTACTAGTTCGCAAAATCATTCTTTATCGTTTGTAACCGGTACTACCCACACACGTATGTTTATCAATGGTGTTAATGGTAATGTAGGTATTGGAGGTATTACTGATCCACAGGCTAAGTTACACATCAGAGCAGATCAGTACGATGATGCCAGTTTACTGCTTGAGGCCACCGGTAGTAACAAAAGAAGTAGTATTTTAATGGCTGGTGGTCAAGCTGTTATTGGTACTAGTTCGCAAAATCATTCTTTATCGTTTGTAACCGGTACTACCCACACACGTATGTTTATCAATGGTGTTAATGGTAATGTAGGTATTGGTACTGCAACTCCTCATGCACCCTTAGATGTTGCAGGTGAAGTATTAGCTGAGAAGATCACTATTAATGAAGAATACAGTTTGCCGGTACTTGCAGGGAGTCAGACACAGTTTTTACGTGGAGACGGAGTTTGGGCTGTACCCAGTAGTGGAGTCGAATATTGGCGCCCCGAAGGGAGTGCCATCTATTTTAATGGGAATGTGGGTATAGGTAGTACGCCTAATGAAAGGTTGACTTTGGATAGCCCTCATGGACGGCCAATTAACTTTCATATTGGAGGCAGCCAAAATATATACAGCAATGCGTGGTACAATGGTATCAATACAATCCGATCCAAGGAAGGACCGGCCTACGCCATTAATTTTTCAAGCTCGGGGATGTATTTTAGAACTACTACTACCGGTAATGCCAATTCGAATATTAGTTGGACACAAGCCATGGTTATTAAGTCAGATGGAAAAGTTGGCATAGGAACAATCAATCCTGATTTTATGCTTACAGTAGCTGGAGGTATTCATGCCCGTGAAGTTAAAGTAACGATCAACTCTGGAGCAGACCATGTTTTCAATGAAAATTACAAGCTATTATCACTTGATGAACTTGAAACTTTTATTTCGCAGAACCATCATTTACCCGGTATTGATAGTGAACAGGACATGCAGTTTGATGGGGTTGAGTTAGGTAGTTTTCAGATCAAATTGTTAGAAAAAATTGAGGAGCTAACACTTTATATTATCACGCAACAAAAGGAGATCGAAGCCCTGAAAGCATCCATTATCAAGCCCTGAGATAGCGTGACAAAATCGTCTAACATAACACAAAAACAATAAAGCTTTATGAAAAATTATGGATTTTTCCTGCTCATAATGCTGTGTGGAGCCTCGTTAGCGGGTCACAGCCAGCAAACCACTGTACATTTTGAATATGATGCAAGCGGCAACCGCATTTTGCGTCATATCACTTCCAGGGAGCTCAAGGCCAGCGACAGCTTGTTTCTGTCGTGGGAACTACCTAACCTGCCCCTTGAGCAATCGGTAGCCGAAAGCGAAGCGGACTTCCGCGTGTTTCCCAACCCTGCGACCGATGGCCTTACCATCACGTACAGTGGGGCAGCCATCAGCGACATCCTGCGCTATATGCTATACGACAGCCAGGGCAAGGTGCAGATACAGAGCGAAAGTAACACGACCAAAACAGCCCTTGATATGCGGCAACTGCAATCAGGAACCTATCTGCTGCGCCTAAACTACGATGGCAAAATGCAGGTGTTCAAGGTGATCAAGCAGTAGAAACTGCCATTACCCCAGCTCACTTGAAGGTAAAAAAAACAAATAGATGATGTATCAAAACAAAACACCATGAAAACGCTTCACCACCAACTGTTCATAGCCTTGGCAATGCTCTTTGGTAGCAGCCTGGCAGCTCAGCACAACGGTACTAATATCACCCTCGACCAACCCATCTATGGCGGGCAGCACAATTACGCAGCCACTGAATATGTGCGCCTAGCACCTGGCTTCAGGTATCAGCCGCTTACCAGCACTGACTATTTCAGTGCCAGTATCAACGAGCTACTCTTTTTCCCACCCGAAGAAGGGATCACAGGGGGACATCCTGAAAATGATTTTAGTGGAATGCCCGGCACCTTGCCCGGAGATTTGATGGTAAGTGCTACGGGTGGTGCTGTTTACAATATACCAATTTCTTTGCCCAATGGAGTGGCAGGCATGACACCTCAGTTGGCCTTGTCATACAATAGTCAGGGTGGAAATGGTTTGTTGGGTTTGGGTTGGAGTCTGAGTGGGCTCTCGGCCATCAGCCGGACAGGCAAAACCATTTATCATGATGGGCAAGTGGAAGGGATTCGATTCAACACAACTGATAATTACACTCTTGACGGGCAGCGTCTGATAGCCGTCAATAGTAATAATGTTTTTTGCAAGGAACTGCCTGCAAGCCTGAAGAACAAACATACGTTGAAATATAAAAATTAAGAATATGAAAAAAACACTTATTACGTTTGCATTTTTAGTATTGATATTTACTTCATTGTTTTCTCAAGAAAACTATTATTGGAGCAATGGGAAAAAAGTAAAGCTAAAAGAAGATAAAACATCAATGGTGATTTATGAAAAGAAAAATAAAAAATTGTCTTTATTGAAAAATAGTAATATCGAAAATATTACAGAAAAGTCAAGTCAAAAACTCGGCACCTATATAATAGTGAGAATGAGAAACTTAGATACTGATATACTTTCATTTAATGAAAAACATATAAAAGCAAAAAAGAGTGCATATATTGCAGAATCTGGTGACACGTTGTATCCAACTAATTACATTATCTTAAAGTTTAAAGTTGGAAATACTTTGAATGATATTGAAAAGATTTTAATTAAGCACGATGTAACCCTAAAGGAAACAAAGTATCATGTTGTAAAGCTTGAAGTTTCAGATATTAATAATGTTTTTAATGCTGCAAATGAAATATATGAATCTGGACTAGTTGAATGGTGTCGTCCTAATTTTATACGAAAATTTGAATTGCATTTAGAACCGAGAGACAAACAATATTATATTCACAACACATATCATTATTGTGGTGCTTTTGATAATGACATTAATGCCATACAAGCATGGGCGATTACAACTGGTTGTAAAAATATAAGAGTAGCAGTGCTTGATGATGGTGTTGAGAATCATACTGATTTAAGAGATGGAAATGGAAATAGTAGAGTTATAAATGGTTATAGTGTGCCTGGTGTGCCTGCAAATGGTCGTCCAAGTACAACTGGTAAGCATGGACAAGCTTGTGCGGGAATTATTGCAGCTTCACACTCAAATAATATTAGAGGGATTGCACCAAATGTTTTAATAGTTCCTGTCAATTTAGGCTTTGATTTTCAAGATGAAGATGAATGGTTTGATGCTATGAACTGGGCATGGGAACCAGATGGAGGCAATGCTGATGTTCTTTCAAATTCTTGGGGTCCATCTTACGGAGCTGGCGGTAATGAACTGTTTATAGAAGCTATTAATAATGCCCAAACTTTTGGTCGAGGTGGTGACTTTGAGAATAATATACCAGGCTTAGGTTCAATTGTTGTTTTTTCATCGGGAAATAACGGGTTGGATGAAGTAAGTGATTATGCTAAAGTTGCAATTGCTGTGGGAGCTATTGATAAAGAAGACACTCCAGCAAAAGGACTTAATGGTAATAAGAACACTCGTTATACTAATATTGGCTCAGACCTTGACCTTGTTGCATATGGTGGTTCAATTTATGAAAACAACGGAGTGACTGATATAAGGTCAATTGATAGAGAAGGAGCCAATGGATACGAAGATGGTAATTATACAGACCATTTTGGAGGCACATCAGCTGCTTGTCCAATGGTTAGTGGTGCTGCTGCTTTAATATTATCAATAAACCCAAATTTAACGAGAACTCAGGTTGAAAATATACTGTTTTCAACTGCTACTGATTTAGGCGCTCCTGGACGTGATGATACTTATGGTCATGGAAAACTAAATATTTATGCAGCGTGTAAAGCAGCTGTAGAAACAAGAACCAATAGTTTTATTCTAAACAAAGGATATTTAACACATACAATATTTCGCGAGAATTTTAAAATGAGTTTTGTCGGGAGTCCGGGCTGCGGAATTGCTTCTGGTATATATTTGTGTGATGTGTATAAACTTGAGGCAACAATACCTCAAAATTCTATTTACATCGGAGATGGTCTGTCCGGGGCAAATCCAAATACTGGTGAATACTATGTAAACATCGCAAATAATGGAAGTAATATTGATATTCTCACATTTTTTTATTACGTTAGAACGAATTCAATAGGACAGACTGTTAATACATGGGTTCCTCATAGTCCAGCAAATTTATGGAGTAGAGAATATCTTTACTTTCCACCTGAAAACATTTCGTTCAATGGTGTCGTTAATTCTGGCGAATCTAAAGAATTATTGGCAACAAAATCAATAACTTTGACTCCAGGATTTCATGCAAAAGCGGGTTCTAGTTTCCATGCAACTAGAACCTCTACAAGTGAAGATATTACTTGTTTACCAAATCCCACGAACATTATTACGTTAAAATCTGACAAGATTGGCATAATTAATGAAGATGGAATTAAAGAAAAAAAGAATACTTCTATATCGCAAATTGATAAAATTGAAAATATTGAACAGATTTTGATATATCCAAATCCAAATAAAGGAAATTTTACAATTAATATTCAAGGGGAATTAAGTAATAACGCAAAGGTTGAAATCTACTCATCAGATGGTAGTTTGAAATATAGCTCTGCAATTGTATCCAAACAACAGAATATCGTATTTACTCAAACTCCGGGTATATATCTGATAAGAATACATCATAACGATAAAAGTTACACCGAAAAAATAATTTTACAATAAAGTATTATGAAGCGAATATTAAGTATTGTTTTTTTTGTTTGTGCAATATTTATTAGTAATGCCCAAGATTTTAGGGCAAATTTAAATATTGGAATACCTCTCAATAAATCAACCGACTGGACATCACTTAACTATGATATAGATTTATTTTTTAGTAAAAGCGTTAGTGACAAATTTTTACTGGGTATAGGTTCATCATATTTACTAGTTGACTTGTTTCCATCTAATACATATCTGACATTTGACAGAAAAATTTTATCATTTTTCAGTTCATCTGTTTATGAATTAAACATATCTGAAAAGATAAAGCTACTACCTCAATTGCGCATAGGGTATTCATTTATTAGTAGTGAATTAAATGAATTTCAGGATAAAGAACAAAAAACAGGAGGATTATATATTTCTCAGGAGTTATACTCTACCTTAAATATATCTAAACATATTGATTTATTAGCTGGATTTGGTTACAGCACAATGTTCTCAAAATTAGAATATTCGCCAAATTTAGTGATAACCGATAATTATATAGGTAGTGATAAAAAAACAATTAATCAGTTCATTATTAAAATAGGATGTATATACCATTTTTAACAATCGTTTTTAAGTACATAGGTTAATATGGCCAGCAGGCAACATCGTATATAAAATATTTGACAATCAGTGATACATCGAGCATTTCAGCCGTATCAACATTACTTGTAACTTGACAGGAAATTACCTCGAAATGCCAAACGTTTCATATATGTAACCGGTGGAAAGCTTCTCCAAAATCGTGGCTGTAGGCTATGTCAACAATGGGCCTCAGTACTTTAAAGTATATACAAAGAGTGGACAAATCCTATATTATGGAAGTGAGGCACATAGCAAAATTGAGGCTACAGACAAAACGGAAGCACTCAATTGGTTGCTGGATAAAATTGAAGATAGGATGGGCAATATTATTCAGTTCACCTATGAAGAGGTCGGAGGAATGGGCATCATCAAGAAAATTCGATACGGAGCCAACCAGAAAACAAATCAGGAGCATATTTACGAGATTATTTTTGATTACGTTGATGGAAGACCAGACCAAGTGAAACAATACCTAATGGGCAGCTACATTGAAACAAAATACCTGCTTGATCAAATTCATATCAAGCGCATCAACCAACAGAGTCTTTATCACTATAAGCTGGATTACAAAATGAACTTCCATCCGCGTCTGGAACATGTTTGGTTGTATGAAGGTAGTGGGACAACAAATTTCTACAACCCTACGGTGATGGAGTGGGGTAGCTTTGAGGAAAATGGCTTTGAGGTTATAGAACATAATGATGGTTTTCAATTTGGTATCCTCACGGACAACTTTTTCCTCGATATAAATGGAGATGGTTTAACAGACAAGATTGCTGTAAAATATCAATGGTATCAGCATGGAGGAAACTGTGCCAAAGAACCTATTTCATGGAATTATCGCCTAAGAACCCATTCCAATGGGTTCTCAGCCCCGGTTATGATGGACCCCACCCGCCTATCAAACTTCTTTAGTCACTTAATAACTGCAGATTTCAACGGTGATGGGTTGGATGATTTTGCCTATGTAAGGTTTAATCATGAGAATAAGGAATATACCATTGTTGATAGGGTGGGGATTTCGAATGGAAATGGCTTTGATATTTATATATTGCCCTCAGGAGGCATACGGTCTAAAAATTATCCTGACTTTCAGGTTGGTGACTTTGATGGAAATGGCAAGGCAGAATTGATGCTTGTGAATCGTGAAAGTGCTATTAATACGAACAATGTTTTCGTGTATAGTTTTAATGATGTCACGCATACGTTCACAACTGTTTTAAGTGATTATATTGACTTTGGGAATACACATTATGACAAAGCACAGGTAATTATTGGCGATTTTGACGGGGATGGCAGAAGCGACTTGATGCGAACGGCACGATATGGAGGGAGTCAGCACACGAGCAACTGTTTCATTTACCGCATCAATCTCCAAAACGGTGTAGCAGAATACCTGTATGGAACACCCTCCAACGGCTATCCAACTACCTGGCATCAGGTTTATACAGGAGACTTCAATGGGGATGGGATTACTGATATACTCACCTACAATTATACTGACCCTAATCCTGTGTGGGAGATTGGTTTATTTACAGGGACAGGATTTATAAGCATGGCTGCACCTGATATTGGGCATTTCGATCTGTACAATACATCGGATGCGTATGTAAACAAGCTCATATTAGCTGATTTTGACAATAATTCAACAACAGACATCTTGATACTGAGAAAGGAAAATAACTTATCTAAAACCGCTTCTTACTCATTGTATTACTCTAATGGCAAAGAGTTCGGAAACACAATGACTGGTACTTTCGATTTTGAAGGTGGTTTCGTAACCTACCCATGTTATAACCAATTTCGAAGAGAATCAGTTTCACACGTAATGGACTTTAATGGAGATGGATATGCTGATTTTTATATATCACGAGGAGTATACAATGATTGGGTTTACCTTCATGACCCATCCAACACGTTTAACCGTGTATTAGGTTTCACCAATGGGCTGGGGTCAAAAAGCAGCCCAGAATACATGCCTTTAACAAATCCTTTGGTTTATTCAAAAGACAATACTGCCTTATACCCCCTAAGAGATATACAGCCGGCCATATATGTGGTGAGTGCTGTGAGAAGAGAAAAAATTCAGACGGAGAATCCATCAATAACTGAGAGGTATTTTTACACAGGAGCCAAGGTGCACATGCAGGGCAAAGGTTTTTTGGGTTTTACAAAAAGAACCATGAATAATCTGATTCAAAATACTACTACCGAAGAAGTGAATTTCATTTATCAACCAAACTTTGAATATTTTTACCCATATAACGTTTATACCAAAACAACCTTCGGCAACAGCTCAAACGGCTTCATACTTGCCGAGACTTCCAATCTGATAGACCATAAAGCGAATGCTTTTAACCAAAAAGTGTGTTTCCCGTTTATTAAAATGAGTATTGCCCGGTCATACGAATACTCAAGCCAGTCTCACCAGTTATCAACAAAAAAGACTATGCAATATGACGATTATGGCAATTTGATCCTACTCACTGAATTGAGCGATTCGTTATACAGAGCAATAACCGATCCTGCAGCAGCCTTCACACATGAGAAGACTATCGAAACAGGCTATTTAAACGATGATAACAACTGGTTATTCAGACCTGAATTTGTTCAGACAAGTGTGAGATATCATACACAGCCCAATTTGATACATAGATTTGAATATCAATATTACAGCAATGGACATCCTTCTTTTCCACTATTAAAAACCGTACGCGATTGCCCCAAAGGAGAGCAACAAAATACCTTGGCACTAGAAACAGCTTATGAATATGATGCTTATGGAAATCTGACAAAGCAATCGCTTTCAGCTCCCAATGATCCAAGCACCCCCTTCAGCCGAACCATTCAAACGTCTTATGGAGCACAGTTTAAACACAGGTTGCCAACATCCGAAACCAACGCAATGGGTGATGTGAGCACATTTGTTTATGACGATCTGTATGGCAGGCTCTTGAAGGAAACCGATCCCAATGGTTTGGAAAGTACACACGCTAATCATCCCCTTGGCATTGAATCGTGGGTTACAATGCCCGACGGAATCATGAGTTGCAAGGCACTCAGGTGGGTAAACAACCATCCTGATGCACCTGCCAATGCTACCTTTTATGGGTGGACAAAGTCATCGGACCAGGCCGAGCAATTAGTGTTCTACCACAAATCAGGCGCTGAGCTGCGCCAGGTCTCAACAGGTTTTGACGGTACTTTGATCTATACTGATACAGAATATGACAGCAAGAATCGTATTGCGAGGGTCTCAACTCCATATTTCAAAACAGCTTCAGCCAACGAATTTACTGAATACAGCTATGATGTAGTCGGGCGAAAACAAAGCATAAATGCACCTGACGGCACAACAACGAGTTATGTGTATGACAACCTATCGCTGCAAACAACAGTGAGTGACGGAAACCTGAGCCAAAGTAGCAAACAATTTTTCAACGCCGCAGGATGGCTAAGTAAAAGTGTGGATGCTGTAGGCACCGAAGTCAATTATCACTACTTTAGCGACGGAAAATTACATCAAACAATGGTTGCATCGCTGCCCAATACTTTGGTAACACTCGAATATAATGATCGCAGGCAACGTACACTGCTCAACGACCCCAATTATGGACAAATGAGCACCATTTATAATGCCTTTGATGAACCGCTGAGCCATACCAATCCAAAGGGTCAGACAGAAACTTACAGTTACGATTTGCTTGGGCGCATGATAAATCGTACTGATGTAACAGGTACCACCACATGGACATACAACAACAGTGGTAACAAAAAGGGAACTTTGGCATCGGTAAGCATGAACGGACATACTACCTCTTTTGCATATGACGACATGCTGCGCCTACAATCTGAGACCGAAAACATTCAGGGTCAAACCTATACAACCCAATATACCTATGATGGTTTTGGCCGCACGTTCGAAATAACCTATCCATCCGGTTATAAAACAAGGCAGCATTACAATTCCAATGGCTACCTGGAGCGCTATACCGATGCCCAAAACAATCAGCAACTGCTTCTTGAAATTAGGGGCAGGAACGCATTGGGTCAGTTAATGCAAAGTCATACCGGCAATGGTTATACTACCTACAACACCTATCATCCTCTGACATACAGGCTGAACACCGTTGTTACTGCCAGACCCGACAAGCTTTGGCTACAGGATATGGAATATACTTGGACTTCTTTTGGTAACCTTGAAAGCCGTAAGAAATGGCTTAGTAGAGCCTTAGGCAGCAGTGTGACAGAGAGTTTTGGCTATGACAACCTCAACCGCCTTGACTGGATCAAACTCAACAATGTGGAAACAGGTAAGCATACCTATGATGAAATCGGTCTTGGTAATATCACCTACAAGAAAGCCGACGGCACTGTGCTTTTTGATGAGGCTGTTTATGGACAGAACAATGCTGGTCCACATGCCCTTACCGCTGCCACCACCTCGCCCGGCATTTTCCCGCCGGCTGAGCAAAGGCTGCTCTACAACGCTTTCGATAAGGTTACTTCCATCATCGAAGGAGATAAGTCCCTGCAAATCACATACGGACACCACCGACAGCGTATCAGCCAGCAATATATTCAGGGGAGTAACAGTGTTAACAAGCTGTGGGCAGGTGCTTGTGAGTATATAACAAAAAATGGACAACAGTATATACACACCTATCTTTCAGGCCCGCTTGGTTTGTTTGCAATCCATATTATTAAGCCTGATGGTACTGAAGAAATCAATTATATACATACTGACCACCTTGGCTCATGGAACACCATTACTGACGAAAGCGGCAATCTGTTGCAGGAACTGAGCTTTGATGCCTGGGGCAACCGAAGAGATCCTGCTACCTGGCGTGCTTTTGCCGGCATAGCAACCGCGCCGCTGTTTGATCGTGGCTTTACCGGCCACGAGCATTTGTACGCCTTCAACCTGATAAATATGAATGGCAGGATGTATGATCCCGTGGTTTCGCGTATGCTCTCGCCGGATAATTACATACAAGCACCCGATTTCTCACAGAGTTTTAATAGGTATAGTTATTGCCTGAATAACCCGCTTATCTACACAGACCCATCAGGAGAATTATATTTAATAGATGATTTGATTGTAGGAGGCGTTGGGTTTGCATTTGGTTATGTGAGTT
>JALNZU010000002.1 GCA_023229245.1 Bacteroidales bacterium | reverse complement strand
AGCCATATTTTGCGTTAGCCTTACTGTACGAATATCGTAACGATAAAGATATGGCCTGTTATTTTTACCTGAAAGCTGAAGAATTAGGTATGCTGAATATAACTGATTATACCCGATGGTGTAAATAACGTTCAATCAACAGATACGAATAAAATAGCAGGGATAAATTTGTGCGACAGTGAAAAAGCTGAACCACAAACAACATATTTAGTTTTTTTCGGCACAAAAGCCAACACATAAAAAACTAAATGAATCAATACGAAACTGCCTTTTAAGGAGTTACAGCTTTTTCAAAGAAGCAGAACATAATGTCGCACTCGGGTCTGCTAATTATTACGGTATTTTATGAGATTGTCGAAGACTGGGCAGCTCCATCAAACAAATACTTCTCACATGAGCCAAAAGACTTAGCTGATAAATCGGTTTTTGAAAAGAAAATTACTTCTGTTTATGGCTCCAAAATTGACTTGTCTTTATGTGTTTTAAATGGAAAGGGATGGTGTTTTTACAGTGAGAATCAATTCATCAAAGCTGATATTTCTTTAAGCCTGATATAATTCATTAGAAAATTAATTTTGAATATGAACATAATTGAACCGAAACTGTTTGTCAGTATCATAAACAGCCTTTTAAGCAGCTATTATTTTAAATCTCAACATAATGAAAAAATTAATTGTTCTAATTTTGGCAGTTTTGCCTTTTTTAAGTTTTGCCCAATCCGATTCTGGTTTTGACTCCAAGGGGAAAATAGAAATTTATGCCGGCTACGGTTTATTGACAGCTCCGGATATAATAACCGGATTTTCAGATATCTTCACCTCAGCTTTATTACCCGGCATGATTGAAAAGGTTGAATCAAGAGGTTTTGGTGCAGCATTTGGCGGATTAGATTATTATATAAGTAATCATTTTACGGCCGGATTACAGTATAGCTATGCTTCTTATGAACATACGTACGACATGCAAAATCAAAGTGTTGCCAAAATGAATACCAAATATCACACACTTTTGGCACATGGAAAAGGTATCTGGCTTAATACGTTATTAATTCAACTATATTCTGTTGTTGCTGTAGGTCCTTCTTTCACAAAGGCTGACAATGACTTAGGCGACACTAAAACCAACACTGCTTTTGCCTTTCACGCTAGTCTTATCGGAATACGTGTAGGAAACCAAATTGCATTTTTTACCGAAGGTGGCTTTGGGTACCAAGGATTGATTTCTGCCGGTGTTTCCGTCCGCTTCTAAGATCTAAAAAACACCCAAATAAAGTGAAACACCCTCCCAATCTGTGCTCAGTTCATCAAATGTATGTGCTTTATGCTCACACCACACACTAAGCTTCCAAAACAGACCGTTTAGGTTTTGCATAATGCCTGAGTGAAAAAAATACCAACTTTACTCGGATAGGATTATTGCTTTCACCCAATGTTTTATTTTATTGTGTACCACAATATTGGGGCGAATTTGAATAAGTTACTATTTTGATGGGGACCCATGAGTGCATTTTTATTTATTAATAACTAACTGATCGCCAACTATCAATACACGAAAATTCAAGACCTTCTGTAAATAATCCAAGAATTATTTGACTGATATTCAGAAACTCATATTGTTAAATAATTTTTGATATGAATTAATCCTCAATTTCGAATTACTCTCATTTTATCAAGCAACACATAAAAAGCTAAGAGTGACCGAAAATTAATTTTGATTGCATGCTTTTACAATACTTTTATAATTTATTTTCGCAATGAAAACAAATTAAATAGTGTTCTATGCAATAATCGTTGCAGTTAGTTAACTGGTTAAGCTCTCGTATTATGGATATAAATGGCATTTTCAAGCATAACGAGGAATGGGTTTCAAAACAATTGCAAGAGGATTCCAATTATTTTGAAAAGCTTTCACAAGGTCAAAACCCAAAATATCTTTTTATAGGTTGTTCCGATAGTCGCGTCTCGGCAGATATTATTATGGCAGCAAAGCCCGGTGATGTCTTCATACACAGAAACATTGCGAATTTAGTACCAAATAACGACTTAAATGTGTTATCTGTGATAAATTATTCCGTAAACCACCTCCGTGTTTCTGATGTTGTTGTGTGTGGACATTATAATTGTGGGGGTGTTAAAGTGGCTATGAAAGCAAGCGATGAAGGGCTGCTAAATCCTTGGTTAAGACATATTCGGGATGTATACCGCCTTTATAAGAATGAACTTAGTGCTATTGAAGATATAGATGACAGATATGATCGGCTTGTAGAGCTAAATGTGAAAGAGCAATGTATTAACCTTATTAAAACCAGGGATATACAAAAAGCTTTACAAGAGGAGCGAATTCAAGTTCATGGTTGGGTTTTTGACCTGAAAACAGGAAAATTAATCGATCTTAAAATCGATTTTGAAAAAATCAAAAGAGAAATCATGGATGTGTATAACCTTTTTGACTAGATAGTAAGTGATTATATAAGATCTCATTACATAATGACCAAGAAATCTGCTAGTATAGAGTTTTTGGTTTTTATAAGCCTAATTTTTCGTACAAGCTGTAATTTTATGTTTTTATGGGCATAAGGCTTTAAATATGTAAGCGATATAAATAAAGCCTATTTCAAAAGAAAAGGCTGCTTTTATTCGGACAGTATTTTGGGTTTTATTCTTCAGGAATCAAAAAACGATCGATTGTATCATCAATGATAGTTTTTTCAAATGAGTCGGGATAATCCAACCACTTTGGTGAAAGCGGGTAGCCTTATGGGTTATGCAAGAATTCATTTTTTTCTTCCTGCTTTTCATTTCCGTCAAGATATTTCCTCACCCAACTCCTTCTAACGGTCAATGGGATAGTTCGCCATTGAAGAAGAAAAGTTAGTGAGCAGTTCTTTGGTTAAACTATTATGCGAAAAATCCGCCACTACTCCAAACCACAAATTGATAGCTTGATCTGTTTTGTTTACGATCAAATTTATATGCCTGATCAAGTTTTTTCATGTAAGTTTGAAGTCTGAAACTAATTTTTTTATGGATAATTTTATTGTATCGGCCCGTAAATATCGTCCTGCCACTTTTGATATGGTTGTAGGTCAATCAGCTATTACCTCAACTCTGAAAAATGCCATACGGAATAATATGCTTGCGCAGGCGTTTTTGTTTACCGGTCCGCGTGGGGTAGGTAAAACTACCTGTGCCCGTATCTTAGCTAAAACGATCAACTGTCTGAATCCTACTCCCGAGATGGAAGCTTGTGATCAGTGCGAGTCATGTGTGTCGTTTCGTCAATCAGCTTCGTTCAATATACATGAGTTAGACGCTGCTTCGAATAATTCGGTGGACGACATACGGAACCTTGTGGATCAGGTGCGTATCCCGCCTCAGGTGGGGAAATATAAAATATATATCATCGATGAGGTGCATATGCTCTCGGCTGCTGCCTTCAACGCCTTCCTTAAAACCTTGGAGGAACCTCCGTCTTATGCGAAATTTATTTTAGCCACTACAGAGAAACATAAAATTATTCCAACCATACTGTCGCGTTGTCAGATTTATGACTTTAAACGGATCACCGTAGAGGATATAAAAAAATACCTGCTGTATGTAGCCGGTCAGGAAGGGGTAAACGCCGAGCCGGAAGCATTGGATATCATCGCACAAAAGGCCGACGGCGCTTTACGCGATGCACTCTCGTTGTTTGATCAGATGGTCAGCTTCTCGGGCGATAGCATCACCTATAAAAACGTGATCAAGAATCTGAATGTATTAGATTATGAATATTATTTTCGGGTTACCGACCATCTTTTACATGGGATGAGCAGTGAGACATTATTGCTTCTCAACGAGATCATTGACAAAGGGTTTGATGGTCAACATTTTTTAAATGGATTAGGTAGCCATTTCCGGAATTTGTTGTTAAGCTCGGATATAGCTACTGTTCAGTTGCTCGACTTGAGCCCGCAGCTTATAAGCCAGTATGAAGCTCAGGCATCGGCTTGCCCGCCTGATTTTTTATTGAATGCTTTACAACTGATCACACAATGTGATCTGAACTATGCACGCAGCAGCAACAAACGCTTGCTTCTGGAGGTTACATTGCTTCAGATATGCAGTCAAAGCAACTCTGATGATTTACCTGTCAAAGCAACCGAAGCTTCGTTGGCGCCACTAACTAAACCCGGACAACAAGCCAAAACAAGTCCGACAAATAGCGCTACTACACACCCAACTCCAACTTCCAAAGCAGGACAACCGACTACACCAATCAGCCGGACTGCTACAAAACCGGATATGGGACAAATAGCAGAAGAACCAGAAGCAGATTATCAGAAGGCAGGACCTAAAAAGACTGTTAGGCCTGCTCCAAGTCCTTCAGGTAAAAGTTCAGCCCGGACTATCTCTATCTCAGCTTCAGAAAAACCTGAAGCACATAAGGAAGATGAGCCGGTAGAGGAAACGGAATTCACACAGGAATCACTGCAGAAGGTCTGGACGCAGTTTGCTGAACAGTATGAGAATACTTCGCCCAGTTTTGCATCGGTAGTGAGTAAGTGTGAGCCTCAGCTCAAAGAAAATTATGAAATCCATTTTGATGTACCGAATCATATCGTTTTTAATGATAAGATCAACGTGAATGCTCTGATAGATTTTTTGAGAAAACACTTGGCCAACAGCCATATCAGCCTGCATCCACATATAGTAGATACAGTCATACAAAACACACCTTATCTGGATAGTGAGAAGTTTCAGCTAATGGTCGAACGCCAGCCTTCTTTGCGTTTGCTTGTTGATGAGCTTGGATTAGAGCCTGATTTATAAATAATTAAAAGTTTTAGTCTGCCAGCTTGACCATATTTCGAGCGAAAGTAATGGCTTATCGCTGTGCTGCCGGCATCACAAAAATCTCAGCTACATTCACATGATCAGGTTGGGTGATGGCGTAAAATATGGCGTTAGCGATATCGTCGGCTTGTAGAGGAGTGAACGGCCTTTTACTCATATCTTGCAACAGCTCCTGATCGGTAATAGTATTTCTGAGCTCGGTAGCTACTGCACCGGGTTCAACCACACTCACCTTGATGTTTAGAGAAGGAGTAAGCTCCATACGCATTGCTTCAGACAGGGCTGTTACCCCAAATTTAGTAGCATTATATACTGCAAAACCAGGCCATACTTTTTTCCCGGCTGCAGATGAGATATTGACAATATGACCACTTTTACGGGCTTTCATACCGGGTAACACACCGGCAATACAATAAAGCAGACCCTTGAGGTTGACGTCTATCATACGTTCCCATTCGACTATCTTAAGTTTGTCTAAGTAGGATACAGGCATCAAGCCGGCATTATTGATCAGGATATCTACCTGACCCCATGTTGTATGAATGTGTTCGAATGCGTCTAATACTGCTTTTCGATTGGTTATATCCAATGGCATAACTAATGCTTCTGAACCTTTGGAGCGTACTTCATTTGCAAGTGTGTTCAGTCTGGATTCCCTGCGTGCCATAAGAACTAAACGTAACTGATGTGTGGCCAACAAACGGGCAGTAGCTTCTCCAATCCCGCTGGAAGCCCCTGTGATAACGATTACTTTATTTTTTAACATAGTGATAAGTGTTTTGTATAATATATCTTTTTAGTAATTTATTTTCGGCAAATCTCGGGTTTTCTTGCTTTCAATGGAAATTTTTAGGCTTATGACTGAATCGGCTATATCCAGATGTTGTGGTTTTTTTTCTTCCGCAGATCACCCTGATTTACGCAGATATCTGTTTACCTGTAAATTCTATTGATATTCTGTCTCCCGATCCTTCCTTCACTCTATCTTGTATAGGATAAAAATGTATTTGAAAATAGCGCTTTATATATTCATATAATAACCGTATTTTTGTCATTAAACTTAAAACTATTCGTCATGAAAAGGTTGATCATACTCATTTCTTTTGCATTCATTCCATTTTACTTCCTTTTTGCCCAGCTTGATCCGTCTGGAGTATTACCACTTGATCCTTCGGTAAGGGTAGGGCGTCTGGAAAATGGGTTAGTCTATTACCTACGGCATAACACCATGCCTCCCAACAGGATGGAAATGCGCTTAGTTGTCAATGCAGGCTCTATATTGGAAGACGAAGAGCAGCAAGGGTTAGCACATTTTGTTGAACATATGGCTTTTAACGGTACCCGCGATTTCAGCAAAGGTGCTTTAGTTGATTTCCTGGAAAAAGTGGGTGTTCGTTTTGGCGCCGATCTGAACGCGTATACCAGCTTTGATGAGACAGTGTATATGCTTCAGCTTCCAACCGACAGACAAGGATTGATTGATACAGCATTTATGGTGTTGGAAAACTGGGCTCATCTGCTAAGTTTCGATGGAGAAGAGATAGAGAAAGAGCGGGGTGTGATACGTGAAGAGTGGCGCTTAGGATTAGGAGCTGATGATAGGATGAGAAAAGAATATTTCCCGGTTATCCTTAAAGGATCTCGCTACGCCGAACGACTGCCTATAGGAACCTTAGGCGTGATTGATACAGCAGCTCATCAAAGCTTGAGAAATTTTTACAAGAATTGGTACCGCCCTGATCTACAAGCTGTTATTGTTGTAGGAGATATGGATATGAACTTAGCCGAACAAAAGATAAAAGAACATTTTGCCCATATTCAAAATCCGGCCGACAAACGAAAGAGAGAGCAATTCGGGGTACCCGATAATAATGAACCACTCATTGCTATTGCTACCGATAAAGAAGCTACCTCTACATCGCTTTCATTAATGTATAAACATCCGAAAGAAGAAACAAAAACCTATGCGGATTATAGACGTAACATCACTCATGGACTTTATAGCGGAATGATCATTAATCGTTTGCAAGAGTTCAACAAAAAACCTGAATCACCTTTTATATATGCGTATACCTATTATGGAGGATTTATGGGTAGGGCGGTAAATGCGTATTCCTCTTCAGCGGGAGTGAAAGAAAACCGTGTTCAGGATGCGATAGCTGCCTTGATACAAGAAAACGAACGCGTGAAGCAGCACGGATTCACTCTGCCTGAACTAGAACGTCAAAAACTGCAACTGATCACCCGATTAGAGAAGCAGCAGAAAGAACAGGATAAAACCAACTCATCAAGTTTCGTCAGGCACTATATCAATCATTTCCTGCAAGAAGCCCCGTTCTTAGCTATAGATCAAGAGTTAGAGATTACCAAAGAAATGCTGAAGGATATTCAGTTGGAAGAAATCAACGCATTGGCTCATAAATGGATCACTGATAAGAATATGTTAGTAGTGATTACTGCTCCTGAACGTGAAGAAGTTGTGCTGCCCGACGCAGATGAGGTGATGCGCATCATAACTGTCGCCAAATCAGAAAATCTTGAGCCATGGATAGATACCTTTGTTGACCATCCATTGTTCGATAAGAAATTGAGAGAAGCTGATATTATTCATCAGTCCACTGATACAGAGATAGGAATAGAAGAGTTTCAGCTTGATAACGGAATACGTGTAGTGATCAAACCAACTGATTTTAAAAATGATGAAATACTTCTCACTGCCTTTGGGTCGGGTGGTACCTCGGTTTTTGATGACAACCAGGTCGTGGCGGCTGCTTTTATGACAAGAGCTGTGGATGCCAGTGGAATAGGTGACTTTTCTTCAACCGATCTGAAAAAGAAACTGACCGGGAAAGTAGTTAATGTACAGCCTTTTGCAGAAGAGCTCAGACAAGGATTCAGAGGGAACTCAAGCCCAGATGATTTTGAGACTATGCTTCAGTTGATCAGCTTATATTTTGAAGGAGCCCGTAAAGATCAGGAAGCATTTGATGCGTTTCATTCGCAGCTGATGAATCAGTATAAATTTCTCCGTAGCAATCCCAGAGCTATATTTGGAGATACCTTGGTAAAGCTTTCGACTCAGAATAGCAAACGTGCTATTTTAATCCCTACTGATGAGCAGTTGGCAAGTCTGAATGCCAATGAAATCTATGAGATGTTCAATATTTTGTTTGCATCCGCCGGTGGCTACACTTTTATTTTTACTGGGAATATAGATGTGGATAAGATGCTGCCGTTGATCCGTAATTATTTAGGCTCGCTGCCTGTTGAAAAACCAGTGCTTCGATGGGTCAACCATGATACGAAATTGCCTGATGGCATTACTGACGTAAGTATTCATGTAGGTATGGAACCTCAAAGTCAGGTAGCTGTCCTTTTTCAGCATCCGTTTGAGTGGACGGAGAACGAGCGACTGCATCTATCAATGCTGATGAAAGCGTATAATATAAAGCTTCGGGAGAATATGAGAGAAGAATTGGGAGGAGTGTATGGGGTAGGTGCACGAGCTATCACCCAGCAATATCCTGAGCCACAGTTGGATATCTCTATAAGCTGGAGTACTAATCCACCAATGGTGGATACCTTATCTGCCATAGTGTTTCAACAGATGCGACAGCTCATTGAGAATGGCCCAACTGCCGAAGACCTAACAAAAGTGAAGGAGACAAGTGTACGGGAAAGAGAAACCAATGACCGACAGAACTATTTCTGGAGTTCATATCTTGATCAACAGATATACAACAATAATATCCTACAGAACTACGAGAGTTATCGGAAAGCTGTAGAAGCTGTTACTATTGAAGACCTGAAAAAGATAGCGCAAAAATATTTTCATCCGGATCATTATCTTCGTTTAGTTTCTTACCCGGAGGATATTGAATAAAGATCATCATAATAAATAGTGAAAAAAGCTACTTCAATCGAGTAGCTTTTTTCTAAAATCCTAATGGATACAAATACTTTTCGGCTTGGATTAGTTCAATGCCTGTAACGCTTTTTCGTAGTTAGGTTCTTCAGCTATTTCCGATACTTGTTCGGTATAAATTATTTTTCCGTTCTCATCCAACACTACTACCGATCTGGAATGTAATCCTTCCAAAGGTCCATTGCTAATTGTAAGGCCATAATCTGTTCCGAAGTTTCCATTGCGAAAGTCGCTTGCTGTGATGACGTTTTCTATGCCTTCTGCAGCGCAAAATCTACTGTGAGCAAAAGGTAGGTCTTTAGAAATACAGACTACAACAGCATTATCCAATGCAGCAGCTTCGGCATTGAACCGGCGGACTGAGGCAGCGCAAACGCCAGTATCAAGGCTTGGGAAAATGTTTAAGACAGCTTTTTTGCCTTTAAGATCAGCAAGAGTGAAGGTGCTTAAATCGGATTTGACGAGTTTGAAGTCAGGTGCCTGTTGGCCAGACTTGGGCAAGATGCCGACAGTCTCAACAGGCTTACCATGAAAGGTGATTGTTGCCATAATATTAAAAAATTAAATTCTATAATTATATTGTGCACTTTAAACAGCCCTGCTAAAGAAAAGTTCAGCAGGCAGCCAACGAAAATCAAAATTTTATTCTTGTTTCCTACCGATTTACGACATGTATCAGATGAAGTCATATCATTTATGTACCCATCAGATGCAGGTATCGTTTTTTGATGGCTTCCAACTGCATGCGGTCAAGGTGTTCTTTATAGATTCGTATCAGATTAGTAAAGCCTGATCCGCTGTAGAAACGTGCCAAACCGGCATCAAAAAAGAGCAGATTGGTATCATACTTAGCTTCTCGGGTGAGTTCTACACATTCAGACCAGCTTATCACTTTGGTTATCTCGAAATAGCCGTGATGAGGTACCTTATGATCAAAGTACATCCCATCGCCCCAGTCTTCGACAAAGAAGAACTTCTCTAACCGTATCAAGGCTGGAAAATTTTCTATAGCTCTGGTTTTTTTCCTGAATCGGATACCTTCATTAATTAATAGTTTCTGCAGCTCTGCAATTTGGTTGTATCGCTCAAGGCTGCGCACACGTATGGCGTTTACCTGCGTGAGTCCACCAATATCTATACATGCTTTAACAGCGTCGAACGGGAATCCGGCCTTTTTTTCAACATTGAAGATCGCTATATGCACCTCATCTAAGCTGTGAGTATCGTCAAGCATCAGATAGAGATACAATGGCTTGGAACCGGTAGTTACACTGTCGTAATAGCCATAAAAAGGCGAGATGGCTTCTAAGACGCAAGTGTCTGGCATTAATAATTCGTTTTCAACACAAGTGAGGGATTCTTGTTTTATGAGTGTTCCGAAACGCTCTGTAATTAGTTCTTTCATGGCTCTAATAGGATTAGGTTTGTTGTAAAATTAATTAGTTTTCTTCAAAAAATCAAACTTTTTTTGACTTTTTCTGCTAAATAATTAGCTCAGAAGTAAAATACAGATTAAATTGAGAATATTACACTTAGAAATTATATTTAATATGTTGATATTAAGATGTATAGTTTAGAAATATAAAAATCATAGCATCCATTGTATGTTCGTTTCGTTTGCACCCAATCAACACTCCATTGGAAAAAATACTTATAGCAGAAAAGAGCATAAGAATAACAAACCAATTTTCTTATCTTTGCAGATTAAAAATCTGATTAAGCGTTTGTTATTCAATAAGATGAAGCTTATTCCCTTAACTTAATTTATGTCAGAGAAAACCATTAAGGCACAAGTCAATAGCGAAATTGGTGAGTTAGAATATGTTATTACGCACAGTCCAGGCCCCGAGATACAAGGCATGTCGCCAGAGCATGCATCGCATGAGCTGTACAACGATTTGCTTAACCTAAGTGTTGCCCGGCCCGAGCACGATGAATTCAATAGCGTGCTTAAAGAAGTAGCTCAGGTGTTAGAAGTACGTGAATTATTGATCGATGTTTTATCGTTACAAGAGACTAAACGTCGTCTGATTGAACGTGTCTGTGGGCATGAAACCAGCAACGGACTTTTTCATCAGCTCATGGATGCTGAACCGGAAGCGTTAGCTAACCAACTGATAGAAGGAGTGAATGTGAAAAGGAACACCTTTACCAAATATTTAGATAAGAATCGGTTTGCCTTACCACCTATACCAAATCTCTTTTTTACTCGCGACCCATCTTTTAGTATTAACAATCATGTCCTGATTGGTGGGATGGCGACACATGTGCGTCAGCGTGAAGCATATATTATGGAAGCGATATTTGAGTCGCATCCGGTGTTTGCTTCTTCTGCAATTAATTTGTCGTCGTTCAGTGAACATCCGACTCAGGTACATATTGAAGGGGGGGATGTGCTGATTGCCAGAGAAGATATTTTGCTGTGCGGTCTCAGTTCACGAACCAATAGCTATGGGATTGATAGCTTGATCGAATGGATGAAGACCATGCCGCAAACCCGTCACCTGATCATACAGGAATTACCAGCCAGCCCTAAATCATTCATCCATTTGGATATGGTATTTACTTTTCTTGATACTCACCAGTGTATGATCTATGAGCCTGTGATACAGCGGACCAATCGATATAACACCTATCACTTAATAGTTGATAACGGAAATCTCGTCCAGATCAAAAAAACTGATGGTCTGCTGAATACCCTTCGATCCTTAGGCATGGAATTAGAACCTTTGTATTGTGGTGGCTCAACAGATAGCATCGCAATGGAACAGGAACAATGGCAAAGTGGAGCAAACTTTTTTGCTGTAGGTCCTGGTAAGGTGATAGGATATGCACGCAATCGGCATAGCATTGAGTCATTAAGCGATAATGGATATGCCGTGATTCCGGCACACGAACTACTTAGCCGTCGCATCAAGCTCAGTGACTATCAGAAATATGTCATTACAATAAGGGGAGACGAGCTGTCAAGGGGTGGAGGTGGTGCACGTTGTATGACTATGCCACTCAGCAGAAAAGATCCAGATCGGAATACAATAATAAATCAACATTGATTGAAGGATAAGTCTGCCGAAGCTTACAGTTGATATTTCTTTCCTGCAGATCATGGTTTATGTCCTCCGCAGATTACGCCTATTAACGCTGAATTTTTCTTATCCGCAATCCTATTAAAATCTAATCATTCCATCGTTCTCTCTCAAACATCTCCCTACAGTGTAAGCCCTACGGGCTATCAATTTCATCTTCTAAACTCTATGTTCTATTGATATGCAAGCCCTACGGGCTATTGACGAACGCACGAATTCAGTCAACCCATTGCCCGTTAGGGCATACATATCAACAGATAGCATTGAACGGTAGATCAACATTGCTCGTCAGGACATACATACCAACAGATAGCATTGAACGGTAGATCAACATTGCCCGTCAGGGCATACACTTCCGCAAATCACGGTTTATGTCCTCTGCAGATTACGTCAATAAAAGCTGAATTTTTCTTATCCGTAATCCGATTAAAATTTAATCATTCCATCGTTCTCTCTCAAACATCTCCCTACAGTGTAAGCCCTACGGGCTATCAATTTCATCTTCTAAACTCTATGTTCTATTGATATGCAAGCCCTACGGGCTATTGACGAACGCACGAATTCAGTCAACCCATTGCCTGTCAGGGCATACATATCAATAAAAAAACATAAGAAACAAAAAACCATTGCCCGTTAGGGCATACACTTTCCCGGATCATGGTTTATGCCTCCCGCAGATTACGCTAATAAAAGTTTATTTTCGTTTTTAGTTATAAACAGGTATTTTTGTCAACTGTAAATCAATAGTAGTATGATCCACAGTCTCATACGCTTTAAAAATAAGCATCCATTTTTGTCGGTAATGGCTATAGGGATGATATTGAGGTTTATATCAGTTGTCTTTTCAGGTGGATATACTAGCTTTGATGATCATTTTGCTGTAGTAGAGCTTGCGCAGTATTGGGTATGGGACATACATAATTTATCCTCATTCCCACCTAATATAGTTTCTGAAGCAGTTCAGGCTAATGGATTCTTTTACTCAGGATTTCACTTTGTGTTTTTTCATCTGTTTCAGTTTGTAGGTATTTACGATCCGCTTTGGAAGTTGGTATTGGTACGCTTGTTTCATGCCGGTATCTCTTTGTTTGTCATCTCGTTTGGCTATAGGATCGGGAGTTTGATCACTACAAAAGAAACGGCTTACAGGATCGCATTGTTATTAGCTGTGTATTGGTTCATGCCGTTTCTAAGTGTCAGGGTTATGGCCGAGATGGCTGGGTTGCCGTTTCTTCTATATGGAACGCTGATCATAGTAAGGCAGGAACAAATACGTCTGGGACAACAGCCAGGCTATCATAAAACATCTTTTGTGGTAGCAGGCTTTCTATTGGGATTAGCCTTTTCTGTACATTATCCCATACTTATTTTTATACTCGGACTGGCATTAGCTTTGCTCATAGCCGGGAATACTCGTGGACTAGCCTCAGCAGGTCTAGGATTCTTAGCTCCATTTTTGTTGGTAGAAGGATTTGCTGACTGGTTGATATGGAGACGTCCGTTTTATCATCAAACTCACTTTTTTTCCTATATTATAGACCATGCCCATAGCTATACAGGTGATTCCTGGTATTATTTTGCTTCCGATCTACTCATCCTGTTACTCCCACCGTTGAGTCTGATGCTACTCTGGGGATTGCTCCGAAACTGGAAGAAGAATTTCTTACTTTTTTTGCCGGTCTTTTTGTTTATGACAGTATATCTGATCCTGCCTTATAACTCACATCGCCCGCTGATTGCTATGCTCCCATTTATTATTGTGCTTGGAATGGCCGGATGGCAGGAATATGCCGAAACCTTGAATTTTTGGAACAAGCATCCCTTCATACGAAAAGTTGTTTGGGGCTTTATTTGGGGAATGAACATGCTGTTGCTACTGACGGTTACACCTTTGTATCCTAATAAAGCATCGGTTGAGGCAATGAAATATTTGAAAAATTTCCCGGAGAACAAGCTACTAATCGTTGAAGCTAATCAGCCTGAGAACGATATAGTTGTACCTGTATTTTTTTCCGGTAAACAAATTGAATACATTGCCATCAATACTCAAAACGGAATGAATCAGGTACCAGCTCACACATTCAAGATGCAAGAGGATATATTTGTGTTGTTTAAAGGAGCTTCCTCATTAGATATGCGGGTTGATTCCATGAAGACTGTATTTCCTGATTTGCAGTTGGAAGCCAAATTTACGCCAGGTTTAATTGAAAGATTTTTCCATAGAGCGATAGGCTCTCATCATCGAGTCGAAATATTTTTATATAGAAATATTTCATCACAACCTTAACCAACACTATATGTCATCCTTTGAACATGCTGCTAAAAGAATAGAGGAACTTGTAAAGGTCATCAATTATCATAACCGTTTATACTACGATGAGGCTACTCCTGAAATATCAGATTATGACTACGATATGCTGATGGAGGAACTCATAGCTCTGGAAACGGAATTCCCTTCACTGCGCCGCAACGATTCTCCTACGCAACGGGTGGGTGGAACGGTAACCAAAGTGTTTGAAGTAGTGTCACATCAGTATCCTATGTTGTCGTTGTCAAACTCATACAACGAAATGGAAGTGGCTGAGTTTGTGAATCGTACTGAACGAAGCTTAGGCTTGAAACCTGAATATGTTTGTGAATTAAAGTTTGACGGGGTGGCGATCAGCCTCCATTATGAAAAAGGGTTGTTGGTCAGAGCCGTCACACGTGGTGATGGTACAAGAGGGGATGATGTAACTGCCAATGTGCGTACTATACGAAGTATCCCTTTACGACTGAAAGGTGATTTTCCTGACTATTTCGAGATAAGAGGTGAGATATACCTTTCGCATCAGAATTTCTCAGCGCTTAACTTGCAACGGGAAGAAAAGGGAATGTCTTTGTTTGCCAATCCGCGTAATGCAGCAGCCGGTACACTGAAGCTACAGGATTCGGCTGAAGTTGCTCATCGAAGGCTCGACTGCTGGTTGTATCATCTGATTGGCGATACATTAAATTTTGAATCGCATTACGAAAGTTTGCAGACAGCCCGTACATGGGGCTTTCGTATCCCTCACCAAATGGCTTTATGTCATAATGAAGATGAGATACTTGAATTTATACATGATTGGAAAAAAGAACGTACTTCATTACCCTATGATATTGATGGGATAGTGATCAAAGTCAATAGCTTTGCATATCAGCAACAATTAGGATATACTGCTAAGTCACCACGATGGGCAATTGCTTATAAATATAAAGCCGAAGAAGCTCGGACTAAACTATTGTCGGTTGATTATCAAGTGGGTAGGACGGGTGCGGTAACACCGGTAGCCAATTTAGAACCTGTGCTTCTGGCTGGTACCATAGTGAAAAGAGCCAGCCTGCATAATGCCGATATCATGGAGCAGCTTGATCTGCATCTCAACGATACTGTTGTCGTTGAAAAAGGAGGCGAGATCATTCCAAAGATCACTAAGACTGTAGTTGAATTACGTTCGGTTGATGCGCCCAGGATTCTATTTATCAAACGTTGCCCCGAATGTGATACCTTGCTGTTCAGGCAAGAAGGAGAAGCAGCTCACTACTGCCCGAACAGCTACCACTGTCCACCACAGATAAAAGGAAAGCTCGAACATTTTATCAGTCGTAAAGCAATGAATATTGAAGGCCTTGGTGAAGGACGTATTGAATTGTTGTTCGATAAAGGCTTAGTTCGTAAGCCGTCAGACTTCTACCATCTTAAATATGAAAACCTTTTTGGGTTGGAAAAAGAATTTATTTCGGAGGATGGCAAGAGACGTGTGGTAGGCTTCAGAGAGAAAACTACTGAAAATATTTTAAACAATATCAAACTGTCTTTATCAGTTCCCTTTGAGCGTGTGTTGTTTGCACTTGGAATCCGTTTTGTTGGAGAAACGGTAGCCAAAAAGGTGGCCGAAGCAATACCTTCTATGGATAGGTTGATGGATGCCACTTATGATGAACTGCTTATGATTGATGAGGTAGGTGAAAAAATAGCAGCTTCACTAGGCGCTTATTTTGATGATACGGATAATATCAAAATGATTGAAGAGCTGAGGGTTGCTGGCCTACAGATGGAGCAAAATCAAATAAAGAAATCCGCTGACGGACCTCTGCAAGGCATGAATATCGTGATCAGCGGAACTTTTGAAAAATATACTCGAGAAGAGTTGAAGCAGTTGATCGAACAGCATGGAGGGAAAAATACAAGCTCTGTCTCGGCTAAAACAAATTATCTTTTAGCTGGAGCTAATATAGGGCCTGCTAAACGACAACGAGCTAACGAGCTTGGTATTACCCTACTGACCGAAACAGAGTTTTTAGATATGCTGGATATCTGAGTGCCAAAGAGCCGACTAATTAGACCAAATAGTAGTTGGATAAACTAAAAGTCATCTCCATCAAAGTCGTCAAAGCCGCTGTCAAAGTCATCGAAATCATCATCAATTTCTATATCCTCATCCTCCCAGTTGAAATCCTCATCTTCGGCATATGCATCACCCAACTCATCCAACTCGCCAATTTCCTCTAGATATGAATCCAAAACATCATCATCCATTTCTTGCAAACTGGGACCAGTATATCTGGGATTGATCTGACGCAACTCTTTCATCACTTCCGGTGAAACATAAAACTCATCAATATTATTGAAACAAAACTCAATATAGTTCGGGTCTTTTTCAAATACTTCCCGTATCGTCTTTCCTTCATATTTCCCAAAAGTAAATTCGGAATCAATGTCATAAAACTTCATAGTGCTTGAATAATATTATGGGTTAAAAATTTTTCAAATGTAGTGCATAACTAAAGTAGTGCACGAAAAACTGTAAAATTATTTTTTAAAAATAAAATAGACGGCTAAAATCAAAAAAATAAAACCTATTACATGATTCATGGTGAAACTTTCATCACGAAAAATCAACAGCGAAAAAATCACAAACACACTCAAAGTGATCACCTCCTGCAATACCTTGAGCTCAACCAAACTAAATGGCCCTCCATAAGCCTGATAGCCAATGCGGTTGGCTGGTACCTGAAACACATATTCAAATAGCGCTACAGACCAGCTTATCAAGATGATCCAGAATAAAGTAAGCTGATCGAAACCTGCCATATCCTTGAACTTCAGATGGCCATACCAGGCTAATGTCATAAATACATTGGACACTATCAGTAGGCCGATAGTAACAACTGTTTTCATCGCACAAATTTTGGCAAAAATATTCGTTTTATATGCGTATGAGCCTATTCTGAATAAAAAAAATACTTTTTACAATCAACTGAATAACAGTATAGTATAGTATGCCTTTTGATACGTTATCTGCAATGGGCTAGTATTATCTGTGAAAAGAGCTCAAAAAGGGACAGTATCATGAGTGTAAATCGTATCTGTCAGGTCGGAATATCTATGCTGCAATTTTGATCGCAATTCACTACTTTTGCTGCAAAAACTCGTCTGATGAAGCAGAGTATTTTGGAGTCTATACAGGTAAAAAACCTGATACTAAGGGATGCGCCACTATTAAACCGTATTGAAGCAGCGGCGGAGAGTTGTATCCAGACTTTTCAGGATGGAGGAAAGGTGCTTTTGTGTGGGAATGGTGGCAGTGCAGCCGATGCACAACATATTGCGGCTGAGCTGAGCGGCAGATTCGCATACGACAGACCTCCTTTATTTGCCGAAGCACTACATGTGAACAGCTCTTACCTTACTGCCGTAGCTAATGATTATGGATTTGAGACAGTGTTTAGCCGCTTAGTCGAGGCAATGGGAAAACAAGGCGATATACTGATAGGACTGAGTACTTCCGGCAATTCACCCAATATAGTAGCCGCTTTGAAAACAGCCAAAGAGTTGGGATTGTTTACCATTGCAATGACAGGTCAAGGTGGCGGACTACTCAAACAGTGGGCTGATCTGCTTATCAATATCCCCTCCACACATACGGCACGCATACAAGAAGCCCATATACTTATTGGCCATTTATTGAGTGAACGTATAGAGCAAACACTCTTCCCGCTTTGATAAAGAAAAAGATACTAACAACAGTTAAGGACAGGAAAACCCTTTTCTTAGACCGCGACGGTGTGATTAATATACGCTTACTCAACGATTATGTGTGTTCTCCAAACGAATTTGTCTTTTGTCCGAATGCCCGTGAAGCACTTAGGATGCTCGCACCTTTATTTGATTATATTTTTGTGGTGACCAACCAGCAGGGAGTTGGACTAAGCAGGATGAGCGAGCATGACCTTGAAGAGGTTCATCAATATATGATGCAGGAGATAGGCAAAGCTGGTGGCCGGATTGACCAAATTTATAGTTGTACTGATCTTCAAAATAAACCTGATAATTGTCGCAAACCAGGTACCAAAATGGCTGAACAAGCCCTGAATGATTTTCCGGATATAAAATTCTCACATGCGATCATGGTGGGTGATACTGAATCGGATATGCTGTTTGGAAGAACTATGGGAATGTGCTGTGTGTATATTGGTAGTGAGCCCATAGAAACAACAACCGATTATAGGTTCGATTCATTGTATGATTTTGCACTATACCTTAGCACCTAAATAAGATTCAATAGTATGACTATACTGATATTCAGCATTTTCCTATTATATACGCTTAGCTTGTTCGGGATTTCGTATCTCACTTCAAAAAAATCTTCCAATATTAATTATTTCATAGGTAACCGTCAATCGCCCTGGATAGTAGTGTCGTACGGAATGATAGGAGCTTCTCTTTCTGGTGTGACTTTTATCAGTGTGCCCGGATATGTGGGTGATTCGGGCTTTAGCTATATGATGGTGGTGTTTGGATATATACTGGGATATTTGGTCATTACCCGTATTTTACTACCTATATATTATAAATATAACCTAATATCAATCTATAGCTATCTCAACCAGCGGTTTGGTACCTATTCCTATAAGACAGGAGCTTCATTTTTTATCCTTTCGCGTATCATAGGTGCTTCTTTTCGAATGTTTCTGGTTGTCAATGTGCTACAGATATTTATCTTCGATCATTGGGGTATCCCATTCTGGCTCAACGCCCTTATGTTTGCTTTGCTGATTACTTTATACACCTTCAGAGGTGGAATTAAAACTATTGTATGGACTGATACTCTTCAGACTACCTTTATGTTGTCAGCCTTAGTGATCATACTTTTTATCATCACCAGGCATTTAGGTTTGGATTTTGGTCAGCTGATAGGTCGTATCAGAGATGCAGGATATACCAAAATGGTGGTAACAGATTGGAGAGATAACACCTTTTTTCTAAAACAGTTCTTTAGCGGTATCTTTATCACTATAGTGATGACAGGCTTAGATCAGGATATGATGCAGAAAAACCTCAGCTGCCGCACTCTGGCCGATGCTCAAAAAAATATGATGAGTTTAGGTTTACTGCTTGTACCAGTCAATTTGCTGTTTATGTTCTTGGGAGGAGCCTTGTATGTGTATGCCACCGAATTTGGTATCGCCATTCCTGCACAAACTGATGATCTGTTTCCTATACTGGCTGTCAATCATTTTGGTGCTACCGCTGCTATTGTATTCTTTATCGGACTGATAGCGGCTGCCTATTCCAGTGCCGATGGTGCTATAACTGCTCTTACCACCTCTTTTATGATTGACATATTAGGCAAAGGTAAAAGCGAAGATAAAGCTTCAAAGCGACTTCGGATGAGGGTACATTTTATGATGTCAACAGTGATCGTTTTGATGATCGTAGTGTTTAAAGAGATCAACAATCAGGCGGTGATTGCACAACTATTTACTATAGCAGGATACACCTATGGGCCACTTCTGGGATTGTATGCTTTCGGATTATTTACAAAAAGACAATCGAAAGATAAATGGGTCCCGTGGATAGCGATACTCTCACCCTTGATCAGCTATTTGATAAGCAGTCGCTCGGAAATATGGTTCAACGGATATAAATTTGGATTTGAGATACTTATTGTCAATGGATTGATTATGTTTACAAGTCTGATACTGATCAGTACAAAAGGTAGGCAATCAAAGGATGTATCAGCAGATTATTAGATGTTGTACACAGATCAATAGCTATACAAATCCCTGCATATGTTGAAGGTATGAACCAGAAAGCAACGAAAACACATGAGTTTATTCTAACCTTTATCGCTTTTCTGATAAGCTGTGAAACTTTGGCGCAGCGTGCTGAATAGAAGAACGAACGCATTTACTAGATCAATACTCTGGCGGACTATGCTTCCTACCTGCCAAATGCCAGCTTGCAACAGGCCTTTTCGGAGGACATTGCCTATTCTCCATACTATATCAACCTGAATGCATTCTGGAAATTTAATTAGGTCAAACATTCCGATCTTCGCTTTGTTGACTTTTACAGTACCCGTTACGATTGAGCTATTAGGATGAGATTCAGGTGCGTTTAAGCTGGCAGATGAAAGGATATGGCATCCTTATCTATACCACTATTACCTGTCTGCCTACTGCCCATTATGGCTTGGGAGGAGTAAGCTTTAGCCCGGAGCTTATAGAAAAATATAAGCTCTACAGTAAGCCACCTCAACTGAAATTCAGAATAGAACTTTTAGTCCCTTGATGAGTTGCTGAACAATACACCGCAACTGGCAAAAGCTGATTTGAAAAGAGGATGAAAGAAGTCTATTGTTGAGATCAGTTGGACTATACTAGTAAGGGTTATCAATTGAGTGATCAGGATTTCTGTATCCATGCGCTACGAATAGCTTTTTCAAGGCTTGCACCTGACGGAACCTGAAACACTTGCAGATCAAACATAGGGATCACGGCTAATAAATGGTCGAAGATATCGCTTTGCAAATCCTCGTATTCTGTCCAGGCCTGACGGTTACTGAAAAAATACAACTCAATAGGAATACCTTTATCAGTAGGTTGCAGATGTCGGGCCATGATAGTCATATCCTGATGGATACGCGAGTGTGACCGCAGATAAGCTGTAACATAAGCCCTGAAAATACCCAGATTAGTCTGACGCCTTCCGTTTACTAACGTAGAAGTATCAATCCCATGCAATTGATTATATTCGGTGATCTCTTTTTCCCTGTCCGATATATACTGACTGACTAATTGGAACTTGCCATATCTTTCCAACATCTCGGGCGTACAAAAGCGGACGCTGTCCATATCAATTGAGAGCGAGCGCTTGATGCGTCTTCCACCCGATTGTACCATGCCTCGCCAATTAGTAAATGAATCGGATACTAAGGTATAAGTAGGTATGGTAGTGATGGTCTTATCCCAGTTTTGTACTTTTACCGATGTCAGGCTGATTTCCAACACATCTCCATCTGCGTTGTGTTTTGGCATACTGATCCAATCGCCAACGGTTACCATATTGTTCAGAGAAAGTTGTATGCCACCAACAAAACCTAAAATAGGATCCTTAAATATCAACATCAAAACAGCTGATAATGTTCCTAATCCAAGAAAAAGATTTGAGATATCTCTGTTGAATAACTGTGCAATTATCAATAAGCCACCTAAGAAATATACCACAATTTTCAACACTTGTTCTAACCCTTTGGCTGGCCTTTTTTTGGATATTTCCTTCGTATTATAGTAAGCGTATAAAGAGGAGATGATTGAATTGATAAAAATTATCCATACGAAAGTGATATATATCTCGGTTAGTTGCTGAATAAGAGCTGCTATTTCGGGATGTCCGGGCAGAGTATGTGCTACATGCCTGAGAATGATGTGCGCTGGTACAAAATAGGTCGCACGTGCGATTACCTTGTTTTGAACAAGTATATCATCAAAATCGGTCTTGGTGCGATGGATGAACACTATGAGCGTCCGACTGATGATAAACCAGACGACATAATACACCACCACCGAAAGCGCTAAAAGACTGATAAATGCAATAGCCTCTGATCCTAGAGAAGCAATATGTTCAGAAGCTCCAGCTTTTGTTAAAATGGATTCAAACAGATTGATAAGATTTTCAAACATCACTTTATAATAAAATTAAAACAATAACACAGAGCACATATTTATATTTCAGTAAATCAGATGTTATTCAATCAAACCTGATCTCAAACTGTTGAACACTATAAAAAGTAGCAGTAGTTTGATGAAAACGCATAGAATAGCTGTATGATAACTGATCTCTGATCCTTATTAAACCGGCAAAAGTAGAAAATTTAGTTTAATTAAGTGGGATAAGATTGGGCGGGTAAGCTGAATCACACTGTAATTCAATAACTTTCACAGACTTCAAGTGTGTACGCATTTTAAAGTATAATAGGCTTTACAATGCCGAAGTAACTAATGCAACAACCATTGATTGCACTGTTGAACAAAAGGGAACAAGTCAAATGGTTACGCCTGTTATATGAAATAGACTCCCATAGCTGCTACCTGATTTTTTTGTGATTGAAGTATGACTTTTCTATTTTTGTCGGGCGACTATAAGAAGGTCTGCTTTTTTTTAACCTGTTTAAACTCTTTTTATGAAGAAAACTTTTTTTAGCTCACTGATTCTGTTCACTTTGTTGTGGATACATTATCCTTTGATTTCCTGTACCAACTATTTAGTCAGTAAAGGTGCTTCTGTTGATGGTTCTACTATGATCAGCTATGCTGCTGATTCGCATATACGGTATGGCGAGTTATATTTTCGTCCTGCCCGCGACTGGCCTGCCGGCAGTATGGTAACTATTTATGATCGTGGTACAGCCCGGCCAATAGGACAAATTCCACAGGTGTCGCATACGTATCAAACCATTGGATTCATGAACGAACATCAGCTTTCAATAGGCGAATCTACTTTTGGAGGCAGAAGTGAATTGGTTGATACCACCGGTATAATGGATTACGGAGCGTTGATGTTCCTTGTATTGGAAAGGACTAAAACGGCCCGTGAAGCTATACAGCTCATCGCTCAATTAGTAGAAGAATATGGGTATGCCAGCTCGGGTGAGTCGTTCTCTATAGGCGATCCTAACGAGGTATGGATCATGGAGATCATTGGAAAAGGAACTAATCTGCAGGTAGATAAAAAATCAAGGCAACATAAAAATGTGGATAAAGGCGCCGTTTGGGTTGCTGTTCGCATACCCGACGGTTATATCTCGGCTCATGCCAACCATGCCCGCATTACTACATTCCCAAAGTCCGATGGAAAAACATCTATCACCGACAGGCAGTGGGAAAAGCTAAATGGAGAAGATGTAAGAGTGATCTATTCGCATGACGTGGTTGACTTTGCCCGGGCGAAAGGCTATTTCAAAGGTGATGAAGCCGATTTTTCATTTAGCGATATCTATGCACCTATTGATTTTGAGGCAGCCCGCTTTTGTGAGCTAAGGGTTTGGAGTATGTTTAATCATGTATCAGACCATATGGAGCCCTATTGGGATTATGCCTGCGGATATGATCTGGACAACCGCATGCCTTTGTTTATCAAACCAGATCGTAAACTAAGCCCTCACGACCTGATTGAGTTCAAGAGAGATTATCTGCAAGGTACTGAGTTGGATATGTCGAAAGATGCAGGTGCAGGCCCATTTGGACTGCCTTATCGTTGGAGACCTCTGACATGGAAATATGAAGACAGGGAATATCTGAATGAACGGGTTACAGTGACCCAGCAAACCGGGTTTTCGTATGTGAGCCAGATGCGTTCATGGCTACCCGATCCTATTGGAGGGATCATATGGTTTGGTGTGGACGATGCCGGGCCATCAGTGCATGTGCCCTTTTATTGCGGAATAAACAATGTGCCACAGTCATGGAAAGAAGGATATGGTGATATACTGACCTATACAGATGATGCTGCTTTTTGGGTGTTTAATAGGGTAGCACATTTTACATATCTGTTTTACGACCGGGTGATGCCCGACCTGAAAAAAGTTCAAAATGAATTGGAACAAAAATTTATCGTGCAATCTAATGCAATTGATCTGGCAGCAGACCAGCTATATGCCCACGATCCTGAACTCGCTATCAACCTGATTACTCAATTCTCCTCATCTATGGCTAATCTTACAATCCAACGATGGAAAGAGTTGGGCGAGTTCCTGTTGGTTAAATATTTAGATGGTAATATCAAATATGAACATGATGGTGAGTTTGTCCGAAATCCATGGGGCTATCCGAAATCGCCTAAATGGGTGGACTATCCCGATCAGTTTAAGAAAATAATTATTGATGATACTGGCGATCGCTTTCTGATCCCCGAATAGCATATTACTGATTCCTTATACTTAAGTAGGAGGGAAGCGTCCAAAACTTGAATTGCATGTCTTAATACTTACTCATCATAATCGTATCCGTCTTCCAATATTCGTTTTCGACTTGGATCAAAAGCTGGATTCAATATGCTGGCAGCTGGATTCAATAAAGGCGTTTCTATCTTTCCCAGGTCAATCAAGGTATGTATCAGGTTATCCGTAACATAAGCTGCCTCACGTCGGCTTTTGATTGCAGCTGTATCCATTGTACTTCGGTAGGTATCAGATAACCAGATAAAAAATGGAATCTCTACATTTGCTTTTGGAAGCCTTCCGGCAAAGGTGTGACCTAATTCACCTTGTTCATCGTACACGTTTTCGCCATGATCAGAGGCATATACAACGACTGAATTAGTATGATGTTCGACTATCTTTAATAATGAATCTAAAAAATAATCATGATATAAGATGCTGTTGTGATATTCGGAAATGATTTGAGATTTTTTATCGGCACCCGAAAACCGGTTAAATATTGGAGGATACCTTTTTCGATACGCAGTATGATTGCCCATAGTGTGTACGATTAAAAGTTGCAATGAATCATTGGCTTGCAATATTTTTTGTACCGGTTTGAATAATAGCTCGTCGTACGATCGTGTAAGCGTAGACTCCATCGAACTGCTGGCAGCCAGATTGACAAATATCTCATGATCGGCTTTGTGTGCGAACACTGTGATCATATTTTCCCAAACCCCTAACGGAGCCTGGTTTGATACCCAATATGTAGTGTAGCCAGCAGATTTGAATATGTCAAAAATATCTTTCTGTTCACCGATGGGCAATTGATGATCTACCGTGTTTTCCGATAGACTGGTTAGTATAGAAGAAATGGTGTTGGAATAAGCTGAAACTACATTATCGAATAGATATAAGTCAGCACGCTTAGATAAAAGTGGGGTAGTTTCAAGTGGATGACCAAAAAGATGCCAGTGGCTTCTGTTTGACGATTCTCCAAACACCATGACAACTGTCAATGGTTTCATCTTGGCTTGGGCTTTGGTTAGCTGAATCAAGCTTCTCTCCTGAGCTTGCTGAAATAATTGACGTTCTTGCAGATAGCTGCTAACAACCTTAGCAAAATGTGGGATGCCTTTACGTACTAACCGACCGCCTGCCGCATTCTCAATGATGAAAATGATAAAGACACCTATGAAAATACTCTGGAACAGACCAGAAAAAGGAAATGACCTGAAGTAGGGCTTGTGTTTCCAACCTAAATACATGAGAATTAATAAAGGAACAAGCAATAATATATTCAATCCAATCTTTAAGCTCAAAAAATCTGAGCTTTCCTGTAGATTGGTTGCCGCTACTATAAAAATACTTGACTGCGATAAAGGGCTTTTTATGATAATCCAATGCAGGCTTTCAATGAATGAGATAACCCCGTAAACTCCAAATCCAATTTGATATAACAGCTTGCTCCTGAATAACCTGACTATGATCATAAAGACTGACTGATAGAGCAGATTAATGACAATTAGTCTGGTATCAACCAATGGATGGTTCACGATCAATCCCAATATCAGAGGATAATTAATAAGTAAGGTAAGTTGCCATGGAAATAAGGATAGTATCCCGGTTTTGATCTCCGACAGTTTGTGATTGATAGCCATTAGTAGCTTCTTAAATTGTCAGACAAATATACGGCATATCACCTATGACTTGATTTTGATCAAATAGAAAATCGTTTTCATAAAAGAATTTGGATAGTGTCAATTTTTGAAAGAAGATGACCTGGATTCGTTTCGTGATATGTGCCAACCTGTTGTGTTTGAAAAAGTTGGAACCCGGATTGCTTGCATGTGTTTTAAATGTCCTGTAAGGCAAAGCTACACTGTGCAAGGGGTATCATTGTAGAAAAAACCTTTGACAGGGGTTTAACAGATGATCTTAGTATAGCTCATAGGATTATGTTAGAAGAATTCAGTTTCGTTCTCTCGTAAGTTATAGGATCAAAGCGATATTTTTATGGAAGCGATTGGAATATATGTGGATTTTGTATCTTTATTCTTTTAAAATCATTCTTTGGGTATAATTCTCACATATGGGAACCAATCTGTTTACCGGATTTGCATTGGCGTTAAGTGGTGGTGGAGCCAGGGGTATAGTTCATGCCGGGTTTTTGCAAGCTTTGGATGAGGATAATCTCAAGCCGGAGTTGATCTCAGGTGCCAGTATGGGCGCTATTGTAGGTGCTTTATATTGTGCCGGAGTGAAACCACATGATATGTTAGGGGCAATTAAATTCCCCGGTTTCTTTTCTCTTGCTTCATGGATAGGTCTGCACGGCGGTCTGGGTTCTCTGACAGTACTACGCCAACAATTGGAACACTATATTCCTGAAGATAGCTTTGAATCGCTTCAAATTCCGCTGATAGTATCTGTTACTAATTTGAATACCGCTCGTAATGAACTGATTAGTAGTGGCCCCTTGTATGATGTGGTAGTAGCTTCTTCGTCTATTCCGGTAGTTTTTGTGCCTGTCAAGATAGGAGATCAATATTATGTGGATGGTGGCCTGACCATGAACCTGCCACTCAGTTGCCTGAAGAAACCTGGACGCATGGTCGTTGGAAGCAACTCCAATCACATACAGGAAATGGAACGTGCATTTGATTCAATGAAACAAGTTGGAGAACGTTCTATGTTTATTGCCGTACAAAATACTGTACAACCACAACTCAAAGACTGTCATTTGTTGTTCGATCCACCTCAGGCCCGTTCATTTGGTACGTTTGATTTTGAACATGCTGCGGATATTTTTGAAATAGGATATCAAGAAGGAAAAAAACTTATACCCAAAATCAAAAGGCAAATTAAACCCGAATGATTTAATGCGAAAAAATAGTATAAATTCCAGAAAATGGAAACGAGTCTAATAATGGAACTGCTTCTAATAATGTAAACTATAGATAACATATTGATAGTAAGGAATAAATGTTTTTTGGCCGTATATTTGCCAACATATGGATAGAAAATAAGTAAGGAAAATAATATTAGATAAATAATTTATGAGAAAGCAAGTTTTTTTTATCGGAATGGTCTTTTTAATCGCATTTGTATCATGTAAACGCGACCATGAAATTAATCCGGAGATAACTAAGACCTCCGACTTAAAAGTGCCGCAGCACTTTGACTGGTCAACAACTACCGATATATCCCTTCAGGTATCTTTACCTCAAGATGGGGTCTTCCCATTTATGTCGAAGTTATCGGTGTTTCAGGGAAACCCTTTTGATGGAGGCCGCATGATTGCAAGTGGGAGTATTTCTCCTCAACAGCCTTACAAACAAGTGATCAGAGTACCAAGTTATTTAGAAAAATTGTTTTTGCTGTTAGAAACCAGCCGAGGGAGTCAGATACTTTCAGAAGTAGCTATCACTGCACAAGTTATTGATTTTACCTTTTCTTCTGGTTCCAAACAAACGGTTTTCAAATCTGTTGCCATGGATCCAGAGGATGGACCTGCTTGCGACGATTGCGATTTTGTCATTTCCGGGAATGACAATATCACTATTACAGGAGGTAAGACGTACTGTGTTACCGATAACTTCACTGGAACCGTTAGTTTTGAGAATTGGAATAATGGTGGTACTTTAAAAGTTTGTGGAACCGCCTCAATAGCTAATCTGACTATTACAGAGAATGCAAATGTTATCGTCACACAAGGAGGAAGCCTGACCCTGGGTTCGGTCAGCATGTGGGGTGGGGCTAATAATAGTGTAGTGGTCTATGCCAATTCTACCTTGAAGATCAACGGTGGATTTATGACCCAGGCTCATCATGTGCAAAATCATGGTACTATGGAAATAGGTGGGGCCTTTACCATTCAAAATATGTTAGAGGACTTTGTGAATACCGGTAAGATAATCGTTTCCGGAGATATTGAATCAAATGGTATGAATGTCAAGAATTACGGCGAACTTATATCAGGTGGCCATTATAAATTAAATTCTTCAAGCAGTCTCACTAACTTTGACGGTGCTGTGTTAGATGTAACATCGTACCTTCAGTTTAATGGAGGAACTATAGTAAATGAAGGCAGCATATTAGTTCGTACCTCCTTTTTCGACGTGAATACCAACGGTTTTTTCACTAATAACGGACATTTAGAATTGTTGATAGGCGATTTTAATGTGAATTCCGGTAGGGCTCCTTATTCTGTCATTAATAATGGGCAAATATTTGCCGGAGGAGAAATCACCTTCAACAGTGGCTCAAAATTATTAAACTCCTGTATGATGGTAAGTAAAGATATAACTACTTTCAATTCAGGTAATTTTAAATTTGTAGGTGGTTATTTAAAAAGTGAGGAAGCGATCATTATCAATAGTGGTGTACAAATACACTTAGAAGATGCCTCCATGCTTTCTTCCAAAGATTATGTATTTAATTCCGGTACTATTAAGGGTGTTGGCTTACCAAATTCTGTTAAAGCTACCGGACAAATTTCAATGTATAGCGAAGCTAAGATGGATGGTGCAGTAGAATTGGCAACCGACGATCTAAGCTTTCCAAGCGGAGGTCCTTTAACCAATTATTTCGTTAATGGCGCTACTGTAGTAGGACTTGATGAGGTAACTAACTTTATCGCTGTAGGTCCGTGTAATCCAGAAGGATCAGGTACCGATGAAGGTGGCGAACCTATTTCTGATTCGGATGGCGACGGTGTGCCCGACGATCAGGATGCATTCCCTGATGATCCCGAAAGAGCATTTATATCATGGTATCCGAATGAAACTGATTTCTCAACTGTGGCTTTTGAAGATTTGTGGCCGGGCATGGGCGATTTCGACTTCAATGATGTGGTGATCATGCAGCAGTATCAAATCATTACAAATGCACAAAACGAACTCAAAGAGATCAATGCAAAGTATCAGCTCAGAGCTTCAGGTGCCAGCCTCAATAATGGATTTGCAGTGGCATTGGATATCCGCCCCGAATATATTGAATCTGTAACAGGTATTGATCTGGCCGGCAATGCCGTACAACTTGATCCTATTGGTTTTGAAGCCGGCCATCAGGAACAGACTGTCTTAGTGATCATAGATGCCATTCATAATATGTATCCTTCCGAGACCTTTATCAATACCTTACCGGACGTACCCTATATGGAAACGGATATCATTGAAGTGAAACTGATAGTAGCCGACCCTCAAGCCGACTATGGCATCGCACCTTTCGACCCATTTATATTTGTCAATCAGGAGCGTGGAAAAGAAGTACATCTGCACGGACATGCACCTACAGCATTAGTTAATCCCGAATATTTTGGCCAATGGGAAGATGATTCAGACCCCGGAACCGGAAAATTCTATCAGACAGAAAGTAACTTGCCCTGGGCTTTGGAGATTCCAGTACGCTTCTATTATCCTTATGAAAAGATAGATATATTAGAGGTGTATCATAAATTTGCTAGCTGGGCCAGCTCCGGTGGAATCGAGTTCCCCGACTGGTATCTTGATAAACCCGGATACAGAGATAACTCAAAGATTTATCAACAGCCATAGAAACTATATTAAAAAAATAGTAAAGAACACAAAATCAGGGACTAATTCCCCTGATTTTGTGTTTGAAACAGTTCATGCAAATCCGCATTGATTCCAGAATCGGGAATATAGTTCAATAACAAGAAAGTGAATTTCTTGAAGTGATATTGTAGAGTGTTGATCCTGATAGTGTTATTATCTTTGGCAGTAACTTTGCCTATCAAAAGTAAAGACTTTGAATTAGCAATCAACTGAAAATAATTGAGCCATGAAAAAGAACATTTTATTAGTCTTGTCTGCCTTACTTCTGGTAGTTGCGTCCTGCAAGCGTGATCAGGATTTATTTCCAGATGCAAAAAAGACTTCGGAGCTTACTGTACCTAAGGATTTTAAATGGTCAACAACCAAAGACCTTTTGCTTCAGATAAAACTTCCACAACACGAATTGTTTCCACTTATTTCAAAACTCACGGTATATGATGGAAATCCACAGGAGCAAGGCAATTTGTTGGTCAGTGGAAGTATTTCAGCTGAACATCCATTTGAGCAGCACATTCGAGTACCTTCGTATTTGAACTCCCTGTATTTACTTGTAGAATCTGGGTTGGGAGTTCAATGGCCCGCTGAAATCGAGGTTCAGTCGGCTCTTGTACAATATAGTTTCTTGACCGAAGAAAAGTACACTTCTTTTAAAGCAGCCGCCATGGAACCGGATGAAGGTCCCGATTGCTCCGACTGCGATGTGATTGCCTCAGGTAGTAATGCTATAACCATTTCGGGTGGTAAGACTTTTTGCGTATTAGATACCTTCACCGGAAAGGTGAACTTTAGTACCGGAGGCGGCACCCTGAAAATATGTGGAATAGCCGAACTCACTGACGAACTTGACGTAAAAGCCAACTCTAAAGTGGTGGTAACCCGGGGAGGAAAACTCATAGCCCATAAGCTGAAAATGACCGGTAAAACCAATAACAGCATAATAGTTTATAAAGATTCATATCTGGAAGCAGGTGAGAGTTTTACAGCTAAAGGTGAGTTTATCAATCATGGTGAGATGGTAATTAAAGGTGAGCTTACTTTACAGGATTTACGTGAAAAATTTATTAATACCGGTAGTTTGCGGGTGTTAGACAAACTCAAGCTATCAAAAGTGGAGGCTATAAACAATGGTATAATAAAGACAGACGATTACCTGCACATTAATTCCAGTAATTTTACAAATTATGACAATGGATATATTGAATGCAATGTTCATTTCGAGTTGAACACCAGTAATATGACTAATGGAGGTAAGCTGATAGTGAATGATGGCTATTTAGGTATCAGTAATAAAAGTACGCTTGCCAATAAAAATTTTATCCATGTAGTTGATGGTGATCTGAACGTGAATTCGAATCCAGATGCTATCACACTTACTAATCACGGGCAGATATATGTTGGAAAAGAACTCAACTGTCGCTTCGGTAGTCATCTTCAAAATACCTGCCTGATTACTATTAAAGGGAAAGTTTCTTTCGAAAGCAGTAAAGTGGAACTGAAGGGTGGTTATCTGCATAGTGACGACCAAATCACTATCAAGAAGATCCAGAATCAGGATGGAGCAATAGTAGTGCTACAGGATGCCTCAATGCTGTCAGCGCCTGCCTTCTCGTTTACCTCCGGTATTATTGAAGGAAAAGGATTTACTAACGCGTTGAAAGCTACTACTAAATTTCAGATAAAAGAAGATGCTAAGGTTGCCGGACATATTGAGCTGGCTACAGATAACTTAGTGTTACCCCCGGGTGATGATCCAATAAATTATTTCGATTTTTCAGGTGGTACAACTATAGTTGGATTAGGAGAGGAAAAGAGCTTTATCCCAACTAGTCCGTGTAATCCAGAGGGATTTGGTAGTGAGCTGATTGTCGATTCGGATGGCGACGGAGTGCCTGACGAGTTGGATGCATTCCCGCATGATCCCGAAAGAGCATATATCTCATGGTATCCAAACGAAAATGATGTGTCAACAGTTGCGTTTGAAGACCTGTGGCCAGGTACGGGCGACTTCGATTTCAATGATGTGGTAGTAGTTCAAAAATATCAGATCATTACAAATGCTCAAAATAAACTTAAAGAAATCAATGCAGATTATCAGCTGATTGCTTCAGGTGCCAGTCTTAATAACGGATTTGCTGTAGCATTGGATATTCGTCCTGATCAGATTGAATCAGTGAAAGGAATTGGCCTTGCAGGTCATGCTGTTCAGTTGGATGCAAAAGGATTGGAAGCTGGCCATACAGAGCAGTCCGTGCTGATGATCATGGATGCCATCCACAATCTCTATCCTAATGAATCATTCCTCAATACAATGCCTGATAAGCCTTATGTGGAAACTGAGAAACTGAAGATTCAGCTCATCCTATCCGATCCTCAGGTATATTATGGTGCAGCACCATTTAATCCGTTCATTTTTGTGGATCAGGAAAGAGGAAAAGAAATTCATCTTAGAAATCAGAAACCTACTAAATTAGTTGATCCCGAATATTTTGGTCAGTGGGAAGATGATTCTGATCCGACTATGGGAAAATATTATCAGACTGATCAGAATTTACCTTGGGCTATAGAGATTCCGGCTCGTTTTGAATATCCTGTTGAACAGGCAGATATATTAACCGTATATCATAAGTTTGCCTATTGGGCACGTTCAGGAGGAAGGGAGTTTCAGGATTGGTATTTAGATAAGCCAGGCTATAGAGACGATTCCAAGATTTATAAGAAACCGAAATGATCATTCAGTCAGACAAAGTCAAAGCGAAAGGTCTTTGGCTTTGTCTAATATTGATTGGGTTTGAGTTTCCATGAAGGTGTTCATTTTTTGCATAAGTTTCTCATCAGCCAAACCCAATATACGCGCTGCCAATAGCCCTGCATTGGCAGCGTTGTTTATAGCTACGGTAGCTACAGGTATGCCTTTGGGCATCTGAACGATAGAAAGCAACGAATCCACTCCCCCTATAGAATTAGATGACTTAACCGGTACACCTATCACCGGTAATGGGGTCAGACTGGCTACCATGCCCGGAAGATGAGCTGCCCCACCAGCACCAGCAATAATAATTTGAATGCCTCGTCCTGAAGCTTGACGGGCATAGTCAAACATATACTCAGGTGTACGATGTGCTGAAATGATTTTGACCTCATGGGATATCTGAAACTGATTCAAAATATCAGATGCAGCTTGCATAACGCTTAAATCAGAATCTGAACCCATAATGATACTTACTAATGCTGAGGTCTCCATACTGAATTTGTATTAGGTGATCACTTTCAGAATATTTTGTAGTGCTTTTGCTTTGATCAACGCTTGCTCTACGTCAGTATCAACAATTGTAGCATGCCCCATTTTCCGATAAGGGCGCGTATGCTTCTTGCCATATATATGCAAAGAAGCACCCGGTATGTCCAACGCTTTATCCAATCCATCATACTTGACAGGACCACTATATCCCTCTGTACCAAGTAGGTTGACCATCACAGCTGGTATTTTAGAAGCAGTGGAGCCTAAAGGAAATCCTAAGATAGCACGCAAATGTTGTTCGTATTGTGAGGTGATGGCACTTTCTATGGTATGGTGACCACTGTTATGGGGCCGAGGTGCAATTTCGTTGATCAGAAGCTGATCTGTCTTGTCAATGAATAACTCAACTGCTAATAGTCCGGTATGATTGAGACGTTTCATTATGTCAAGCGCAAGATTTTGTGCATGCGCTGCGGTTTTTGAAGGGATACGAGCAGGAGAAAGCAGGTATTCAACCAAATTAGCCTTGGTATTGAATACCATTTCAACTACCTGATAGACTAACATAACACCTTTTTGATTGCGCGAGGCTATCACAGCTATCTCTTTGGCATCTTCCACATAATCTTCAACTACTGAAGGAGCATCAAATAATTGATTTAACTCCGATAGTTTGGTGACCAATAATACGCCTTTACCATCATAACCTGTTTTACGCAGTTTTTGTACAAAAGGCAGTTTCAATTCTTGTTTTTGTATGGCTGCCCGAATTTCTTCTGCATTTTCATATAGCTTGAAATTAGCTGTAGGTAACTGATTTTCTTGATAAAAGAGTTTTTGTTTTCCTTTATCAGTTACCAGTTTCAGGCAGTCCGGCTCAGGAAATACTGGAATACCACTAGCTGCTAATTCTTCCACAGCCTGTAGATTTACATCCTCTATCTCAATTGTGAGCATATCAACCTTTTGCCCAAATTCTATAACGGTCTGATAATCGCGGAATGAACCGCTAATAAAATGAGTAGCTACTGTTGAGGCAGGAGCTTTAGGATCAGGGTCTAATACATGTGTCGTTATATCCCAGCGGGCAGCGGCTTGACAAAGCATTTTCCCAAGCTGGCCGCCACCCAAAATACCAAGACTAAAAGATGAACTGAGCGGTTGATGCATGATTGCATGTATTCAATGTATGCCACAAATATAGAACTTTCTTTAAAACGAAAAACAGCAGTATATCTGCTGTTTTTCGTTTCCTGTCAGAAATCTTTGCTTAATCAACTTTTAGCTCAAGCAGGCGAGCATCAACTGATTTTATCAGATTCAGCTTATGTACGAACTCATTAAGCTTATCCTCTTCTCCATCTAATTCCAAGAAAAGCAATCCTCTGTGCGAACATTTATCATCTACATCCCCATGAAGACCAAGCCGGGTTCGGATGTAACACCCCCAGGCAGTTAAAACTTTTTGAACTTTTTCTACAGCTTCCTCTCTAGATCCTATGAGGATAAGCATTACATGTTTTGTCATAACGGTTTGGTTTAAGTTATACATTATCGTCTCAAAAATACGATTTTTCTTTGATGGCATGCTCGTTTCATGGGTAATAATTCAATGCATGACTTCTGATGCAGCCTGCCGAAATCATGCATTATCCAATAAACGAACAAATGCTTATTTTTTATGAATCATTTTGTCAACGGAATAGCGCCCGGGACCTAATGCTAATATCCATGAAAACCCCAACAAATAGAGTAACGCTAGCTCACGGGTTGCGAAAGGATCGTTGGAATGAACTACAAAAGCTGCGGTGATCATGGTGAAAATAACCGGAATCGATGCCAGGCGAGCTCCAAGCCCAAAAAGAATAAAGATAGGTGCAACAAATTCCGATACAACAGCCAATGTCAATGAGACGCCTACACCTAAACTCAACGGATCAGAGAAACGATAAGGACTGCCTTCCAATAGTTTCAAAAATTTGGGTGTTCCATGTGTGAGCATGAAAGCTGATAATAACGTACGGTTTATCAAAAGCCATATATCAACTATGTTTGAATGGTGCTGCCAGGAAAAGAATACTTTCTTCATCTGTTTAAAATTTTGTAATTTCTTGTATCTAAAGCAATTCCGAAATTTTAAACATATGGAACCGCTTCGCTTTTTAATAAGCTTTTTTACACACTCTTTGCATGAACAGTGAGTGTGAAAGCTATTTCTTGGTTTGGTAGCAAAAATACAGGTTTATTGGTGGATAAGCAGCATATTTGGTCATTCTTCATCAGATAAGGCAAAAAAAAATGATCCCGGCGACACCCGGGATCTTAATCAGAAATATAACAGAGAGGAATTATCGAAGAAAGAATCCGGCACGAAATTCTATCCGGTTATAGTTTAAAATGACTTTTCGGTCTATCTCGGAAAGATTTGATACATTTAGTTTATCGCCTTTATTTTTATATGAAAGCTCTTGATAATGATAACCTAAACTAATGCTCATCGATTTTCTTTTGCCTAATGGAAACAACGTACCTACCGAGACAGCTAACATGGCTCCTCCGTATGTATGTTGTTCCACTTTGATATGCTGGTCTTGATAACAACGCTGCAACGGTATGCTCCCCCCAAAACGCAGTGATGTAAAAGGAATGATCGCTTCCCTGTCCAACATATAATTTAACTCGGCAAATACAGGCATGATACTGAATGCGTAGTGCTCGTAGCCAATACCTAAGCCTGAAGAAAAATTTGTATTGAATTGATATCCATGAACCATTGTCAGCGATGGGAAGAGAAGTCCTGCTTCCCTTCCACCGCTTAACAATAGGGCTAGTGAGCTATGGTTGAAATAACCTTTGTTTCTTTTGATCGAAGAATCTGCTATGGTTGTGTTTTGTGCAACCAAATTTGATGTAACAGCAAGTAAGAAACTTTGGTTATATGTTTGATCTCCTTTTATATAAGGGAGATGCTGTCCGATTTTCCATGAAGGAGTCACTTTTGTTAGGATTGTCTGTGTCCCGGCTAAAGCTGGAGAATAGATCACAGCAATCAACAAAATTAAAAGGCTAATACGTTTTTGGAAAATCGTACAGCTAATTTGATCCTTCACTATGAAAATCAGTTTCATCTTAAGTTAAAAGTCTGATTACCACAGTGAACGTAAATTGAGCGACCACAGCTTGCTAAACTGTTTCGCCCATGAGTTTTGCTTACCAAAACGGTTGTTCCAGGCTTTAGGCTGATTTCCGCCTACTGACTTAAAAGAAGCCAGGGGCCATACCGCACGTTCGGCCACAGAACGATGTCTCCGTTTAGTAAATAGTTTGTCTAGTAAATACATTTTGTCTTAGTTTATTGAGTTATTAGTATCAGTTAATAGGTAGTGCCTGATAAGGCGATCCGGCTAAGAAGCTGAATATCAGAAGGTGTTGAAAAATCATACTGATATATCCCATCCATTCCAACAACCAATAAGATGTCATCAAACCGCATAGCCCGTAAAGCAGCTATATCTTTGAGCTCCGCTATCAAATATTTTTCTAGTTCTATAGGTGAAGTACGATTAAATACTTTCAGACCTTCTTTGCCTACACAAATGAACAAGTTCTCATCATCTGTTTCCAAGGCAGATATTCCTTCCATTGAAAAGGAAGCTAATAATGAAATATTCTGGATGTTTGTAATATCAAAAATGTCAAGGCGGTTTCCGGTAGTATGACAGATATCGCTTGTACCAGCACCCGCATAAATAAGAGTTTCCTTAAAGGTAAGTGGACTACATGAATTGATTTGATTAGTTCTATTCATGAAAACCGGTGAATTAGTTTCATTTATATTGTAAATTGACATTCCGCTCCTGGAGCCTAAAAAAAGCTTGTTGTCATTTATATATAGGGTGTACAACATTTCGTTAGTTACAACTTCATTTTTGCCTTTCAGATTGTAGTGATTATCAACGGAATACACTCCGAGAGCGTTGTTACAAATTACGTAAATCTGATTGGCATGCATGCCAAAGTGTGGTCTAAAACCTGTTTGAGTGCTATTGTCCATCAGAGTCACCACTTGATCCCCGATATTTGGTATCCCATTCTGATTTTCGCTGCTGAACTGACCTCTGCTTTCAGTACTGTGTGTAATTACTTCTGTGATCAACATGGTTTCCCATCCTACAACTACTCCTTTGTCAAAATCTAATCCGTAAACGGGCAGGCTTTGGTTAAAAGGAGGCAGGCGGTTAGGAAATATATCTTTCAACCGATTGGTAACCTTTGGTATAGCCGGGTTGGAAATATCAATAGCCACCATATCAATATAACTGTCAGCAATAATAGTGTTATTGTGGATCAGCATATCGGTATTACCTGGAATAGAAATAAAATCAACTAAGGCTGGTGCTGTAGGTGTACTGTTGTAAATAATATGTATGCCTTCAAATTTCTCGTTTATGAATAGAAAATTTCCTTTGCTGATGATCTTTCCGGGATTTGCCAGCAATCGTGGACCAGTAGTTTTTATAGCTTCCCTGAAGGCTTCAAGTTCCATATAAACAGGTATATTAGCTTCGTAATACAACTCATCGTATGCCTTATCTTTACAGCTTGATAAATGGATTAGCATCCATCCAAGGAGAAAAAACAATATGGTATGTGTGTAATTTGCTTTCACGAAAAACAGATTCTTGTACCCAAGATGAAATTCAGGTGCAAAACGTTGCATGAAAGCATTGAAAAACTTAGATTTTTATACGTATTCCACCATGAATTGATGGCCAAAGTTTTTTAGCTGAACGTATATTGAAAGGTTGAGTAGAATTCAGATAGAATATTTGAATGCCTCCTTCACCAAAAAAGCTGATCCTGCGATAGATAGGGACGTTAATCCCTAAGGAGCTTATATTTGACATTTGTATCCCGGAGATAGGAGCAAATTCACGCCCGGCATCAATCAATTTCTTTTTTTCAAAATACAACGACCGATTGATGGCCCTCATACCTTTTTCTAACACTATTGAATGGTTTAGATATACTTGCATGGAGTTGGTTTGTATCAGATCGAAACGTACTCCAAGAGGTACGCCAACATAAATCAATACTTGTTCAAAACGGCTGTAATTCTGATCAAATTCACGTGTTTTGCTTGAAGTGAGTATTTCGGTATATAAGATACCAGCTTCTATCGACCATCTTTTTGATAGTTGGTGGCTAAGTTTAAATCCAATCGACACAGGTGGATATAGTGTGGTTGATTCAATTTCTTCAAAGTAGGAGGTTCTATAACCTATATCCGATTGAAATGGATCAGGTCCATATTCTACTGTCCGTGAGCCTACCAACATATCGGGATGCTTCCCGATGGAAGTGGGAATACTGTTCACTACCAATGCAATATTTGTTGATCTGTCTGCTTTTGATCTGATTTCTTCCGACGTTGAAGGCTCTTTCAGACTTTCTAAATGTTGTTCAAGTAGTTGATAGGCAAGGCTAGTTTCATCCTGCTTATCAGTCTCAATGATAAGGGATGAAGGTAATTCTGTATGCGAATCAGTTATTTCTTCAATAGCGATCAGGTCAATTTCTTCAGTTATTAACGCTTGATTGTCAATAACATCAGACTGTTGATCTGTTGTGATGTGACGTTGGGTAGGTTTGGTGGTTTGAGCTTGCGTAATATAGGGTTTGCTTAAAGATGTCGCTAAAGTATCTTCTTTTGTGGATAAGATGCTATGAGAAGGTGTTGCTTCTGCAGTTACTTGTTTCTCGGAAGATTGGGTTTCGGAGCTGGTAACCAATTGGTTTATTTCTTTTTCCTGTTTTTGTGTAGTAGGTGTCAACAGAAACACTAATCCTATAAGTAGGAGCAGGCTGGCTGCTATTGAAATGTTGCGGTAAAATACTATTCGTTTTTTTCGGTTCAGCCTGGTATGAATGCCTTCCCATACTTCCGGGGGTGGTGTTATTTCCATATGTTCCAGGTTTTCCCTGAACCATTGGTCTATGTTATGTCTTTCTTTATTTTCCATCTTATCTCATTTTTTGCAAACGTTGTATCAGCCATTGTCTGGCTCTTGCATATTGTGACTTAGATGTTCCTTCACTGATATTTAATAACTGACCTATTTCCTGATGTGTGTATCCTTCTATTGCGAACAGGTTGAAAACGGTTCTGAATCCCGTTGGCATTGACTGAATAAGTTGCATCAGCTCGGCCACATCAATCTGTTCTTGCAGTTCGTGGGTTTCATATTCTGTTTGGCTTACCATATCCAAATGGAGTATATGTTTAAACACATCTGGTCTTCTCAAATTTTCTAAAGCAACGTTTACCACTATTCTTCTTATCCATCCTTCTAATGCGCCTTCAAATCTAAAATCTTTCAGATGGGCAAATATTCTGATGAACGATTCTTGTAGAAAGTCTTTAGCCAGGCTTTCATCTTTGGCATATCGCAGGCAAACAGCATACATTTTGGGTGCAAAACGCTCATAAAAAGCTTTTTGCGCTCTTTTACGCCCTTTAATGCAATCCCTTACCAGCTGCTGTTCGTCCATCAATCATCCGAAATACTGCCTTTCAGGTGCGTACTATATGACGCACAAAAAAGGACAATAGTTGCACAAAATTATAATTAGTTGTTTTATAAGTTGCTTTTTCGCATCTCCAATCATACCAGATAACCGTCTTTCCTATAGGAGGAGCGAAACAGCTAAGTAACAAAAAAAAAGGGGAAATACTCCCCTTATTATTAAATTAATGAGTTTTAGCATATAAAGTCAGATAAATGGTTGATTTAATGAGTGTTATCTGTTTATGAGTTGTATATATGTGTGTATCAATAGATTTCATTATTTTTTAATCTATGGGTAAACTGTTGTTTTCCTGCAAAATATTTCAATCCCGATTTTTGCAGCCAACTATGTATTCCAAGTTGTATGATGTTGGATTATATCTGTGGTCCTGCAGCCACTAATCGCTTCCCTTCTTCTGTATCGGTATATTTAGCAAAGTTATCAATAAAGCGTTTGGCTAAGTCATGTGCTCTTTTATCGAACTCGGCAGGGTCAGCATAGGTGTTCCTTGTAAAAAGTATGGTTGAATCGACTCCGGGTAGCTCAGTCGGTATCTCTAATTTGAAATGAGGCGATAGCTGTGTTGGCGCTTGTTCGATGCTGCCATCTAAAATTGAATCAATGATGGCACGTGTATCTTTAATTGAAATACGTTTTCCTGTACCGTTCCATCCCGTATTGACTAAATATGCTTTTGCTCCTGCTGCTTCCATTCTTTTTACTAATTCAACGGCATATTTTGTAGGATGCAGTGCTAAAAAAGCATTTCCAAAGCAAGCAGAGAATGTAGGCTGTGGGCTGGTGATCCCTCTTTCTGTACCAGCTAATTTTGAGGTGTAACCTGAAAGGAAATGATATTTGGTTTGATCGCTTGAGAGTTTAGCTACTGGTGGTAATACTCCAAAAGCATCGGCAGTAAGGAAGATCACTTTGGTTGCATGGCCACCTTTTGAAACAGGCTTTACGATATTATCAATATGATAGATTGGATAGCTTACTCTTGTGTTTTCAGTTTTGGATTTGTCGCTGAAGTCGATACTGCCATCAGCCCTTACTACCACATTTTCCAACAATGCATCTCGGCGGATAGCCCTAAAGATATCTGGTTCATTCTCTTCACTCAGATTGATCACCTTGGCATAACATCCTCCTTCAAAATTAAACACTCCATCGTCATCCCATCCATGTTCGTCATCGCCTATAAGCATCCGTTTGGGATCAGTTGAGAGGGTTGTTTTGCCAGTGCCTGAAAGTCCGAAAAATATTGCCACATCGCCATTTTTACCCATATTGGCTGAGCAGTGCATGGCTGCAATACCTTTTAGTGGCAGATAATAATTCATCATGGTGAATATACCTTTCTTCATTTCACCACCGTACCAGCTCCCACCAATAAGTGCCATTCTTTCGGTTAGATTGAATACCACAAAATTCTCAGAGTTCATATTCATTTCCTGCCAGTTAGGGTTAAAGGTCTTTGAGGCAGTAAGTACGACAAAGTCTGGTTTAAAATTTTGTAGTTCTTCTTCTGTTGGTCTGATAAACATATTAACCACAAAATGAGCCTGCCATGCTACTTCCATTACAAAACGTACGTTGAGGCGAGTATCTGGATTGGCTCCTGCAAATGCATCAACCACATATAGTTTCTTTTGGCTGAGTTGTTTGGTTGCTATGTTTTTTAAGTCGTCCCAATATTTGGGATCAAGTGGGCGGTTATCGTTCATCCCTTGGGTTGACCACCATACAGTGTCTTTGGATACATCATCATAGACTAGGTATTTATCTTTTGGCGAGCGGCCTGTAAACACACCGGTGTCAACAGCTACTGCACCGGTATTGGTTACAACTCCTTTAGCAAAGCCTTCCAATGTGGGGTCAGTTTCATGCTCAAAGAGTAGGTCGTATGAAGGATTATAGAAAATTTCAACGGCATCATGAATGCCGTAACCGGCCAGATCGGTCATGAGTTTGGATTTACTGTTAGCCATGATACGTTTGGTTAAATGAGATATTATTGTTTGAGAAAAGACAAAATTAACAAAATGATTAGTGTAGAAACCCTTGTTCGATAAAAATCATTCAAAGTCTTAGTTTTTTACCGGTTTTCAGTTTTTTCCAGTGATTTATTTTTAGGTAAAGCAAAAGCGCAATTCAATACATTGAATTGCGCTTTTTATAGCTATGGTTGAACCTTTTTTTATAGAATGCTCATTTATCCTGCATTTTTTTCTGCTACCGCTGCTTGAGCTGCTGATAGTCGGGCAATAGGTACTCTATATGGTGAGCAGCTTACATAGTCAAGACCTATTTGATGACAGAATTCAACCGAGCTGGGCTCACCTCCATGTTCTCCACAGATACCCAATTTGATATCAGGACGTGTTTTGCGCCCTTTTTCAACAGCCATTTCCATCAGCGGGCCTACGCCTTCTCTGTCAAGTTTTTCAAATGGATCATGTTTTAGCAATCCTTTGCTTTTGTAGATGTCTAAAAATTTTGAAGCATCGTCACGTGAATAGCCAAAGGTCATCTGGGTGAGGTCGTTAGTACCAAAACTAAAGAACTCGGCTGAGGTAGCCATATCATCGGCTATGATAGTTGCTCTGGGAACTTCTATCATAGTGCCTACTAAATAGTCGATGCGGTCATTCTTTTCTTCAAAAATTTTCTCAGCTGTATCGCGTATAATTTTTTCTTGCAGTTGCATCTCACCAAGGGTACCTGTTAGTGGTACCATGATCTCGGGAAATGTTTTTATTCCTTTTGCTTTTAGGTTTAATGCTGCTTCAATGATAGCGCGTACCTGAGTCTCGGTTATTTCAGGATAGGTATTTCCTAATCGGCAGCCTCTATGGCCTAACATAGGATTAAACTCATGTAGTTCATCAACTTTGTTTTGAACTTCTTTGAGGCTAATTCCCATCAATTCAGCCATTTCTATCTGATCTTTCTCGTTATGTGGTACGAATTCGTGCAGAGGCGGGTCTAACAGCCGTACGGTGACCGGCAGGTCTTGCATGGCATCAAAGATATTCTCGAAGTCTTCGCGCTGAATAGGCAGCAGCTTATCCAATGCTTTGCGGCGGCCTTTTTCGTCTTTAGCTAAGATCATCTCACGCATTGCTTGGATTTTATTTTCGCCGAAGAACATATGTTCAGTGCGGCACAAGCCTATACCTGTAGCTCCAAAATTACGGGCTACTGTTGCATCATGTGGGGTATCGGCATTGGTTCTGACGGTCATACGCGAATGTTTGTCGGCTAACTCCATTAGTTTACCAAATAGTCCGCTCAGTTCGGGTTCTATGGTGTCAATCTTGCCTTCGTATACTTCACCGGTAGAGCCGTTCAATGATATAAAGTCACCTTCTTTATATTGTTGACCATTCATAGTTACGTTGCGTTCTTTATAGTCGATTTGGATTGATCCGGCACCTGATACGCAGCATTTTCCCATGCCACGTGCTACTACAGCGGCATGTGAGGTCATTCCTCCGCGCGCTGTCAGGATACCTTCGGCTACATTCATTCCTTTAAGGTCTTCAGGCGAGGTTTCAACTCTAACTAAGATCACTTTTTTGCCATTTTCCGCCCAGTCTTCAGCATCATCGGCATGAAATACTATCTGACCGGTAGCTGCTCCTGGGGATGCGGGAAGCCCTTTAGCCAATACTTTGGCATTGGATACTGCGGTAGCATCAAAGACAGGATGTAGTAACTCATCTAATTTATTAGGCTCTTGCCTCATCAACGCTTCTTCTTCGGTGATCATCCCTTGATCCAACATTTCCATAGCAATGCGTACCATTGCAGCTCCGGTACGCTTGCCGTTACGAGTCTGTAATATCCAGAGCTTTCCCTCTTGTATGGTAAACTCAAGGTCCTGCATATCATGGTAATGATTTTCCAGTAAAGTTTGTAAGGCATCCAATTCTTTATATACTTCCGGCATTACTTCTTCAAGTGATGGGAAATTGGCTGCTCTATCTTCTTCGCTGATGTTTTGCAACTTAGCCCATCGGTATGAACCTTCCAAGGTGATTTCCTGCGGGGTACGGATACCAGCTACTACGTCTTCGCCTTGCGCATTGAGGAGGTATTCGCCGTTGAATACATTCTCGCCTGTTCCGGCGTCTCGGGTAAAGGCTACACCAGTACCGGAATTGTTACCCATATTTCCGTAAACCATTGCTTGGACATTTACCGCTGTACCCCATTCTTCGGGTATATCGTTTAGTTTTCTATAATAGACTGCCCTGTCATTCATCCAGCTATCAAACACAGCAGTGATAGAGCCCCATAGCTGTTCCCATGGATCGGAGGGGAAATCTTTTCCTGTTGTGTCTTTTACAGCTTGTTTAAATCTACGTACCAACTCCTTCAGATCATCAGTAGTGAGTTCGGTATCTAATTTTACGCCTTTTTCTTCTTTCATCTGATCGATGATCTCCTCAAAGGGGTCGTGAGCTTCTTTTGATTTTGGCTTCATATCCAACACCACATCGCCAAACATTTGAACGAAGCGTCTATATGAATCCCATGCAAATCTGTCGTTACCAGTCTTTTTTGCAATACCTTCAACGGCATCATCATTTAGTCCGAGGTTTAAAACGGTATCCATCATACCGGGCATAGAAGCCCTTGAACCAGAACGAACGGAAAGCAGGCATGGGTTTTCGCGGTCTCCAAATTTAGTACCCATCACTTGTTCAACTTGCCGAACGGCTTCTTCTACCTCCGACCGTATCAGATTCACTACAAAATCAGAACCTTGCTGATTGTATAAGGTACATACTTCAGTAGTGATAGTAAATCCTGGAGGTACCGGTATGCCTATAAGATTCATCTCGGCCAGATTGGCACCTTTTCCACCTAATAAATCTTTCATGGAAGCATTCCCGTCGGCCTTGCGATCGCCGAACAAATAAACGTGTTTGGTCTTTGTCATATAACTAAATATTAAATATTATATATTGCAAATCAATGGGTTACAAATGTTACTTCTATTTTTTAAGAATACACGCAAAGATACTAAAAATGATTGACCTTCAAAGATTTCTATCAAATCAATTCTGAAGACTTATGCAAACGTTTGAAGGTTTATGGCATACTATTAAAAAACCATAAAAAATAGAGATAATCGGGTCTTTTATGCCTTTTATCAAAAAAAAGATGGATTTTCGTAGCCTGGATTACAAAAACAACGAGAATGACACAGATTATTGGTATTCGGAATGAAGATAAGTATTTGATGGAGCGTCGCGTAGCCATTATTCCAGAACAGGTTTCAGAGTTAGTATCCAAAGGTATTGATGTGCATGTGGAACGCTCTCCTAAGCGTGTTTTTACTCATGCCGAATATGAGGCTGCCGGGGCATTGGTTACTGATTCATTGGAAGATGCCAGGTTAATATTTGGCGTGAAAGAAATACCTCTAAGTAGTTTCGAGCCATCGAAAACTTATGTATTTTTTTCGCATGTGATCAAGGGGCAATCATATAATATGCCAATGCTAAAGCAGATGATGTCATTGGGTTGCAATCTGATAGATTACGAAAAGATTGAAAATGAGCATGGTCGTCGGTTGATATTTTTTGGTCGTTTTGCGGGCCTTGCAGGAGCTATCAACTCATTTTGGGCTTTGGGTCAGCGACTCAAGGTACAAGGTATTGACAATCCATTTCAAGGTTTACGTCAATCCTATAACTATGGTTCGTTAGATGAGGCTGTTACGGATATCGCTAAGGTAGGAGAACAAATCAGCCGCTATGGGCTACCATCTACCATCAGTCCTTTAATCATTGGCATAACAGGATATGGGAATGTGTCCTTAGGTGCTCAGGAAATAGTAGATGAACTGCCTTATATTGAGATAGATGCTGATGAGCTGCTGAAAATGGATATGACAAAGGCCTCCTCACATCATGTGTATAAGATTGTGTTTAAAAAACAAGATTTGTCAAGGCATAAAGATCCCTCTCAGAGCTTTGACCCTCATATGTATTCAAAACATCCGGAGGATTATGTGAATAATTTTGAACGTTTTGTGCCTCGTTTGTCAGTATTGCTGAATTGTATGTATTGGGACTCGCGTTTTCCTCGTCTGATCACCAAAGATTATTTAGAGGTATTATATTCACAAGCTGAGCCTAAACTGAAAGTGATAGGTGATATTACTTGTGATCCAGATGGATCAATAGAGGCTACACATAAAGGTATGGGCATTGATGAGCCGGTTTTTGTGTATGATCCATTCACTCGTAAACCCCAGTTGGGATTTGATGGTAAAGGAATATTGATAATGGCTGTTGACATCCTTCCCAGCGAACTTCCAAAAGAAGCGTCTCAATCGTTCAGCCAGGCATTGTTTCCGTATGTGGAGCGTATAGCTCGGGCTGATTTTGACCTCCCGTATGAGCAATTGGCATTGCCTGATCCCATTAAAAAAGCTCTTATACTGCATAAGGGAAAGCTAACACCCCCTTATACATATTTGGACAGGTATCTGTAACACATAGTATCAAATCAATAAACAAAAAATAATAGTTTTTTAAGTGTATGAAGAAAGTACTCATTTTAGGGGCTGGGATGGTAGTAAAACCCATAGTGAGGTATTTACTCGACAGGGATATTGCTGTCAGCGTTGCCACACGTACTAAATCAAAGGCTGAGGCTATGATTGATAATCATCCGCATGGGCGGGCAATCTCTTGGACTGTAGAAGATACGGATGCCTTATATCAAATGGTAGCTGATCATGATCTGACGGTCAGTCTTTTGCCTTGGGCTTATCATATCATAGTGGCTGAAGCCTGTTTGCACCACAAAAAAAATATGGTTACAACTTCTTACGTCAAGGCGGAGATGAAGGCGTTGGATGCAGAAGCAAGGGCCAAAGGTATTATCATTTTAAATGAGTTAGGCCTTGATCCGGGTATTGATCATATGTCGGCTATGCGTATTATCGACAGGGTTCATTCGCTCAATGGTAAGATAGAAGAGTTTTACTCGTTTTGTGGGGCACTGCCTTCGGTCGAAGCAGCTTCTAATCCTTTTGGATATAAGTTCAGTTGGAGTCCGAAAGGAGTGGTGATGGCAGGTAATAACGACGGGAGATATCTGCGTCATGGAAAAATACATGAAATTCCTACTCAGGATTTGTTTAAGAATCCCTTACAAATTACTTTTCCCGGGGTCGGCCCCCTTGAGGTGTATCCCAACCGCGATTCCTTGCCTTATATAGAGCTTTATGGAATATCGGAAGCTAGTACTATGATGCGAGGTACCTTTCGACATCCGGGCTGGTGCCGGGCAATGGATGCCATGAAAGCATTGCAGTTGATCACTACTCATGAACAGGACTTTAAGGATATGACTTATGCCGAAATGGTAGCAAATCTCAATGGATTAGAAGTGAGCCAGTTGCCCGGGCAGGTTGCCAGACTGTTAGGATTAGAAGAAACGGATATCGCAATGAAAGCTATGAGTTGGTTAGGTTTGTTTGATGATAAACCTATGGGGCGTAACCTTACTAGTCCGTTTGAAATAACCAGCGACCTGATGTTAGAAAAGATGGAGTTAGGTCGTGATGAACAAGATATGGTAGTGCTGCAGCATGTGTTCAGAGCATCGTATCCTGATCAGTCGCAGGAGATCATCAAATCGACCATGCTTGACTATGGCACTTTAGCTACTGATACAGCTATTGCCCGTACAGTTGCCCTGCCAGCTGCCATAGGAGCCGAGATGATCTTAAAAGGAGAAATTACCGAGACAGGAGTTCATATTCCTGTGTTACCTGGAATTTATAATCCTATTTTAAATAGGTTAGAAGATATGAATATCAGAATGGTAGAACAGTTTGGATTAGATTTAAGCGAGAATCTGTAAAGAAATAGCGCATCCTGAGATTATCTTAAAAAGAATAGTGAGCGAAGCAAAAGTCCTGAGCTATCAATCAGCTTTTATTGGGACTACCTTTTTCAACTCTAGTTCGGTGAAGTCGAAATCAGGATTATCAATATATATTTCCATTGCGTTGACTTTTCCCGTTCTGTCAAGTTGAAAACTTACCAATCCTTTAGGTAATGATGGAAACAAAGGAAATTCTATTTCAAATGTATCGTAATGCCAATGACTAAGTATTCCTTTAAATTTTGGGCTTCTCATCATTTGCAGATTAAGTTGTTTGTTTTCTATCTCAATTTTTACCGAATCATAAATTGGACTACCGAAAATACCGGTGTATTCTGATAATGGGAGTGAAGGGTTAGTCTTGGTCTGTCGTACTTGTTGCTGTTCAGTCATCCATTGATTCTGGTTTTCTTCGGCTTTTTTGTTCCTTTCTAAAAATTGAGAACTCCAATCGGTTTCCACGAGATTATTCAGTAGCACATCCAATGTTTTGTACATAAGCGGATAATACATATTGCTCAGGGCATTTGTAAGTATTACAAAACCAATATTCTCTTCCGGTATCAGCAAGGTTTGTGAGATCATTCCATCATAGCCTCCGTTATGCATCACTATTTTACGTCCTTGATAGTCCATCAGCGACCATCCTAATCCATAGCTTCTGAAGTGTGTGCCTGGAAATCGGTTGATAAAGGCTTTGGTTACGGGCAGAGGTGTAACAGCTGTTTGCATCTCAAAAATTCGTGATGGTATAAGTAGTTGTAAGCCATTGAAATTACCTTCGTTCAGGTTCATTCTCAGCCAATTTGCCATTTCGGATGCACTTGAGATGAGTGAGCCAGCTGGTCCCATATTATCCCAATCGAGCCAGGGGATAGCCCTTAGCTGGCCATTGACATAAGTGTGAGGTTGTGCTACATTATCCCGTAAAACCAGATCAGACACATGCAGAGTGGAGCGTTTCATCCCAAGTGGATCAAGAATACGTGTCTGGATGAATTCATCCCAGCTCATCCCGCTGACTGAGGCTACTACTTCACCCGCTGCAATGTACATGATATTTGAATAACCGAATTGTTCGCGAAAACCGTATTGTGGCTTTAAAAATCTGGCTTTGCGTACGATTTCTTCACGGCTGTAGGTGCTTCCGTACCAGATCAGATCACCGGAAAAGGTTTTTAGGCCAGAACGATGAGTAAGCAGATCGCGTATAGTCATTGCTTGACTTACATAGGGATCATAGAGTGCAAAATAGGGGAGATGTGAAACCACTTTATCATCTAATTGCAGCTTATTTTCTTCGGCAAGCATTAAGATAGCCGCTGCTGTAAAAGCTTTGGTATTACTGGCTACAGCAAATAAGGTGTGTTCGTCAACCGGCTGTCGTGTGATGATATCAGTAACTCCGTATCCTTTTGCAAATAAGACTGTATCCTTATGTACTATTGCAAACGACATACCCGGCATATCCCAGTCTATCAGTGCTTGTTGGAAATAAGCATCTAATTGCCTGATTTGATCTGCTGCTGGTTGTGCTGTTAAGTTTATCCAGGCAATAGTCAGATAAAATACTGCTGTAAGTTTGATGGTAAGACGCATTGTATTTAAGTTTAGTTGGTTAGCAACAAATCTATTTCAGGGAGTATAGTACCGGCTTCGCCTTGAAGAAATAGTGTAGTCGTCCGATGGGTATAATGGGATATATCTCTGTTGATCTCTATCACTTGAGCTCCTTTGTGTCGGGCTATTTCAGGGATTTGATTGGCAGGGCTTACCTCTCCCGAGGTACCTATGATCAGAAAGACATCGCTATTTTGTGCTGCCTCGAAAGAATCGCGGTAGGCTTTAGGCGGTATGCCTTCACCGAAAAAGATAAAATCGGGCTTCAGCAGTCCATTGCATCTGGGGCATAGCGGAGGAATAGTTTCTAAAATGGAGGGTTTGAATTTCAATCTGTTGTCACAATTCATGCAGATCAGATATTGAGAACTACCATGAAAACAAATAGCCTGCTCATTTCCTGCCTGTTGATGCAGCATGTCAATATTTTGTGTGATCAGGCTTTTGAGCAGATCACCTTTTGTCCATTTAGCCAATACATGATGTGCAGGATTAGGTTTTGCCTCAGAAAAGACACCATAAAACAGTTCCCGTATTGCTTTCCATGATTCTTCAGGTTGCCGCATAAAAAAGTTAAGCTCAAGAACTTGTGGGTTGTATTGGTTCCATATGCCGTCATCGCCTCTGAAGGGAGGTATTCCGCTTTCAGCTGAGATACCCGCCCCTGTGAAGGCAGTCATATAGGAAGCTTTATTGATGATTTCTGCTGCCTTAGATAATTTTTGTTGAAGTGTGTCCATATTATTTCATCCTTAGTATTCGGGTTTAGTTTCCAATTCGATCCATTGCTGAAATACTTTGGCAGCTTCTTCACTCATAAACTGAATTGTAGGCAGATCGCGTTGTTCTATGCTCAACGGAAGCTGTTGATAGATATACGAGTCATCAAATCCGGCTCGTGCTGCATCATGTTTGCTGGCAGCAAAATAAAGTTTTTCGGGACGGGCCCAATAAATTGCACCCAGACACATCGGACATGGTTCGCAGCTTGAGTAGATGATACATCCATCCAATTGAAAGCTATCAAGATTTTTACATGCATCACGTATTGCCATTATCTCGGCATGGGCTGTAGGATCGTTTGATGATGGGACGCTGTTTGATCCCCGACCTATGATCACTCCATCCTTTACAACCACAGCACCAAAAGGGCCGCCATTAAGGCTGCGTAGATTGTCGGCTGCAAGCTTGATAGCTTCTTGCATAAATTTTTTATCTGATTCTTCCATCATGTATTTATTTAAATGGGTTATAAAAGTCGAATGTACAAAATTTTGCGCTACCGTCTCCCCAATTACCTATCAGGCTGTTTTGATCTTTCTGCTGCTCTAATATCTGTAGGAAATCGGCTCGGTCCATGGTGCGGGCACCCAGACTACGTAGATGAGGCGTATCCTGCTGGGCATCAATTAATATAAACTCATGTTGATGCAAGAACCGGCATAGGTGGAACAAAGCAAATTTGGAGGCGTCACGAAGGTGATAAAACATGGACTCACCAAAAAATATTTTGCCTAAGGCTAAGCCATATAGTCCGCCAACTAATTTTCCTTCATACCATACCTCAACAGAATGTGCCAACCCCATCAAATGCAGTTGAATGAACGCCTGTATCAGCTCTTCACTGATCCATGTACCTGCCTCATCAGGGCGGACTACAGTGGCGCATGAACGCATGACTCTTTCAAACTCCTGATCGAAAGTGACAGAATAGATGTTTTTGCGTATCAACTGGTTGAGGCTTTTGGATGTGGTAAACTCTTCAGGCTTCATCACCATTCTTGGATCGGGCGACCACCATAGAATTGGACTATCATCCGAGTACCATGGAAATATTCCTTGCGAATAGGCTACTATCAGTCGGTATGGGTCTAAGTCGCCTCCAAAGGCCAATAAGCCTTCGGCAGGAGCCTTACCCGGATGAGGAAACTCAAAAGTGGAACCAAGCTGATAAATCTTCATTTAGGTATAAAAGTGTATAACAGATTCATTGTAAGATAATCGCATCAGGTTGATTTTACAAGCTGTTCTTAGTGAAGCTTTTTGTCATTTGTATTTGATTTCATCAAATCAATACGTTTATCAACGCAAAAATAAGAGTTCCGTTGATTCTTTTCACAATTCTGATTGAGTAAAGTATGATATTGGGTAGTAGGCCGGAAAAGTATTTACCTTTGCGCCCGGTTGATTTTATTTTCATCGGTGTTTTTATCTGTTCTACAAGATGCTTACTCATGTTTTATTGTTAATTTTCGGTCTTTTCCTACTAGCTTTCGGAGCCGATCTTTTGGTGAAAGGTGCATCGGGTATTGCCCGTCACTTTCATATCTCCGATTTAGCTATTGGGTTGACTATAGTAGCTTTTGGTACTTCAGCTCCAGAGCTGATAGTAAATATCATTGCCGCATGGAAAGGTAGTCCGGATATAGTGTTTGGAAATGTGATAGGCAGTAATAATTTTAATCTGTTTATTATTCTGGGTATCACAGGCTTGATCGTTCCATTAACGGTACAATCTTCTACCAAACGTTTCGAGATTCCTTTTTCATTAGTAGCCGTGTTAGTATTGTTTATACTCAGCAACGACTGGCTGTTTGGTAAGGAGGTGAATATATTGAGCCGATATGATAGCCTGCTGCTGCTTGTTTTGTTTCTTGCATTTTTATGGTACGTATTCAGGCAATCGGCCGGCAATCAGGCAGATGCCGACCGCTCCTCACAATCTAGCGGAAAATCTCTCTGGCTGTTGACAGGATTGGTAGTTTTGGGTTTGGGAGGACTGGTCTGGGGCGGTGAACTGGTAGTGAGTAATGCAGTGAGTATGGCACAGATATTAGGTATTAGCGAAAAAATAATTGGGTTGACTATAGTCGCTGCCGGCACCTCTTTGCCTGAATTAGCAACAAGTGTAGTGGCTGCCATCAGAAAAAACCACGATATTGCGATAGGAAATATTATAGGGTCAAATATTTTCAATATATTTTTGATACTGGGTGTCAGCTCTATGGTTCGTCCGACCTTATTTACTTTGTCCTTTAATCAGGACCTACTCATTTTGGCATCGGGCACTGTGTTCTTGTTTCTGGCTATAGCCGTATCTCGAAAAAATCATATTGGCCGATGGGGGGCATCAGTTTTATTAATATCGTATCTTTCATACACTGTTTGGATGATAACTCATTCCTAAAGGTTTTTCAACAGTTGTAATCCTCAATATTTAGATGTTTTAGTAATGGTTCGTCAAAGTCTTATAAATGAAGCAGCTGATTTCATCAGACAAGGTGGGTTGGTGGCATTTCCTACTGAAACGGTATATGGCTTGGGTGCTGATGCGTTGAATGCCCGTGCAGTAGCAGCAGTTTATGCACTAAAAGAGCGTCCGGCTTTTGATCCTTTGATAGTGCATATATCTGATCCAGCAATGATGCAGCTGTATTCAACGGAAAAGGATGAGCGGTTAGAATTATTAGCCAGACACTTCTGGCCAGGCCCATTGACATTGGTTGTAAAGCGAAACAAGGTCATACCCGATATAGTGAGCTCAGGATTAGATAGTGTGGGCATGCGAATGCCTGCCAACGACATCGCACTCAGGCTTATTGATGCAGCCAACACACCTCTTGCGGCACCTAGCGCTAATAAGTTTGGCAAGCTAAGTCCTACACGTGCCGAACATGTACGCAAGCAGTTTCCCGAACTACGATATATTCTTGATGGTGGCGGTACACGCATAGGAATAGAATCAACAGTTGTTACCCTTGATGAGGAAGGGTTTATTATTATCAGACCCGGAGCTATCACTACAGCACAATTAGAAAAAATTCTTCCTCCATCATCAAATAAAATAATAGATAAAATTGGATCTGTGTCTCCAGGCATGATGAAATCGCATTATAGCCCCGACAAACACTTATATATATTAGGTGAAAGTCAGATCCCAGCCGATACAACTAAGGCAGCTCTACTATCTATGACAAATCAGAATCCGACAAATTATAAAATAGTAGAGGTGTTATCGGCAACGGCCGACCCTGACGAAATAGCTGTCAACCTTTTTGGCGCACTACACCGTTTGGAAGAAGCTGAAGTGGATTTTATTGTAGCCGAAAAGATAGAAGAATCAGGTTTAGGTATAGCAATCATGGACAGGATCAGGAAAGCTGCCTGGCGACATCAATACACATAATATGGCTAGTAAATTAATTTTACCGATAAACAATGAGTTGCATCTGCGTGAAATAGAAGTGTCGGACGCTCCTGCTATATTCCATATCATCAATACACAAAGAGAATATTTGGGAAAATGGCTTCCTTTTGTGGCTGCTACTGAAAGTTGGGAAGATACTTACGCTTTTATTCAGTCGGTAAAGGATCAAAAAGTACCAGTTGTTCAGATAGTATTTTCTATCTATCGGGATAAGAACTTAGTTGGATTGATCAGTGTGTTGAATATTGATCAGGGAAACCGTAAAGCGGAGATAGGGTATTGGATATCGCAAAATGAACAGCATCAGGGGATAGTAACCAAATCGGTATTGGCTGTCATCAATTATTGTTTTACTGATCTTATGCTTAACCGCGTTCAGATACGCTGTGGAACAGAAAATTTATCAAGCAGAAAAATACCCGAACGATTAGGATTTACTCTGGAAGGCGTTGAAAGGGATAGCGAACTGATGAGTGACGGGCATTTTGTTGATCATGCAGTTTATAGCTTGCTTTGGATTGAATGGATGGAACGCAAAGACCGGCTATTGAATAGTTCTGGTCTTTATAAAACTCTGTAAGATAGCCTCTAAAACTCCGGTGGCTGTGAATCAATTGTTTGTAAATAGTATCTCACAAAAAAGTTAGTATCCTGCCGAGTATGTAAAAGCTGATCATCAGGGATGAACTGAGCTTTTGTTCTGTCAACAAATAACCCAATTAGTTTTCCTTCTTTATCTTTTTGATAGACTGGATCATCTGTAATATATGTATGCTGTATCCATTCTGCTATTTTCCATGGGCTAAACATGAGGAGATGCGCATAGTCTATTCCTTCGATACCTATTCCTGTATGCCATTTTCGGGTTTTATAGATTTTTGTCAGTTTTACTTTTTTATTATTATTCATCTCACCTCCAATTAGTTCCATAGGGATATTTACATCTACAGTCCATTCGGATAAGGCTCCTTCTGGTAATAGGTGGGCAATTTCCAAGAGAGCGATCCCAAAAGCAGTACACCCAGCACCTTCATAAGCATACAGTGGATATAATGCGCCGTTGTAAATGTGGCAAGGCGAGAAACCCGCTTTATCAATGGATTGAAAATAGGCAATGAACTCTAATATCTTCTGGAATGATTCGTCATTCATACGGAATTTGATATATACAACCTCATTGCGCTGCATATAATGGGTTAGGTTTTGTTTTGCAACCTGTGAAGGTTCTAAGCTGCCGGCAAAGTTTGTACCCAATACACCAAGGCCGATCTTTTTTCTGAATATCTGTTCTTTCTTCTCCGAATGTAAAATACTTGCCATCGAAAAATATAAGGCTGAATCGAAAATAGGAGAGTTGATCTTTACAGTGATATGTCCGATCCTATAAGCTTCTTTTTGTAATGAGGCTTTGATATTGCATAAGATAGCACTGCTCATGAGTTTGGAGGGGTTGTCCCAATGGATCTGTCTGACTTCAGGCATGATATACATGGTAAGTTCATGAAACTGATCAGGAAAGGAAGTAGTGGTTTGACTAAAAGCTGTTAAAGTAAACCAAACTAATATTGGGAGAATGGAACGAATTTTAAACACTTGCTTCATCCGTTTAGATATTAGTATGGCTTGTGTCCAAGACAGCATTTATCTGTATCAGCCCTCACGATCGTAGTATTTAACTGATCAATACACATAGTTCAATTATGGTAAAAATAATTTTTTTTTCTTATATCTTGACTTTTTGTGATTAATTTTGGGCAGTCAGCATTTGAATTTTCATTTCTGTATTTCAATTTTACTTAACCAAAACACTTCTTCATGAAAAAGTTTACTCTTCTAATTTTGGTGTTCTTCGGTCTTTTCTTTCAGTCGAACGCACAATTATCGGGTACTCGTCAGGTTCCATCTGAGTTTTACCCTGATTTTTCTACCATAGCCGACTCTTTGAATTTGTATGGAGTAGGGCAGGGTGGTATTAGTTTTTATGTATCCGGGGGCAGTGTATTTACTATGTCTCCAGTATTTTTTAGTGCTACAGGCAGTATTGATTCACCTGTTTATATAGGCTGGGACGGTATCGGACAAAAGCCTGAACTATATTTTACCGGTAGTTCATCCGATTCAGAGGCTGGTATTATGCTCCTTGGAGTAAGCCATTACACCATAGACGGCTTCTCTATTCACAGTCCTGGATCAGATATAGAGTACGGTATTTTTGTCACCAATTCTGATGCTTCAACAGGTTCACATTTTAATACGATCCGTAATATGGATATAGAATTAGACAAGTATAATACACATCAGACCGAGGGCATACGTGTAGCTGCCCAGTTTGTTGCCGAAGTCTTTGAAGGCAATAATCACTACAATAAGTTTTACAACAATAGCATCAGCGATGTTACTATCGGTTATGTGTTTAACGGTAATACGAGCAACACTTCTTTGATGTGTGTAGGCAATGAGGTCAATACCTATGAAGGAGGTCAATCCAAGGTGAGTGATATAGTTATGGCTGGTGTGTTGATACAGGATCAGAACGGTTTTGTTTTATCCAACACCCTCATCAGCGATCTGACCCGTATAGGCAGTGGTACCACCGCACCAGCTGGAGTATCTACATCAAGTGGTAATCCAAGCGATCCCTTAGATCATCCCTTTATCCTCTCCCATAATCAGATAGAAGACCTCAGCAGCGATTTCACGAGTGTATATGGTTTTTATCTGAGTGCTCGCAAGGCCGATTATTATGTTCATTCCAACAAGGTGCATAATGTCACGGCCACCGGTGGTGGAGGCAATACGGCAGACGGTATCATGGTGTTAGGCACCGCTATAGAAGCGTATATTTATAACAATATGATCTCCGGCATAGCCGCACCAGCTTCAGCCTTGAACGGCAATGCAGTCAGTCGTGGTATCAGTGTACGCACCTACAGCCATGCGTATGTGTATTATAACAGTGTGTTGTTAGATTATCAGGCCACTAATCCCCAGCATCATTCAGCTGCGTTTACTATATACAACAACAGCGATCCAGTGGAGATGCGCAATAATATTTTTATCAACAAGACCGTTTTCGATGAAGGCAGTCAGGGTATAGCAGCTGCATTTTATAAGCGTACAGCAAGCTTGACTAATGTGCTACCTGGTACTAATAATAATATTTATTATAGTGGTACACCCGATTCTCAGCATGTCATCTTTTATGGTCATCATTCCAGTTCACCCGGTATTGATCAGACTTTAGAGTCCTATCAGGAGCGGGCCCTTGTTTTTGATCAGCAGTCCTATACAGAAGATGTTCCTTTTGTTAGTAATGACGATCTTCACATAGAAGCATCTTCCTCCACTATAGCCCGTTCGCATGCCGTTGCTGTCGAAGAGCCTATCAGCATCACTGTTGACTATGACGGCATGCAGCGTGATCCCGATACGCCCGATATAGGAGCTGACGAGATCAGCTACAGTTATCCGTATTATGCACATACACCCCAACCGGCAGATGGTCAGACATCGGTATTGGTAAGCTTGCCGGCATTGAGCTGGGAATACGAATCAGTATCCGGTTATCCTGATCCTGAAGTTTTCCTTGTGTACCTGCATGAGAGTCCTGATTTTGGTGGTCTTGATCCTATAGCCATAGTTGAATGGGAGTCCGGTGTTAATAGCTATACAGCCACACTTCTTGAGCCACTTGACTACTTAACAACTTATTATTGGCAGGTAGTACCTTCAGCAGAGCCTTCTGGCAACTTAATTCCTCCCGATATTCCGATATGGAGCTTTACTACTGAAGAAGGAGTTGAACTACCTCCTCTTACCGGTACTCGTCAGGTTCCATCTGAGTTTTACCCTGATTTTTCTACCATAGCCGATTCTTTGAATATGTATGGAGTAGGGCAGGGTGGTATTAGTTTTTATGTATCCGGAGGCAGTGTCTTCACTATGTCTCCAGTATTTTTTAGTGCTACAGGCAGTATTGATTCACCTGTTTATATAGGCTGGGATGGTATCGGACAAAAGCCTGAACTATATTTTACCGGTAGTTCATCCGATTCAGAGGCTGGTATTATGCTCCTTGGAGTAAGCCATTACACCATAGACGGCTTCTCTATTCACAGCCCTGGATCAGATATAGAGTACGGTATTTTTGTCACCAATTCTGATGCTTCAACAGGTTCACATTCTAATACGATCCGTAATATGGATATAGAATTAGACAAGTATAATACACATCAGACCGAGGGCATACGTGTAGCTGCCCAGTTTGTTGCCGAAGTCTTTGAAGGCAATAATCACTACAATAAGTTTTACAACAATAGCATCAGCGATGTTACTATCGGTTATGTGTTTAACGGTAATACGAGCAACACTTCTTTGATGTGTGTAGGCAATGAGGTCAATACCTATGAAGGAGGTCAATCCAAGGTGAGTGATATAGTTATGGCTGGTGTGTTGATACAGGATCAGAACGGTTTTGTTTTATCCAACACCCTCATCAGCGATCTGACCCGTATAGGCAGTGGTACCACCGCACCAGCTGGAGTATCTACATCAAGTGGTAATCCAAGCGATCCCTTAGATCATCCCTTTATCCTCTCCCATAATCAGATAGAAGACCTCAGCAGCGATTTCACGAGTGTATATGGTTTTTATCTGAGTGCTCGCAAGGCCGATTATTATGTTCATTCCAACAAGGTGCATAATGTCACGGCCACCGGTGGTGGAGGCAATACGGCAGACGGTATCATGGTGTTAGGCACCGCTATAGAAGCGTATATTTATAACAATATGATCTCCGGCATAGCCGCACCAGCTTCAGCCTTGAACGGCAATGCAGTCAGTCGTGGTATCAGTGTACGCACCTACAGCCATGCGTATGTGTATTATAACAGTGTGTTGTTAGATTATCAGGCCACTAATCCCCAGCATCATTCAGCTGCGTTTACTATATACAACAACAGCGATCCAGTGGAGATGCGCAATAATATTTTTATCAACAAGACCGTTTTCGATGAAGGCAGTCAGGGTATAGCAGCTGCATTTTATAAGCGTACAGCAAGCTTGACTAATGTGCTACCTGGTACTAATAATAATATTTATTATAGTGGTACACCCGATTCTCAGCATGTCATCTTTTATGGTCATCATTCCAGTTCACCCGGTATTGATCAGACTTTAGAGTCCTATCAGGAGCGGGCCCTTGTTTTTGATCAGCAGTCCTATACAGAAGATGTTCCTTTTGTTAGTAATGACGATCTTCACATAGAAGCATCTTCCTCCACTATAGCCCGTTCGCATGCCGTTGCTGTCGAAGAGCCTATCAGCATCACTGTTGACTATGACGGCATGCAGCGTGATCCCGATACGCCCGATATAGGAGCTGACGAGATCAGCTACAGTTATCCGTATTATGCACATACACCCCAACCGGCAGATGGTCAGACATCGGTATTGGTAAGCTTGCCGGCATTGAGCTGGGAATACGAATCAGTATCCGGTTATCCTGATCCTGAAGTTTTCCTTGTGTACCTGCATGAGAGTCCTGATTTTGGTGGTCTTGATCCTATAGCCATAGTTGAATGGGAGTCCGGTGTTAATAGCTATACAGCCACACTTCTTGAGCCACTTGACTACTTAACAACTTATTATTGGCAGGTAGTACCTTCAGCAGAGCCTTCTGGCAACTTAATTCCTCCCGATATTCCGATATGGAGCTTTACTACTGAAGCCTTTGTGTATCCTTATCCAAACACCGCATCTGATCCTGATCCTGACGGAAGTGATCCGGTGAGTGTTGAGTTGCCGCAACTTGGATGGTCTTTCACTCCGGAACTAAACTACAGCTTGCCATCAGGATTCAAAGTGTATATAGGATTGAGTTCTGCCCTTGGTGAAACCGATTATTTAGGTTGGGTCAGCTTTGTTGGTGGTCAAACCTCATATAACGCTTCTCTTAGTGGTTTTGCGTTAGACTATTCAACTGTCTATTTTTGGAAAGTAGTACCTACTGTTGATGCTCAAAGCGGTCCAGATGCGCAGGGAGTGGAGGTCTGGAGCTTTACTACTGAAACTTTTGTGTTTCCTTATCCAAACACAGCGTCTGATCCTGATCCTGACGGAAGTGATCCGGTGAGTGTTGAGTTGCCGCAACTTGGATGGTCTTTCACTCCGGAACTAAACTACAGCTTGCCATCAGGATTCAAAGTGTATATAGGATTGAGTTCTGCCCTTGGTGAAACCGATTATTTAGGTTGGGTCAGCTTTGTTGGTGGTCAAACCTCATATAACGCTTCTCTTAGTGGTTTTGCGTTAGACTATTCAACTGTCTATTTTTGGAAAGTAGTACCTACTGTTGATGCTCAAAGCGGTCCAGATGCGCAGGGAGTGGAGGTCTGGAGCTTTACTACTGAAGCCTTTGTGTTTCCTTATCCAAACACAGCTTCTGATCCTGATCCTGACGGAAGTGATCCGGTAAGTGTTGAGTTGCCGCAACTTGGATGGTCTTTCACTCCGGAACTAAACTACAGCTTGCCATCAGGATTCAAAGTGTATATAGGATTGAGTTCTGCCCTTGGTGAAACCGATTATTTGGGCTGGGTCAGCTTTGTTAGTGGTCAAACCTCATATAACGCTTCTCTTAGTGATTTTGCGTTAGACTATTCAACTGTCTATTTTTGGAAAGTAGTACCTACTGTTGATGCTCAGAGTGGTCCAGATGCGCAGGGAGTGGAGGTCTGGAGTTTTACGACAGAGCTGATCCCATGGCCTAATAACGCAGAAAATCCTAACCCGGAGGATGGCGGAAAACTTCTGATAGGGGCTGAACATAAGGTCGACCTGAGCTGGGATTTTATTCCTGACCTATCTTATAGTCTGCCAGCTTATTTTAGACTATATGCCGCATCCGACACCAATACAGTCGATTGGCAAAATGCCGTCATAGAGATAAATTATGTGTCCGGTCAAACAAATTATGCGGTTGAGTTGATTGATCATCCGAACTTTGACTATACCTATTGGATAGATAACTACTGGAAAGTTGTACCTGTAGCTCATGGTGAGCAAGGCGTTGCCCCGGATGTACCTGTCTGGAGCTTCGTTTTTGATGATTACGATGGTGTGGAAGAAACAAACGGATTGAATCTGACTATTTTCCCAAATCCAGCTAATGACTATGTGTTTGTTGTACCGATATTTACAGGCAGTTATGAGATAGTGTTGTACGATCTGAAAGGTCAACTTCTCCAAAGGAAGTATGTCAATGAAGGTGATGTAAACCTTAGTTTAGATGGATTGGCGCAAGGTGTTTATCAAGTGCTGATCATACATCAGGGAAGATACATATCTCGTAAGATTCAAAAGCAATAAATAAAGGCATTAAAAAAGGCCATCCGGTTGAGGGTGGCCTTTTTTAATGCCTTTTGCTTAAAGTATTCCGGTCTGTACCATACATCGTTGTATCCTTTGCCATGTATTTTCGATATCGTGGTCAAGGCCAACACTGAATCGTACTAATCCCTCGCTGAGTCCCATCTGGCGTTGTATATCATCCGGTACTTCGGATGAGGTACTTTTCCCACTATTGCTGAATAAAGTTTTGAAGTATCCCAAGCTGACAGCCAGATAGCCAACGTCAGCCATTTCCATGCATTCCATTAGCGCATTAGCTTTCTCTACGGTCTGCGTATCTATTGCGATCATTCCTCCAAAACCGAAATCAGTATTCATCATTTTCTTCATCAGACTATGTCCCGGATGCTCGGTTAAGCCCGGATAAATAAACTTTATTCCGGCTTCTTTAAATTTTTTGGCAAGATACATGGCATTATAGCTGTGCTGTTTCATACGTATATGCAGAGTATGCAGGTTTTTCAGCACGCTTGAGCTACGAAAAGGATCTAATACCGGTCCTAACAGCATAGCCGTTCCGTCATTTACATCTATGATTTCATTAATAAACTGTTGAGAAGCACATATAGCTCCGGCAACACAATCGTTCTTGCCGTTGACAAATTTAGTAAGGCTATAAAGTACTATATCGGCACCGTGTAGGGCGGGCGCCACTATGAGTGGGGTGAAGGTGTTGTCAACTACTAATTTGGCTCCCATCTCATGAGCTATTTCCGAAAGGGATGGAATATCGCTTATCTGCAACAAAGGATTAGTCATCGTTTCAGTATAGATCACTTTGGTATTAGGCCGTATAGCAGCCTTTACTGCTTCAAGATCGGTGATATCCACAAAACTCACCTCAATATTGTACTTTGGCAACCAGTTCAGCATGAATGCAAAGGTACCGCCATAGGTGGTCATGCTACTCACTATATGATCGCCACTTTTACATAGGTGCATCAAGACCGTTGTGATAGCACTCATTCCGCTGGCTGTTACCCATCCGGCTTCGGTGCCTTCCATAGCAGCCATGGCATCGGCTAGATATTTATTCGATGGGTTCCAATGGCGTGAATACAAAAAGCAACCTTCGGCCTCACCTTTAAACGTTTCAGTCATCGTTTTGGCTTGCATAAAAGTAAAGGTAGCAGAATCGGTAACTGAGGGATTGACATCACCAAATTCACCAAATTGCTTCAGATCAAAAAGATTTTTTACTGGATCGTGTTTCATAATAATAAATTAGGTTTTGGTTTGACTAACAAAGATAGTAGAATAACATAAATAATTGAGTTATACTAACAATATGTTATATAATCGGGTAAGAAAAATGAAATATGTAATTAAATAGCCTTATTTTTGGAAAAAATATAAATTTAGAATTTTATGCCAGAACCGTTCAAGATGGATGCATTAGATCGTCGAATTCTTTCATTTTTAATATCCGATGCCCGCACTCCTTTTGTAGAGATAGCGCGCAGGTGCAAGGTATCGGGAGCTGCTGTACATCAGCGTGTAGCTCGGCTGAAACAGGCTGGGGTTATATCAGAAGCAATATTTAAGCTTAATCCCAGAGCAATGGGGTATATGACAAGTGCTTATATTGGGTTACAGGTCAATCTGATCTCAACACGAACGCATACCGAAGTGTTTGAAAAAATTATGCAGATACCCGAAATAGTGGAATGTCATCACATTAGTGGGAAACATTCTTTATTGATTAAGATTCATACTCAAAACAACGAACGTCTTAAAGAGATCATTGTAAGTAAGATACAGTCTATCCCGGAAATTACTTTTACCGAAACCTTTATCTCGCTGGAAAAGGGATTTGAAAGAGAATTGGCTGTAGAGCGATAAATAAACTTTCGGCTTTTAAAAGATGGTGCTCTGAACGCATTAGTTAGTAGCTGTAAGTCATTTTTGAAGTACATTTGCCCCTGAAGTACAATCAAGCTGGATAAGCAATGAGGACATTTTCTGTTGGTGGAATAATTGTTTTATTTATTTTGATACAGTTTCTGCGCTCGGGTGAGGCAATGCGTACTATTGACGGGGATGGAAGCGGTTATTATGCCTATCTCCCCGCTGTATTTATTTATGGTACTACTGACTTTTCCGATGTGTATGCCTTTGAACAGTCAAGGCGAAACCTTGATTATATGGCACATTATTTTCATCAGGAAGGCGATCGCTTGATCAACAAATATTATATGGGAACAGCTTTACTACTGCTCCCATTTTTTCTGCTTGCCTGGCTTTACTCGGCTATCATCGGACTTCCGTTGGATGGATATAATTTTCTGTTTCAATACAGTGTTTCTTTCGCTGCAGCTCTTTATGCTGCAAGCGGACTGATTGCAGGCAGTAAACTATTGGAATCCTTCGGAATCGACAAGAAAAGCAGCACCTTGACGATGATAATCTTGCTTTTAGCTACCAATCTTTTTCATTACACCTTCATTGCCTCTTCGCATTCACATGTGTATAGCTTTGCTGCTATATCCTGGTTTTTGTTAAATGCACGCCGCTTTTTCACCTTAGGGAAAAAATCCAACTTTAGGTTGATGATGCTGCTGTTGGGGCTATCCATACTGATACGTCCGGTAAATGCATTAGTTATATTGGCATTACCATTTTTAGCCGGCTCGTGGAATACTTTTGTTCAGAAGATGAGAAGCTTATTCAATCAGCCACGACTGCTTGCATCAGCTGTGATGAGTTGCCTTTTTATAGTAGGATTACAGATATTTTATAACTTCCTTCAATCGGGGCGATTTATTATTTACGCATATCGTGAAGAAGGTTTCAATTGGTTGAATCCGGCTTTTGCTTCATTGTTGTTTAGCTACCGCAAAGGTTTGTTTGTATATACTCCGGTACTGCTGTTGATCTTTCCGGGCATGATTCTCTTATACCGAAAATCAACTTATTGGTTTTACACCTCATCCGGCTTTTTACTGATATTGATTTATGTGTTTTCCTCATGGTGGAATTGGTTTTATGGCTCTGGCTTTGGCATGCGTGTCATGGTCGATTATTATAGCTTGTTAGCTGTTCCTTTAGGAATGATAATTATGTGGGGGCATACAAAACTAAAAGGATATAAATGGGTGATACTGTTTTTGATGCCATTTGTGTTCCTGAACCTGTTTCAAACGTATCAGTATTATCATGGTATTATTCATACAGATGCTATGAACAAGGAAAAATATTGGTATGTGTTTCTCAAAACAGATGCATCTTATCGCAAGGTGCTTGGTGGATTTCCCGAACCTGTGTATAATAGGGTGGGGCCGGCACCTATGATGAGTTTTTTTACCGATATGGAAAGCCTTTCAGCTCTTTGGACATCCAATGGTATTCAAATGTCGGATGATGCATATTCGGGACAATATCTTGCAGAGCTTAGCCAGTCGAATATTTATAGCCCGACTTTGGTGCTTCAAAACAGCCGGATCAGGGAAACATATAAGGAGTTGTATGTAAAAGCTAATCTCATGTTCAGAGAGTTAGAGCCTGATGGAGCTTCAGAAGCATTATTGGTGTATGCAGCTACGGATACTGCCAAAACCATGCTGTTTTATAAGACATTCCGGCTAAAACAACTACCCGATCAGCGTATTCATGAGTGGCGAAGTGCCGACTTCGGATTTAAAGTGCCTGCATGGACGCAAAACCTTGATCAAGTGAAAATTTATGTGTGGAACCGACAAAAAGGACTGTTTCAAATGGATGACTTTGAGATAGAGATATATAGACTGAATTAGATAACAACCATTCTAAACATGACTTCTGAATCCTGAAGTGTTTTAGAAAGACAATATTTCATACTGCGTCAACAGGTGCTGAAAACTGTAATTTATATTATTATTATTTTTGGCATGTTCTTTAAAGTTAGAAAAATGGGTTAACTGGAATTCATTGTACATGCAAATACTTGTTTTACTACAGGAGATAAAGACTAAAATCCCATAAATTTCATATCCGGTATCTAAGATAAGTTTAATAATTACTTGAGTAAGAGATAAATAATATACAATACCTTTGTTGTCCTTATAGCGATTTACTTTGCGTATCCGGTTAAAACACTTTATATTTGTCAACTATCGAAAACGAACAAATCATGAGAATATCAAATTCATTGACCGACAATATGGATGAGGCATTCTATGGTCTCATCAGCTACTTGCATCCGATTGTTGCAAAAATATCACTACTGATCTCAGGTAAGAACTTGGCATTAGTAATCAAGGATGATGCTGCGAACCACGCACGCATGCTACTTCTTTCCATATCATTCGATGCAATGGATAGTATTGCCGATACTACTACAACTAATTCTGCTTCGCAAATACCTGTTTCCTGGATAGGGGCAACGACACCAGATCAGATATCACCCGATAAAGCCTTGAAAATAACCAATCTGCATGGGCTTACGTATTATTTTCAAATCTTAGATGAAAAATGTAATCCACTTGTACTCCATCAAACCGAGCAAGCTGCTCTGATGAGTAGACTAACAGAAGTGAAAGACCTGATCCATGACTGGATTAGTATAAGTGAGAAGCTGTTTGGATTATTTTTTACCGATAGCCCTGATGTGTTGATTGTTGCTGACACAACAAGCCGGATTATAAGCTGTAACAAGGCGGCAACGGCATTCTTTGAAAAAGATTTTAAACAGCTTATTGGCTCCTCATTCATGGAATTGATGAAAGATTTTCAATGCAATGATCAAGCGGTACAATCTCTGTTAGAAAAGATAGATGCGCAAACGACCCCTAAGCAACATATCGAAGTACAATGCAAGGATAAGGAAGCTATGATAAAAGAATTTGAGCTGACTATCTGGCCGATTACAAATAAATCAGTTCTATACAAACTTAAGGATATTACACATCAAAAAGGCTATATTTATGATCTTCAGCAGGCTAAAGCGAAAGCAGAAGAGAATGATAGAATGAAATCAGCTTTTTTAGCCAATATGTCACACGAAATACGAACTCCATTAAATGCAATATTAGGTTTTACCGATCTTTTGTTAGAAGCTGAAACCGAAGATGAAGAACGCAATCAATACTATGAGTTGATACGTACTTCGGGAAACAGTTTGTTGGCTTTGATTGAAGATATAATTGATATTGCAAAAATAGAGGCTGGTTATATCAAGATCAATTACTCGGAGACGGATATAAATAAAATGTTGGATGAGCTGTTGCAATTATATACCAACAAAAAGATACAATATGGAAAAGAGCATATTGATTTTCAGCTTAAGAAGAGTATTCCTACAGGTTCGGTACAGCTACTCACTGATCCGCATCGTCTCAAGCAGATATTGAATAACTTGCTTTCTAATGCATTGAAGTTCACTGAACAAGGTTCTATTTCGTTTGGCTACTATTTTGTTGATGGCAATCATTTACAGCTTTATGTCCGTGATACAGGATTTGGCATACCATATGAGAAAACTCATCTTGTTTTTCAGCGGTTTGGTCAGATCGATCCTGTTGCCAGCAGCAATAAAGAGGGTACCGGCTTAGGCTTATCCATCACCAAACAGTTGGTTGAGTTGTTGGGTGGGACAATTTGGTTCGACAGCATGCCAGGCAAAGGCTCAACCTTTTATTTTACTATAAAAACAAAACATGCGGCAACCGGATTTCAAGGCACATACAGACCGGGGAGCTTTTTGAATGTGGATTGGTCGGCAATAAATATATTAGTTGTAGATGATGTAGAAGCCAATTTTACCTTTTATAAATCCTTGTTCAAGCATACAGGAGCTTTACTGTTTTGGGCCCGTGACGGGCATGAAGCGATCCGGCATTGTCAACACCATCCGTCAATTGATATAGTGTTGATGGACCTTCAGATGCCTTATATGACCGGCTATGACACGGCACGCCAGATAAAAAAGTTTGCACCAAAACTTCCTATCATTGCACAAACAGCCTTCGCAGATACTGAAGGCAAAGAAAAAGCATTAGCTTCGGGCTGTGATGATTTCATAGTGAAGCCATTCAGCAGGCAGGAATTGGTAAGCCTTATAAAGAGTAAGATACAGCATAAAATATAGATTGATTTTATGAGTAGGCAGGCAAGTGAAATATTGATGAAATACTGGGGCTATCCCTCTTTTCGACCTATGCAGGAAGAGATCATCGAATCGGTACACGCCGGAAACGACACACTTGCATTGTTACCCACAGGAGGTGGCAAGTCGATCTGTTTTCAAGTGCCGGCAATGATGAAAGATGGATTGTGCTTAGTCATCACTCCACTGATCGCCTTGATGAAAGATCAGGTACACAATTTAAAGCAAAAAAACATCCCTGCAGCGGCTGTCTTCTCCGGCATGCACCCAAACGAGGTGGAAATAGTATATAATCAAGCTGTTTTCGGAAGGCTGAAGTTTTTGTATGTGTCTCCAGAGCGGCTTACTACCGAACGTTTTCTGACTGTATTTCGACGCATGAATATCAATCTTATCGCTGTGGACGAATCACATTGTATTTCGCAATGGGGATACGACTTCCGACCGCCTTATCTGTTGATTCACGAGATACGTCCGTATTTTCCCAAGGTACCCATATTAGCTCTTACGGCTACTGCTACAAAAAAAGTAGTACTTGATATCATGGAGAAGCTTCATTTTCGGAGCTCAAATGTCTTCCAATCCAGTTATGAACGAAAGAATCTGACGTATAATGTAATTCTTGATGCTGATAAGTTTGGCCATTTAGTTCGTATTTTTCAACGGATGTCTTCCGGTTCGGGTATAGTATATGTCAGGAACCGGCGGCGAACTCGTGAGCTGGCCGACTATCTGACTGCCAGACAAGTGCCTGCCACTTTTTATCATGCAGGGCTGGATGGTTCGCAGCGCGATGCAAGACAAAAAGCATGGATGCAGGGAAGAGTGAAAGTGATGGTAGCCACAAACGCATTTGGAATGGGAATTGATAAGCCCGATGTACGTATAGTGGTCCATATGGATCTACCCGATAGTTTAGAAGCTTATTTTCAAGAAGCCGGACGAGCTGGAAGAGATGGCAACCAAGCACAAGCCTACCTGTTGGTATCTGATCAGGATGCCGAACAGCTGCAAAATAATTTAAACACATCTTATCCGCCTATAGAACAGGTCAGAACAGTCTATCAGGCATTGGGTAATTATCTTCAACTACCTATTGGAAGCGGAAAAGACCTATCATTTGATTTTCAATTAGCCGAATTTGTCCAACTTTATAACTTTTCGGTATTAGAAACTTTTAATAGCTTACAACTTCTTGAGAAAGAAGGACTTATAATGTTTGGTCAACAGTTGAAAACAGTCTCTAAAATATTTATACAAGCTAGCCGAGAAGACTTATATCGGTTTCAGATTGAACAGCCGAATTATAACGAGTTTGTGAAGACTATACTTCGGACGTATCCTGGGATATTTACTGATTTTGTGAATTTATATGAAACTGAGTTAGCCCGCAAATCAGAACTGACGGTTCAAAGAGTACAGGTAATGTTGAATTATATGAATAAATTAGGACTGATAACCTATGTTCCGTTGACCGATATACCTCAGTTGCTTTTTCTCAGCGAAAGAATTGACCCACAGGATATACAGCTCTCACGTGAAAATTATGCGGATCGCAAGGCATCAGCAGCCGAAAAAGTACAATCAGTCATTGACTTTGTGTATAACGACTTGAAATGTCGTAGCCTGCAGCTTTTAGCCTATTTTGGCGAAGAGCATAACAAACGATGTGGGAAATGTGATGTGTGTGTTCAACGTAATAGATTGGAGCTGACAGATATAGAATATAATTCTATCAAAGAAAGCATGAAAATATTGTTGAGTAACAAAGCTGCTTCAATGGAAGAAATAGTCAGTTTCGTAACGGCTTATCCCGAAACTAAGGTGTTGGAAGCAGTACGATGGATGATAGATCACCATATACTTCAACAAATTGATGGGGAGAGATATATTTTCAGACAATTATTAACTCGAAAACTATAAATATGCTGCCAAGCTCATTTTTTGAACATGAAGATGTGGTGGCTATAGCCAAAAGACTGATAGGGTGTAGCTTACATAGTGTTGTAGATGGGGTTTATTGTTCGGGTCTTATCATCGAAGCTGAGGCTTATGCAGGTGCTGTCGACAAGGCCTCGCATGCGTTTGGAGGTCGTTATACCGGGCGTACTAAAACCTTATATTTGTCAGCAGGCCATATGTATGTCTATCTGTGCTATGGCATGCATCATTTGTTTAATATAGTAACAGCTCCGCAGGGTATCCCGCATGCTGTACTCATTCGGGCTCTTTTGCCTCTCACAGGAATAGAAGCTATGCAAGAACGTCGGGGAAACAAGATTCCCTTTAATCGGCTTTGTCATGGGCCTGGTAATTTAACCAAAGCAATGGGGATCAGCACTATTCATAATGGACTGATGCTTGCTGAAGGCTATATATGGATTGAATCAGGCAGGCAGATACCGGAAGCCGCTATTGAGGCCTCAGCTCGTATAGGTGTACAGTATGCACAGGAAGACGCTCTGTTGCCTTACCGTTTTACGCTGGCAGAAAACTGGCTGCAAACTATATGAGCTTATTCATTTTGTTTAGACTCATAAATCCATACTGCATCCATGTGGAGCATCTCGTCAACGGGTATATTTTGCTTGGCAGCTTTGGCAGCTACAGTAGCATACCAGTCGGGAGTGTTGCGGATAGTCATCATCAACATTGGGATCATATCTTCCTTATCGGAATATAGCTCGGGATGTAGCAAATAATCCTGATACATCAGATAGTACGCTTCTTTTTCAATGCGTTCGCTCAGACTGATCTTTTGCTGCTTTGCCTCATCTACCATTCTCAGAAACTCGGTATTTGCCGTTCTGATCTGATTAGAAAAGTATGATAAATGGTTTCGTTTTCCTGGAAACAACAAATCGTATAGCTGTTCATCAAACTTCCATGCAAAATTCTGATGGAAACGTTCGGTGATCATGATGATAAAAAGATCGTGTTCGTTTGTTGCGGTAGCTATCATATTTGCTTGTACTCTGCCTGTTTCTTTTCCCTGATGATCCCAGATATGCTTGTTGTAGTACCAAAAGCTACCCTTATCGAAGGCTTGCTCCATGATTCCGTCATTCAGCCAATAAAAGAAAAAGCTGTCGCCTATGGTCAGAGTTTTAAGCTTAGCTTTTTTTGCCGGTAGAAAGCTCAGTACCGGATAAATCAGGTTATCAGCCGGTACTTTTCCAAGCATATTCATCGCCAACCATATATCATCATCAGGATGACGGGGCTTGACTCTTTTTTCCAGGCGCTCAATTTTCAGTTGTGGGATATGATCGGGTATCATATGGTTTAAAAGCTTCAATAAGGTATCGGCAGCTAATGCAGCTCCATAATACGACCAATGTGTGCCGCTTTGCGGAAAAAGAGCATACGAAGCAGTGTCCTTCCATTCCATGAAACAAGCGTTCAGGTCTAAAAGAGGTACCTTATAATTTTCTAAACTGGATTTAAAAGCCTGGTAGTTTGAGACACTTCTTTTGTCAGGCTTATATTTTGTCGGATACCGTTCGGGATACAAGCTCCCTTTTCCGGGTTCTAAAATGATCAGTAATTTCTTTCCGATCTGTTGCAAGCTATCTGACACAGCCTTTAGTTTGAGAGCCTTATCCTCCCAAACTTGTTTGCCTACATAAAACTCACCCAAAGCCGATCGGATATAGTCTTCCTCAAACAGCTCGCCTTGTTTTCCTACTATAACACCATCCGCATTGGCTTTTCTGAATACCATATATTGCCATTGATTATGAATACGAACCAAGGTATTTCTGAATCCAATATCGGCTTCCAACTGGTCGGTGAAGTCTTTTTGGAAACTGCCATCAAGCCAGCTAAACCAGCTTAAGTTGTCAAAGGTGGGCTTTTTCTGATTAAAAAAAGCCCCTTCAAGCGGCCGCTCCTTTATGAAAGTAAATTGCCGTTGAAAAGCAGGTGCAAACAAAACTAAGACAGGGAACATCAACAACAGCTTACGTGCTGTAGAAGAGGTGCTGCCCGGAGTTGACTTCATTGCTTAAGGCGCTGGTTTTATAATGGTTTTCGTAATCCACCCATCAGGAGTCTGAAGCATTACAACGCAAGAACCTGATGAAATACTATGCAGGTCTTTTTGAATGAGTTGTGTCACATCTTTTGACAAAAGTATCTCTTCAGTATGTAGGATGCGTCCCCACTGATCCGCTATTAAAAGACGGCTTTTCATGTCCCGGTCTGCCCGGATACGAATGAATAGCTCTGTCTGGACAGGATTTGGGAACAAATCAAACTCCCAATGTAATTCAGTCTGTTGTTTATTTATGGAAGTATAAATCTTCTTAGCCGGCAACACCACATAATCTATCCACGCACAATCGGTACCGGTAGATACGCTATAGTCTTTTTCATATTTCCATGTGAACAATGTAGGCCCAAGATTTACAGGATATGAGGCCTTAGTCCAGGCTTTGTTACCCGACCAGGAATCCTGTATCTGTCCATTGATATAAAATCTCAGGAAGTCGTAATTGTTTTCAGAAGATACCTTGTAATAAAATGAAATGGTATCCATGGCTGAGACCTCCCATTCCAATTCCAAAACTGATGATTCGCTATGTCCTATAGGACCTGAACGGGCTGCAAAATTTCCTTCATACGGCTCTTGTATGGTGACAAACCATGGATGGGACCCGGAGGAAGTCCATGGGAATAGGCTGAAGTCGGCAGTCTCAAAGTTTTCAACTATGACAGAAGTAAGGATACGGATGGTTTGTTGGTAGTGGAAGCCATGATCAGCCGTGATATCTAACTCAAAATCCACTATCTGGATTGGAGTTGCATTTGCGTTGAAATACAACGGAAAGATCGCATTCCAGCTTTTATCCGGTTCAATTTTCAATACGTCAAGTTGATCGGTAAACAAAGTGATATCGGGATTCGTAGTGCTTATAGCAGCTTCGATATTTTCTAATCTGGCACCTCCGCTATTTAGTACTTCCAACACTAATTTAGCGCTTTCACCTGGTTCTAATATCCCATTTTCTTCATCGTTGATACTTATGTGAGGCAGTTCAATAACAGGTGCCAACGCTTCAACCTGTATAGTACGGTTATATGATTGAGTGCCATTGTTGAAAAGAAGTTCAAATTCGGCTGCATGCCTGTTAGGTATGTCGTTGTGAACTGATATCAGAAAAGTTGAAAATTGGATTGAGTCGCCGGCAGGTAAAGGCAGCAGATTCACCTGTCCCTGTTGAATGGTAACATATGGATCGTTGCTTGTTAAACTGAAAGTCCCTGCATCTAACTCGGTGTCATTCAGGTTTGTCAATTGAATAAGCAATGAAAACTCCTGTCCATACACTACTTGATTTTCATGTTCTGATTGTATCTGATAATCCATAGCAAGCCCGTGAACCGGCAGGCTTAGCTGTCGCTGGTCGCTGATGCCGTTCTGATCCGTAACTAACACTTGAACAGTTGTAGGGGGCTTGTGTTGGCTGATACAAGCTGAAAGCAGGCCGTCTTTACGCAGTTGTATCCCATCCTGATTTTGTGCTGGGGTAAACTTCACATATTGCTGAGGGTAAGGCGTGAAATATTCATGGTCATTCAGTATCACATGGTTAACTCCATCTCCGGCCGAGATACCTGCAAAACGAGCTATATAATATGCGGCATTATGCTGGCCATAATGAAATTCGATACGCCCGTCTTCATGGAGGATAGCAGCCATCAGTACCGTGCTGTTGCCGCCCTGACCATTTACCGATACCTTCCATCGGATAGCTACTGAATGCCCGGTGATCTCAACCCATATTCCTTCCCCATTGTTTGGATTGATCTGAAATGGCTTAGATAAAGTGGGGGCAATAATTTTGTTTTGAATGAGATATGACTTGCCGGCTATATAAAATGGCCAGGTAACCAATGAAGGTTCAAACAAAATGAATCCATCGACAGCTGCGTAAATAGTCGAATACTTTTCTCCGTAAAACGGAAACTCAAAAGGTAGCTCAATAGCTGCTATTCCATCATTGTTGTTGGTTGGACTGAGCTGATAATCACCAACTAATGGGAAATTAGAAGTGCTTTGAAGCGTATCGTAATGATGTTGCAGATACCAGTAATAAGGCTCGGTGCCATTGTGGGCTTCAAGCTGTACCTGGTCTTCGACATACAGTTCAAAAGAGGGTATCTCATCAGTGACTATCTCAATAGCTTTATAATTTACTGAAGTAGTAAGAGACAAATAGGTGATCGTATTATTTTGCAGCGGCACATTGGATTCGGGTGAGGTAATTATTATAGGTTCCGAGCTGCTATAATCAATTAATGCAAAGCTGTTTATCATCCCTGTGTAGGTGTTGCTGGCGTCATCTTCGGCTACTATCAGAAAATATTTTGCTTGCTGGTTGGGTGCTACATATGTTAAGAGTGGATTCAGGTCAAGTCCTATCTCGATGAATTCATTTCCGTTGTTGCCTTGCATTGGCTTGCATCCACCCTGAAAGTCGAACATTGGAAATTGAAGCACATATTCCGGTTCATTAGCATTCAGATTGGTTGATACACCCATCATAATCTTGATCTTGTTGCGGCATGGATAGGTGATGCCAATTTTAGCTGTCAGCTGGGGCTGATAGGTTTGTTTAACCTCGGCTATCACTACCTGATTATTCCAGATACCGCCTGCATTGGTATTGTCGGCCAAGGTTTTATACATCATATACGAGTATCCCTGATCGCCCCAATAGCTAGTGTTCCCGTAGGTGTTAACCATTTTAAATCCGCCTATCTCCCAGTCGCGTACGTCAACTACTCCATCGCCGTTTATGTCGATATGGTTGGTATATTGTCCATCACCGTTATAATCCCATCGTATGGAATCATTATATCCAACTATTGCCATGGCGTGGTTAGGGCTGCTTCCCCAATGGGTTATCACATGCTTCCCCGCTTCGGGTGTGCCTGAGGGCAGGGTTGCGTTCGGGCTGGTGAACTGGGAATAAAAGCTGCCCATACCGCCGGCTATACTAGCTGTTCCATGATCGTATATCCAGTTTTTAAGCTTTTGAATGCCTTCTTCGGTATTTGTCTTGATAGAGTAGATATTTTCTACCCGATTTTTCATCGCATTATAGTAAAGGTCGTAGCCGCTCATCCAGCGGGAGGGGCCTCCGCTCGCCATGCCACCATAGTCTAATGCATTAGGGTTGCCTGCCCGTTTGATGATCTCAAAAGTTTCGTAATAGCTGATACCGGCATCGCTACCAGCATTCAGAAAGTTGTATGTAAAATGAGTGGCGTATTGGTTCTCCAAAAGATTACCCGGGACAAATCGTTTGGCATTTAGCTCGTAGGCAAACTGTATGCCTATACTGGCCGATTGCCCACATTCTAACCCTGACTGCGACACTAAAGCAGGCATATAGGGCAGAAGCGAATTATCCACTACAGCAGGCAGGCTTCTTCTCATAGTAGTAGTCTCCATAGGTAGTTCAGGGATGCGGCTGAGCATTAGTCTGTCATGAGCTGAGAGTGGCTCTAAGGGAAGCTGTTCGGTTTGTGAGTATGCCGTCAGAAACGATATAAGAAGGCCGATCAATGGAAAGAGTATCAGTTTATTCATGAGATTATAAGCTTACTAAAACACGAAGGTAAAATGTTTTTTATAAAAGTAGGACGAAAAGGCAAAGAAAATACTTGATTTGATACCATTATATAATGCAACAAGCCCTTAAAAAGGGCTTGAGCAATAATTGGATCATAAATATTTTTCTTACATTTCCATCATCTGTTCGTCATCATCCATCAATTGCTGGCGTCTATCGTTGCTACGTTTCTTTTGTTGGTTGATGCGATAGTTGAAATTCAGGGTGATGGTAGTAGTGCTCCATTTAAAGTCGGTCTTAGAATAAAAGTTCTCACCAAAGGTTTCAAAGCCATGTCGTCGTGTATTAAACACATCACGTACATTCAGGGTGAGTGTGCCTTTGTCTTGAAGTATATCTTTGCTCAAGCCCAAATCAATGCTATAGGCCGGAAGTCGGTTACCCTGTGGCATCTTCATTTTTCCGCGATAGTTTCCTGCAAGCTGCAAGTCAAAACTTTTGGCAATAGTAAACTTACTCTGTATCCTTCCCCACCACGAGTAGTTGTCGGTATCGTAATTGATCCCATATGCTTCACCTTTTGTCATGGAGCGGAAAAAGTTGAGGCTACCGTTTATATTGATCGTTTTAGCCAATGAGTACATTCCAATGATCTCGAGGCCATATGAATCATTAGTGGCAAAATTTTCCGGACGGGAATAGCTGACACCGCTACTGTCAACCCTTTCAATGCGTTGAAACATATCTTCGCTATGTCGGTAGTACAGATTGGCATTCAGGCTGGCACTTTTCCAGAACCTTAGGTATCCTGTTTCAAAGGCATTGGTATACACCGGTTTGAGTGTTGGGTTTCCCGACCAAATGTTGCGGTTGTCGGTGAATGAGCGGAATGGGTTTAACTGCCAATAGCCAGGCCGGCGGATACGACGGCTGTAGCTAAGCTGTACATTATCCTTTTCGGTGAGTTTGTATGTGAAGTGAGCCGAAGGGAAGAAATCAAGATAGGTGTTGGAGTTATCTTCTGAAGTCTCGTATAGCATGGTTCTGATATCAGAATATTCGGTGCGTAGTCCAAGCTGATAGGTATAGCGTCCTACATCATTTCCAAACAATGCATAAGCGGCATAGATATTTTCATCATACACAAAATGATTGGTAAATTCGGGTACTAGCTCAAAATCACCTTGGTCGTTTTGTTCACTTACCTGATAGTCGTTGTCTATTTCCCGCCTTTGCACTTTTATCCCTGTTTCTAACTTGGCTTTGCCGGCAAAAGGATGGAAATAATCAGCCTGAAACTGTAGGTTACAATCTCTTTCATCATTATCTGTCTGCTGATACAAAGGGGTAAACGGTTGATTGATAGGGTTGAACACCAGGGTTTCGCTTATGTCCGAATGTCCTTGGTTTTTGCTGTCGTAGTATTGCAGATTGGCGGTAAACAATTGGTCTTTGCGCTTGAACTGCTTACGGTAGTCGATGGCATACTGCAGATTGGGTAGGTCGGTTTTCTGGTCGTCTATACGTTGAGATTGTCCGATGAGATGGTCAATCGGACGAAAGTCGTTATACTCTACTACCGAACGATTATTCATTTCCGCCACACGATACATCATGCTCAGTGTAAGCGAATTACTGGGATTGATCAGGTATTCAGCTCCAAAGCGAAGCGTGTTTCCAAAGTTTTTACGTGTGCTTTCAGATTTCTGGTCTGTAGCAAAAGGGGTCTCAAAATAATATTGTCGGTACGCATTGCCGCCCCCAATATTTTCTCTGTAGTTGATGTTGTAATTTGCAAACAGGTTTAATTTTTCAAGTCTGTAATTGGTGTTGATTCCCAATCCACCTTGTAGCTGGTATCCTGTACTAAGGTCTATTGAGCCGTTAAATCCTCTGCGTTTATCTTTTTTGAGTACAATATTGATGATCCCGGAAGTGCCTTCAGCATCATAGCGTACGGAAGGGTTGGTTACTACTTCTATGCGTTCTATCATATCCGATGAGATGCTTCTCAAGGCGTTTTTATCGCTTAGTCCGGCCAGGCCCGATACTTTTCCATCAATCAGTATACGTACTCCATCATCACCTCTAAGGCTTACATTGCCTTCTATGTCAACTGTTACCGAAGGAATATTTTCTAACACTTCAATGGCATTTCCTGCCTTTGCGCTGATATCGCTTCCGATATTAAACACCCTTTTGTCTAAGGTCATCTCTACTGTAGAGCGTTCAGCTACCACTTCCACCTCTTCCAATAAAGCACTGTCGGGAGTGATCAGCAGCTCACCCAGATCCCGAAATACTTTGCCACGACCAACAGTAACATCATCAATATTGACAGTGGCATAGGCCAGAAACTGTATGGAAACTCTATATTTACCAGGCTTTAACTGTATGTTGAATTCACCATTAGGACCGGTGATAGAGCCTGTAACGAAACTGTCATCCGACAGGTTATATACCATAATGGTGGCATACTCTAATCCTTGATGACTGGATCTGTCAATGACTTTTCCTTTGATACCGCTGTCGCTATCAGACGGATTGCCTGTGGGTTCGGCGAAGGTGACAAGGGTGCCAAGCAAAATAAGTGCTGTAATTAAAAAATTGTACGTACGCATATCAGAATATTAGATTTAAAATCTTATCGATCAGTTTTTCTTTTTGGATTCGTTGGTTTTGCATCAATCAAGGAAAATATATTTCTCTTAACAATTAATATGCCTTCTTTACATAGTAGTTGGTCGTATTCATCATTTTTAGATATTTTTCACTTTTTTTTGTCTTTTACTTTCAAAAGCGATGACAGCAGTAGCAACCGATACATTTAATGAATCAGCTATACCTTCCATTTCAATCCGTATGTGTTTATCTGCATTTTTTATCCAAAAGTCAGTTAATCCGGTAGCTTCCGATCCCATGACAAGTGCTGTAGGGCCTGTGAAATCCATATCGAGATAATCGGTTGAGCTTTCGGGCGTAGTGGCATAGATGCGGCATTGTTTGCTCCTGAGCCATCGCAAGGCTTCCTCTGAACTGCATGAAGTAAATGGAACAGAAAATATACATCCGAGGCTGGCTCGTATAGTATTGGGATTATAAAGATCAGTACCTGGTTCGCACACTATGACAGCATCAGCAGAAACGGCATCGGCCGTACGGAGGATAGCACCCATATTTCCAGGCTTCTCAACTGATTCCAATACTATGATCAATGGATTCAATCCGGTTTGTATCTCATCCAACGATAATTGGATCGGTTCACAAACAGCCAATATCCCGTCCGAGCCTTCACGATAGGCAATATGCTCAAACACTTCACGGCTTAGAAACACGGTCTCACATTCGTCGGGAAGCAAGCGAATCAGCTGTTCCATTCTTGTTCCGGCTATCTCGGCACTGACAAAAAGTGTTTCCGGTTTCCATCCGCTGATCAAAGCCCGTTCAATCTCCCTGTAGCCCTCAATAAGAGTTCTTTGTTGCTTCCTCCGCTCATTTGATTTCTGTAGGCGAATAAGATTTTTTATTCTGAGATTTGACTTGCTTGTGATCATGATTCCTTTGATTTTAAAGCGTTGTTTCCGTTAAGGTATATACAACACTTCTTTTTTGAAGTTCGTTCAATATGAACTCGGTATTGGTTTTATCTTCACCTATTTGTTCGGGCAGGTATAGTCCTGGTTTTGAAAAGGTGCCAGACGTCAGCAGTCGAAGAGCAGCGGTAGCTGCATAGCCGGTAGTACGTGCCATAGAATGTATCTCACCAACGGGATCATAGCGGTCAAAAAGATCCCAGCAGAACTCTTTTTTATTTCCATCGGCTGTAAGGCCATCAACCAGGATGCGCATCACTGTCAAATCGTGTTCGCCTTTTCCTAACTTCCACTGTGGAAAGAGTATCTTCTGAGTAAATTCTATCGGGCTTATAGAGGTATTGTTGAATGGTATAGGTGTTTCTGCAAAGAATCCGCTTTGTTTCAATGCGTGTATCAGGGCGATATGTCCCGGATAGCGCAACGTCTTTTCGACCATATATTCGGCTTGAATAGTTTGAGTGAGCGAGCGCAACCCATCACTATTGAAAGCTTCTAACGTACCTATACCGGGAAAATCAAGCAACTCACTTTCCGACAAAGCTGGTTTGACGGTTAGTTGTCCGTTTTCTATCAGCCGTGCCGGTCGTATATATTCTTCAATCACATCTGTAGGAGAGAACACGGCTTTATATTCCCAGGGGAGGCTGCGTATCACCGGTAATCCGCCGACATAAATAATGATTTTGTGAATATGCTCCAATTGGGCAGCCGAATAGCCGGCGAGTAGATGACTCATACCCGGCGCTACACCCATATCACATATCACTGTTACCTGATTATCAATAGCTAATTGACTCAATTGAAAAGGGTCTTGAGCATAAAAGCTGATGTCAATGGCATGTTTTCCGGCTTCAATCACCGTTTTTAATGTCTTATACCCCATAAAACCGGGTACCGCATTGATCACATAATCAAAATCTGATACAATTTGTCGCACACGCCCGGTATCCTGTAAATCGGCTTGTATTTTTTCAATATCATATGCCTGGAAATGATTCAGTGCATTGGATGAGATATCAGCTATACCTATCTGAAACTCAGGATCAGCAATCAGGTCTAAAGCCATTGGTTTTCCTATCAAACCGGCTCCAAGGATCAAAACTTTTGTCATAGGGTCTTATTTAAGGTTTGCATTGATTTTTGTGGTAGCTGAGAAAGCATCACACCAGTGATGACAACTCCAATACCTGCTATTTTGATTAAAGCGAGATGTTCGCCCAACAATAAAAAACTGAAAAATGCAGTGAAAACAGAGATCAGATTCGTATAGATGTTGGACCGTGAGACACCGATCTTTCCTATGGCATAGGTAAACAGTACAAATGCCAACGAGCTGGCTAAGGTTCCCAATAGCAAAAGAGGAGGTAAAATAGCAGTGGAAAAGTGAACCGCCGTCGCAGCTTTAGTCTCAATCAAAAAAAGAGGTAAAAAGTAAAGAATACCGATAGTATTTTGTATCCAGACTATATTCAATGCCGAATAATAGGTAGTTGTCTTTTTTACTATCAGGCTGTAAATCACCGAAGAGGCTACAGCACCAAACAAAAGCAGTATCCCGGTTGGTGAGGCCGATAGGCTGAAATCTTTTTCAACCAGCATTATCAGTATCCCGATAAACGATACAAATATACCGGCTAAATTAAGCCAACTCAACCGCTCATTGGTAAAGAGCCAGGTTGCGACAGGTGTGAAAACAGGTATAGTAGCTATTATGACTGCGCTTATTGTTGGTGATACTAAATTCAGCCCATAACTTTCACCTACAAAATATAAAAACGGATTAAAAAGGGCTGTCAGTAGAAACAGTTTGTAATGGGTTCGACGTATCTTTTGAAAAGAACCGCTTAGATAAAGCAACAACACTAGAAATGGAGAAGAGATTATAAGCCTGAAAAAAATGGTCGTTCCCGGTCCCAGCTCTGTAAACACTTGCTTAGACCAGATAAACGACATGCCCCAGAAGATCATAGCCAGAAGGGCACTAATATGCACTTTAATCGTTGTGTTCAAGATGATTAGCGTTGAAGCTGCGAAAATATGTAAAATCTGACTAGTGTATTCTGGCCGATCAGTAAACGGTCAGAATAAATCAATCAGAATGATAAGGTTTGTTATTTGGAATGATTTTTAATTAACCACTGCCAGTAAATCGATTTGGATTTATATTATTTTTACTTGCTAAAAAGTTTTCTGAAATTATCGTTCCGGCACCCGGATCCCTATCGGACTTGTTTTGGGTAATACCGGAAGTAGGAGCTATCGGATGGGGGCGTTAGTTTCGGGAGAATTAGTTGTATATGTTTTAAAACCTTGAAAATATGGTTAATCTTCAGACTGATTTTATGGGGTTGTCTTTAAAGAATCCCATCATTATAGGTAGCTCAGGACTGACAAATTCAGTGGAAAACATCAAAGAGGCTGCGTCAAACGGTGCTGCTGCTGTAGTATTGAAATCGCTGTTTGAGGAGCAGATACTGCATGGGACACATCATGCCATCATGCAAAACGAGCTGGCTAATTTCTATCCGGAAGCTGATGACTATATCCGACATTACACCCGGTCGAATGAGGTAGATAACTATCTATCGCTGATTCGGAAAAGCAAGGAAGCAGTTGATATCCCTATTATAGCCAGTATCAATTGTGTTACCGGTCAGGAATGGATTGACTTTGCCCGTAAGACACAGGAAGCTGGGGCTGATGCCTTGGAACTGAATGTGTTTGTGCTTCCGTCTAATCCGTTTAAAACGAGTGAGCAAAACGAATCACTCTATTTTGAGGTGTTGGATGCCGTATTAAAGACTGTTACTATTCCGGTAGCATTGAAGATCAGTCATTATTTTTCGAGCCTGGCTCAAATGGCTTTAAAACTTTCGTGGACCGGCATCAAAGGATTAGTGATGTTTAACCGTTTCTTTTCACCTGATATTGATATTGAGCGCTTTGAGGTACGGGCTTCCCATGTGTTGAGCACACCGGCTGAGATAGCTCTGCCGTTGAGATGGGTGGCTATGCTTTCTTCTCAGCTGCACTGCGATGTAGCTGCTTCAACGGGGATATACGACGGTAAGGCTGTTGTCAAACAACTGCTTGCAGGAGCAAAAGCTGTGCAAATTGCTTCGGTATTGTATAAAAAAGGATTTCGTGAGATACCGGTGATCCTCAATGATATCAGCGAGTGGATGGAACGGCATGCCTATAAAAACCTTGAGCAGTTCATCGGGAGGATGAGCGTTAAAAAGTCAGAAAATCCGGCTGCGTATGAAAGGGTGCAGTTTATGAAACATTTTAGTGGAATTGAGTGAGGGATAGGGACGGTTAAGAAAAATCAGCGTTAATAGGCGTAATCTGTGGAAGTGTATGCCCTAACGGGCAATGGTTTTTTGTTTCATTATGCTTTTTTTATTGGTATGTATGCCCTGACGGGCAATGGTTTTTTCGTTTCTTATGTTTTTTTATTGATATGTATGCCCTGACGGGTAATGTTGATCTACCGTTCAATGCTATCTGTTGATATGTATGCCCTAACGGGCAATGGTTTGACTGAATTCGTGCGTTCGTCAATAGCCCGTAGGGCTTGCATACCCATAGAATATGGGTTTTAGAAGATTAAATTGATAGCCCGTAGGGCTTACACTGTGGGGAGATGTTTGAGAGAGAACGATGGAATGATTAGATTTTAATAGGATTGCGGATAAGAAAAATCAGCGTTAATAGGCGTAATCTGTGGAAGTGTATGCCCTAACGGGCAATTGTTTCTTGTTTCTTATGTTTTTTTATTGATATGTATGCCCTGACGGGCAATGGTTTTTTGCTTCATTATGTTTTTTTATTGATATGTATGCCCTAACGGGCAATGGTTTTTTTGTTTCTTATGTTTTTTTTATTGATATGTATGCCCTGACGGGCAATGGTTTGACTGAATTCGTGCGTTCGTCAATAGCCCGTAGGGCTTTGCATACCCATAGAATATAGGTTTTAGGAGATTAAATTGATAGCCCGTAGGGCTTACATTGTAGGGATCGCGTTTAAAAAAAAACCATTGCGTTTAAAAAAAAACCATTGCGTTTAAAAAAATTCAGCGTTTATCAGCCTAATCTGCGGAGGACATAAACAGTGATCTGCGGGAAAGGGACAGACACTAATCCGTAGGTCGTACAGATGTATTCAGGTAGTGCACTATGTGTTGTTCGATACGGCTGTGCAGATCCGTGCTTACTGTTTTTACAAATTCTTGTCCGGTGATTTTCTCAAACAGTTCAATATACCGTTCTGAGACCTGCATGACAAATTCATCACTCATATCAGGTACTTGTTGCCCTTTTGCCCCATGAAACCCGTTTGCCATCAGCCATTCACGTACAAACTCTTTGGAAAGCTGGCGTTGTCTTTCTCCTTTCTCAAAATCTTGTTGATAGGTTTCTGCTACGAAATAGCGTGACGAATCGGGTGTATGCACTTCATCAATCAGCAGTATTTGTCCGTTTTCATCTTTTCCAAACTCATATTTGGTATCAACTAATATCAGTCCTCTTTCTTTTGCCCATGCTGTACCAAAGTCGAACAGCTTACGGGTATATTCTTCAATCTGCTGATATTCTTCTTTTGTCATTAACCCCTTTGTTATGATTTTCTGAGGTGCAATATCTAAATCGTGTCCTTGTGTGGCTTTGGTAGTTGGTGTGATGACAGGCGTTTTAAATTGCTGATGTTCGCGCATTCCGTCGGCAAGTTTCACACCACATATATTTCGGTTTCCGTTTTTGTAGCTCCGCCATGCGCTTCCGCTGAGGTATCCTCTTATGACCATTTCTACCTCAAATGGGCGACATCGTCTGCCAAGTGTAGCCATAGGATCGGGTTCGGCTATTTTCCAGTTAGGTACTAAAGATGCCGTTGCATCTAAAAACAGCGAGGCAATCTGATTGAGTACCTGTCCTTTATATGGGATGGCACGCGGAAGTACCACATCAAAGGCTGAGATCCGGTCGGTAGCTATCATCACTAGGATATCATTGTCAATGTGGTATATATCACGTACTTTACCCCGTATCATGGAAGTCTGTCCCGGGAAGTTGTACCGGGTCGAAGCAAGCGTAGGAGGTATCATGGATTATTATTCGTTTGAGTCAGTGTTTGTTGTCGTATCAGATGATGTGGTATCTACAGCTTTTGTTTCAGGACTACCTTCTTGTGGATGTCTTTTTTGTGTGCTGTAGGCCCTTATGATACGGGTTACTAACTTATGTCGTACCACATCTTTTTCGTCTAACATCACCCAAGCTATTCCTTTTACCTGATGCAGTATCTGCAAGGCATGTATGAGACCGGACGGCTGCTTGGCCGGCAAGTCGATTTGGGTGATATCGCCGTTGATAATGAACTTGGATTCTCGTCCCATGCGGGTCAGAAACATTTTGAGTTGGTTTGGTGTGGCATTTTGTGCTTCATCCAAGATGACAAAAGAGTAGTCCAGTGTACGGCCTCTCATAAATGCCAGCGGTGCCACTTCTATGGTTCCATCCTCCAGATAGCTGAGCAGTTTTTGAGTTGGCAACATATCGCGCAGCGCATCGTACAACGGCTGCATATATGGGTCTAACTTATTTTTCATGTCTCCAGGCAGAAATCCCAGATTCTCACCGGCTTCTACGGCAGGGCGGGTAAGTATGATACGTCTGACTTCTTTGTTTTTCAATGCCCTGACAGCCAATGCAACGGCTGTATAAGTCTTGCCCGTTCCGGCAGGACCTATGGCAAACACCATATCATCCGAAGCAATAGCACTTACGATGTGTTTCTGGTTGGGTGTGATAGCTTTTACCTGCATGCCCGAACGGCCATACACTAACACCTCCTTATCCATTAGCACGCGAAGCTCATGGGATTCAGGCTCCCCGCCCATGATCTGGTCAATGACCTTATTGCTTATGGAACCAAAATGTTCCCAATGCACTAACAACAGCTCGAATCGGCTTTCAAACAAGTCTAACCCGTCGGCCTCACCGATGATCTTCATATAGTTTCCTCGAGCGATGATCTTTATCTTAGGAAATAGTTGCTGTATTCGGGTCAGATACATATCCTCAACACCGAATAATTCTATAGGATTGATGTGTTCAAGCTGTATGATCCTCTCATTCATAGGCTAAGCTGATTTTGTCAGAATATTTTCTTTTGTCTATGCAAAAGTATTCATTTACCACTCACTAATTTCCCGCTATGGCGTATCTTTGCATAAAATTATGTGTTTGCGTTCAGTGCAGGGATGCTGTTTCCGGTCTAATATACCTGATTTTCTATGTCTATCATCACATTAACCAGCGATTGGGGATCATCCGATTTTTATATAGCAGCGGTGAAAGGTGCTATCTTATCCAAACTGCCCGATACCGTTATTGTAGATATCTCACATCAGATCAAGCCCTTCGATATCGAAGGGGCAGCTTTCACGGTGCGTAACAGCTATCAGTCGTTTCCAAAAGGTACGGTACATATAGTTGCGGTCAACACGGTAGAAACAACCGATCATCCGCATATTGCCATACAGCATGACGGACATTATTTTATTGGTACCGATAATGGTGTTTTTTCGATGATAGTGGGCGATACTCCCGAAGCTGCCGTACAGATAGAAGTGTATCAGGATAGTGATCTGTTTACCTTCAGCACTCGCGACCGGTTTGTGAAGGTAGCCGTACAGCTTCTTACCGGAACGCCTTTGGATCAGTTGGGAATACTCAGACCACAGCTCACTTCACGGCTGCTGTTTGAGCCTGCCATCAGTCAGGATAGTATTAAAGGAATGGTGATCCATATTGATGGATACGATAATGCAATCACGAATATTTCTGCCGAGCTTTTCCAACAGCTAAGACGTAAACGGCCTTTTGAGATTTATTTTGCAGGCTATAGGCTCAACAGCCTGATGAGTAGTTATTTAGATGTAGAGGTTGCTGAGCTTCTGGCGCTTTTTGGAACGCATGGGATGCTCGAAATAGCCATGAATCAAGGCAATGCCGCTTCATTATGCGGATTGGAAAAATATACCCCAGTCAATGTACGTTTCATAAATGCCGATGAAACCTTCGTATGACAACTAATGAAAGAGTGTGGTAAAAAAGATGAACTAGCTCTTTCATGGTAAAAATTTGAAATTCTTTGCAAACAGAAGTGATACCATTTTAAACAGGTGAAAAAACGTATTTTTGCCCGTTGATAAAAGATGATAATGATGGTTGCACTCTTTCTTAAAGAGATACATAGTTTTTTAAGCAGCTTGACGGGCTATTTAGTCATTGCTGTTTTTCTACTTATCAACGGGTTGTTTTTGTGGGTTTTTCCTACCGAATTCAATATATTGGACTATGGGTATGCCAGTTTGGAAGGCCTTTTTCTGATAGCACCATTTGTGTTTATGTTTTTGGTGCCTGCCGTAACTATGCGTTCTTTTGCCGAAGAGAAAAAATCAGGTACTATCGAATGGTTGTTAACCAAACCACTCACTGATATTCAGATCATAGTAGCCAAGTATTTAGCTAATCTTGTGTTAGTACTTGTATCACTGCTGCCTACTTTGATTTATTATTTCTCGGTTTATCGGTTAGGGCAACCGCCCGGTAATCTGGATTCGGGAGGCATATGGGGAGCTTATATCGGCTTGTTTTTTCTTGGGGCAGTTTTTGTCGCCATCGGTATCTTTAGTAGCAGTCTGACAGACAATCAGATATTAGCTTTTATTCTGGCAGTAGTGCTGAGTGGCTTTGTATATATAGGTTTTGACCTTATTTATTCGTTCAGTTGGTTTGGGAGCGCCGACCTGTTCATACGGCAGTTAGGCATTGAAGCACATTATGGGTCTATCAGTCGGGGAGTGGTGGATACGCGCGACCTCTTGTATTTTTTAAGTGTCATCGTATTGTTTTTGAGTAGCACACATCTGTCGTTAGCAAGCAGAAAATGGTAAAGAAAGGAAAAGAAATAGCAGTCAGGAGTAAGGAGCTGAGAGGACAGCAATGGCTTGGTTTCGTGTTGATTATAGTTAGTATTTTTGCTGTAAATATCATCGGAGGATATGTGTTTACACGCTTTGATCTGACGGCCGAGAAACGCTATACTCTTGCACCCGAAACGAAGAGGCTGCTCCGCTCTTTAGACGATATTGTCTTCTTCCGGGTTTATTTGGAAGGGGAATTTCCTGCAGGATTTAAAAGGCTACGTCGTGAAGCCAAAGAAATGTTAGACGAGTTCAGAGCTTATAGCAAATATGTGGAATATGAGTTTATTGATCCGATGGAGGGTGCTACACCACAGGAAGTTAAAGAGACAGTCAACCAACTTATAGAACAAGGCTTGCAACCAACCGATCTACAGATACAAACCACAGCAGGGAGGGAACAAAAGGTGATATTTCCCGGCGCTATGGTGATGTATCGTGATCAGGAGCTGCCTCTTGATTTGCTTGAAGAGCAGTTGAATACGCCACCTGAGATAGTACTTAACAACTCCATACAGAACTTAGAGTTTAAAATGGCCGATATGATCCGAAAGATCACTTTGAAACAAAAGCCATCTATTGCTTTTATCACCGGTCATGGCGAGCTGAGCGAGACAGGAGTTCACGATATCACCCAGACCTTATCGCAAAACTACAGGGTGGAACGCATAGAGATAGGAGGGAAGGTATATGCCCTGATTCATCGTTCTGAACCCGATGAAGACGGTAACATACGTATTATACCCGAATATGAGGCTATCATCATTGCCAAACCGCAGTCGGCCTTTGACGAAAAGGATAAATTCATTATCGATCAATATATCATGCACGGTGGTAAGGTGTTGTGGCTGATAGACCCTGTGATTGCAAGTATGGATAGCTTGCAGGACAACGAAAGCACTGTGGCTATTGATTTGGATCTCAAGCTTGATGATATGTTTTTTAAATACGGGCTGAGGTTGAACAAAAACTTGGTGTTAGACCTTAACTCGGCTCAGATACCTTTGCGTACAGGACAGCTTGGAACGCAAGCACAGATCGAGTTTTTCCGCTGGTATTATTTTCCACTGCTCAATCAGGCTTCAAATCATCCTATGGTACGTAATATCAATGCTATCAAAGCTGATTTTGTGAGTTCTATTGACACTACTTTTGCGGATGGCATTAAGAAGATACCCTTGCTTCGCAGCTCACCTTATTCACGGGTATCGGCCACACCAGCCCTGATCTCGCTTGCCATGCTGCGCGACCAGCCAGATGAGCGCATGTACAATCGGGGGCCTCAAATTACCGCATATTTGTTGGAAGGAGAGTTTGAATCGCTCTATAAAAATCGTATGCCACCCGAGATTGCCGACAGCAAGGAGATGGGATTCAGAGAACAAAGCTTTCCTACTTCTATGATAGTTGTAGCCGACGGAGATATGATACTCAACCAGTTTCATGTGCCAAAGGGCTACCCATTACCACTTGGATTTGACCAGTACACCAGACGAACTTATGGCAACAAAGATTTCCTGCTCAACGCCATCAGCTATTTAGCCGATGAATCAGGGCTTATAAGCATACGTTCACGTGAACTCAAACTGCGACTGTTAGACGAATCAAAAGTCAGAAAAGAACGCCTTACCTGGCAGCTGATCAATATAGTAATACCGGTATTATTAGTGTTTCTCATCGGATTGTTATTGACTGTGAGGCGAAAACGGAAATTTGCTGTACATAAAAAAATTAACCGAAACACATAGTTGTGAACAAAGAAATGATACTATATGCTTAAAAAAAATAAAACGGTCCTTATACTAACCTTGATCTTATTTTTGCTTGCAGTGGTCTTGGCAGGCAACAAAAGATATTTATCAACTCTTCAGCATAAAGATGCCGATTTTGCAGTGATGGATACGGCCAGTGTGACCAAAATATTTATAGCCGACTTAGATACAAATCAGGTGTTATTAGAACGCCATCCGGAAGGCTGGACGGTGAACACGTATTACAGGGCTAATCAGCAAAAAGTTGATATCATGCTGAACACCATGATGAAGCTACGTGTTCGGGGGCCTGTGTCACGTTCCAGCCACGATAATGTAGTGAAACGCATGGCAGGAATAGCTGTCAAGGTAGAAGTGTATCAGATACAGCCTCGTATCAATTTGTTTGGTCGCATCAAACTGTTTCCGCACGAAAAGCGTACGAAGGTGTATTATGTGGGCGATAACCCAAGAGATAATATCGGCACTTTCATGTATAAAGAAGGTGCTCAACATGCGTATATCATGCATCTTACAGGGTTTGTCGGATTTGTAATGACACGCTATTCACCTTTAGAAGATGAATGGCGCGATTATACTATCTTCAGAAAGAAGATGAATGAAATACAATCGGTTACTATTGAGTTTGGCGAAGAACCTGAGCAAAGCTACCGAATTGATCGCCTCGACCGGCATCAGTTTCAGATCACCCGTCTGAATGATCAAACCATCATGCCGGAGTTTGACACATTAAAGCTGCTTAATTATCTTACTGCCTTCAGCGACATACGATTTGAAGCCCTGATGAACTACCTGCCGGTTAGACATCGCGATTCAATTACTCATATGCCATTTCTGCATCGAATCGCTCTCAATGACATACATGGTGAATCAGTCGGGATCACAACTTTCAAGAAGCACCACAGCACCGACCATTTAGAGATAGAAGAACAGCTTATTCCGGTTGATCACGACCGTATGTATGCGCTAGTCAATGAAGACAGAGATTTTGTGTTGGTACAATATTTTGTGTTCGATAAGATAGTCAGGCCGCTTTCCTATTTTGAGCCGGGCATAGATGGTGAGCTGTCATTATGGTAATACCTGTATCGTTGTATTCAGGTATTGGTTCAATCCGGGATTTTTTACCTCAATAAAAAACTCCCCTATACTGTCTGCTTTTAAGTGAATATACTTCCCGTCCAAAATAGGTAGTATATCAGGACATATTCCATTCCTTCCTACTTGATACTTACCAATCACTTGTACTGATGCTGTATTGGACTGCTTTTCCACTTCAAACCGGTCGAAAAGGTAACAGCCATTATTGCCTATAGTACCAAAGAGCTGAAGCTTAAAGGTTTGTGATACCCTTACAGTGTCAGGTACTTGTATGCTATCCACATTGATTACATAATATTCGACGCTCTGATGTGTATCTGTATTACACGACCAGAATATAAGGGCAGCAAAGCTCGAAAAAATTAGTATTCGTGAAAAATGATTCATGGATTCAGGTCTTTTTAAGCGTATTGTTATAAAACTCAACCTATGGCAAAGATAGCGTAAACTTTAAGGTTGTATTAAGTATAGTTCGCAGGTTTGGATGGTGATTGGTACTCTATATACTTAGGTTTCTTACGTATTATCAGTTTTTACCGTATGGCGTCAAAATTTACACCAAAGAGAAATTCAGGTATTATACTTGCTTTGTCGAAGGCATACGATATCCGTGCTCCTAAGGTCAATGGGGCTGAGAAGTTGAAAAAATGCCAGTCGGAGAATATTTCAACACCGGCTGAGCTAAAGTTAGTCCAGTCGTTATGCGGTTGTTTTGCCTGCAAATAGTCATAAAAGCCGCCTGCCCTAATCCGTTTCAGATAACATATTGTTGGCCAGTTCCACTCTGGATAGGCCAAAGGAAACATATAATCTGCTTTAAAGCTGATTGCTTGTGGATAAAAAATACTGTTGTACCCTCTTGGTATAGGCGTCAGGCTTGAGAAATAGGCGTCTTCAGGAGTTTTTTTCTGCCAGGCACCAAAGAGACGTATGCCATGATTTGTGCTGAAACCGGGTAAAAATAAATTAGTACTGGCGTATAACTGTTGTCCTGCTTGTCCGTCAAATAGCGAATGCCTGAATAGTGCATACACGCTTACGCCTGTTTTGGGAATCAAATCCCTTTCCGACATACGCATATACTGGTATGCCTGAACTTCGTATCTCAACACTCTGATCAGCGGATGCTTCATCTTTAAATTTATGTCTTTGTCCATAGCACGATAAGTTTGTTGAAAGCCAACCAATGGCCTGACACCGCGTAACCATTTGTTACGTGTCAGGTTGAGCGGCAGGCTAACAGAACCAATCCATTGGGTCTCATGCCATTTCAACCGGATGAGTTCATCATCTAAAATGGTCTCATCGCGTCTAAGGCCGTATTCAAAAGAAGCAGTGATCACAGGATACCAGCCATAGTAACTGATACTTGCTTTGGTAGTACCCGTTTGCTGGTTTGGATCATATATATAGCCTAACTCCGTTATCATAGTGCTGAGTGAGTTTTGTGAAAACAGGCTCAGCCCGGGCTGAAAAGTTGCGTTGTCAGCTTCAATATACAGAGGAGCCCAGCTGTGAAAACGAAACAGATGCGTTAGTTTATTGTATGGTTTCACTGAGTAGAGGGTATCGGGTATTTCTAAGGTGTCTATGTTAAACGACGTGCTCTCCGATAGCAGCTCGGCAAGCTGAAAAGGAGCTCGTTCAACAGCTTCCAAAGGCAGATCCAAGGATTCGGAAAGCCTGGCCGAAACAAGCTGCCATCCTGTTGAATGATAATCCGAATAAAGGATCAACCCGCGTTCTTCATCACCATACGCCCATGCAGCCCCAAAGCGGGAAGAAGTAAGTTGACGAACTGAAGATGTAGCCGTCTCAAACAGAAAAATATTACTGATACCTGTCCAACTCCCATGAAGAAGTAAATTGTTACCCAAAATACCACTCAAGGAAAAATCATCATAAGTGAATGGAAGCAATACCGTCAATTCGCCGCTTATAGAATGTATTTTGACCAATGCTTTTCCATGCCGGCCTACAGCTGTCGCAGCAATATGTATATTGTCTTTCATCCATATAGGCGTTTGAAAAAACAGGCTATCGTTTTGCGATAAGCTGATTTTCTGTCCATCATTAACCTTTACTATCGCTATGCCATAGCTCCCGTTTTCCAATATTTCGGATGCGACAATTTTTTTATTGTCGTAGCTGATGTCGGGAGCAAACAATCGACTGTGATAGCTCAGTTGACTGATCTTTCCGCTATTGATTTCTCCGATTTTTATGACACTGTAGTTTTGGTTCGACCAGCGGATATCAGCCTGATATTCATTCCATACGACCAGACTGTCGCTACACGATAAGCTCTCGTTGAATAAGCTTCCCGGTGTGAATAGTATTTGTTCAGTACCATTTTTAATATGTACAATACGAGCTATATCGTCTTTTGAGGTGCGTATTGCGATGACACTCCCATCGGGGAGCTGTGTTGGGAAACGATAATTGGTGTATATTTTTTTCTGTGGGCTGAGGCGCTGTAGTGACGTAAGGTTCACGATGCTGTCCTGCTGTAGCCATATGTGTTTCAACTCAGTCAAAGTCTGTTTGTAAAGTTGGTTTTTATTATTTCCGCTTGTCTTTTTCAGTGCTCTGCCAACAGGATTCAGTAGAAATGGGTTACGGGCTATCTGGTCAAGCATGCCTGCCCACAGTTCTGATCCTTGTTTGTACCGTTGATAGCCCACTAAAAAATAGCCTAACTCATAAATATTTGGAACATGATGCCGGTAGGAGCCGAAATAGGCTTTGTCGTACGAATACATTTTATCTTCCAACAGTTGAGCTCTCAATCCGGCCTCAAACAGCGATTGCCTCCCCCTTCCACTATGGCTCATAGCTGTTTCTATGACTACTGCATCGCCTTCTAAAAACCAGTTTGGGACAAACATTCCTAAAATACCGGCTAATCCCTGCTGACCTAAAATCAAGCTGCTTGCCTTAGTGAATCCTTTGTTCAAGCTACTCATTTGCGAAAGATGGCGTAACTCATGTAGGCTAAGTTGGCGAAACCATTCCTGACTATATCCATCCTGTGGCGGGGTATAGTGATAGTCAAGTCGATGAGGTGCCCAGGCAACAGACGCATTGGAAATAGCAGTCTGAGTATGCAGGATAAGATCGGTAGCTGGTAAAGAAGCTTGATAATCGGCATTGACAGCTTGAGAGGTCTGTTCGGTTAAAAAGGCCAATCGGGCAGCCTGAGGATACATTCCAGCAGGAAAGATGATACGAAAGGAACCGGTTTGAATTTGTTTCCACCGGATAGAGGCAGGGTCCTGACCACCAAGATAATATTGTGGATACACAACTTGGGTACTTATCAGGCAGAGCATAAACAACAGTCTGCCGATCAGGTGATGACGCATGATTTTTTTTTGCGAACATAGTGTTTTTTTGATCTTATTTGCCGACGGATCTCACTTAGCTTGAAAAATATATCCTTTACCAGCATTGGATTGCATCCTGCCGCATATTTGATTTGTTGTACTTTTGTTTTTAAATATAATTTGGTGTGGTTTATCCTTCAAATTTTGAAGATAAAATAGATTTTGGGACCATTCGTCAACTGCTTCAGCAATACTGTATCAGTCCGATGGGAGAAGAATTGGCCGATCAATTGAGCTTTATGGCTGATCTGCCATCCATTACAGTAGCGTTGGATCAGACGGAAGATATGCTTCGACTCTTAGATGAGGGGCTTGCTTTTCCGGTGCATAGTTATTTTGACCTGCGGCAAGTGTTTCATCACATCCGTATAGATGGTACAGCTATTGAACAAGAGCATCTGTTCGACTTAAAGTTAAGCTTGGAAGTGTTGAAATCGATATTGGCTTTCTTTAGATCCGAACAGGCAGTTGCATATCCTTTTCTCAAGGCTTTATCCGACGGGATCATCTTAGATGACTCTTTGGTGAGGGAAGCAAATCGTATCATGGATGATAAGGGACAGATTGCTGATCATGCTTCGCCCGATTTAAAGGAGATACGATTGGATATTCATCGGAAGCAGGGAGCTATTGAGCGAAAAATCAGACAAATGCTTGTAGCAGCTAAGGAGGCTGGCTGGACTGAAAGCAGTGCTGAGATCACTATACGAAGCGGTAGGATGGTCATTCCTGTCAAAGCTGCCGACAAGCGTAAGTTGAAAGGGTTTATACACGATGAGTCGGCTACCGGGCAAACGGTATTTATAGAGCCGGCTGAAATATTTGAAACAAATAACGAGATCCGGGAGTTGGAATATGCTGAGAAACGTGAGATACTTCGGGTGCTAACTGCTTTTACCAATAAGCTAAGGCCTTTAGTTCCCGAGCTGGTCAAAGCATGGAAATTATTAGGGATGCTTGATTTCTGTCATGCCAAAGCGCTGTTGGCGCACGCGTTGGAAGCACGCAAGCCGCAAGTTGTCAACACACCACTGATCAAATGGAGACAAGCAGTACACCCATTATTGGAGCGCAATCTGCAAGAGCATCAAAAACATGCCGTCCCACTTGACTTGTATCTTGATGAGAATGAACGTGTCTTAGTCATTTCCGGCCCGAATGCCGGTGGTAAGTCGGTATGCCTGAAGACTGCCGGACTTTTACAGTATATGCTGCAATGCGGATTGCATGTGCCGGTTGATGAAGCCTCAGTTTTCGGGATATTTGATAAGTTGTTTATCGACATAGGTGATGAGCAGTCGTTAGAAAATGACTTGAGTACCTATAGCTCACATCTGCTTCATATGCGATATTTCATTGAGCATACTGATAGCCGCAGCTTGTTTCTGATTGATGAATTTGGTACAGGAACCGAGCCCCAGTTAGGAGGTGCTATTGCAGAAGTTGTGCTTGAAGAGCTGAATAAGCGTAAAGCTTATGGCATAGTCACTACCCATTATGCCAATCTGAAGCTGTTGGCAGAACGAATACCGGGTATGATCAATGGAGCTATGTTGTACGACAACAAACGCATGCAGCCGCTTTTTGTGCTTCGTATTGGTAAGCCAGGCAGCTCCTTTGCATTTGAAATAGCCAGAAAAACAGGGTTACCGGAAGAACTTCTGCAAAAGGCCGCTTCGATAACTGGACATTCACAATTGAATTTCGAACAACAGCTACAGCAGTTAGAATTAGAAAAAGTTGAGTTAGCTAAGAAACAGGCGCAGGTTAATCTGGCGGATGCAATGCTGAACGAAGTGATAGAAAAATACGAGCAGCTCTATAAGCAACTTGAAGATCGTAAACGAAGCCTGATGCGTGAAGCAGGAAAAGAAGCGCAGGCACTTATCGATAAAGCCAACCGAAGTATAGAACTGACTATTAAAGAAATCAAAGAAGCTAAGGCCGAAAAAGAAAAGACAAAACAACTGCGGAAGCAGTTACAAGCCATGAAACCGAAGTTAGCCAAAGAAGCTGTTGATAAGGCTCAACTGTCGGATATCCATGAAGAAATAGAAGATCTCCCGGCATTGAAAGCCGGCGACAAAGTGAGTATTGAAGGTATGGATGTAGTGGGCGAAATATTGATGATAGACGATCATGATGCAGTGATAGCGTTTAACAATGTAAAGCTTAGGACATCCCCAAAAAAGCTGAATCGTCTGAACAAAAAGAAAGCTAAAGAACTAAGTGATCCTGTACAACGAACTTCTAAAATGTTCTCCGAAGACCTGAATGAAAAGGCCCAGCAGTTTAAACTGACAATTGATATACGCGGAAAACGGGCTGAAGAAGCTGTCGAACTGACTTCAAGGCATATTGATGAAGCTATTTTATTAAGTATAAAAGAGCTGAGTATCCTTCATGGCAAAGGGAATGGAATTCTTCGACGGGTCATACGCGATCAGCTGAGCAGGATCAGTGAGGTAGCTTCTTTTGATGATGCCCCTATTGAGGCAGGAGGTAGCGGAATAACCCGAATCAAACTGAGATAATCTCCATAGCTATGGGTGACACATTATCAACAACTAATTTTAAACGCAGTATGCAGTTTTTTATTTTTTTCGCTATAGTGATCGGTATATATGTGCTAGTCAATATGTATATATTCCGTAAAGGACTTAGAAGTTTTGACCCTGGCTCAAAGCTGCGGCTAATATATGGTATTTCATTCTGGTTGCTGGCAGCTTCTTTTATCTTGGGACGTATATTAGAAAAGCTGTATATGTCTTATCTGAGCGACCTTTTTGTATGGGCAGGCTCCTTCTGGTTGGCTGCTATGCTGTATTTTTTTCTCATCGTATTGTTTTTCGATCTGCTCCGGCTGATAGACCATTTTATCCCGTTTCTAAAGTATTTACAATATGTTGGGCTTTTTGCAAAACCGCTTTTTTTACCAATACTAGTGTCGGTCTTAGTGTTTCTATTGGTGCTTGCAGGTCATATCAATGCTATTTATCCTGTGGTGCAGACGTTGGATATCGCAAGCGAAAAGATCCCATCAAGTCAACCTCCTTTAAGGATAGTCCTGGCATCCGATATTCATCTTGGAACTATAGTAGGAAAGAAACGGGTCAGTCGAATAGTTCGGCTGATCAATCAGCAACAGCCTGATGTTATCCTGTTAGCCGGCGACATAGTGGATGAAGACCTGGAACCTGTTATCAAACAAAATTTAGGAGAGATCTTATCCACGCTTCATGCTCCTTTAGGTGTGATAGGGATAAGCGGCAATCATGAATATATTGGAGGTGCTGAAGCGGCATTGACTTATCTGCGCTCTCATGGTGTAGTGATGTTGGAAGACCAGCTATATCCTCTTACCGATCATATTACTTTGGTTGGCCGAACTGATTTATCTGCAAGGCAGTACGATGGGAAAGCACGTAAGTCGTTAGCCGAGTTGCTCGACAAGCTAAGTCAGGATCAGTTTGTTTTAGTGATGGATCACCAGCCGGCTGCCATACCAGAAGCAGTAAAATCGGGAGTCAATCTGATTGTTTCAGGTCACACACATCATGGACAGCTATGGCCGTTAAATCTGATAACCAACGCAGTATATCCTATCAGTTGGGGATACGCCATGCTTGATCAGACTCAAGCCTATGTATCATGTGGGGTAGGAAGTTGGGGGCCACCTGTTCGCATTGGCAACCGACCGGAGATAGTACTGATTAATCTATGGCCTGAAACAGATACATACGATACGAATGAGGCTCAAAGCAGGCATAGTAAACCGTTGTCTAATCCCTGACAATATACTTTACTGTATATCATTTCGTTGGATAAAGTCAGCTTATCGAATCCTAATCCTGATCAGAGGTTAAATTTTGTTAAGCTCTATTGTTAGCCCTCACAATCAGCTACATAAAAAATATGGATTAAGGACTATTTTTAATACTTTTGTGCCACAAATCTAATATCAGCATGATGTTAATGGATCCAGAAAAATTTGTAGGCGAGGGATTGACTTATGACGATGTCCTTCTTGTTCCGGCTCACAGTAGTGTACTGCCTCGTGATGTTGATCTTCAGAGCTATTTCACCCGCAACATACAATTAAAAATTCCGATAGTTACAGCGGCTATGGATACTATTACCGATGCTACTATGGCCATTGCTATTGCTCAGGAAGGAGGGATAGGGGTGATCCATAAAAATATGACCCTTGAAAAACAAGCCGCTGAAGTAAAGAAGGTGAAACGTGCCGAAAATGGGATGATCATTGATCCGATCACAGTAAGAGTTGATGCAACGGTAAAGGATGTGATTGATATCATGCATGAATATCATATAGGCGGAATACCTGTCATTGACAATGGGAATAAGTTAGTTGGCATAGTAACCAATCGTGATCTGCGCTTTGAGCGCCGTATAAACCGGCCGGTACAAGAGGTGATGACAAGGGAAAACCTGATCACCACTACCGAGTTTACTGATTTTGAGCAAGCTGCAGATATATTACAAGAGCATCGTATTGAAAAACTGCCTGTGGTTGATAAAGATTTCCGGTTAGTCGGGCTGATCACATATAAGGATATTATCAAGATAAAAGCCCGTCCTAATGCCTGTAAGGATGAGTTTGGCCGTTTGCGTGTAGCAGCAGCTGTAGGTATAGCCTCAAATACCTTAGAGCGCGTAGCCGCACTGATTGAAGCAGGGGTAGATGCCATAGTAGTGGATACAGCACATGGCCATTCGCAAGGAGTATTGGATATGATCCGTAGAATAAAAGTGATGTATCCTGAAGTAGAGCTTGTTGCAGGAAATATTGCCACTGTTGAGGCAGCACGTGATCTGGCCGAAGCCGGCGTTGATGGCATCAAGGTAGGTATAGGTCCCGGTTCTATCTGTACAACCCGTGTGATAGCAGGAGTAGGAGTGCCACAGTTGACAGCTGTATATGATGTGGCTAAGGTGTTGAAAGATACCGGAATACCTGTCATAGCCGATGGTGGTATTCGCTTTTCGGGTGATATAGTTAAAGCATTGGCAGCAGGTGCCTCTTCTATCATGGCCGGATCGCTTTTTGCCGGAGTAGACGAAGCGCCTGGCGAAACGATTATATACGAAGGAAGAAAATATAAAACCTATCGCGGAATGGGATCGTTGGAAGCGATGCAGCAAGGATCAAAAGACCGTTATTTTCAAGATGTGGAAGACGATATCAAAAAATTAGTACCCGAAGGTATAGTAGGACGGGTACCTTATAAAGGAAATCTGTCAGAAGTCATACACCAACTCATTGGAGGCCTGAGAGCCGGAATGGGATACACTGGATCAGCTACTATAGACGAGCTTCAAAAAGCAAAATTTATAAAAATTACTGCAGCAGGAGTGTATGAAAGCCATCCACACGATATAACCATAACACGTGAAGCACCTAATTATAGCAGAGTATAACGAGATAAAAATCAATATAATAGTTTAAGTAATGAGTAAGAAAATAACAAAACTTTTAAGCTTTTTATTACTGTTCAGCATGGCTGTATCAACCCAGATAACAGCCCAAAACAAATTGGATAAAAAAACCTTGATACGGATTGATGGCGAAAAGGTATCTGTGAAGGACTTCATGGATGTGTTTACAAAAAACAACACCCAGCCCGAGTTGATTGATAAAAAGTCAATTGATGAATACCTTGATTTATACATTAATTTTCGGTTGAAAGTTTTGGAGGCTAAGACACTTCGCATGGATACTATTTCCTCTTTTGTAAACGAGTTGGATGGGTATCGCAAGCAATTGGCCAAGCCTTATTTTACGGATGAAACGGTTAGTGAGGCTTTGCTTCAGGAAGCTTACCAGCACAAGCTTCAGGATATACGTGCCAGTCATATCCTGCTTATGCTTGATAAAAATGCGATGCCGGAAGATACACTGAAGGTGTGGAACCGCATGATGGCAATACGTGAAAGGGCTATTGCAGGCGAAGACTTTTCTGCCTTAGCTGTAGAGTTTTCTGAAGATCCCTCGGCTCAGGATAGAGAAGCTATACCCGGCCAACGTAATTTCAGACCGGGCAATAAAGGTGACTTAGGCTATTTCAGTGTGTTCGATATGGTATATCCTTTTGAGAAAGCTGCATACACCACAGAGGTAGGTGGGATATCGATGCCTGTTCGCTCCGATTTTGGATACCATCTTATCAAAGTTGACGAACGAAGCCAGGCCAGCGGAACTATTGAAGCAGCACATGTGTACGTCAGCCTGACACCCGATGCAACCGAAGAAGCAATAGCCGAAAAAGAAGAGAAGATACAGTTTATCTATCAGAAAATATTAGACGGGATGCGATTTGAAGAAGCAGTAGAAGAATACTCGGAAGACAGAGGCTCGGCACAACGCGAAGGTAGATTAAGCAAGTTCACAGTGAATAGAATAGTCCCGGAGTTTGTGTCAGTAGTGAAAAAAATGCAAGCTGGAGAAGTGTCCGCACCCGTCAGAACGATGTACGGATTTCATATCATCAAACTGATAGGTATGGAAAGACCTGGCACTCTCGAAGAAGAAACGCCTAAGCTGAAAGAGCGACTCGCAAAGGATATGCGTGCACAAAAAAGCGAACAAGCAGTGATCGAACAGATCAAGAAAGAAAATAAATTCCATAGCTTTGACGAAAATCTGCAAACATTTATTACACAATTAGATACATCCCTCATCAACGCAGAATTCGATCCAACCCCATTTGAAAACAATAAAAAATCCTTGTTTAGTCTGGCAAAACAAAACTATACCGTAGCTGACTTTGCGCAATTCATTGCAGAGAAACAAATCGTGCAGGAAGACATAAGTCCGACAGCTTATGCCAATAAACTGTTCAATGATTTTTTAGAGCAAAGCTGCATAGAGTATGAAGACGCACGCCTCGAACAAAAACATCCTGATTTTGCAGCCCTGATGAACGAATATCGGGATGGGATACTGCTTTTTGATCTGATGGATAAGCAGGTATGGACGAAAGCAGTCAAAGACACCCTTGGACTACAAGAATTTCACAAGACCCATAGTGAGAATTATCTATGGGGCGAAAGAGCAGTAGCCAGCATTTATACGATCACTAAGCCCGATCGTAAAGAACAGATCATTGAGATGCTGCGCACTATTTCTGATGACGATGAGCTGCGGATAGCTATGGAAAAAGACAGCCTGAAAAATCTTAGGATACAACAAGGGAAATTTGAAAGAGGTACCAATAAATATGTGGATGCTGTAAACTGGGAGTTAGGTCTGTCAGACGAAATTAAGGCAGAGGCCGACAAACAAAGTATATATGTCCGCATACACGAACTGCTTCCTCCTCAAGCTAAACTATTGGAAGAAGCAAGGGGAATCATCACTTCCGATTATCAAAATGAGTTGGAAAGGCAATGGGTAGCACAACTGAGAGAGAAATATCCGGTGAAAGTGAATCGAAAAGTTTTGGATGAGTTGCAATCAAGATATCAGTAGATTAATCCATTACGTGAAGCGGTCTGGCCTGTTGCTGTTATTGCCATTTTTGCTGATAACCTGTGTGCCAGGCCCCGATCCGGAAAGAGGCGAAGTGGTAGCTAAGGTATATGGATACTACCTCTTTGAGAAAGATTTAGAAGGTGTAGTATTGCCCGGAACACCCAGAAAAGACAGCATGTTTTTAGTGAATAACTATATCGATAGTTGGATCCGCAAACATCTGCTGCTGAGGCAGGCCGAACGAAACCTGACACCAAAACAACAAGACTTCTCCAAACAGCTTGAGGATTATAAATTCTCACTCTTAACCTATGCCTACGAAAACGAACTGATCCGACAAAAATTAGATACTATAGTGAGTGCCACCGAAATAGAAGCGTATTACGAGCAAAATAAAGAAAGCTTTGAGCTTCGATATAATATAGTAAAGGTCGTATATGTAGTGATGCCTAACGGATCGACTGAGATAAAAAATCTTAGAAAACTTCTTAAAGAACCCGATTCTATTCATATTAATGAGATCGAAAAAATGGCACTTGATCATGCGGTGTCTTATTACTTAGGTGACGAAACCTGGATACGATTCGACGACCTGATGGAACAAATACCTATAGAGACATTCAACCAGGAATTGTTTCTTCGTAACAATACGTATATTGAAATAGATGATAATCCGTTCTATTATATGATACGTTTCAAAGATTATCGCATCAGCGAGAGTATTTCTCCTTTAGAACTTGAGTCGGACAGGATACGTTCAATTATCTTGAACAGAAGAAAACAAGAGCTGTTGCGCAATATGAACAATGAACTGTACGAACAAGCGTTGATTGATGGAGTGTTTGAGATATATTAAAACAATGCAGCTTCAATAAAACCTGACTATCTGTTTCCGAAAAATAAAATCGTATGAATACGCTAAAAAAAATTCTATTCTTCCTGAGCATGCTCCTCACAACTTTCAGGCTGATTGCACAACAGCCTGCTGTAATTGACGAAGTGGTTGCTGTAGTAGGGAAAAATGTCATCCTTCAATCAGATATTGAGAATCACTTTATCCAGCAGCGTCTTCAGCATGGCATTAGTGGAAGTGCCTCCAGCATGCGTTGCCTGATATTGGAAGAGCTTCTTTTTCAAAAACTATTGCTCAATCAGGCTGAGGTGGACAGCGTTGAGGTGACCGACATACAGGTAGAGCAGGAGATGGAGAGACGGCTACGCTATTTCATCAGTGAGTTGGGTTCGCAGGAAAAGTTAGAGAGCTTTTATAATAAAACTGTGGTAGAGATCAAAGATGAGCTTCGTAGATTAGTGAAAGACCAGATGTTGGTAGATCAGGTGCAAAGTGAGATCATGCGCAATGTTGAGATCACTCCACAAGAGGTAAGGAACTTTTTTCGCAATATACCTAAAGACAGTATTCCGAATGTGCCTACTGAATATGAGGTAGTACAACTTGTTAAAAAGCCACCTATTAGTTTAGACGACAAGATGGAGGTTCGGGAGCGATTGAATGAGATGCGTGAACGGATCCTGGCAGGCGAACGCTTTTCAACCTTAGCCGTTTTATATTCCGAAGACCCGGGCTCAGCCCGAAAAGGTGGTGAACTTGGATTTTATGGACGTGGCGAACTGTATCCCGAGTTCGAGGCAGTAGCATTTAAACTGCGCGATGGCGAAGTGTCGGAAATAGTAGAAACTCAGGCCGGATTTCATATCATACAACTCATAGCACGACGAGGAGAATATGTGAATGTCAGACACATACTGCTGATGACAAAAGTATCACCTTATGCCCTTGAAAAAGCTAAGACAGAGTTAGACTCAATAGCTCAGCTTATCCGAGATGAAAAAATCAGCTTTGAAGAAGCTGTAGAACAGTTCTCACAAGATGAAGGAAAGGTCAACGGTGGATATTTAGTCAACCCTTACACAGGTGGAATACGTTTCGATACTGAAACACTCGATCCACAGGTGGCTTTTGTAATCGATAAATTAGAAGTAAATGATATTAGCGAGCCGGTACCCATGAAAACAGAAGATGGAAAAGATGCCTACCGGCTGCTGAAGCTAAAGGTTAAGACCAATCCACATCAAGCCAATCTGAAAGACGACTACAACCGGATTCAGCAATGGGCTTTACAAGACAAACAGCAACAGGCAGTTGATAAATGGACGATAAAAAAATCAAAGAATGCGTTTATAAGCATAAGCGAAAACTATAAAGACTGCCCGTTTAGCTTCGACTGGAAAGGACAGGAATAAAAAATCATGAAACGCATTGATGTATCGGACAGGTAATAAGTTTATTTCTTTTTGGTCGGTTTGAAATATTTCTATGTTTTTTAGTGTTAATAACATATCAAACGAATCGGTTTGACAACAAAATTTTAAGATATATATGATGCAATTTACCTCTGATGTAAAGGCTGCTGAAACTTTAGTAGAAAAATATGAATCACTGCGTGCAGAAATCTCTAAAGTTATCATTGGACAAGATGAAATAGTACACCAAACTTTGTTGGCAATTTTCAGCAAAGGACATGTGCTGTTGGTTGGGGTCCCCGGTTTAGCCAAGACATTGTTGGTCAATACTATTGGTAAGGTTTTAGGGTTGACATACAACAGGATACAATTCACCCCCGATCTGATGCCTTCCGATATAGTAGGTACTGAAATACTTGATGAAAATCGGAAGTTTAAATTTATCCGTGGTCCTTTGTTTGCCAATCTCATTTTAGCCGATGAGATCAATAGGACACCGCCAAAGACACAAGCAGCTCTTTTAGAAGCTATGCAAGAAAAAAATATTACTGTAGCAGGGCTTACGCACAAATTAGGTGAACCCTTTTTTGTGTTGGCAACTCAAAATCCTATCGAACAGGAAGGGACATATCCATTGCCCGAAGCTCAGTTAGACCGCTTCATGTTTAATCTATGGTTGGATTACCCTTCTATTGCTGAAGAGATACAAGTGGTTAAGTCCACAACAGCAGATATAGAGACTGATTTGAAGGTGGTGATGAATGCTGATGAGATTCTTTATTTTCAGCAATTGGTACGACGCGTTCCTGTTGCCGATAATGTGTATGATTATGCAGTGAACTTAGTCATTAAAACCCGACCTCAAACACCATCGGCTCACGATTGGGCAAATAAATATATCAGTTGGGGTGCTGGTCCAAGGGCTTCTCAATTCCTGATTATAGGTGCTAAATGCAATGCGCTGTTGCGCGGTAAATTCTCACCCGACATAGAAGATATAAAAGCTGTGGCACTGCCTATACTCCGGCATCGAATAGTACGCAACTATACAGCCGAAGCAGAAGGCATCAGCATGGAAGATATTATTCAACAGTTGTTGTAACTTTACAGTCTGACTGAACAAAAAAATATTCCAGAAAATGAAAAATCGTAAATATATTGTCAGTTTGATCATCTTGTTGATCATAGTAGCTGGTGTATGGTATTTTGCTAAGCCTACTGCTTCATCGGCTGTAGTGATTGAAGTGCCTGCCCGTAAAGGTCTTTTTGTGATCAGCGTAACCACAACGGGTGAGTTAGAGGCCAAAAGCTCAGAACAGATCTCCGGCCCTTCACCCACCGCACTGCGCGATGCCCGACTGTGGCAGCTCAAGATAGACGACATCATACCCGATGGCAGCATAGTGGATTCAGGCGATTATGTAGCACAGTTGGACAGAACCGAGTTAACCAACAAACTCAAAGATCAGCAAATCGAAATAGAGCAGTACGAAACAAACTTCATCAAGATACAGCTAGATACTACTATGGATTTGCGGGCTGCACGAAACGAATTAGTCAACTTGAAATATGCGATGGAGGAAGCCCAGATAGCGGTGGATCAATCAATATACGAGCCGCCGGCAACACAGAGGCAAGCACAAATAGAATTAGACAGGGCACAGCGGGCTTATGATCAGGCCGAGAGAAACTACTCGCTGAGGTATGAGAAAGCTGTAGCAAATATGTCAGAGGTAGCCACAGCATTACGTAAAAAACAAACCGAATATGAAAAATTTTTGTCCCTTAGTCAAGAATTCCTGATACGGGCACCTAAAGCAGGGATGGTCATTTATCAACGCGAATGGGACGGTAAAAAAAGAGGGGTAGGTGCTACTATAAGTACTTGGGAAAATGTAGTGGCCACTTTACCTAATCTGAAAGAAATGATCACCAAAACCTTTGTGAACGAAGTAGATATTTCCAAAGTGAAGATAGGACAAAAAGTAAAAATCAGTGTGGATGCTTTCCCGGATAAGAAATTTACTGGAGAAGTTATCGAAGTAGCCAATATTGGAGAGCAGTTACGCAACTCCAATGCAAAAGTGTTTGAAGTGAAAATTCAGGTGAACGAATTTGATTCTATTGTACGACCTGCTATGACAACTAAAAATATCATTATTACCGACGAGATAGAAGATATGATCTTTGTCCCGTTGGAAGCTATGCATAGCGATGAAGGTATTCAGTATGTGTTTACAGGTAACAGACGTCAGCAAGTGATGGCAGGTAAGTCAAACGAGAATGAGATCATCATACGTGCCGGCCTTGTAGAAGGAGAAAAGGTACGACTGATAGCACCTGATAATCCCGAGAGCTTCCGTTGGAGCATGCTATCTGCCGAAGCTATGGAGCAGATACAAGAAGAAGACAGGCTGTCGGCCGAAAAGACACGTCAGGCAGCCGAGCTAAAAGAAATGGAAAGACAGCAGGCCATAAAAAAGCGTGAAGCAGCCGTTAATACCAAGCCAAGCTCAGCTAATAGCTCATCAGGCCGGCAACAGCCAAGGCAGTCTAATCGCAATCAAAGACGTTAACCTATGGAGCGTTACTTGGAAATCATACAGGTAGCCATGGAGGCTGTGTTTGCCAACCGCTCCCGATCTATACTCACCGCACTTGGGATTATCTTCGGAGTAGCTGCGGTGATAGCAATGATGGCAATAGGTAATGGAGCACAACAAGAGATATTGGAACAGATGAAAATGGTAGGTGTGAACAATATCGTCATATCGGCCAAACAAGAGTTGGGTAAGAAATCAGATGAGGATGAATCGGAAGGAAAAAGCGAGCGTAAACAATATTCGCCAGGACTTAATATATTGGATGCCAGAAGTATACAAGAAATAATTCCTACAGTAGTAAAAGTAAGCCCTGAGGTAACTTATGAAACCACTATCATAAGTGACGGCATACGCCAACAAGCACGATTAAATGGAGTAACACCTGATTTTTTTCAGGTATTCAACCTGCAAATCGAACAAGGTACTATGTTTAACGCCTATCAACAGGAAACAGGGAGCCCGGTATGTATCATCGGCCCTGGGATCAAATCTCGCTTCTTTGCCTTAGAAAATCCCATAGGAAAACAAATAAAATGTGGAAATATTTGGTTAGAAGTGATAGGCGTACTTGAAAAACGATTATCGGTAATGTCCGATGGTAAAGATATTGGAACCAGTGATTATTCAAACGAAATATATGCGCCTATACAAACTGTGTTGATACGATATAAAGACAGAGGTTTAGTGGGATCAGCCAACATTTCCGGTTCCGGAATTACAACTATAGTTACAGGAAGTGTTTCGTATTCCTTTTCTAACGACGAATTAGCATCCGAAAGCGAAAGTTATCATCAGTTAGATAAAATAGTAGTTCAGGTTGATGAAAGTGCACATCTGACGGCTACCACCAAAATCCTCAGTCAGATGTTAAAACGCCGGCATATGGGTGTTGAAGATTTTGAGATCAGCGTACCGGAACTGCTGCTCAAACAGGAACAACGAACCAAGGATATATTTAATATAGTGTTGGGAGCTATTGCAGGTATATCACTACTAGTAGGTGGAATAGGTATTATGAATATTATGTTGGCCAGTGTGATGGAACGCATCAGGGAAATAGGTGTCAGACGCTCAATAGGAGCACGAAAAAGTGATATTATCTTTCAATTTTTGTCGGAAGCCACTTTGATCAGCATTAGTGGCGGGTTCTTCGGTATATTGCTTGGAGTAGTCATGGCACGTATTATCTCAGAAACGACCGACATACTTACGATAGTCTCTGCAACTTCCATATTGATCTCATTTGGTGTTTCAGCTACGGTAGGAATAGTTTTTGGCTATCTGCCTGCTCGCAAAGCTGCTGAGCAAGACCCGGTTGAATCGCTTCGGCATGACTAAGCATCAGTCAGTAAAACTATGTCGTTGACGCAGGATGCTATAAATGATATTGTTTCAAACCTAAAAGGGATACCTCGTCAAACCGGATATACTTCATGTATAACAAAACACCTTTTTATATGAAGGATACACCAACCGGAGTGAATTTGTATCCCAAGCTAAATCTCTGGATCAACCATCTTTTTCTTGTTGGACTTTTTTGTGTTTTCCTGACTTCTAACCTTTACGCACAAACTCTGGTTAGCAGAAAGGAAATTCAGGCACTATGGACTGATCTCACACCTCATATAGATGGGCAGCTGGATGAATCTATATGGCAACAGGCTCAGTGGCTGAGTGGATTTGTACAGTTAGAACCATATAACGGCCGACCGGCTACAGAAGATACGCGTATCGCCATTGCTTACGATGACAGAGCTATATATATAGCTGCGTATATGGAAGTTGAGCAGCCCGACTTGATCTCACTTGAGATGAGCAGCCGCGACCAAATAGGTATGGCAGATTATTTTGAAGTGCAATTTGACCCTTTCGATGACGGCTTAAATGCATTTGTGTTTTGTGTAACAGCCAAAGGTGTGCAAATAGACTATAAGATCAACAGCTGGGATGTGGAAGATTATAGTTGGGATGCAGTTTGGAGATCGGCAGTAGCAATACATGATGAAGGATGGACAGCCGAGCTGATGATACCTTATTCGGCTATACGATTTCCCGAAGCAGAAGTACAGCAGTGGGGAATCAATTTCGTTAGAAGCATTCAAAGCAAACGTGAATACTCATCATGGAATTTTGTGGATTCCAACAGGAAAGGAAAACTTAAACAAGCCGGTCAGCTCATACTTCAAAAGAAAATCAAGCCACCTATACGTATCAGCGCAACACCATACCTCTCTGCTTCGGCAAGCCATCATTCACTATCAAACTCATGGTCTAACGCATACAATGCGGGACTTGATCTGAAATTAGGCCTATCGAAAAGCTTTACCTTAGACATGACCCTCATACCCGATTTTGGACAGGTAGCCTCCGATGATCGGGTGTTCTCACTCTCACCATATGAGGTGTTTTATGAAGAAAGACGCCCATTCTTTACCGAAGGTACCGAGCTGTTCAGCAAAGGAAATCTGTTTTATACACGAAGGATAGGAGGGAAACCTGCCGGATACGATCAGATACAACAAAGCTATACAGAAGAAGAAATTATAGCAAATCCTGAAAGCATTCAACTTATCAATGCAGTAAAGCTGACGGGTAAGACACAGAAAGGCCTGGCTGTTGGCTTGTTTAACGCTATTACCGATCATAGCCATGCAACGCTTAAAACTAAAGAGGGAAACCTTCGACACATACTCACAGCTCCGGCTACAAACTATAATATGTTAGTAGTAGAGCAATCTTTGCCCAATAACTCACTTATAAGCTTGTATAACACTAATGTATGGCAAAACCAAAGTGGAGGTATGGCAAATGTGAGCGGTGTTGAAACCCTGATACGCGATCCGGTTCAACAAATGGAATATCACGGTACTTTTCATCTTAGCCAACACTATCAATCGGATGCAGATGCTTTGTATGGTACTGAAACAGTCTTGAATGTTGAAAAGATCAGCAGTAAAATACGGCCATCAACCTGGCTGAATATTTTATCAGATACCTACGACCCGAATGCAATGGGGTATCAACAGAAAAACAATGAGATCAGTCATGGGGTACGGCTTAAGATGTTAGAGTTTGAGCCTAAGAATAAGATACTCAAATGGAACACTTCAATAACTGTTAGTCAGATTTATTTGTATAACCCTAAAAAATTTGTCTCCCTGATCGTAGATGCTGATGGGGTACTTACAACTGCTGATCACCTATCACTTGGTGCCGGCCTGAATTGGCATCCAATTGGTACGCGAGATTATTTTGAGCCCAGAGTGAAAGGCCGCTTTGTACAACAGCCTTGGAAAATTTCAGGATTTTTCTGGGGCTCTCCCGATTATCGCAAAAAACTTATGGCTGATTATCAGCTTAATCTTGGATATACTGCTCAATACAAGCAGCTTAGCTGGATGGCGTCTGTAAGTCCGAGATGGAAAGTGCGCGATAATTTCCTGATTACATCACAATTCGCATTTGATTATACAACCAATGATCACGGCTATGTCAGAGATACCTTAAACCCTGCTTCGAAAGCCGGTCGTGTCATACTGTTCGGACGAAGAGAGGTTAAAAATATTACCAACTCCCTGACTGCCGACTATGCGTTCAAACCCGATATATCTCTTTCGTTTCGACTCAGACACTACTGGCTGATCGTTGACTATCACGATTTTTATGACTTATTGGAAGACGGTGGTTTGTATCCATCAGCATATCAAAACGATGAAGATTTTAGCGTGAATGCGTTTAATATAGATATGGTGCTGAAGTGGAACTTCGTGCCCGGCAGCGAGCTGTTGCTGATATGGAAAAATGCCATATACGAACAACAAAATGGAAACGGTATTCCTCCAAATTATTTTCAACGATTGGATCATTAATTGATATGCCAATAGCTAATAGCTTTAATGTTAAGCTGTTGTATTATATCGACTGGCAACAGATACAAAACTTGACACGATCGAATAGAAGAGGTTAAAAAGATAAAAATTAAAAAGAGAAGATCTTAAATATCAATATCTATACTATTGTTAATCTGTTGATACTGTTAGCCTAACTTTAGAAAAAGGCTGTTTGGTCTAAATCCTACTTTTGAAATTTAAGAAGAAAATCTTAAAACTTTTAACCCAACGAAATATTTTTTATCGTCTAAAGGTCTAATTATATAGACAGATAACAGAGCTATTGTTGGTTTGTTTTTTGTAAATTTGTTGATTATTTTAAGTTAACCCAATGTAGTTCAGTTCAATATACTGGACTATTGGTGTTTTTCATTATTACCGTTCTGTTGTGAAATGTTAGTAATACATTGATACAAAGAGCGTATCATTTTTTTTAACTAATGGATATAGTAGATGGATTAAGATGAATAGATTACTTAAGAGAACTTTTTTCGTTTTGGGGATTGCGGTAATTTTGATTCTTTTAGTTCATTATGTACGTATCCCGTATTATATTCACTCAAGGGGTATAGTGATGCCTGTTCAGGAGTGGATATTGAAAAAAGATACCAAGGGTGCTTTGGTCTCGGTTTTCAAGAATAACCTGATCAATTCAACTACCCAATTTACTATCACTGAATTTGAAAGAGGTGATCTGGCTCAGTTTCAACTCAAAGATAAGCTGTTCGATTCAGATAAGATTGGATTGGGTGATACCGTAGGATTGATCCGTTCAACAGAAGAAGAAAAAAGATATGTTGAATTGATGGCTGAATTGGAGGTACAGCAAAGTTTGCTGAAAGTTTATACCTCCGGTGAAAAGCCTGAAAGTGTTCGCATGGCTTATGAGAGTTTGCTTAGAGCCGAACAGGAATACAGTACGCAAAAACTGCTTACCCAAAGGCATGAAGGTCTGTATCAAAAAGGATATATCCCGGCTGAGGAATATGAGCTATCTTATACTGAGATGATCGTAAAACAACAAAATGTTAATGTAGCCAAGGCGAATTATGAGTCGCTTATCACTGGTGCCAAACAGGAAGAAGTTGATTATATCCGTGCTTCTATACATGCGCTTGAGCTTCAAGTAGAGCAGGCCGACAGACGACTGTCATTTTTTCATATCACCTCACCACTTACAGGTCAGATAGTTGGCAAACGAAATATTATGGACGAAGAAGATATAGTGTTGAATGTAGCGGATCGGTCGCAGCTGCTGTTTGTCATGCCGATAGCTATTGATAAATTACCTTATATAAGCAATGGCCATGATCTGATTGTCAAGTCGAATATTTTTGGAACAAGTTATACAGCCCGTATCGTATTTATTGATAATTCCGTTCAGATAGTTGGTCAGCGGCAAAATGTGTTTGTTACAGCGGCGCTGACCGAAAATCAAGAAGAAGTGCTGACAGGTATGATGTTGGATGCCACCATCAGCACAGGCTGGATCACTATACCCGAGTATTTCAGAAGATTGTTTAGAATAGTAGTGGCGAATTGAGAAAGCAGATGCTCAGATATGAACGAAAGTACCTGGTACCAAATGAGTTAATGAATCAGCTTAGAACCAGGATCAAGCCTTTTGTAGTGTATGACAAGCATATACGTCCATCTGAGAGCGGCCTGATGCAATATACCGTACGAAGTATTTATTTTGATAACCACAGCCTTGATTTTTATGATGAAAAAAGGGCAGGATTGCTCTTGCGTAGAAAATTCAGGATAAGAGGGTACAATACTTTTGAGCCGGATAAAAAAGTAGTTTTCGAGATAAAACGAAAAATAGAAGACCGCATTAAAAAGCATCGAAGCTATTTTCGGTACGATCATGTGGAAGATGTGCTGAATTCGGGTAGCGTAGATAAGTATATCATCAATACCGATCAGTGTGAGATACAGTACGATGATGCCAACCGGTTTTTGTATCATGTGAAAAAAGACAGCCTCCATCCAAGCGTGTTGATAGTTTATGAAAGAGAGGCATGGCATGGTAAGTTTGATCATGGAGTTCGCATCACTTTTGATAAAAATATCCGAAGCATCCAATATCCTACTATGGATATGCTCTTTGAAGATGGTAACTTCAGTTATGTGTTTGACAGGCATTTTGTGTTGGAAATAAAATATTTCACTCCTCATATGCCTGTTTGGGCTCGCTCCTTAGTTGGTGAATTTGGCCTCAGACACGAGGCGATATCGAAATACACGCAAGGATATGATGCCAGTTCGCAACGTAAAATGATTACTTTTTAAAACTCATTGAAAGAATAGTATGGTCACTGATTTTCAAAATATATTTGTATTTAGCATTTCAACAGTCGAAGTTATAGCCAATGTGCTGGTTGCTTTGTTGTGTGGTATTATCATTGCATTGATCTATAAATACACCTACAGAGGGCTTAATTATTCTGCCTCCTTTACTGCCTCGCTAATATTGCTGACAATGATCACTACTATTGTCATCATGGTTATTGGCAATAACCTCGCCCGTGCGTTTGGTATGGTAGGTGCTATGTCGATCATCCGTTTCCGAACGGCGGTTAAAGACGCATCGGATATAATGTTTATTTTCTTCTCTCTTTCAATAGGTTTAGCGGCAGGAGTGAAGCTGTACTCGATTGCATTTTTTGGCACTTTGATAGTCGGAGGCGTGCATCTGGTATTGAATAAATACAACTTTATCCTGCCTCAAAGCAGAGAGTTTTTGTTACAGATCACTGCACTAAATTCCCAACTGCCTGATAGTCCGTTTATTGATGAGTTTAAGAAATATTGCCGCAGGTATAAATTGGTTAATGTGAAAACTTTGGGCGAAATGGAAAATGAGGTGATGGAGTTTTCATATTATATCAATCTCAAACACGAATCGCGGGGAAAAGACCTTGTCATGCAAATTAAAAAAATGTCAGGTGTAAAATCGGTTAATCTGTTTTTTGATGAGGATTAATTTAGCTTGAGTCGTAATAATTGTATATGCATATTGATTGCCTGTAAATAAAAACAGCCGTTTCAAATCAGAAACGGCTGTTTTAGTGTATAGAATTATTTGTTATGGTTTATTCCATATTCTTGGAGTTGGTACTGGCTTGATAGGTTCTCTGTTTTCCAACTCTTTCATTACTTCTTCTATAGCTTTATTTAGCTGCTGGTCTTCTCCATCCCATTCTTTGATTGGATCGTTGTCGACGAATATATCCGGGTCAACTCCATGATTTTCTATGATCCATTCACCTGTTTTGGCATCATAGCTTGTGAAGAATGGTACCCTGATATCTGTTCCATCAATAAATGGCAGTGATCCCGATATGCCTACTATTCCACCCCAGGTACGTGTTCCAATAAGTTTTCCAAGTCCGAGAGCTTTAAATCCCCATGGGAATAAGTCTCCGTCGGAGGCAGAATATTTATTGATCAGGCATACTTTCGGACCTACTTGCACGGCATCGGGTACCGTACCTATTCTGGTAGATCCTCTTCGCATTGTCAAGCGATAAGGCTCACGGGCTAAGCGTTCTAATATCATTGGTGACACATTACCACCTCCGTTGGCTCGGTCGTCAATGATCAGTCCTTCTTTATCCAACTGCGGATAGAAGTAACGTGCGAACTCGTTCAGCCCGTCCACTCCCATATCGGGTATATAGATATAGCCTATTCTTCCGTTTGAAGCCTCTTCAACCTTTTTTAAATTATTCTGCACCCATTCATAATGATAAAGGGCACTTTCATTGGCCAACGGACTGATCACCACTTTGCGTGCACCTTTTAACTCGGGCTTACTGTTCAGCATAAGCTCGGTAGGTATCTCTGCTTTACCCACTAAGAGTGAATACATATCGTTTACCGTATTGGTGGCTATGCCATCTATTGCAACTATGAAATCCCCTTGTCTGGCATCTATACCCGGTTCACGTAGTGGCGAACGAAGGTTCTTATCCCAGCTTTCACCCTGTAATATTTTTTCAAGGCGGAAAAATCCGCTCTTATCTCTTGAAATCTCAGCACCTAATAAACCGGTACTGATACGTTCTATCTTGACTAATTCACCTGGTGTGATATACGCATGTCCGCAATTTAGTTCGCTTATCATTTCGCCTATGACATAATTCAGATCAAGGCGATTTTTGACATAAGGAAGCAGTACGGCATATTTTTCTTTTATCTGCTGCCAGTTGACCCCATGCATATTGTCCACATAAAATCCATCCCGAAATACACGCCATGCCTCGTTGTATATCTGAGCCCATTCCTGAGGATAATCGGTAGTGATCTTCATATTCGACAGATTCACAGCCTCTTTAAGTTCAATCTTACCGGTAGGAATAGAAGTAACGTACAACTGCTTGTTCTTTCTGAACAAGGCTTTTTTGCTATGAAAGTCAACCGACATAAAAGCGCCTTCAACTATAGTCTCTTCCTTTTGATTGTTGAGGTCGTACATAGCTACAGTAGAGCCTTTGGAATAATAGATTTTATCACCGTCCATAAAAAAGTTTCTATAATATCCCGGCTCAACGGGTATTTTAACGATGCGGTCGGTAATGCCGTCGAAGTCGATCTTAACATTTACTTCATCATCTTTTTTCTCTGATTTTTTCTCTTCGGTTTTATTTACTTCTGCGTCGGTTTCTAAGAAAGGTGATGGAGTATCTTTAGATAGCAGACTGATATACACACCATTATTATAGGTATAAACATGGTTCCATTCCTTGCTGCCATATATTGGATTAAAATCACGGGAGGATGAGAACACTATATATTTTCCGTCTTTGCTGAATATGGGATTATAGGACTCGTACCATTTATCGGTAATTGGATATTCTTTTTTGTCAGCCAGATTATACACATAGATCAGGTTGAAGTTGTTTGATTCCATGCGTGTATAAGTCAGCCATTTGCTGTCGGGCGAGAAGCTCACACCCGAAGGTTCTCCTAACGGGTCTTGTAGCAGTGTGGTCACCTGCTTTGAAGCTATGTCGATTATATTCAGTCGGTTTTGTCTGTCGGTGTACACAATTGATTTAGAATCGGGGCTCCATGTGAAGCTTCGTATGTAAGTGTCGTTGTTGGAGGTAATACTGACAGGTTCAGTGCCTTCCACATCTTGTATATAAAGTTCTGTCTCACCGGTGCTGTCTGAGATATATGCTATATATTTCCCGTCGGGCGACCATTGTCCGTTGCGCTCGTGAGCACCAGGGCTACGGGTGATATTTCTTGTCACTCCTTTTTTTGTTGGAATATTAAATACCTCACCACGAGCCGTAACAGCTATACGCTCACCATCAGGCGATAGACTTGCCTGAGTGATATATTTACTGCCTTCTTTTATTTCACTTCGGGCATAAATATTATCGGAGGTAAGGTTGATAGTGACTTTTTCTGTGTTTCCGGTTTGTGTGTCAAAGGTGTATATATATCCTCCGTTTTCAAATACGATAGTAGTACCGTGTGCACTTGGGAACTTGATGTCGAAATCGGTGAAATCAGTTAGTTTGATAGTTTCTTTTGTGACGGTATGATACGAGAACAGGTTCATTGTCCAGTCGCGATCGGATATGAAATAAATCTTATCACCTATCCACATCGGCATTATATCTTGTGCATCGTTGTTTGTAATATTTTCAACTGTTTTGGCCTCCGGATCGTATATCCATATATCATCTGCCATTCCACCTTTATAATATTTCCATGTACGAAACTCACGCATGACACGGTTATATGCTAACTTTTTTCCATCGGGTGAGTAGCTGCAAAAGCCACCTTCGGGTAGTGGGATAGCTTGCGATAGTCCTCCCTCTTTATCTACCTGAAACAGCTTTCCTACAAAGCCGTCGGCAATACGGTTGCGATAAATAATTTGATCTCCGTCAGGTGTCCATCCCATAACTATGTTGTTAGGCCCCATACGATCACCCAGATCGTCGCGTGGGTTGTTGGAAGTGTATGTCAAACGAAGAGGCTCACCTCCGGTAACCGGTATGGTATAAATCTCGGTATTGCCATCATATTGGCCGGTAAAAGCAATAGTAGTACCATCAGGTGAGAACTTAGGAAACATCTCATAACCCAAATGAGAGGTGAGACGCTCGGCTTGACCTCCTTCTACGGAAACTTTATACAAATCGCCGGCATAGGAAAATACTATATCGTTTCCATTGGTAGTGGGAAAACGTAAAAGTCTCGCTTCCTGTGCTTGAAGACCTATTAGAAACAATGAGAACAAGAAAATAAAAATGCCTTTTTTCATCGAAAATTTATTTAGAAATTAATAACATACAAAGGTAAAATAATATGCCAAAACCTACTGAAGCTTGTAGAGTTTATTTGGAATGAAAAAGGCGAAATACTTATTACCGTATGTTTGGGTATTGGCTGATTCGGAAGCCTTGATTAGCTTGAAGCTTGGATCGTATTACTAATGAAATATGCCCTATTCCAAATAAGTATATCCATACAAACCGCTTCGGTATATTGAAAGGAATTCCTTGCCTTCTTCTGCAGTGATCTTAGCTTGTTTTACGGATAGCGTAACCCATGTTTCTACTGTCCTGACTAATTTTTTAGCGTTATATTGAACATAATCCAATACTTCGGCTACTGTTTCACCATCAATGATCTGATCAATTTTATAGCCTTTTGAATCAATGGATATATGTACGGCATTTGTATCGCCAAACAGATTATGCAGATCGCCTAATATTTCTTGATAGGCTCCTGTCAGGAATACTCCCATATAGTACGATTCTCTGCTTTTCAGGCTATGAACCGGAAGGTGGTGGGAATAGTTACGTGTAGAGATGAAGTTGTCGATCTTTCCATCCGAATCGCAGGTGATATCTTGCAATGTGGCATAGCGGTCGGGTTTTTCATCAAGGCGATGAAGCGGGATAATTGGAAATACCTGGTCGATAGCCCATGAATCGGGTAGTGATTGAAACAAAGAGAAATTACAGAAATATTTATCCGATAAGAGTTTCGGCATGTTGATCAGTTCTTCTGGTGGGCGTTTCATCTCACTCGACATCTGATATACTTCACGGGCTATGCTCCAGAAAAGTCGTTCTATCTTGGCTCGTGTCACTAAATCTAAAAGTCCTAAGCTGAACCGATCCAAAGCTTCCTCGCGTATCTGCTGGGCATCGTGCCATGTCTCTAACATATTAGGCTGGTTAAGGTCTTCCCATGATTGGTACAGCTCATGTACTAACTCATGATCATCCTCTTCCACCTCTTCGTCGTCATTCCACTTAGGTAAGCTGGTACACTCCAACACTTCAAAAACCAATACCGAATGATGTGCTGTCAGCGAGCGCCCCGATTCGGTGATGATATTCGGATGAGGTATGTCGTTCTTGTCGCTGGCATCCACCATAGCTGAAGTGGCATCGTTCACATATTCTTGTATGCTGTAATTGACGCTGCTGCTGCTGTTAGCCGAGCGTGTGCCGTCGTAGTCCACACCTAAGCCACCACCTACATCCACAAATTCGATATGAAAGCCTAACTTATAAAGCTGAACGTAAAACTGGGCTGCTTCCCGGAGTGCTAACTTGATTCGACGTATTTTGGTTACCTGACTGCCAATGTGAAAATGGATCAGCCGAAGACAAGATTTCATATTGTTCTTTTCTAAGAAATCTAAGGCCTCTAACAGCTCACTTGATGTAAGACCAAATTTGCTCACATCGCCTCCAGAGTCCTCCCATTTGCCACTGCCCGAGCTGGCTAATTTGATGCGCACACCAATATTCGGACGAACCTTTAATCGCTTGGCAATACGAGAGATCAAACGAAGCTCGTTCAGCTTTTCAACTACTATGAAAATTGCACGACCCATTTTTTGGGCTAATAATGCCAGCTCAATATAACTCTCGTCTTTATACCCATTACAAATGATAAGCGATTCATTGTTAGTATTGATGCCAATAATAGCGTGTAGCTCGGGTTTAGAACCGGCCTCCAGACCTATATTGAACTTCTTGCCATGATCCACTATTTCCTCGACAACAGGGCGCATCTGGTTCACCTTGATAGGATACACTATAAAGTTCTTGCCTTTGAATTCATACTCTTCGGCAGCCACTTTGAAGCTGTGATCCATCTGCTCGATACGCTGATCCAATATATCTGGAAACCGGATCAATACAGGTGTTGAAACATCGCGTAACGACAGGTCATCCAACAGCTCCCGCATATCAATAGAAATATCATTACCACGGGGTGTAACCGATACATTTCCTTTTTCGTTGATAGAAAAATAGTTGATACCCCACCCATTGATGTTGTACAACTCAGCCGAATCTTCTATACGCCATTTTCTCATGGGAAACTGATGTTAAGGTTTGAGTGATAGTTATTTAGCCTCTCCAACATTAACCGAATGATACGGTGTTGGGAACGCAAAGCTATGAAATATAGCATTCAATTGCTATATCATCAGCCCGACAGTTTTGCTTTTTTACTTTTTTTGTTTTTCGGTATCTCAGTACAGACGGCTACGCTTTATCATATATTCCATCAATACCTGATGGTAGCCTTTGTTGATATTGGCTTCCACATAATCGATGGAGTATTGTCCACATTTTAGCTTCAGCTCATTTTTCTGTCTGACCATAGCATCACGATAAGCTTCTCTGATTTGCATAGGGTTGAGCCGGAGCTTTTCTCCACTCTCAAGGTCCACAAATTTGGTAGGCCGATCGTCCACCATCAGCTCTAATTCCATTTGGTGATCCGTCACATGAAAAAGTACTACCTCGTGTTTGTTGTAGCGTAGGTGCTGAAGCGCAGCAAATAGCTCTGGCATAGTATCGGTATTGTCAAACATATCGCTGAAGATAATGATCAACGAGCGTTGATGGCTTAGCTCGGCTACCTGATGCAACGCATGGGCTGTTGCAGTACCTTTGCCTCTATGCTCACGTTGATGACCAATAAGCCGTTCTAACTCCGACAACAAATACTGATGATGAGCCCGATTAGAACGAGCTTTGGTATGTAGTTGCAAACTGTCGTCAAACAGACTTAACCCTACCGCATCGCGTTGACGACGCATCAGCTCCATCAAACTGGCAGCCGAATAGACCGAAAACAAAAACTTATCCGGTACATTAGGGTCAGGCTTAGGACGTAGTGGAAAATACATTGAAGATGAGCGGTCTATAACGATCTGACAACGCAGATTTGTTTCTTCTTCAAACCGTTTTACAAACAGCTTCTCAGTACGGGCAAATAGCTTCCAATCAATATGTTGAGTTGATTCTCCTGTGTTGTAAAGCCGATGCTCCGAAAATTCAACCGAAAAACCATGAAAAGGACTCTTATGCAATCCGGTAATAAACCCTTCTACTACCTGACGGGCCAGAAATTCAAGACTTCCAAACCTGCTCAGACTTTCATGTGCTATCTGATACGTCATAATACTGCTGACATGATATATGATGCCCGATTGCTGCCAAAGCTGATGGACGAGATTATAACAGTGCCTCTAATTTCTTGACTAAAACCTGTTTGGGAACAGCACCTACTTGCTTGTCAACGACTTCTCCACCTTTGAAAAACAACAGAGTAGGAATATTGCGGATACCATACTTAGCTGCTACAGCCGGATTATTATCTACATCAAGCTTTACTGCTTTTGCTCTGCCATTGTATTCGTTGCCAATGTCTTCAACTATAGGTCCTACCATACGACATGGCCCACACCAAACAGCCCAAAAATCAACAATAACCGGAACCTCCGATTGTAAAACGACTTCGTTGAAGTCGGCATCTGTTACATGAATTGCCATAATAAAAATGATTTGATAATAAAAAAATATTAGACGGCAAAGATACGGATTAAAGAAAATAATAAGGCGTTGCTATGAAATAATCGTCAGTATGGAGAAAGGAACTATAACACAGAAAAATAGATTTGACATATAGTCAATATTCAATCGTATGATCACTTTTGCCTGCTTGATGACGTATAGAAAAAATTTGATATGTCTTCTGTTTTCCACTTATCTTTGTCCGAAATTTTTTTTATGCTTTTTCATGACGAGATAACACGTCGCCGAACTTTTGCTATCATCAGCCATCCTGATGCCGGAAAGACAACCCTTACCGAAAAATTATTACTTTTTGGAGGAGCTATACAGGAAGCTGGCGCCGTGAAATCCAATAAAATAGTTAAGACCGCTACATCCGACTGGATGGAGATAGAACGACAGCGGGGTATATCTGTGGCTACTTCTGTTATGGGTTTTGAATATAAAGGATTCAAAATAAACATATTGGATACACCCGGGCATCAGGATTTTGCCGAAGATACCTATAGAACCCTCACTGCTGTTGATAGCGTGATAGTGGTGATTGATGCAGCCAAAGGAGTTGAGCCTCAAACAGAAAAGTTGGTAAAGGTTTGCAGGATGCGTCAAATACCTATTATTGTGTTTGTCAATAAATTAGACCGACCCGGAAAAGACCCGTTTGATCTAATGGATGAAATAGAAGATAAGCTAGATCTTATGCTAACACCCTTGAGCTGGCCTATTGGTATGGGAACCGACTTTAAAGGTGTGTATAATATTTTTGATCGTAATCTGTATTTGTTTGAACCCAATAAACAAAAAGCTGAGAAAGGAATTGCATTTAATGATGTGCAAAATCCGTTTTTAGTCCAGTATATAGGTAGCGATGCCGGTATTTTACGTGACGATCTCCAACTGATAGAAGGAGTATATCCGGAATTTGAAGTAGATGAATACCTGAACGGTACATTATGCCCGCTGTTTTTTGGAAGTGCATTGAATAATTTCGGTGTGCGCGAGCTTTTAGACTGCTTCCTTCGTATCTCACCTTCTCCGGTTGGACGACAAGCACTAGAACGATTTGTACAGCCCAACGAACCATCGTTCACAGGATTCGTTTTTAAGATACACGCCAATATGGACCCTAACCATCGCGACAGAATTGCTTTTGTGAGAATAGTTTCGGGTAGGTTTGAACGCAACACTCCGTATCATCATATCCGTCTGAACCGTAAGCTGAAATTTTCAAACCCTACTGGATTTATGGCACAACGCAAAACTATAGTTGAAGAAATGTTTCCAGGTGATATAGTAGGCTTGTATGATTCAGGTAATTTTAAAATAGGCGACACCTTATCGGCAGGAGAGATACTGCACTACAAAGGCATACCTCATTTCTCACCCGAGCTGTTCAGATATGTGGAAAATGCCGATCCAATGAAATCAAAGCAGCTGGCAAAAGGCTTGGATCAGCTGATGGATGAAGGTGTGGCACAGCTTTTTACAGGAAAAATATCCGGGAGAAAAATTATTGGAACAGTAGGAGCATTGCAGTTTGAAGTGATCCAATACCGATTGCTGCACGAATACGGCGCAAGTTGCAGATACGAACCTATCAACCTGTATAAAACAGCATGGATAATAAGCGATAATAAAGCTGCATTAGACGATTTTAAAACCCGTAAATCAGCTCAATTGGCTGTAGATAAAGAAGGACGAGATGTGTTTCTGGCTGATTCACCATACACATTGCAAACAGCTATGGATAAATATCCCGATATCAATTTTCATTTTACATCCGAGTTTTAAACTTTACTTCGATGACATATCGTTGATCAAATCAAAAGTAAGATGTAATTATGCGCTTCCTTTTTACCGGCAGCTCCAGCAATCCAGGTTTATCCTGTAACATTCACAAGCTAGTTTTATGTATTTTCGCAAATCTATGAAGAAAGTTGTCCAACTGTTTTTAATTATTTTTTTGTTGCATATAGGTGTTTCCCAGGCGGCCTATCTGCTTATTCCTATGGATCAGACCCAGCGAAATCATTTAAAAGCGTATGGGATAGCCTATTGGGTGTTGCAGCACGATTTAGAAATAAGCTGGTTGTTGAATTACAGAGGCGGTAGTTATCTTATCCCGTATCACGAAAGTTTTGAAAAAGAATGTAAGCTTCGAAATGTTTCGTATCAGGTCATTGCCGATGCGCAGGCAACTTCTATATTAGCCGAAATAGCCGATATGGGAAGTAATATGGACGAGATGAAGCTGCAAAAAGTACCGCGTATAGCCGTCTATTCTCCGAAAAATAAACTACCCTGGGATGATGCAGTAACTTTGGTTTTAACCTATGCCGAAATACCGTACGACGTGGTTTACGATGACGAAGTGTTGGAAGGAGTATTGCCAATGTACGACTGGTTGCATCTGCATCATGAAGATTTTACAGGACAATACGGCAAGTTTTGGGCTAGATACAGGCACTTTCCCTGGTATCAGGAAGATGTCAAGCTGCAGGAAGCTACGGCACAACGGCATGGTTTTACAAAAGTTTCGCAGCTTAAATTAGCGGTAGTCCATAAGATACGTGAGTTTGTTGCAGGTGGCGGCTATATGTTTGCCATGTGCTCAGCTACCGACAGCTATGATATTGCATTGGCCGCCGACGGATTGGATATATGTGATGTGATGTTTGACGGTGACCCTATACGACCCGGCGACCCGGAAAGACTAAACTATGATAACTGCTTTGCATTCACAGATTTCAGTGTGGTAGTCAATCCAACTGAATATGCCATCTCAAATATTGATGTAAGCCACTATCGTTCAAGGGCTATCAATCAGAGTAACGACTATTTCTCACTTTTTGAGTTTTCGGCTAAATGGGACCCTGTCCCAACAATGCTGACCCAAAACCATAACAAAGTCATCAAAGGGTTTATGGGACAAACCACTGCTTTTAATAAAGATTTTGTGAAATCGGAAGTCATTGTCTTAGGAGATAATCAGGCTTTTCATGAAGACCGATACATACACGGTACTTTTGGAAATGGATTCTGGACCTTCTACGGTGGGCACGATCCTGAAGATTATCAGCATTTCATAGGCGACCCACCTACCGAATTGGATTTATATCCTAACTCACCCGGATACCGGCTTATATTGAATAATATATTGTTTCCGGCAGCAAAAAAGAAAAAACAAAAAACCTGATATCCCTATCCAATCAGCTTTGAGTACGAACCCAGGTCTCGTAGCGATACACAAAATCATTTTGTGGATCATCCGAGATGGTCTCCTGCGACAGCCGCTTCCAATTGCTGAAATCTACTTCCGGAAAAAAAGTATCGGCTTCTATATCTTTTTCGATGATAGTAAGGAAAAGCTTATCGGCTAAGGGTAAAAATTGTTCAAATACTGAGGCTCCACCAATGATGAAAACCTCATCTTCTCCTTTGACTTTTTCGAACACCTGATCTATAGTATTTGCTACTTCAAAAGCTGTCCCATCGCTCTGATTCAGGCTACGGCTCAACACTATGTTTCTTCTCTTTGGCAGTGGGCCTGCCGGTAAAGATAAAAAAGTGCTTCGTCCCATAATAACTGTATGGTTTAAGGTGATTTTTTTAAACCGTTTTAAATCGTTGCTGATATGCCAGGGTAATTGATTGTCTTTACCTATAGCTCTGTTTAAGGAATAGGCGACTATGAAAGTAATTAGAGGTTTTTTTTGTTCCATGCTATACAAATGGTTAAACGGCTATTTCACCTTTTATATGAGGATGTGGGTCGTAGCCTTCAAGGTGGAAGTCGTCGTATTGAAAATCGAATATTGAAGTCCGCTTTTGATTGATGATCATGCGGGCTAGTTTGCGTGGTTCTCTGCTTATCTGCTCTCTCACCTGATTCAGATGATTCAGATAAATATGTGCATCACCCAATGTCAGGATAAAGCTACCGGGCTTTAGGTCAGTCACCTGAGCCATCATCATGGTTAGCAGTGCGTATGAGGCAATATTAAATGGCACTCCAAGGAAAACATCAGCACTTCGTTGATACATCTGACAAGAGAGAGTTTGATTGGCTACATAAAACTGAAACCATGCATGACAGGGTGGGAGGGCCGCATTGCCTACGGCAACGTTTTCTGCAAAACTTTTACCTGAGACAGGTAGTACCGATGGATTCCATGCGGCTACTATATGTCGGCGGCTATCCGGATTGTGTCGGATACTTTCCACTACCTGACTGATCTGGTCAATGCCTTCGTTGTTCCAGTTGCGCCATTGAGCACCGTATATAGGTCCCAGATCTCCATGTTCATCAGCCCACTCATCCCATATGGTAACGCGATTTTGGTTTAGATACCTGATATTGGTATTTCCCTGAAGAAACCACAACAACTCGTGTATGATAGAACGCAGATGCAGCTTCTTAGTGGTTAGCAGCGGAAAACCATCTGTCAGGTCAAAGCGCATCTGGTGTCCAAAGATACTAAGGGTTCCCGTTCCGGTGCGATCATTTTTTTCGATACCCTGATCTAATACAAGTCGAATAAGGTCTATATACTGTTGCATCTGTTTAAAGTTTATACATATTTGCAGGTAAAGCAATTTCATGCGATGGTGCTATAGAAATCGCAGGGCTTACCCTATCAGCATTCCTATAATGGTTGCCGATAAAAGGGAAGCTATAGAGCCGCCAAGTAGGGCTCGCATCCCATATTTTGATAAAAGTACTCGTTGATTGGGTGCCAAAGACCCTATCCCGCCTATTTGAATACCTATGGAAGCAAAGTTAGCAAAGCCACAAAGCATATAAGTAGCTATGATGATAGACTTTGGATCGGTGAATGCCTGTGCGGCTTTCAGCTCGGAGAGACTCAGATAACCGATAAACTCGGTCATGATGACCTTTTCACCTAATAAGCGACCTAATAATGTGATATCGTGTATATTAACTCCAATAAGCCACATCACCGGCGAAAATATATAGCCTAACATGAATTGTAGCGATAACTCATTATATCTTCCGTCGCTCAGGTTGCTGATATGCTCGTTCAATCCGAACAAGTCACCTATATATACAGTGATATAATTGAACATCGCAATAAACGCAATGAAAACTAACAGCATAGCTGCCACGTTCACGGCTAATTTCAACCCTTCGGTAGTGCCATTCGAGATGGCATCCAATACATTACTCCCAATCTGTTCTTTAGTAACTTCAAGAGTTTTATCGATAGGCTCGGTTTGTGGAACTAATATCTTGGAGATCACTACTGCTCCTGGCGCTGCCATAACAGAAGCAGTAAGCAGATGCTTGGCAAAAAGTAGTCGTTGAACCGGATCGTTACCACCTAAGAAGCTGATATATACAGCTAATACACCTCCGGCCAATGTAGCCATACCACCAAGCATCACTAATAATATCTCCGATTTGTTCATACGCGACAAATAGGCTTTGATCATTAATGGGGCTTCTGTTTGCCCTAAAAAGATGTTGCCCGTTACCGATAGACTTTCAGCTCCACTTAGGTTCAACAGTTTGATCATTACCCAGGCCATTGCTTTCACCACCTTTTGAATGATACCTAAATAAAATAACAGACTGGTCAATGCCGAAAAGAAGATGATAGTCGGTAGTATCTGTACCGCAAAATTTTGTAAGGCAGTCTCTATCTCGTTACTGCCAAAACTTTTGAACAAAAACTCAGTACCTGCCTTAGTGAAATCCAATACTAAGACAAACAACTTTCCGACAAACTCGAAAAAGGCTTGTATGAACGGCACATACAATACTCCAACTGCTAAGGCTATTTGTATCCCTAACCCTATAAAAACTACACGCCAGCTGACTGCTTTTCTGTTAGTGCTGAAGATAAATGCAATCAGTATAAGCGACAGCATCCCTAATAATCCACGAAGTATTGTCATTGGTTTAAAGCCACTACTTCGATTCAAATCCAACAGATTGCTTTTGTCTATGGTTTCCGATGTGCTATCAGGTGTTTGATCTATCGCAACACTCACTATGGTTTCATTTCCAAGGGCTGTATCTGCTTCTGAGGAGTTAGTAGGCTCCTGTGCCCATATGGTTGATGATAAGAAGGTTATAAACAATAAAAGGAAGCATGCACTGAGTCTTTTTGGCATCATATTTAAATTAAGGTTTATGAATTAGTCCTTAGCTTTTCTTTTCTTGATTTCATCTCTAAGCACAGATGCCCGTTCAAAGTCTTCCTTATCAATGGCTTCTTGCAGCATCTTTTCCAATTCTTTAGTGAGATATTGGGAGAACTTATCGTCCTCATCAGTTTCGGCTGTCTCAGTGGGATCAGCAATTGTTATTTCATCTTCCATGACGATACCGGCTTCCTGTAAAATGCTGTCGTATGTGTATATAGGGCAGTTGAAACGGATAGCCAGGGCCACCGCATCGGAGGTACGTGAATCAATTTCACTGAGTTTATTATCCTGCTTACAGATCAGCAATGCATAGAAAATACCGTCTTTGAATTTGTTTATGATCACTTCGACTATATCGATCCCAAAAAATATGGCAAAGTTTTTCATCAGGTCGTGAGTCATTGGTCGGGAAGATTGCAGCCTTTCAATGCCAAGTGCAATACTTTGAGCTTCAAATCCGCCTATCACTATTGGCAATCTCCTTCTTCCTTCTGCCTCCTGCAGTATGAGGGTATAGGCGCCACTCTGCGATTGGCTGTAGCTCATACTGTGGATGTTGAGTAGTTTTTTCTCCATCTGGTTCAAAATAATTCAGTTTGAGTCCATAAAAGTACAAAGATTTTACCCGATCAGCAGCTTTTTTGTGATACAGGGACTATAAAAATTATCGTTCAAAATTGAACTGACAAAAATATTGTTTTGTTTCAATTCAATTAGTAGTTACTTTTGCCCCTTCACAATTTTATGATAGTTTTTATTTTGAATCCAATTCAAAATAGGCTGATGCAACTTCATTGAGCAGTTGGGAATTAAACACTTATCCCGGGCTATGTATAAAAATAACAATTTTACAGGTTGAGAAATGTTTCTTCATAAAATACTTATTTTCAAATCAATACCAATTATTACCAAAATCAACACATTATGATGGATTCAATTTTTTGGCTGATACCTGTCTCATCAGTATTAGCCTTGTTTTTTGCTTACTATTTCTTTAAAAGCATGATGAAGAATAGTGAGGGCACCGATGAAATGAAACGTATAGCTCAATACGTCAGGGATGGTGCCATGGCTTATCTTAAGCGTCAATATGCCGTTGTAACTTTAGTTTTCCTTATCCTTGTTGTATTGCTTACCTTATTGGCATATCTGAAGATTCAGAATCCTTTTGTTCCGGTAGCCTTTTTAACCGGTGGATTCTTTTCTGGTCTTTGTGGTTTTTTAGGCATGAAGACAGCTACTTATGCCTCTGCGCGTACAGCTCATGGAGCTACACAATCGCTTAACAAAGGGCTACAGATAGCTTTTCGAAGCGGAGCTGTGATGGGGTTGGTAGTAGTTGGATTTGCGCTTTTAGATATAGCTGCCTGGTATCTGATACTTACCAAATGGGTATATACACCCGAAAATATGCAGCACGGACTTTCCTGGTTAGGCTTGACCTTTGTACATCCTGGTACTACCGAAAAGCTCAAAATGGTTGAGATCACTACCACCATGCTTACCTTTGGCATGGGAGCTTCTACCCAAGCACTATTTGCACGTGTAGGAGGTGGTATCTATACTAAAGCAGCTGATGTTGGAGCTGACCTGGTTGGAAAAGTTGAAGCCGGCATACCCGAAGATGACCCGCGTAACCCAGCTACTATAGCCGATAATGTAGGCGACAATGTAGGGGATGTGGCAGGTATGGGTGCCGACCTGTACGAATCATTCGCCGGCTCTATATTAGCTACAGCAGCCTTAGGAGCTGCACTGACCAACATAAGCGGTGCAGAACAGGAAAAGTTTGTAATAGCACCTATGATAGTAGCAGCAGTAGGAATACTAATCTCTATAATGGGAATATTCTTTGTCAGAACTAAAGAAACTGCTACACAGAAAAATTTGCTCAACGCTCTACTTTTAGGAACAGGAGGCAGTTCGTTGCTTATATTGGTCGTGGTAGCCGTGATGACATACCTTGGCTGGATTTCATGGGGTATTTTTGGGTCTGTCGTAGCAGGTTTGATAGCAGGGGTGATCATTGGGCAAGGTACCGAGTATTTCACTTCAGACGAATATAAACCTACTAAAGGTATTGCAAGACAAGCAATGCATGGCCCTGCTACTACTATCATAGACGGGATAGCAGTAGGTATGTTCTCTACCTGGATACCTGTCACTACAGTAGTATTGGGTATCATTGCTGCGTTTGGCTTTGCCGGCGGTTTTCACGACTTTGCAATGGGTGTGTATGGGATAGGTTTTGCTGCAGTAGGTATGCTGTCAACACTTGGTATTACACTTGCAACCGATGCATTTGGTCCTATTGCTGATAATGCAGGAGGCAATGCCGAGATGGCACATCTGCCTAAAGAAGTAAGAGAGCGTACGGATGCACTGGATATGTTAGGAAACACTACAGCTGCTACGGGTAAAGGTTTTGCCATAGGCTCGGCTGCACTGACAGCTATGGCTCTGCTGGCTGCTTATATGGAAGAGATCCGGCTGTGGATAGGTAAGTTGGCCGAAAACACCGAAGGAATAAGGCAGATAGGTAATGTGGTGTTTTACACAGCTAAAACTGCTATAGTACCTGTGGCCGCTGAAGGACAACGAGTGGTGATGCTTACCTCAGCAAGCATACGCGACTTTGCAGAAGCATATGACCTGACTATATTCAACCCACTGCTGCTGAGCGGCATCTTCATTGGAGCTATGATGGCTTTTGTGTTCTCGGCTATGACGATGAAAGCCGTCGGAAGAGCAGCAGGTGCAATGGTTAATGAGGTACGACGGCAGTTTCGTGAAATACCCGGTATCATGGAAGGAAAAGCTGTTCCCGAATATGCCAAATGCGTAGAGATATCTACACGAGGTGCTCAAAAAGAAATGCTCATACCCTCTTTGTTAGCTATAGTGATACCTGTACTGACAGGTGTGGTACTTGGAGTAGCAGGAGTTGTAGGGCTATTAGTAGGTGGACTGACAGCAGGTTTTACTTTAGCCTCTATGCTCAACAATGCTGGTGGCGCATGGGATAATGCAAAGAAATTTATCGAGAAAGGAAATTTTGGCGGAAAAGGAAGCGAAGCTCATAAAGCCGGTGTCGTTGGTGATACAGTAGGTGACCCTTTCAAAGATACGAGCGGCCCCTCACTCAACATACTAATAAAACTGATGGCAATGGTATCAGTAGTCATGGCCGGGCTTACCGTGTCAATGAGTCTTTTCTAAACAAATCTTACTCTTTACCACTAAAAGCCGCCTTTTAAGGCGGCTTTTAGTGGTTTATGAAACGAAGCTATACTATCTAACTATCTGTTTGATAATATAATGAGCTTTATGATACGAATAGTAGTTAAGCTTTGTTATGACACTTTTCCCTGCTATATCCCCTTTTACCATGCTGCTTTTTATTGTACTTTTGCCTTCAAATTATTTGCGTTTTTATGGAAAAAGAACATGTGCTTCAACTGAGTGATAAGGTATATTGGGTAGGGGTTTTGGATCATGGACTACGTACTTTTGATGTGGTGATGGAAACCCAATTCGGGACAACCTACAACAGCTATCTGATATTAGCAGAGAAAAAAGCAGTAGTGGAGACGGTGAAAGAAAATTTCTGGCCCGAATTTGAAAATAAACTGCGTTCGTTGATTGACCCTGCTGAGTTGGAATATATTATTTTGAATCATACCGAACCCGATCATTCGGGTTGCGTAGGCAAGCTGTTGGAAATTGCACCACAAGCTAAGATAGTAGGTACTGGTAACGCAATACGTTATCTGAAAGACCTGATGCCTATAGCTTTTGAGAGCATACAGGTGAAAGATGGTGATGAGTTGGATTTAGGCAATATGAAGCTGCAATTTCTTGGTGCTGCCAATCTGCACTGGCCCGATACCATGTACACCTATTTAGAGAAAGAGCGAATACTGTTCAGCTGTGATTCATTTTCTGCACACTATGCCGATGAAAGGATGTTTGACGACTTGGTGGACAACTGGGACGATTCATTTACCTATTATTTCGACGTTATTCTGAAGCCATTCAGCAAATTCATGCTCAAAGCCATCGAACGCATACGACCATTGCAAATTGATACTATCGCTACCGGTCATGGACCGATTTTACGTTCCAACTGGAAGAAATATGTGGACCTCTCCGAACGTTATGCCACTGCTGCTATGCAACTACCTAAAAAGTTACGTGTGTATATCCCATATGTGTCTGCCTATCATAAAACCGGTGCATTAGCCGAAGCCATCGCCCAAGGATTGCAGTCGGAACCATCAATTGAGGTAGTCGTACAAGATATTGAACATGTCTCTCTTGGTGATATTGAAATGGAATTAGCGTTGGCTGCCGCCATTATAGTTGGAAGTCCTACTATCAATCAAAATATTTTACTCCCGATCTATCGCTTGTTTGCTGCTATTAACCCACTGCGCGACAGAGGTAAGCCGGCAGGAGGCTTCGGGTCATATGGCTGGAGCGGTGAAGCAGCACGTATGATACGAACTAATTTAGAAAACCTCAAGCTGAAATATACAGAAAATGATGTGTTTGTGAAATTCTCACCCCATGAGGAAGACCTGTTAGAAGCTGAGAAATATGGGCGGGATTTTGCCAGACTGATGATAGAAAGTCAATAATGAGTAACAAGCCAGGCTATTGCATCAAAGTCATGCACCTGATGGTGCTGCTGGTTGGCTTGTCTCTGTCAGGATGCTCGGTGCAACGGCAGTTAGCAAAAAAGTTTGTCCAAAAGGCCGACAATATAGCCATCATGGTGCTTATGCCCGAGCATGTATATATGGTCAACCAAAAGACTGAAGATGAAATACCTGCCTTTTTCCTGTCGGATACCTCTGACAATCCGGAGCTGCTGAATGAAACTTTACTATTTTCCCAATTAGACGAACAACAGCTGATCACAGCTTTTGAACAGTCGTTTAAAACCGAACTGTCAAACTATGGCTGCAAGGTGTTTGGCCAAAACCAGATGGAAGAATTTATGGGTATCGACAGTGTGTTGTATATAGTGCATTTGGCGCAGATGGAGCTGATGGAGTTTACCACCGTAGTGGAAGACCAGATCAGCGTTGGCGGCGAGCATTACTCTACCGATATCTGGCTAAATGGATTGAATATGGCGGTGTGGGTAGAACTGAATATGACTAATGATACAGTTGCCAAACCTCATATACTGTATGCCGATAATAATCTGTACGACAGCTTTACCGGTTATTACACCCAAAAGTTTTTCAGCGGTGAGATAGAATATCGTCTATCTGTTGATACCATCACAACAGAAGGTACTATGGATTTTGTGCATTATTTAGGACGACTCTATGCAGCTTATACCTTCGACTATATCCTGAATACATACCTACAGCGGTACTTGCCGGATGATATTCCAATAGAAAAATATTTTCGATATGACCCGTATCGTAAATTATTTTTCAGCACTCAGAACGATAGGTTTATTGAGCTTGAGTAGTCGAAAATAGCACTATTGAGATGTGTTAACGTTATAATTCGACAGCTAATAATTCTGCTAAAGCCAACTGAAAATCGCGTTCGGCTTCCATTACCAAATCGTTTAATTCGTAAAATGCACTTAGCTCAGTAAGATAGGTCAATACAGATATTTCACCTGCCTGTAAAGCTTTATCCAATAGTTCAATATTGTGCGTGGCTTTCATTGCTTCAGCATATGAGTTGGCAATAGATTGAAGTCCAGCTACCTTAGTAAACAGGCTTACCATCATACTTTGATATTGCTGTTGCAGATCAATCTGATTAGCCTGAGCTGCAAGCGCGATTGTTTTTGCTTTGGTAATCTGGTTTTTATTTTCCCACAATGGAATATGTATCCCGGCTACAGCCCCTTGGAAGTGTTCTGCCCCCACTTTTTCGCTTGCATAACCTACTGAAAAAACTGGCCATCTGTTGGCTTTTTGGAGATGTATGTTTTCTTTGCTGATCTCAACCTCTTGTGTGCTATAGACTAATCGTGGGTCTTTATGGAAGTTTTCTGCCATCCATTCATCAGGTATATCAGGCAGATATTGCATGGGATAATCGGTTTCATGCCAATCGATCTCATGGCCACCGTTGAGGCGGATTAGTTGAGCCTGAACAAATTGTCGTTCTAAAAGGATTTTGGATAGCTCATTTTGGACTTTAGCTAAGTTCAGGTAAGCTTTGTTATGATCCAATCGGTTGGCATAGCCACTTTCGAACTGCTTAGTCAGGGCTTGCGCCAACAGTTGCGCATGTAACAGCCGGACTTCCATTTCATTTTTTCGCTGATTCAGATAGCTAAGCTCAATCACAATTTGTTTGGCTTGTAGCAAAATTTCCATACGACTGATCCGATATTGCCAGTCAACAGAATTATTCTGACGATCAGAAAGGCGCCCTTTCATTCCACTTAAGGTAGGAATATCAAATGTCTGGCTAATATGAATATCAATGCGATTTGAATTATCAACTGTATTACCCCACAAATAGCCAAATTCTCCTTCTGGTGCTTGCAGGTATATGTTGGTTTTGTTGTCAAGCTTTTGGGATTCGGCTTGTAATCGGAGAGCTTTGAGACGAGTATTGTTCCCCTCTATGGCAATCAGTAAAGGATCAGCAAAACTTTGGGCGTTAAGTGAAATACTGATACAGATATACATCAGTGGAAGAAAAAAGGTTTTCATCGGTTTAGTTTTTATTATTTTCTGATTGTAAAGCAGTTTTAAAAAATTCGATAAATGAGCGCAACTTTTATGTTCACATACTCCTACCATATGTTTCTTTTCAGTAATTGATTAAAAACTTGGTTTGATGGATTGGATTTTGTCAGATGATTTGTTTCTGATCTGATTTATGCTCTTGGTCTATCCTCTTATGTGTCAGCAGATAAACTATTGGTATAATGAATCCGTTCAGCAGTGTAGAGCTGAATAACCCGCCTAAGATCACTTTTGCCATGGGACTTTGTATCTCGTTTCCGGGCAAATTACCTCCTATAGCAAGAGGTATCAGAGCCAAGGCGGTGGTGAGTGCAGTCATTAGAATAGGGTTGAGCCGATCGGCCGAGCCATGTAATACACTCTCTTTGGCTGGCATCCCTTCCTGATGCAGATCATTGTAGCGAGTCAGAAGCAACATCCCGTTGCGGGTGGCTATCCCAAAAAGAGAGATAAAACCTATGATAGCTGGTATGCTGATATTCCCATTAGTGAAATAGAGTGCAAACACACCGCCTATCAAGGCTAACGGTAGATTGAGCAGGATAACCAACGACTGTGTAGCGCTACGAAACTGATTGAACAGCAACAGAAATATAATGAGTACCGAAAAGATTGAAGTGATAAACAGCACACGCGATGCTGCCTGCTCGCTTTCAAATTGACCACCGTATTCTATATGGTAATTTTCCGGTAACACGATCTTTTCCGTTATTCGTTTTTGTATCTCATTGACTATACCTCTTAGGTCGCCACCCGATACATTAGCTGATACCACTATTTTACGCGAAACATTTTCCCGGTTGATCACGTTTGGCCCTACAGCCGAACGTACGGTAGCAATATTCGACAAAGGTATTTTACGGCCATCAGCATCAACGATCAGGTTTTTTATCTGCTCGGCGGTAGATCGGTTCTCATCACCGACCTTGAGCGTCAGATCGAAGCTACGACTGCCTTCGTAAACCTGCGACACAGTTTCACCGGCTAAAAGCACATTGACCATCTCGCTAAACTCTGGAACGGTAATTCCATATTTGGATAACAGCTCACGTTTGGGCTCAATGATCAATTGCGGACGATCAATCTGTTGTTCTACATTCAAGTCCTCTAATCCTTCTATATCGTGTATGGCTGATCGAATCTCACCGCCTAAAGTGAATAGTTTATTCAAATCCGTACCAAACACCTTAATAGCAATATTTGCTTGAGTACCCGACAGCATGGCGTCGATACGATGCGATATAGGCTGACCTATCTCAATATTTACCCCTGGCAGTAGTTGTAATTTTTGACGTATCTCTTCTATCAAACTCTCCTTTGAGCGCTTGCCAGGTATAATCGGAGCTTCTATCTCCGAAGCATTCACACCCATTGAGTGTTCATCCAATTCGGCACGCCCGGTCTTCCGACCGACTGTTTGTACTTCAGGAATGGCGAGCAACATCTGTTCAGCCATACGCCCCATCCGATCCGATTCTTCCAACGATATACCGGGTAAACTGCTTATATTAATAGTAAACGAGCCTTCGTTGAAAGGAGGTAAAAAGCTCCGACCCAATGAAAAGAAAAAGAATATTGAAACTATAAAAGCAAGGCTGACTACCGACAAAGCCCATTTCTTCTGATCTAATATCCAACTTAGTGCTTTTTGGTAAAGCTCTCTTAACTTACGTGCCACAAAAGGCTCTTTGTCAGATTTATTAGCTGGCCTTTCTTGACCTAACAAATAGCTGCATAGCACCGGTGTAAGGGTGAGTGCAACCAAAGTAGAGGCAAATAGTGCTACTATAAATGCAATTCCAAGAGGTACCAGCATACGCCCTTCCATGCCCGAAAGAAAGAAAAGAGGAATAAAACTGGTTACTATGATCAGGGTGGAGTTTAAAATGGGCATACGTACTTCTCTTGACGCCTGAAACACTACTTGTAGCACTGTTTGACGTTTGATAGAAGGCAGTAATCTGTTTTCCCGCAAACGTTTGAATACATTCTCTACATCCACTATAGCGTCGTCAACCAATGACCCAATTGCAATGGCCATGCCTCCTAAACTCATGGTATTAATAGTAAAACCCATCAGCTTTAAAGCTAGTATAGAAGAAGATAAAGATAAGGGAATAGTTATCAGAGAGATAATAGTCGTCCTGCCATTCATCAGAAAAATTGCCAACACTATCACAACGAAAATACCACCTTCAATAATAGCTTTTTTGACGTTTCCTATTGCGTTTTCAATAAAACGTGACTGTCTGAAAATATCAGTTGAGATTTGAATATCGTCTGACAATGTCTGTCGGAGCTCTTCTACTGATTGATCTAATTTCTGGGTTAACTCTATGGTGTTAGTTCCCGGCTGTTTGGTGACGGTGATCAACACAGCCGGTTTACCTCTTTCTGAAGCTAATCCTAACTGTGGGCTTTTAGAGCCTATAGTGATGTCAGCTATGTTTTCAAGCAGAACAGTGCGATTATCATTAGTTTTTACAACCGATTTTCCTAACAAAGCAATATCGTTGGTAGATACTACCCCACGGATAATATATTCGTTGCCGTATTCATACAGTACTCCACCAGCTGCATTGCGGTTCATGTCTTTTACAGTGCGAATAACCTCGTTCAAGGTGGCTCCATAATGTTTCATTTTATGGGGCTGAAGCAGTATTTGGTATTCTTTTATATCACCTCCAAGCACTGCCACCTGTGCCACACCACCTATTGAAAGCAGTCTTGGTCGTATCGTCCAGTCGGCTATCGTTCGAAGTTCTTGCATAGAGCTTGTATCAGCTGTGAGTCCAATAATCATGATCTCACCTAATATGGACGATTGCGGGCCTAAAGTGGGATTCCCTACATTGGAAGGAAGCACATCCTTCACTTCAACTAATTTTTCTGATACAATCTGCCGTGCCCGGTAGATATCCGTACCCCAGTCAAACTCTATCCACACTATTGAAAAACCGGTAGTGGAAGAGGAGCGCACCCGCCTGACATCGGTAGCACCATTCAATGATGTTTCAATAGGGAAGCTGACCAAACGCTCTACTTCTTCCGATGCCATTCCTTTAGCTTCGGTCATCACCACAACTGTTGGCGCATTCAAATCAGGAAATACATCTACTTCCATACCTGTTGCAAGGTAAATCCCGGCAATCATCAGCAAAAGGGCGGTAATTAGCACCAACAAACGATGGGTAAGCGAGAATTTGATGATTTTATCCAGCATGATCTGCAAGGTTTAGTTTAGTTAATTTGATTAATGTGTATGCCCTTCGGGAATGACAGTAGCTGTAGCAGCTAACTTAATCTGATAAGTGCCTTGGATGACCACTCTGTCGCCAGAGCTCAGACCCTGAACTATATGTACCCTTTCACCATTGCTTTGTCCAGGCTGAACCTCCTGCTTTTTGTATTCTTCATTATCTATTTGCAGATACACGAAATACAAGCCTTGCTCTTCAGTAATAGCCGAAAGTGGTACAGAGATAATCTGGTTTTCTTGTTCACCTAACAGAAATATCTCTGCAAAAGCTCCCGGAAGTATCCCGGCGCTGTAATCAAACTCAAAAGTAACCGGCAGGAAAAATGATTGATCAGTAGTTGCTTTGCCTATAGCCAATAGCTTGCCGTTCAAATCGGAAAGTTTATGAACAGCTTGGCTGTACGATAAGATAAAATGGGCATCGTTGATCTGGTCAAGCTGTCCGAAATAGGTTTCAGGCACCTCAGCCCTGAGTTGCAAATGCCTGTTTCGGACAATCTGCGCCATAGGCTGACCTACAGATACATAATCACCTTGTTTTACAAAAATATCTTTGATATGCCCGCTGATAGGCGAGTTGAGTACTATACCTTGCTCACTATATTGTTCTGACTGAGATAAGTACATGTTTTTTGCCGTCAGATAGCGTAGTTGTATCTCTTCAAACTCTTTCATGGAGATGATCTTCTCTTTTACAAGAAGCTCAGCACGCTCTGATTCTTTTTGAGCAGCCTCATACCTCAATCGTGCTTGTAATGCCGGATCACCTTCCGGTAGCTGCTGAGCAGAGATCACTACTAAAGGCTCGCCACTATTGACTTGCATACCTAAGGACAAAGAATGCCGTTTAAAATGGACTATACCATTGGCAGTAGCCGATAAGATGACTTCATCAGCCTGTGCTGTCTGTATGAATCCGCTGGTTTTGATGACCTTCTGAAAAGCTGCCGGTTGTATGGTCTCAACCTGCAATCCAAGAGCGTCGGCTTGTTCACGACTGAAATGGATCACGTCCTCATGATCATGATCGTGATCGTGTTCCACATCAGATAAGCTGTGGTTTCGACCGATACAACCAAATAACAGAGAACACAGCCCAATAAAAAGATAAAAATTGATTCGTTTCATCGATGTAAAATTTTTTGTGTCTGATATAAACTTCCAACAGATCAATCTGATGGAACTTATCCATTTTCCCAAACGTCTTGTATGTTTACAAACTCATTAAGCTTTGATTGATTACCAGCGATGTGTATCATCAAAAGAAAGCAGAGACATACATGAAAATTCAGGAAAGTATCTGATAAACAGATATGTGTGACCTATTTAATAGAAATAGATCAGGAGTGATGAAAGGGGGGAGCCCGAAGCCCATTGCTGTTGGAGTATACCAGCGACTGATAGGTAAGGTGAATATCGGGATAAGGAGAGTGAAGTCCTGAAAGGGGCAGATTATCTTTTAAAACAGAACCTAATACAGCAGTATAGGTGAGCAGATAGCCCGGAATTTTTATCTCAATAGTCTTAAAACGGCTAGCCGGTTCGTTGGTTTGTATAGTATAAACCCTATCAATTAAACAATTGCTGTGTTCATGATGGCCGTTCTCTTTGGGGATGATCGGAAGTTCGCACGAACTTTTAACAGGGCTATCCGGAAAAAAGTGAAACAAACCGTCTGCATGGTGATGATGGGGCAATATAGCCAACACAAGCATAAAAAAGCTTGTAAGCGTCAACATATGTATAGATAATTGTTTCTTCAAAACTTTATCGGATCATGCATTTGAGCGCAAAATTAAAAAAATATTTTTGGTGTAAACTTCTTATTAACAAAAACCTTTAATCCATATTCAGTCCTAACCCATCAAAAAATTCTAATAATTGCTCTTCCGATTGTACGGGTTCTATAGTTCCGTCGTGTGCTATGCTTACTTTGCTGCTTTCTTCCGATACGATGATTGCAATGGCATCACTCACTTCTGTGATACCTATACCTGCTCTGTGCCGTAGGCCGGGCCTTCCCTGAAGGTCTAATTTTTTTGTTACCGGTAAAATACATCCTGCAGCTTTGATAGTATTCTGACTGACTATCATAGCCCCATCGTGCAAAGGACTGTTTTTAAAGAAAATATTTTCTATCAACGCTTGTGAAAGTATGGCATCAATCCGGATACCGCTTTGCAAATATTCGAAAAGATTGTGTTGACGGGTGACCACTAAAAGAGCACCCATCTTTTTTTCACTCAGGCTGAAAACAGATTTTGCGATGATATGCTGCCATTCTTTCGATTGGGATTCAAAGAATTTTGTACCAAGGAAAGAAAACCGTTTGCGATATTTGATCATAAACTTAGGCGTACCTAAGGCAAGTAAAAACTGACGTATCTCGGGCTGAAAAATAATGATCAATGCAATAAAACCTACGCTGACAAATGCACCTAAGATTTCACTAAGAAGGGCCATTTGCAGGACAGATACTAATTTCCATATCAGAAATATGGTTACTATCCCCAGAAAGATATTGATGGCAGCAGTGCCACGCAAAAGATAATAAAGCAAGTATAACAGGCTGGCTAACAGTAGTATGTCGATTATATCAACTAACTTCAGACTTATAAATAGCAGTTCTACCATCATCATATCTTAGGTTTTGGGCGTAGGTTTATATATAGGAGATTCGTATAAGTTAGTTGCAAAGTTATGGCACAACCGGAGCACTTCTGCTGCTTCTCTCACATCGTGCACCCGAAGTATATCGGCTCCCCCCATGACAGCTAAGGTATGTAACACAGTTGAGCCATTCAGTGCTTCTGTGGTAGTCGTTTTAAGAGTTTTATATATCATTGACTTACGTGAGACACCTACTAACAGAGGATAATCGCCAGAACGAAGTCTGTGTAAAGAAGATAATAAAGTATAATTTGCATCAACAGTTTTTCCAAATCCAAAGCCAGGATCAAAGATCAGTTGTTGTGCTCCTTTTTGTTCAAACAATTTTTGTTGAAATTCGAAAAAAGAGCGTACGGAATCTACTACCTGATCTTTTTGTAATGGGTTTTTCTGCATAGTTTGTGGCCTGCCATGAATATGCATCAGTATAAATGGGACGTTTAAGCTACCTATCAGTTGGGGCATATGTGGGTCGAAGCTGCCACCAGAAATATCGTTGATCATATTAGCTCCGGCTTGTATCGCTTGCTGTGCTACTGCCGAACGGTAAGTGTCAACCGAAAGAAATGCATCAGGAAAGTAAGAGAGGATCATCCTCAGCTTGGGTATAATCCGCTTAAGTTCATCGGCTTCACTAACTTCGGCTGCTCCGGGCCGGGTCGAAAAAGCACCTATGTCAATAATATCAGCACCCTCGTTGAGCATCTTCTCCACTTGTGCCAATATGCTATGTGCCTCCTGAAATCTGCTGCCCGGATAAAATGAATCAGGTGTGATATTGATGATACCCATAAGTAAAGGACCGGACTTATGAATACGTTTTCCGTTAAATTCTATTGATAAAGTACGAGAAAAGGCAGTATTTTTAGCCGTCCAATGCATAGGGTCTGTGGATTCATGCATAAAATGTAATTTTGCACAAAAATAGGAAGGATTTTTATCAATATGACAGCAAGCGATACCTCGATACAGGTTCTACAGATTTTCGACCATTGTAAATCAATCTTTACAGCTAAAATGGATGACTACGGAGCAGCATGGCGTGTTTTGAGGATCGCATCGCTTACCGACCAAATTTATATCAAAGCAAGGCGCATCAGAAGCTTGCAACAAAAACAAACCCAGATGGTAGCCGATAATCAGGAAGCAGAATTTACAGCTATCATCAACTATGCAGCTATGGCTGTCATACAACTGAAATTGGGCGAAACCGAAAAACCTGATTTAGACCCACAACAAGCGGTAAATTATTTTGAACAAACCCTACACGAAGCCTATGAGTTGATGCAAAGAAAAAATCACGATTATGACGAAGCATGGCGCAATATGCGAATTAGTTCGTTGACAGATATAATATTGATGAAGTTGTTACGCATCAAACAGATAGAAGATAACCAAGGCGAAACAAGAGTATCGGAAGGGATTGATGCGAATTTTTTCGATATCATCAATTATGCTGTCTTTGCGCTGATCCTTTTATCCAAGCCATAAAAATCTGTGAATGGAATGAAGCTACTCCTGAATAATTTAAGCCGGTTACTAACCGGAGCGGTATTTGTTTTCTCAGGCTTTGTGAAAGGTGTTGACCCTTGGGGGACAGCGTATAAACTTGAAGATTATTTCATGGTTTATGGCATGGAATGGGCTAATGGATATGCGTTGTTCTTATCCATACTGCTTTGTGCGGTTGAGTTTGCTATAGGAGCAGCTCTGTTGTTCAACCTTCGTATGCAACTGACAGCATGGCTGTTGCTGTTGATGATGTCGTTTTTTACCCTGCTCACCTTTTATGATGCACTTTACGATCCTGTACCGGATTGCGGCTGCTTTGGCGATGCCATTAAATTGTCGAATTGGGCTACATTTTATAAGAACCTGATACTGATGGCACCAACAGTATGGATATTTTGTAACCGGAATAAATTTAGCCCTTTTCTAAATCCTAAACGACAAACTATAACAACATTGGCATTTCTTATTGGGTTTTCAGCTTTTTCTTATTACTACTCTATGCATCTTCCGTTGATAGATTTCAGAGAATGGAAGCTTGGTAACAAAATGACAGCTAATGAAACAGCTGATGACAGGGTATATGTGATATATCAAAATAAAGTTAGCGGAGACCGACAAGAATACCTTTCTCCCGATTTTCCATGGAACGATTCTATATGGATGAGCCAATGGGAGTTTGTAGATCAACGGATAGAAAAAGACCAGGATGAGTTAATTCATAACCTGATGGCAGAAGATGCCAATGGAAACGACTTCACTGATCTGATACTGCAGAGCCCTGGCATTTTGGTTGTCGTGGCACCTGATCTCACCACTGCATCGGATAGAGGCATGAAACGCATAGCTGCTGTAGAAAAATCAAGTATAGAGCTTGCAATACCTTTAGTCGTACTTACTTCTAACCTGCCCGAAGAAGCGGAACAACTAATCAATCAGTATGGCATGCATACCGATACCTTCTTCGCTGACGACATAGTGCTGAAAACTATGATACGTTCAAACCCTGGATTGATGCTGTTTTACAACGGATATGTTGCTGGGAAATGGCATTATAACGATTTCCCTGATGAAAATAAATTGCAACGAATTATTGAAAATATGCCTGAACGGTATCCTGATTGACAAGCTCAGCCTTTTGGATTCTTCTGTTCAAGCTTATGAAAATATCTTTCTCTGCATCAATGGTTAGGGCATTTGGCTGTGAACTATGTCAAGCAAAGTATATCCATTGAAATATGCTTGAAATTCGTTGCTTTAGATCGTCTGAGCTGTATTCATCCACTCCCATCTTGGATTCCTTGTGCGTGCCATTATAATTATTAATAATTTTGTACATATTCTTGACAAGGAGTTTATTCTCCTCAGCAAAAGGTCAGCTTACTAATCATTATCATTTAAAATCTTAGCGTATGCGTAAAAAAATTGTAGCCGCAAACTGGAAGATGAATTTATCATTTCAGGAGGCTGAAGAGCTCATAGAAGAGTTCATCGACTTGCTCTCAGAAGAGGAAGAGCTTCAGACTGATATCATCGTTTGTCCTCCCTTTCCGTATTTAGAGATGGCGGGCGACTATGCTGCCGAGAGCAGCTTTAAAGTTGGAGCTCAAAATATCAGCTCTTTTCAGGCCGGTGCCTATACCGGCGAGGTTTCAGCAGGAATGCTTAAATCTATGGGAGTAAGTCATTGTATTATAGGCCATAGCGAACGCAGAAAATATTTTCATGAAGAAGAGAAAATACTCACCGCTAAGGTCAACCAGGCTTTGGCAAACGAGTTGATACCTATCTTTTGTGTAGGTGAGTTATTACCCGAAAGGGAGGCAGGCAAACATCATCAGGTAGTTCGCAAACAAGTACGTCATGGCTTGTTTCATTTAGATACCAATGAGTTTGAGAAAGTGATCATTGCTTATGAGCCGGTTTGGGCTATAGGGACAGGCATGACAGCCTTACCCGAGCAAGCTGCCGAGATGCATGCGTATATCAGAAGTCTGATAGCAGAACGGTATCATCAGGACGTGGCTGATAGGACGAAAATTTTATATGGCGGCAGTTGTAACGCACAAAATGCGAATCAGATATTTTCGCAGCCCGGAGTTGATGGTGGTCTGATAGGTGGTGCCTCACTTAATGCTACCGAGTTTTTTACCATCTGTAAGAATGCACAATAAGCTATGAGCTGGATGGAGCTTACCTTGAAAATCAATGCAGATACTTCAGTGTCAGACTTGATGATCAGCGAGCTGCTGAAGTTAGGATACGAAAGCTTTATGGAGGAAGAGCCTGATATACTGAAAGCCTATATTTCAACCGAACAATTTCAGATAGATCATATTTACCGGCTCCTTAGCAATGACTTATATCGCATGGTAAGCTTCGTTCAGGCTGAACCACTGCCAGACCAAAACTGGAACGCAAGTTGGGAAGCATCTTACGAAGCGGTTGTCATAAATGATCGCTGTCGCATACGAGCTCCATTTCATGCCAAAGACCCGTCTTTTGAATTCGACCTGCTGATAGAACCTAAGATGTCGTTTGGAACAGCTCATCACGAAACAACAGCTCAGATGCTTCAACTTTTGTTCGATATCCCTTTAGCTGGTAAAAAGGTATTAGATATGGGATGTGGCACAGCTGTTTTAGCCATATTAGCTAGAAAATTAGGTGCTTCGGAAGTAGTGGCTATAGATAATGATCCATGGGCCTACCGCAATGCAAGCGAAAATATATTGCTGAATGAAGAGCCCGATATCATCGTGGAAGAAGGGGATGCAGCACTGCTCATAGGACGTGTGTTTGATGTGATAATAGCCAATATCAATCGTCAGATATTGCTTCATGATATGGGAAGCTATGCGACTTCTCTAACTGAGAAAGGATATCTGCTGCTAAGCGGGTTTTATACCGAAGACCTTGAAATGATCCAACAGGAAGCAACCCATTATAACCTGAAATATGTACGCCATGAATCTAAAAACAACTGGGTGGCTGCTATGTTTGTAAAATAATTTACGATAATAAGCTGTCATGAGGCCTGTCCGATTTTTTCCTTTCATGCTGGTTTGGTGGTTACTGCTCATGTTGACAGGTACACAGCTTATAGCACAAAGGCGCGATGCAGTTATCAGTCATTTTCCCGACAAGATTCGGGAGCGGCTGTTAGATGTCAGTCAAAAAGCCATGCTGCAACGAGCCAATGAGTTGGTAGCAGATTTCACTACCGAATGGGAGCGTTCGTCAGCATTGCGTACTACTCTTCCATTTTGGGATAGTCTGCCTGAGGTGTTAGATGCGAATGGTTTCAAGACTTTCCCTCATTTATATAACATTGTTCAATCAGCTTTAGCTTTTGCAAGAGCCGGACAGTCGCAAGCAAGTTTATCGGCATGGATGGAAGAGGTATTGGTTCTTGCCGACAGCAAAAAGATAAAATTTTTTGAGAACTTCTTGAACAGAAGCATCGAACTGGCATTACATAGCAAATTAGGTGGTAAAGGTTCAACAGCCTGGTATATGCGTGAAGGTAGTTTTTATTTTTCGCGTGACACAGCTTTGTTTGCAGAACTTGATCAGCTGCAATTAGTTTCACCAAGCCGTCGCGATAGCATACTTATACGCAACACTAAGGGACGTCTGCATTTTCATTCTATGTACTTCAATGGCAAAGGTGGGCAGGCTTCCTGGCAGCGCTTTCAGATAAAAGAAGAAGAACAATATGTGCTGCTACAGTCTTTTACCATTGATCTGACACTCCCCTCAATTCAGGCTGACTCAGCTTTACTTTTTTTTCCGAAATATTTTGAAAGACCTATGTTAGGGCAGTTTCAGGATAAGGTATTCAGTGGGCCACCAACCTCAAAAACCCAATACCCTAAATTTCAAGTTTATCTATCTGACCTTGAGATCCGAAATGTTTTTCCTGAAATAGACTTCAACGGAAGCATACGGATAGAAGGATTACAGATTTATGGAACAGCTAACAATAATGAGGCTTGCTCGGTGCTGATCAAGCGTGGAAAGAAAAAACAAGTTGTATTGCGATCGGAACTTTTTGTGCTGACAAATAATCGTATTCAATCGGAAAATGCATCTTTAACTATTTATCTTGGACAAGATTCCTTGTATCATGCCGGGCTTTGGATGCGTTACGACCACAATACCCATTTTCTTACCTTAAACAGATCTGTAAAAGGTATAGGCGATGCTCCTTTTATAGATACGTATCATCAGGTGAATCTATATACCGAAGCCATGTATTGGGATATTCGTAGCGATAGCATCGATTTTAGGCAGATGGAAGGCTTGTCATCTGTGAGCGTGGCACGTATCGAATCTCTTAAGCTCTTTTCCGATGAGTATTTTAATAATTTGTTAGGTATAGACGATCGGCATCCGGTTTATTTGTTAGACGATTACATGCGTGAATACAACACTAAAGGTGTTTTGAAAGCTGCATGGGTGGCCGAATATATGCGCAAGCCTCCAGAGCAGATCATCGCATTGTTTTTGAGGCTGGCTGCTAAAGGATATCTTTCGTACGACGCCAACACACAAACTGCCTTTGCTGGTGAACGATTTCAACATATCATCCAAGCAAAAGCCGGACGAAGCGATTACGACCTCATCGCAATACAATCACATACTACCGGTCGAAATCCTAATCTGAGGCTCGACCTGAATTCAAATGATATGACTATCAATGGGGTAGAAGAAATAGTACTCAGTGAGGCACATGGAGTACAACTTTTCCCTGAGCAGCATACCATACAAATGAAACAAAACCGCGATTTTGTTTTCAGCGGATTAGTCAGTGCCGGCTTGTTTGATTTTTATGCAAGAGAAGCTTCTTTTGAATACGACCCTTTTAAACTCAATTTCACATTTGTCGATTCAATGAGTTTTGTAGTCAAAGAACGAAATCAAGATACTGACAAACCATTTCCCGAGTATGTGAAAGTGAAGAACGTACTTTCTAATTTAACTGGGACTTTATACATAGACGAGCCTGACAATAAATCAGGCCGGATGCAATTGGCACGCTATCCCGGCTTTACCAGTACTGGTGAGAGCTATGTGTATTTTGACCATCCGGCAACACAGCAAGGCAGCCTGAAACGTGAAGATTTTTATTATGTGGTCGATCCTTTTGAAATAGACAGCTTAGATAATTTTTCAACTGATAACCTACATTTTGATGGCTATCTAAACTCGGCAGGTATTTTTCCGGTATTCCGGCAGCCACTTATAGTGATGGAAGACTATTCGCTGGGTTTTGAGCATATAACGCCTGAGGAAGGCTATCCAATCTATGGTGGGACCGGAAAGTATATGCAGTCAATAAGCCTTTCAAACCAAGGATTACACGGATGGGGTGCATTGCACTATCTCACTTCTGAAACCTATTCAAAAGACTTTATATTTTATCCCGACTCGGTAGCTGCCATAGCTGATGAGGTACATATCAGCATGCAAAGGCAAGTACCTGAATTTCCGGATGGGATTGGAACAGAGCTACAGATGCGATGGGACATAAAACAAGAGTTGATGAGCTTTCACACTATCGAACACGACTTCCAACTTTATGATCGAAATAAGTTTTATGGTACCCTTAGTTTGAGACCTGGAGGACTTACAGGAGATGGGGATATCCGCTTCGGACAAGCACAGCTGCAATCGAATTATTTTCAATTTCTATCCATGTCCTTCGGAGCTGATACAGCAGATTTCCGCCTTTTCCCACCCCAGGGTAAAAAGGAAGCCTTTATGGCAACCGCATATAAAACTTTTGTGGACTATGAACAACGTCAGGCCATTTTTGAACATTTAGATGATAACAGCAAGCTCTCATTTCCGTTTAACCGGTATTACTGCACTTTGGACGAGGCAGTCTGGATGATGGACGAACAACGGATCAGGCTGAACAATAATAAGGTTGAAGGCCGTTATAACTTTGAAGCCTTGTCGTTGCGCGATATCATGGACCTTGATCTGCAAGGATCGGTATTTGTGTCGGAACATCCACAGCAGGATTCGCTCGCCTTCTTTTGCCTGCAAGCCGATTATGATCTGAATGAATATGCCATAGTAGCCCGTGATGTGAAGATTATACAGGTGGCCGATGCGGCAGTGTTCCCTACAGATGGAATAGTCACCATTTTAGAAGATGCTGCTATGAAACCTTTGGAAAGTGCTACTATAATTACCGATATGACTAGCAAGATGCATCAGATCAATCAGGCTAAAGTAGCTATTCATAGCAGCAAGCGATACACCGCTTCGGGACTTTATACGTATTCTAATCTGAACGATGAAAAATTTGTGTTGAACATGCCTGAAATCACCGTTTCCGATCAGGGACATACACAGGGAAAGGCTGTCATACAAGCTCAGGATGGGTTTTACCTGAGTCCTTGGTTTGCGTTTAGCGGTGAAGCTCTGTTAGATGCCGCCACTCCTTATCTGCGCTTCAACGGAGGTGTACAACTGATGCATTCATGTATGCCCCAAGAGTTGCCTTGGATACGTTTCGACACTATTATTGATCCAATGAACGTGAGCATCCCCATCCATAACGGCTTGGTTGATATACACGGAAAGCCGATCAACAACGGACTTTATTATGCCACTGTCAACGACAGCTATTATGCCGCCTTCCTTCAGGAACCTAAGGGAGCAGATAAAGCAGCAGCCTTTATAGGAGGTACATTAGTCTATGACCGGTCTCAATCAGCTTACCATATCATGCAAACAGAAGCAGGAATCGATAAAGCTGTTCTGTCGATGCATACAAATCGATGTGTCATTGAAGGTAAGTCGGCTATTGACCTGGACTTGAAGACCGGGCATCTCGATTTAGATATTTATGGTGATTTCATCTATAAGATCATACCTGATTCTCTTTATCTGAACGTGTTTGCAAGGCTTTCTTTTCCTTTTGACGATAAGTTGCTTGCTTCTATGGCGGATAGTCTGAATGCTGCCAATCTGCCGGGGGCTGTATTGAATCAAGGGAACTATCTGCCGGCTCTACGAAATCTGATCAATGGAAACGAAGCCGATCGCATATCGAATGAGGTAGCTTTATATGGTGCTCCCCGTAAAATTCCTGAAGCATTGCAGCCGTACATAGTATTTTCCGAGCTGAAACTGAAATGGGTACCCGACAGCCGGGCATTTGTCTCGGTAGGAGCCAATGCATTAGCTAATATACTCAAGACGGGCAGCAATAAGATAATAGATGGATTCTTAGAGATAGAGAAGAGCAGGGCAGGGGATGGGATTTCATTTTACCTGATGGTCAATGCTCGACAATGGTACTTTTTCAGCTATAAGACAGGAGTGATGCAAGCGTTGTCATCATCCGATCTGTTTAATACTGATTTAATGAAAATCAAGCAGGATAAAAGGGTAGTGAACGATCCGGCTAAAGGCGGCAGGTATGAATATATCATTGCCACACGACGTAAAATGGTTGACTTCCTGCGCAAGATGCAATCCATGGAGTTGTAATATCTCCATTCATTAGATACACTGATTTATAAATCGGTCTGCATTTATACCAAGCTGCAAATAGCTGTGCTGATCCTTCTGCCATCATAAACTCTACTGGTGTTGAAGCGAATTTTTTATGACCTTTGTCGGCTAAAGAAATGATGATGTTCGAGATTATTCTTTCACTTATCTTAGCCTATCTGTTGGGTTCAATTCCCACTGCTGTATGGGTAGGAAAGCATTTTTATCATATTGATATTCGTGAGCATGGATCGGGTAATGCTGGTGCTACCAACACTTTTCGTGTGTTGGGTGTCAAAGCTGGCATACCGGTTATACTTACTGATGTGTTGAAAGGTTTTTTGGCTGTCTGGGCAGCTAAATATCTTAGTCATTTAGCCGGATTTGCCGGGCCTTCGGCATATCACCTTGTAGCTGCTGCTGCGTTTGCTGTGATAGGGCATACACTACCTGTTTTTGCCGGCTTCAAGGGAGGTAAAGGAGTAGCTACATTGTTGGGAGTGGGGATTGGGTTGTTTCCGGCTGCAGCATGGACGGCCTTAGGTGTCTTTGCAGTGATGTTGCTGCTGTTTCGTTATGTTTCATTAGCAAGCATGGCAGCCGGTTTGGCATTTCCTTTTTTAGTGTTTTTTGTCTTCCGGCCAGTCCCGCCCCATTGGCTGTACGACAGTCTGGCTATAGCAGTAGCATTATTTATACCCTATACACATAGGAAGAATATTGTCAGATTGGTTCAAGGCACCGAATCAAGAGTAAATTGGTTTGCAAAGAAGAAAATGAAAAACTGATATTGTTCTTTATTGTTTGTAATTGGTGTATTTTTTCTAATTTTACCTGTTCAATGTAATATTCTTAGCGACATGAAATTTATCATCAGCAGTTTACAGCTTTTACGAAGTCTTCAGGCTCTAAGCGGGGTACTCAATCCCAACAATACACTTCCTATATTAGACGATTTTCTGTTTCGCCTAAGCGGAAATGAACTGTCTATTACTGCATCCGATCTCGAAACAACCATGATAGTCTCGCTTCAGCCCGATCTGGTTGATGGAAGCGGTGAGGTAACTGTTCCGGCTCGTATGCTCCTGGAAACAATGAAAACCTTTCCGGATATACCTGTGACTTTTGATATACACAAGGATACACTTGCCGTTGAGATCACAGCAGCTGAGGGAAAATTTAAAATGGCCGGCCATCCAAGCGATGAGTTCCCGCGCTTCCCCGTATTGACCGATACAACTAGTATTGAGGTGCCAGCCGAACTAATGGTCAGAGCATTTGAAAAGACAATCTTTGCTACCGGCAACGACGAACTGCGGCCCGCTATGTCAGGAGTACTTTGCGAATTATCAGAAGATTATGTGACATTCGTGGCTACCGATGCACATAAATTAGTTCGATACAGACGAACAGACGTTCGATCAGAAAATCCGGCAGCATTCATATTGCCTAAGAAACCTGTGAATCAACTAAAAAATATTTTATCAAGTAAACAAGAAGAACAGGTTTCTATAGACTACAACCCAAAGAATGTGTCTTTTGTCTTTAGCAATTATAAAATGGTTTGCCGCCTCATTGAAGGTAAATATCCTAACTATCAGGCTGTCATCCCTTCAGAAAACCCAAACAAGCTAACTATTGAACGAGCCTCATTGATGAGTTCGCTACGCAGGGTAGCCATTTTTGCCAATCAGAGTACGTTTCAGGTACGTTTTAAAATTACCGGGCAGGAGATGACCCTATCAGCCGAAGACCTTGACTATGCTAATGAAGCCAAAGAACGCCTAAGCTGTAGCTTCGAAGGAGATGATGTAGAGATAGGATTCAATTCGCGGTTTTTCCAGGAGATGCTGAACAATCTTGATAGCGATGAGATACGTCTTGAGTTGTCGGCACCAAACAGAGCAGGTATATTGTTTCCTGTGAACCATCTCAATGAAAATGAAGACATCCTCATGCTTATCATGCCGGTAATGCTGAACATCTGATGCAACAATGGCCTAAGGCTTTTTTACCCACTTCTGTTGCTAAGGCAACGCCTCTTTCAATTCTAAATCAATATATATGGGCAGATGATCGCTGAAGCCACCGATATAGGTTGGACCGCTATAAGTTCGATACAATTTCTGACCAAGATGTCGTGCATCATCTTCTAAAAGGAATGGAGCCACAAAAATACGGGCACTAGCTGTTCGGTAGGTCAGCCCTTGAGTAGCGTGGTATAGTGGTTTGGAAAGTATTATATGATCGAATATCTGCCAGGAATGCTGATATTTTAACGTGCCTTCATAACCTAATTGCTGTGAATCGGTAAATAGATGGACTAAGCTATGATCGACCTGCCGATCGGGAGCTAATGCGTGTAGCCATTTCGTTACGCTCTCGTCCTGAGGTGTATCGTTCAAATCACCCATGATGACTATTTTTGCCATTGGCCTAACCAAGAGTAATGAATCAATATGATGTCTGAGAGTTAAAGCTGCCAGCTTTCGTTTGGGAATCGTTTCAACTTGTCCGCCATATCGTGATGGCCAGTGGTTAACGTATGTAAACAAAGTATCGCCACCAATGATAAAACCGCTAAAAAGTATATCGCGGGTTAAAAAACCTGGATCTATCGTATCGAACAAACGTATAGCTTGCGAAACAAACAATTTCATTCTGTCAGACCTATAGATAAGACCAACATCTATCCCCCGACGGTCAGGCGATTCATAATGAACGATCTTATAGCCGGCAGTACGAAGCGGTGTCTTATGTATCAACTCACTTAGCACAAACTCATTTTCTATCTCACAAAACCCAATCAAAGCAGGAAGCTCTCCCTCACCTAAGGCTACTATAGTCTTGAACAAATTATTTCGTTTTTGCATAAAACGGTATGAAGTCCAATGTTGCTCGCCATCAGGAGTAAAGGCATTATAAGCCCGGGTGCTGTCTTCATAAATATCAAAAAAGTTTTCAACATTATAAAATGCAAGCCTCAGTATGTTAGTTGACTGTCCGAGAGCATAGTTAGATATACTATACACTAAAAATATCCCAAAAAGAAATAATTTAGCCATCAGCCAATGAAGTATGACAAATCGATGAGATTGCATAAGCCAGTATATTTACTTGCTAAAATAAGAAAACAACTCGTATTATCGTGTTTTTTGTATGTTTGTCAAAGAATAGTCAAAAAAAATGTTCAAAAAAGTGTATTTATATGAAAAATTAATAGATTGATAAACAGTGTGTTACAAGATTTTTTAAAAAATGTTGAAAAAAAGTTGATTTTTAGTAGTGCGTTTTCACCATGCTTTGGTATAAATGAGTAGAGAGAAAAAAAAATATCAAGCTTCAGATTTTCTGAAAGGTATAAAAAAACACGATAGAAAGGTGTTAAATTATATTTATCAAAATCAATTTGAGAGTATTAAAAATTATGTCGTACTCCGTCAAGGAAGCCGGGATGATGCCTGGGATGTGTTTCAGGAAGCCATGGGTGTTGTCTATGATATTGTTACTCAGGAAGACCAACAGTTCGAGCTTTGGTCATCATTTGAAACCTTTTTCTATAGCGTGGCAAAAAATATCTGGCTTAAACAGCTTCGGGAAAGAAGAATTTTTCATTTTGGATCAACTATTAATATAGAAGAAGTTAGTGTTGATGTCGAAGAGATGGAGAGGATGATGCTTTCGAATAAGTTGTTTCAGATTTATTTACGACAATGGAAACTGCTTGACAAAACCTGTCAGAAAATGCTTGAACTAACCTTTGCTAAAGCTAATGGTTTGGAGCTTGCCGATAAGATGAAAATGGTTTCAGCCCAATCGGCATATAACAAGAGAAGAAGCTGTATCAATAAATTAATACAACTGATTATCAATGATTATGAATATAAAAATCTTAACGAACATGAAAAAATCTAAAAAAAACAGTCCAAAAGTGCAGCAGATGAAAAAAGATACCGATTTTTGGAAACTCGAATCGGATGCACAACAACAAGTACCAGATTTTATGTTTTCTGATTCGACACGATCTTTATTGCATTTTTTATCGAACAGAAAAAAACGTAAGTTTATGGAAACTCTTAATAAGGTACATAGGCTCAACCAGTCGCCCGAGTACCGCCTGGCCGTCCGGCGAAGACAATATTTTGCCTATTCAGCTGTTTTTATTGTAATGCTGATCATAGGAGCTTCTTTCCTGTTTTTTGAGAAGAAAACAACCTTGACAGATATCTTCAATACCTATTACGATATTGAAAGTGCCTCGTTGATAATGCGTTCCGAATCCATGTTTCCTGATGCTATCTTAGCAAGTGGTATGGAAAATTTTGAATCTGGCCGCTATACCGAAGCATTAGAAGCTTTTAACCAACTGCCGGATAACCTGATGGCTACCTTCTACAGCGGATTGGCAAATATTGAAACTCACGATTATTCACAGGCTATTGATAATTTCGAGCAGGTGATACATCATCAAAACAATTTATTCATCGATCAGGCTGAGTGGTATCTCGCTTTGGTGTACCTTAGAACAAACAAAAAGTCCAAAGCAGTTGAGTTATTAGAACATATTTCATCCGACAGAGGATTCTATCGTACAAAAGCACAGAAAATTCTGAAAGACCTGCGTATCAAAACTAACTGACAAAGGTCAACTACATTTACTAATTCAAAATAATACTTCAACTAAATGACACAAATTTGTCCTACATGCAATATCAATCCCACTTTAGAACGTCTGGGAATTAAAGCTGTCAATTACGGAGCTACTACAGGTACGCAATGGCTTGAAACAAATGGTGAGCTGATAGAGAGTTACGCTTCCTGTGATGGACAGCTTATTGCCAAAGTCAGCCAGGCTACTTGGGATGATTATGAACAAATCATGGAAAAGGCTCAACAAGCTTTTAAGATATGGAGGATGATACCTGCTCCCCGTCGTGGTGATATCGTTCGACAAATAGGCAATGAGCTTCGCCGGTATAAAGATGAGCTTGCCCGATTAGTCAGTTACGAGATGGGTAAGATCTATCAGGAAGGCTTAGGAGAAGTACAAGAGATGATCGACATATCCGATTTTGCATTAGGTATTAGCAGACAGCTCTACGGATTTACCATGCATAGCGAACGATCGCGACATCGCATGTACGATCAGTACCATCCGCTTGGTGTGGTTGGAGTGATAACTGCTTTTAATTTCCCGGTAGCAGTATGGGCATGGAACACTATGTTGGCATTGGTAACAGGAAACGTAGTGATATGGAAGCCCAGCTCAAAGGTGCCCTTATGTGCGATAGCAGTACACAATATTATCAAAGATGTGCTTCGAAGCAATGAGGTGCCGGAAGGAGTGGTAAATCTGATCATAGGAAGCTCTAAGCAGATAGGCGATAACTTACTTGCCGACAAACGCCTGCCTCTGATCTCCTGTACAGGAAGTACCGCTGTGGGTCGTCGTGTAGGGAGGATAGTGGGCGAACGATTAGGACGCACACTTTTGGAATTGGGCGGCAACAATGCCATCATCATATCGGAGAAAGCCAATCAAGAGATGGCTTTGATGGCTACGCTGTTTGGAGCAGTTGGTACAGCAGGCCAGAGATGCACGACTACACGAAGACTTATCATCCATGAATCAATATACAACGAATTTACTAAAAAACTAAAGCAAGCTTATCAGCAACTACGCATAGGATGTCCGTTAGACCCAAACACTTTGGTAGGCCCACTGATCGATAAGACTGCTGTGCAAAGCTATTTATATGCCCTTGACCAAATCGTTAAAGAAGGTGGAAAGATCATACAGGGAGGAAAAGTATTAGAAGGGAAAGGATACGAATCAGGCTGTTATGTTGAACCGGTATTGGCAGAAGCAGAAAACCATTATCAGATCGTACAGGAAGAAACATTCGCACCAATATTGTATTTAATGAAATATAAAACCATAGACGAAGCTATTGAGATGCATAATGCAGTGCCTCAAGGGCTTTCTTCGTCTATATTCAGTACTGACCTGTTAGAAACCGAGCGGTTTTTATCGCATGAGGGTTCTGACTGCGGCATAGCCAACGTTAATATAGGTACTTCAGGTGCTGAGATTGGCGGAGCTTTTGGAGGTGAGAAAGATACAGGAGGAGGGCGCGAATCAGGTAGTGATGCGTGGAAGGTTTATATGCGACGTCAAACAAATACCATAAATTTCAGTACAGAACTGCCACTGGCGCAAGGCATTAAATTTGATGTTTGAAAAATTATTTTTGTCTATATCAAAGGTTTCCAGATCGGAAGCCTTTTTTTATGCCTTTTGCTTACAAAGCATGCCCCTTTTCTTGTTGACATAGGTAGTTCAATTTATTTCACAATAGTTTTGAACTGTAATTTCAACATTTTATGATTCAGGCTTATTCCGGTGAGTTGGCTGCTCTGTTAGTAGCAGTCTTCTGGACTATTACTGCGCTTGCGTTTGAGACAGCTACCCGCAAGATCGGGTCTATGGCTGTAAATATGATACGCCTTTTGTTTGCGTTTGTGTTTCTTTCATTATTCAGCCTTTTTTTCCGCCATATGTTTTTGCCTTTTGATGCTACCGCAAAAGCATGGCTGTGGTTGAGCCTTTCGGGCTTAGTAGGATTTGTGTTTGGCGACTACTTTTTGTTTGCCAGCTACAGACTGATCAGCTCTCGTATATCTATGCTTATCATGACCTTAGTACCTATAGTAACTGCATTTCTTGGATGGCTGATATTAGATGAGCTGATGACAGTTCAACATATGATAGGGATGATCCTGATTGTGTTTGGAATAAGTTTAGCCATTTTCAATCGGAGCGAAAGCAAAAAAATAGAATTCAAATATCCGGTTAAAGGGCTGTTATTTGCTTTCTTTGGAGTCTTAGGTCAGTCGGGAGGCTTGATACTAAGCAAGATAGGTATGGGAGATTATAGTCCTTTTGCCAGTACACAAATTCGTATTATAGCAGCTGTGATAGGGTTTGGCCTACTTATCCTTTTAACCGGCCGGGCAAAAGTAGTTTTTGGCGCTTTCCGTCAACGTAATGCCATGTTTGCGGTAACAACAGGCTCAATTTTTGGACCTTTTTTGGGTGTTTCCTTTTCTCTGATAGCTATTCAACGTACTACAACCGGCATAGCCTCTACCTTGATGGCTATAGTTCCAATCCTGATTTTACCACCCGCTGCCATCATTTATCGCCAAAAGATTGGTTGGTACGACATAATAGGTGCTTCTATCAGCGTTGGAGGTGTGGTACTTTTCTTTTTATAAACACAAAGAAATAAATAAGCTTGCAAGCTTTAACAATTCATTTTCAAATATTTTCTATTTTTGCACTTCCAAAAACGAATGAACCCTGTATCGGCCAATGAAGGTGTTCCTTCTGGTTGATAATTGCTAATTTTATATGAATCAATGTAATGGAAAATCAAGTTGTAACCAATCCTATGCCTGACAATAAAGAAAAGGCTGAGGAAATGCACACTACTGTTGCTGCTGTTGGAAACCACAGCTCTCAAGCGAGTACAGAGTCTATCAATCAAATCAATGAAAAAGAGACCGAGCTCATTCGAAATCTCATTCGCTCCGATCAGTTGCCTGTCGAACAGACTGACACACCTGATACCGAAGAAATACCTCAACCTTCAGAAGCAGCCGAAGTAACGGAGCAAAAGCCAGTGATATCCAAAGAGGAACAACTGGAGATCAGAGAGTTGATAGCTCCCGATCAGGAGCCTGACGAAGAGACACAAGAAGAGGAAGAAGGGGTGAGCGAGCATGACTTTGCCATGCTGAACAAATTACAATTGGTTGAATTGTTGGAAGAGACCGTACAAGAGCCCGACATCACATTGATCAAAAATAAAGTTGCAGCCGTCAAGGTCTATTTCCTGAAGCTTAACAAAGAAGATATTGAACAGCGATTGGAGAAATTCCTGGCCGAAGGTGGTGAACGCGATTCGTTTGAACATACCGAAGACCCGTTGGAAACCCGTTTCAAAGCAGCCTTTAATCTTTATAAAGAAAATAAAGCGCGATATAACGAGCTGTTAGAACGACAGAAAGCAGAGAACTTAGTAGCAAAACAGGCCATTTTGGAAGAGCTAAAACAGCTTATTGCCAGCGAGGAAACTCTGAAAAAAACTTATGACGAATTCAAAGCCCTGCAAGAACGCTGGAAAGAAATAGGTCAGGTACCTGCCGGTGAGATTAGTAACCTTTGGAACAATTATCACTTTTTAGTAGAAAAGTTTTTCGACAAAGTAAAGATCAACAGGGAGCTGCGCGACCTGGATATGAAGAAAAACCTCGAACTGAAAATTGAGCTATGTGAGAAAACAGAAGAGCTGCTGTTAGAACAGTCAATCATCAAAGCGTTTAAAACACTGCAAAAGTATCACGATGAATGGAAAGAGATAGGACCTGTACCTCAGGATAAAAAAGAAGAGGTGTGGGAACGATTCAAAACAGCTTCCGATAAAATTAATGCCATACGTCGCGAACACTACGAAAAAATACAACAGGAACAGCAAGCAAATTACGAGACTAAACAAGCATTATGCGAAAAAGCCGAAGAATTGCTGAATGAACTGCCCGAGAGCATTAACCAATGGATGAAACGCTCCGACGAGATGAGTGAGCTGTTTAAAGTATGGAGAACTGTCGGACAAACCTCACGGAAGCAAAACGATGAGATTTGGGCACGTTTCAAAACAGCAATGGATGCCTTCTTTGAAAGCAAAAAAGAATTCTTCAACAAACTCAAAGAACAACAGATTGAAAATTATAATCGGAAATTAGATCTTTGTGTACAGGTAGAAGCTCTTAAAGATAGTTCTGAATGGCGTAAGACAACCGATCAGTTGATTGCAATTCAAAAGGAATGGAAGAAGATAGGACCGGTACCACGAAAACATTCCGACAGGATATGGAAACGGTTCAGGGCTGCATGCGATGAGTTCTTCAACCGCAAATCAGAGTATTTCTCCAGCATACGCGAAAGGGAAGACGAAAACTTACAGAAAAAACGACAGTTGATAGAAGAGATCAGTGCCTTTGAAATAAAAGACGACCGGTCTGCTAATCTTGATGCAGTGAAACTGATTCAAAGACAATGGCTCGAAATAGGACATGTGCCTATTAAAGTGAAAGACCAGCTCTATGCAGAATACAGAGCAGCAGTCGATAAGCTTTTTGAACGAATGAAACTTACCGTTCAGGAACGCGTGACAGCAAGCTATAAAAATGTAGTGGACCAACTGCGCGAAGAACCAGATGCCAATGATAGAATTAGACGCGAACGAAATAACCTCAATAACAAGATTGGCAAACTGAAAGAAGAAATTCTACTGCTCGAAAACAATATAGGATTCTTTGCAACGAGCAAACAAGCCGATCTGATGAAAGCCGAATACGAGAAAAAGATTGTCAAAGCTAAAAAAGAAGTGGTTATCCTGGAGGCCAAACTGAAAATGCTCAGAGGCTGATACTCACAAAGGATTATCTAAAAAAATAATTCTTTATATAAGCTCCAATATCGTATAAACCATAGCGGACAGTAAATCGCTGATATTTTCAAGCTTATTGTCCCGCCTTGCTTGCCCTTTCAAATGACTACGACCAATACGTTTCGGTCTATTGTTTGAATTCTGTAGATAGTAATCTCTCTGACGGACAAAATCTAATTCCCTCAATGCTTGTTAGCGATGATGTTAGCCATACAGAGTTTTGTATGTGTTTTCCTGAGTCCTTAACACACATCATCAGCCTGTGCAATTTGCATTCGGTATTGGATAACGAGAAATTTTTTTCACCCTTTTCAAGGAGTTTTGATACTCTGCACGACTTTGTCTCGTATTACTAATGAAACTTATTATATATCAGTGTTATAACGTCTTTAAAAGCCGGTGCAGTTAAGAACGGTATTTAAAAATAATCTAAATAAGAATAAAAATATGCCTATTTTTGCACCCTTGTTGAACAAAACAGCTCAACAATTCCTTATGATAGTGATTGTTTAAAAAAATAGATACAGATTGTATGGCGACTTTCGAAATTATCATGCCCAAGCTTGGCGAAAGCATTATTGAAGCAACTATAATACGATGGCTGAAACAAGCCGGCGACCTAATACAAGAAGATGATTCCTTGGTTGAGATAGCCACAGACAAGGTGGATTCGGACATTCCTTCACCTGTTGAGGGAAAACTTGTCAAGCTGTTGTTTAATGAAGGTGATGTGGTAGCTGTTGGCACCCCCATCGCTGTCATAGAGCTTCACGCAGAAGAAGGTGAACAGCCTGCTCCTGCTGATGAAACGGTTACTGCGGCTGCTCCTGTAAGCGACATTAAGCCTGATGTACCTGAGCCTGTAGCAGCTGATGTGCCAAAATCTGATAGGTTTTATTCGCCTTTAGTAAAAAATATTGCCAAAGAAGAAGGGATCAGCTTATCCGAATTAGACCGCATCTCGGGAAGCGGCAAAGAAGGCAGAGTAACCAAGCGGGATGTATTAGCTTATTTGGAATCCCGTCAGGAAACTCCTGTACAAGCTACTGCTAAAGCAGCTGAAACGGTTGTTACTGCCAAAAGAACCACTGTCGAGCCTCCTAAAGTAGTCAGCGAAACCGGCGATCAGATCATCGAGATGGATCGTATGCGACGCCTGATAGCCGATCATATGGTGATGTCAAAACAGGTATCACCTCATGTAACCTCTTTCATTGATGTGGATGTTACTAATATAGTGAATTGGCGTAACAAGGTGAAAGACGTCTTTCTGAAGAGAGAAGGAGAAAAGATCACGTTTACACCTATCTTTTTTGAAGCCACCGCACAAGCATTGAAAGAATATCCGCAGATCAATGCTTCGGTTGACGGATACAATATCATCCTCCGGAAGAACATCAATATAGGTATGGCCACAGCTCTGCCTTCAGGTAACCTGATCGTACCTGTCATCAGAAATGCAGACCAAAAAAATCTTTTAGGTATCACCAAAGCTGTGAACGATCTGGCAACCCGTGCCCGTTCTAATAAGCTGCTACCTGATGAGATACAAGGTGGCACATTTACCATCACTAATTTTGGAAGCTTCGACAGCATTACCGGTACGCCTATAATCAATCAGCCGCAGGTGGCCATACTTGCAGTAGGTGCTATACGTAAACAGCCGGCAGTATTGGAAACCGAATTAGGCGATGTGATTGCTATACGCAATATAATGATCTTAGCTTTAGCATATGACCACCGCGTTGTGGACGGAGCTTTGGCAGGCATGTTTCTGAAACGGATGAAACAAATGCTCGAAAACTTCGACCCGAATACGAAAATCTAATCCTGGCCCGTCGAATGTATCGGGCAATACCTGAAAAATACTATAGATTTATTCCATAAAATGGATTGGTATGCACGAAATACCAATCCATTACATGTTTTTATTAAACCTTTTAATTCATTCGTGTATGCAACTCAACCTCAGTAAACCTATCGCTTTTTTTGATTTAGAGACTACCGGACTTCATTTTACCAACGACCGTTTGATTGAGATCAGTATTTTAAAAGTCCTACCTGATGGCACCGAAGAACAGCGAAGCTGGAGGGTCAATCCGGGTATTCCAATACCTGCTGAATCTACTCGTATTCATGGTATTACCAATCAGGATGTACAAAATAAGCCGCTTTTTAAAGAAGTAGGCCATGAGGTCAGCCGATATTTAACAGGCTGTGATCTGGCAGGATATAATGCCCTTAAGTTTGATATACCTGTGCTGATGGAAGAGTTTCTTAGAAACGACATCCCTTTTGATTTGAGCAACCGTAATCTGATTGACGTTCAGAATATATTCATGAAGATGGAGCCACGCACCCTCAAAGGTGCATATAGATTCTATTGCGGAAAAGAATTGGAAGACGCCCACTCAGCTGCTGCCGACACACGAGCTACCTACGAGATACTCAAAGCACAGTTGGCTCACTACCAAGACGCCGAATATGAAGATACAACAGGTAACAAGTCTAAGCCGGTACAAAACAATATGCACGCATTGCATCAGTTTTCATCCCATCACCGCAATGCCGATCTGAATGGGCAGATCATTTATAACGAGCACGATCAGGAAGTGTTTCATTTTGGCAAGCATAAAGGCAAGATAGTTGAAGAGGTGTTTGCCGTAGAACCTGCATACTACGATTGGATGATGAAAGCCGAGTTTCCGCTTTTCACCAAGAAGCTGATCACTTCCATACGGCTTCGTATGCAAGGCAAGCAGGTACGCATAAGCAATAAACGCTGAGCCTACTCTCGAAAATAAAATCAAAACTCGTTGAATCAAGCCCACATAGCAGGTACCCCATTAATTTAAACTATAAATTTAGTTCAACTGCTTTTTTTATAACCTAGTATATTCCTTACTCGTTTCTATAGGTGCGAACTTCATAAAAACGAAGTTCTGTCATAAGAGCTAATCGATTGTGAAAAACTCGTACATTTCTCTTATTATAAGCGTTTTGTAAGTGTTCAAGCCTTGTCTGATTTTTATTCAATAATAAGAATGTGAAAGATTTGTTTAATTGAGAAAATTATTCTAAATTTGGAACGTAAACTCAAACCGGATTAAACGAATAGTTCAAAACAAGTCTTTTACCAAACAAAACATCTATGAAACCAATTACTTTTATTAAAACATGCCTGCTCGCCATACTATTGATAGGGGTGGGGAGCGGAGAAGCGTGGGGTCAAGTTAATATATCTGTAGGGAATACTATAACAGAAGATTTTAATAGCTTGGGAACAACACAAATAGCTACTCTTCCAAACGGATGGAAAGTAGAAATGAATGAAAGTGTTAGAACTGTTGGAGATTATCAAAATGCAGCAGCACAAACAACTCAATATGCTGGCAACGATATGCCAAGCAATGCTACTTTTGGGATATATAATTTTGGTGCTGGAATTAAAGACTACGCCGTAGATCGTGCTATAGGAGGTATTTCAACATCTAATGCAGCTCTTAAAAGTTGTAATATCTTTTTATGGCTCAAAAATAATGATAGTCAAGAAATCTCAAGTTTAACGATTAGTTATAATATTGAAAAATATAGACAAGGTTCTAATAATGCAGGCTTTACAATTCAGATGTATTATTCTAATGATGGAGAAAACTGGACTTCAGCTGGTGATGATTTCAAAACGAGTTTTACTAATGATGGAGATAATAGCGGATATAATTTAGCTCCAGGAGTCACTGTGACAGTGTCCAGTAAAACTTTATACCAGACGATTAGCTCAAATAGTAGTTTATATCTAGCTTGGAATTATTCAGTATCTACTGGTTCAACAACTGCTAATGCTCAGGCATTAGGAATAGATGATGTCGTAATAATAGCTAATGGAGAAGAGGGGCCACCATGCATTCCTCCCAACCTTAGCTTTAGTCAAGAACAAGTTACCAAATCCATTTTAGATGTTCCATTTATCGAAATAGCTACTTCTGATAATAAAACCACTCCCATTACATATAGTAGCTCAAATGAGGATGTAGCTGAAGTAGATGCAAGTGGAAAAGTAACCCTCAAAGCTGTGGGTACTAGTATTATCACCGTTTCACAAGAGGCCGGCACCCATGAGGGAATAGAATATTGCGCAGACGAGGCTCAATATACGCTGACAGTAGAACCTTTGGCTGCACCAGTAGCAATTGAAGCTAGTGATATTTCTACTTCCGGATTTACAGCTAATTGGGAAACGGTAGATGGCGCAGATGAGTATGAGTTGAGTGTAACGACAGGATATGAGGCTTTGAATGAGGATTTTAATGAAATTGTTGGAACAGGAGGTAACGATGGGAAATGGTCGGGTCAGGGTGTGGCTGGTACTCTTTTAGACGGATTTGGAGATTGGACAAGGGATAGAGTGTATAAAGGATATCAATGTCTTAAGATAGGTACTGCAAATGATCAAGGTTATATAACTACTCCTAAATTAGGATTGAATGGAGATGCTATCACTCTCACATTTCGTGCGGGTGCATGGGATGGCTCAAACGAGCAAACCGAATTGCTTTTAGAAATCACGGGTGGTGGTAGTTTAAGTGAAAGTTCCGTAACTATGGTCAAAGGAGCGTTCACTAAGTACACAGTTGAAATCAATAATGGTACAGCTGATACAAAAATTACTTTTAAAGGAAAACAAGCAACAAGCTCCCGGTTTTTTCTGGATGATGTGAAAATTGCCGATGTAGCTGATATTACCGGCTCTCCTTTTGACAATATTCATACGACTTCTAAAGCTTTATCTGGCCTATCCTCAGGTACAACCTATTATTATACAGTGAAAGCCAAAGCAAATGGCTATGAATCAGCAGTCTCTAACGAAATAAAGCTTGTCACTGAAAGGCGTAATATTGTTTCAACTGCTACCGGAAACTGGAATGATGCTTCTACATGGGTCAATCAAGAAATTCCAGGCCTGTATGATAATATCACCATAGCCAATGGACATACAGTAAGCATCAACCAAAACGGGGCAAGCTGCTATGACTTGACTATAAACAACGGAGCTACCTTAGACATACATGCTGATGCAGACCTGATAGTCGAGAATGATCTTGTGAATGGTGGTGATCTGAACCTGAAAAGCAGCGCTATTGGAACAGCTTCTCTACTGCATAATACCAATGATGTATCAGCTACTATGGATCGTTACATAAGCGGTTCATGGGCATGGCATTTATTAGGCTCGCCTGTGGCAGCTCAAAGTATTGACAACGATTGGACGCCTGATGAGCAGGATAATGACTATGACTTTTATGCGTATGATGAGGCGACAGCTACCTGGTTAAACCAAAAGGTTGGCGCAAATGGGTTGAATAGCTTTATCCCGGGACAAGGCTATCTGATTGCTTATGAAGCAAATAATCCAACGAAACCTTTTGTCGGAGAACTTAACAACCAAGAGGTGGAGATCGCTATCTATAAGAACGGCAGTGGCGAGTTTGCCGGTTATAACTTGGTTGCCAATCCTTATCCTTCAGGAATAAATTGGAATTTAGCCGATCGCAGCCTGTTCGAGGACGACTTCGTGTATGTATATAATGCTGTTAAAGATGGGGGAGAAGGGTATGAAACAATAGATGGGGGAGAAGCCAATGCGTTTATTGCTCCTCATCAGGGTTTCTTTGTCCTGGCTAAACAAACTGCTACTTTCACCTTTACCAATTATCTGCGCCAGCATGGAGGCAGTTATTTCAAAAGTTCTTCAGCCAGTCTGTTAGCCTTGCGACTGAGCAACGATAGCTATTACGATCTCACCCGCATACGGATCAGGGAAGGGAGCTGGCCGGAGCGCGACCGTAGCGATGCACTGAAGTTTTACAGCTTAGATTATAGGGTACCACAGCTCTATAGCATGAGCGAGGATCAGATTCCCCTTATGCTGAATAGTTACCCATTCATTGAAGATGAGATGGCAGTGGAGTTAGGCTTGCTGATACCTTCCGAAGGCACTTATACTCTTGCTGTAGCAGAAGCTGAGGGTGTCTTTGACGGAGTTAGCCTGTACGTGTACGACAAGTTGTTGGATAAACGTCATGATCTGAGCGATGAAGGAGCATACAGCTTCAGCGCTGACCCACAGGACGATCCAATGCGCTTCACTTTGTATTTCGGAACAGTAGGAATAGAAGTACAGCCTGTCAGAGACAAGCTGCATGCTTTTGTGGGTAACGGATATCTGAACCTGTACACCGATCAGGCTTCACAGCTTGATATTCTGGATATACAAGGGCGATTGATCCAGCGTGTTCAATTATCCGGGCAAGGGTTAGAGCGTATTCCGATCAATCTGTTGAAGGGAGTGTATCTCTTGCAACTCACAGATAATTATAAAGTACGTGCTGCAAAGGTTTTGGTACCATAAAGAAATCAAAAAAATATTGAGCCATGAAAAAATTTATTTCTATTTTATTGATCCTGATGGGGTTTGTCTTATATAACCCTGATGTTGTCGCACAGGGTCCTCCACCACCACCACCCAATCATGGGCAATCGGGTAATCAGCCTGCAGGAGGAGGAGCACCTATTGGTAGCGGACTTGGCATACTTATGATCTTAGGAGCAGCATATGGAGGAGCTAAGATATATCAGGCTGTGAAAAACAGAGAAAAGTTGGAAGAATAGATTTACCTATGTGAAGACCACAACAAAAGTGGCCTGATCATCCGATTGCAGGCCTCTCTTGACTACCCAATTGATGCTTGACACATGATGTTGGCTTAAAACAAAACCTAAATCAAGAGTGCAACTTACACACTGATCGCCTGCCTGCATTAAGATTGAATTCAATACACATCCTTTAAAAAAATAGTATAGAAGTGTGTGAGATTTAGGAAAACCAATATCTTCGGGCATTTCTTTTTTCTGAACGGTATTGATCAGGAAAGGTTAATTTACTAAGTTTGCGACTTCATCTGTTTGACCGGGCTTGGCTACTATAGGGTTATCAAAATTATACATGAACCTTTTTAGATGATTAAATCAAATATAGAGGTTGACTTCGGACTTGATCAGATAGAAATTTTTATAGGGTTAGAATAATTACCAAATATTTGTATGCATATGGAACTGAAAAGCATGGAATGGACTAAAGATTTTTCTATTGACTTTTTTGTGGATAAGGATCATAGACACCTTATTGATATTATTAATGATTTAGTTGAGTTGATCAATACGAATGGTTCACGGAGCGATTTTGCAAGAATCTTGTCAGCCATGACAGATTATTCGCTGTTTCATTTCAAAAAAGAAGAAGCATATATGCAAGCGTTCAATTATCCTAAATTAGAAGAGCATAAGAAATATCATAAAGAATATGTGTTGGAAACGGTAAAATATAATTTTGCTTTGTTAAATTACGATACTACCGAGCCAATGGAGGTGATCAATTTTCTGAAAAGTTGGTGGACAAAACATATTATGGTTATTGATGCCGACTACCAGAAGTATAAAAACGAGGTACATTCCGATGCAGTTTATGGCCGGCCTCAACAATAAGCTATTCATATTGAAGTTGCGTAAGCTATTGTCAGACATATGATCATATATTTATATTTTGATCCGTTTTGGTAGGATGATTTTCAATTCAGATATTCTTTTATAGTCTTTATTCGTTTTTATCTTAGATCAGCGAAAGTGCCAAATATATTCAATTAAAAAAACCGTCCGATTAAGGGACGGTTTTTTTTTAGTTTCAGCGTAAGCTATAACCCTAATTTTTTCCGTATATGCTTTGGGATTGCGTCTTTATGAACGGCAATATTCATGGTTTTGTATTGCACAAAAGGGACGGATGCATATAAGTATCCTGCATATTTATGGTCGTCGGTGCCCCATGAGTTTTTCACTTTATAGTATGTATTTCCTTGTTGATCAGTAGCTGTACCAACTATAAGCATTCCATGATCATCGGTAGTTTCGTAGTTGTCGTAAGCTTTTTGTCGCATTTCGATAGTGATCTTCTTCTCTGGCACTATTTCCTCAAAGCTATACATTGATTTGCTTCTTTCTGCCGGTGTGAGAGCTTCCCATCGTTCTTTTTCTGTTCCACTCAGATCGCTTATGTTTTCTTCGGGTACGATGGCGATACCATTTTTCCATGAGAATCCTCTTTCGCTTACATCGGCAGCCCAAGCAACGGTATATCCCTTGTCCAACGCATTATCAAGGGTTTCCATCATTTCTTCCAAAGTAAGGTTGTAGGTAGAAGCCCATAGCCAATTATCAGGTATCTCTTGTATATAAGGTTGATACAGTGGTACATGACTATAGGCAGTCAGCTGGACATAATCCTCACCTTTGAGACCTAACTCATTGCTGAAGCTTTTTGGGGTATATTTTTTACCTTCGTATTCAAACTCAGTAGGATATTCTCCTAAATACGTATCTAAAACCGATTCTAACCCTTTGTGCCAGACAGGTGTCAGCTTACGATTAGGATTCTTTATCACCGCATCTACATAGGCTTTCAATACCTGATCCATTTCGCCATGAGTATGCTTGTCTTCGCCTATAGCTAACCCATCATAGGCTATTTCAGGCACTATGCCGTACTTGTCCATCACATAAGTTACATCATAAAAGCCACCACCGGGTGAAAAATTGATCTGCCCATGCAAACGGACGTATCTTTCGGCTTTTTCCGAATAGGTATGCCACACGATGAACATCTCGGAGAGATCAAGGCTACGACCGGTTTTGCGCATAACCTCAGCTTCTAACAAACCAATACCCGCAAAACTCCAGCAGGTTCCCGAACGATATTGATTGGGCACAGGAGTATGTGGCACCTCTTTCACATCAGTAAACTCGTAACCTTTTACCTTTTCAACAGCCTCTTCCTGAGCAGTAAGAAGTATAGGAAGCATGGCTAAACCAACAAAAAGACTGGCAATAAAATAGATTTTTTTCATAGGTTAAATTTAAAGGATTAATACTTACAAAGATACACTCAATGCACTAAAAAGCAAAAACCGGTCAGTAAAAGGAGCAGGAAAACAAGCCTTAGGAGGTGTACCTTGTAAATAGAAGCATGTACAGGATCATCTTTTTGGATGATAAAGGCCAAAAATAGACTTGTTTTATTGGCTACAAAATATCGTGCATAAGCTTGGGTCAGCCATTGATAAATAGAGGTCACAGTTAAAATATTAACAGTTATTCACATTAGAGATATAAAAAAAAGGTAATTTTGTAGGCATATAAAACCTAATCGTTAACCTAAATGCAAATTGTCATGAAAAAATATGCATTACTTCTTATTCTAAGCGTTACAGCATTTATGGTTTCGGCCCAGGTTGCTGAACAGCAAGCTACAACCAACGGACCAGAGATCACTTTTGAAAAAACCACCCATGAATACGGTCCTATTTTTTATAGAGGCGATGGGGCTTATGAGTTTGTTTTTACCAATACAGGTACTGAGCCTCTGATCCTCAACCAGCCTCGCTCTTCATGTGGTTGTACAGTGCCTTCCTGGCCACGGAAACCTATCTTACCCGGTGAACAGGAAAAGATCAAGGTAACATACAACACCGCTATACGCGGGCGCTTCCAGAAAACTATAACCGTGATGAGCAACGCAGTGAAGAATAAGCATGTAGTACTGACTATTAAAGGTGAAGTAGTTGATAAGCCCGTTGAAACACTACCTGAAAAAGAAACCGCCATACCTACTAAACCTAATCTGAAAGAAAACTAATAGCCTTTTTTGTAAAATGTAAGTGCTTGTAAATATTATAAATAAGAAACTGAATTATTATCAAAACCAAATTTTCCTATGCCTAGTATCTCTAAGAAAGGGCGTTTGATGCCCGCCTCACCCATCCGTAAACTTGTACCTTATGCCGATCAGGCTAAAGCGAAAGGAGTGAAAGTATTTCATTTGAATATCGGCCAGCCCGATATCAACACGCCTGAAGTAGCTTTGAATGCCATTCGTAACTTCGATGCCAAAGTTGTAGAATATAGCCATTCAGCCGGGATGCTGTCTTACCGCAAAAAGTTAGTAGAATATTATAAGAAACACAATATTCATATCACAGCAGATGAGATCATCGTGGGAGCCGGAGCCTCCGAAGCTATTTTGTTTGCTTTTCAAAGCATCATGGACCCAGATGATGAGGTGATCATCCCGGAACCGTTTTATGCCAATTACAATGGCTTTGCTGTTAATGCTGGTGTAAAAGTTGTTCCAATTTATTCAAGCATAGAAACAGGATTCGGATTGCCACCTATAGCCGATTTTGAAAAATCAATTACATCTAAAACCAAAGCTATATTGGTGTGTAATCCTAATAATCCTACCGGTTATCTCTATTCTGAAGAAGAGCTTGAAACCCTTCGTGAATTGGTGTTGAAGCACGATTTATACCTGATAGCCGATGAGGTGTATCGGGAGTTTTGCTACGATGGTTCTACCCACCATTCATGTATGCAATTGCGCGGTGTCGAAAACAATGTGATACTGATTGATTCGGTATCTAAACGATATAGCGCTTGTGGGATGCGTATAGGCTGGATGATCTCAAAGAATAAGGAGCTGATGAACACGGCTATGAAGTTTGCGCAGGCACGTCTGTCGCCACCAAGCTTCGGACAGATAGCTGCTGAAGCAGCTGTAGATACTCCCGATAGCTACTTTACAGAAGTGCTGGATGAATATCATCAACGAAGAAATGAAGTGGTAGAGGCTATTAACAAAATGGAAGGTGCGTTCTGCCCAGAACCCAAAGGAGCATTTTATGTGGTAGCCCGATTGCCAATAGACGATTCGGACATCTTCTGCCAATGGCTGTTAGAAGACTTTGAGTTTGAAAACCAAACCGTGATGCTTGCTCCTGCCAGTGGATTCTATTCCTCACCAGGAAGAGGGAAAAATGAAGTACGTATTAGCTATGTACTCAATGTGGATGATCTGCAGAGAGCTATGCAAATATTGGAAAATGCCTTGAAGGTATATCCCGGCAGAACGGTATAAAAAAATAATACGGCAGAACTTCATCTAAAGTATTAGATAAATTGACGGTTCATAGGTATGATCTAAATCATTGCTATGAACCGTTTTTTTGTGTTCAAGCTGAATCCTTAGCACTCGGTAGGCTAAATAGTATATTCATATCGAATGAGTTTCTTACTCACCGAAAATGGAGTTTGGTATGGATTTCTTCGACGGATTCAGCATAAAATCGAGTAAGTCGATAAGCCTTATCAAAGATATTAGTAAGATAAGTTGAATTAATGAATACTTTCCGGCTTGGTTTCAGAGTTGTTTTCTTGTTTTTCTACTGTTCAAACCAGCCTGGAGGATCGGGATAGAGAAGATATTTTTTTCGGATTGTTTGATACTGTCGAATATCCTTTTTCCAGCTTTCACGGATAGTGCTTTCATCGACTCCGGCCTCAATTTGCTGCCTGAGTTTGTCAGTACCGGCTAAGGTATTAAAATAGTTGTTAAAAAAAGCAGTTTGATCTTTAAGTGCATGATACGCTTCTATCAACCAGTGAAGATGCAGTTTCTTTTCATTTGAAACAAAATTATACGCAACAAGCTTCAAATTATATCCTTTGCATTCGACTCCTTCATATAAAGGATGCATACTTGCACCGAGAATTGCTTTGGGGGTAAATCGGATATCACCCTTATGTAATTTCGGATGTCCAAACACCTGAAATGGCATATCAGTCCCGCGCCCAACGCTTACAGCGGTTCCTTCAAAGAAACAGAGTGAGGGATATAAATAAACTGCCTCCCAGCCTGGAAGATTTGGCGAAGGGGCAGCAGGCAGTTCGACTAACATATTCCGCTTGTATCCTTTCACAGGGATAACCGTCAGCTGTAAGTCATCGGCTTGTGCTATCCATTGTTCTCCTTTTACCATCATTGCGTATTCGCCTATAGTTAACCCATAAGCGACAGGTACAGGATGTAGTCCGACAAAAGAGCTATACTTTGATTCTAATACCGGGCCGTCAATAAAATATCCATTTGGATTAGGGCGATCCAACACTACTAATGGGGTCCGGTGTTCGGCACAAGCTTCCATTACGTAACTCAGCGTAGATATATAGGTGTAAAAACGTGTTCCTACATCCTGTAGGTCGAACACCACTAATTGTACCCCTTTCAGATCAATAGCATCAGGCTTTTTCTTGTTGCCGTATAATGATACTATCGGGAGACTTGTTTGTGGGTCTGTATGGTCGGTGATCTGTTGTCCTGCATCCTGATCTCCTCTGAAACCATGCTCCGGAGTGAAGACTTTAATGAGGTTTAATCCGCTATTTAATAGACTGTCAGCCAGATGAGTGTCTCCGATACGGCTGGTCTGGTTAGCAACCAAAGCAATGGTTTTATCAGCTAACAATGGGAAATAAGATTCAGTTTGATTTACGCCGGGAACTAAGCGAGAATAGGCAACCCGTTCAAGCTCCTGAGCGAAACAACCAATATTGCATACAGATAGAACAATTAGAAAGAACGGGAGAATGCTTTTTTTCAAGATAGATGACATACAATCTGTATTTTTGTGAACTCAATCAGCGATATGCGTATAGAAAGATTTATTGCTTCCCGAATTTTTTCGTCTGACAAAGATAATATTTCAGCAACAGTAATACGTATTGCGCTTCTTAGTGTTGCTCTTGGGATAGCTGTCATGCTGATATCAATTGCTGTGTTGGTAGGGTTCAAGCAACAGATACGTGACAAAGTCATCGGTTTTGCGGCTCATATACAAATTGAGAAACTCACTGTTCACCAAACCGTTGAGAATCCTCCTTTTGTACCCGATTCTGCATTATGGACTAGCCTTGAATCCATGACAGGTGTAGTATCTGTTCAGAAGGTAGCTAACAAAGGAGGTATCATTCGTACGGACGAAGCCATACAAGGTGTAGTATTGAAAGGGATAGACACTCATTATGACTGGTCCTACCTACAGGATTGGATCATCGATGGACGGGCTCCACAGTTTAATGATACAACAAGCAGCGATGAAGTATTAATTTCAAAGCATATAGCCGATAAGCTGATGTTGCAAATAGGCGACCCTATGCGCATGTGGTTTGTTGGAAGCAACGGACATCAGGCAAGAGGAAGACGATTTAGTATTACAGGAATTTATCAGACCGGATTAGTTGAGTTTGATGAGCTATACGTTTTTGGAGATATAAAGCATGTGCAGCGCCTCAACGGATGGCAAGATAACGAAATAAGCTCTATTGAAGTGAAGATAGATGATATCAGCCGGACTCAAGAAATAGCTGATAGAATCTATTTTAGCTTGCCGGTCGATCTGGCAGCATACAGCGCATATGAAAGTTATCCTCAGATATTCGACTGGTTGAACCTGCAGGATGTGAATGTGATAGTGATCCTTATCCTGATGGTTTGTGTGTCAGGGATCACCATGATAAGTACATTACTCATACTGATCATTGAGAAAACCCCTTTGATAGGTTTACTCAAGGCAATGGGTGCCAGAAATCGTACGATACGGTCAATATTTTTCCGTCATTCGTTACGGCTCTTAGGTAAAGGCTTGATAACCGGTAATATTATAGCTCTTTTGCTAATATGGCTTCAACACAGCTTCGGAATATTAAAACTTCCGGCCGAATCATATTATCTCTCAGAAGTACCGGTAGCTATAGCCTGGCTTGATTTTCTGCTTGTCAATGCAGGAGCCGTACTGCTATGGATGGCCTCCTTTACCATACCGGTAGCTGTCGTTAATAAAATTAGCCCCACGCGCTCAATAAAATTTAATTGACAGCATTTTTAGTTGCACAACAACAAACTACTTGTATCTTTACTCCCGATAATTATACAAATTTAATCGTATTATGTCAGCATTATCACACATTATTAAGCCTTTAGAAGGCTGTGGTGATTTACATTTTGGACAAAGCATAGAAGATATCACTGCTCTGTTGGGCGAAGCTGAAGAGATCGATCATCTGGATACAGATGATGATATGACTACCGTTGTACTTCATTTTTGGGAGCAATATATCTCTATTTTTTTCGAGGGTGTTGAACGCACCGTTTTAGCATGCTTTGAAACCGATCACCCTGATACCTTGCTCTTTGGGAAAAAAGTTTTTGAATTGAGCCGGGAAGAAACTATCGCACTGATGCAGTCGAATGGATACCATGAGTTAGAAACTGAAGAGGAGGAAGGAGAGATACGGATCAGCTTTGAAGACGGACTAATAGACTTTTTTTATGACGGGGATATCTTATTGGCCGTTAATTGGGGGGTGTATGTGGATGAAGCTGGAAATATTATTCAGTACTGAAAGCCTGCTTTGAGCGGGGGTGATAGCTTAAGATAGCTTCACGCAGATAGCTTCGGTCAATATGAGTATATATCTCAGTGGTTGTAATACTTATATGTCCTAACATCTGTTGCACAGCTCTTAGATCGGCCCCGCCCTCTAATAAATGAGTAGCAAATGAATGCCTGAATGTGTGCGGACTGATACTTTTTCTGATTCCTGCTGCTTCTGCCAACTGCTTCACAATCAGAAACACCATTTGCCTGCTCAAGCCACTGCCTCGCGAGCTGAGAAATAATACATCAGTAGCTTTGGGTTGTACGGTTTGCTGCCTCCGATAATCATTCATATACCGATGAATAATATTCAAAGTGGGATCACCCACCGGAACTAAACGTTCCTTATTGCCCTTACCGATAATGCGTATAAAACCATCCTTAGGAAAAATATGACTGATCTTCAAGGTGATAAGTTCAGAAACACGTAGTCCGCAAGCATACATAATCTCTATAATAGCTTTGTTCCTATAGCCAAAAGACTGGCTCAAATCTATCCTGTCTATCATTTTTTCTATTTCTTCCACTGATAACACATCCGGTAGCTGACGTGCTGTCTTGGGAGTTCTGATACGCGAAGCCGGATTGAAATGGATGACAGCCTCTTCTAACAAAAAAGTAAAAAATGCTTTAATACCTGATAATATCCTTGCCTGTGAACTGCTGCTGATACCAGTCTCTTGAAGGGCTTTCAAAAAAGCCCTCAGCTCAATAACTCCAATATCATGTATAGAAATATCAGGCCGCTCTGCTGATAAATAGTCGAGTAGCAAACGCACATCATGCAGATAAGCTTCCACACTATTATGCGCTAATGCTTTTTCGAGTAAAAGATAGTTTCTAAACGATGCTACTAGTTCGGTATGGGTCATCTCAATAAGAGATTCATTGCAATGATTTAGATGCAAAGATATTTGTATTTGAATAATTACCGGAGATTATCGGATCTAAGCTGTATATCATCTGCTATTGATTGAGATCAATAAAAACGTGACTGTAAAGACCTGTGTAGATTAAGATCAAGACAAAATTCAGGTATGTGTGTATCACTTGTAAAAAATATACTTTGATACTTTCTCAAAAAGTGAATTACAAGCACGTCCAATCTTTCATTTTAAGAAAGAACCAATCAAGTTGCATGTACTATTTTGTTTTATTGCTTTAGTCGTATCAAGAAATATTGAACTAAGTACCGGAGCTTCACTGAAAAGCTTTATTCAAGAGTGTGAAAAAAATTACAGATGCCCGATTAACCAACCTTATTACTAAAGAAATAAGAATTAGATTTCCTTTAACTCCTAAAATAATTGAATTTTAATCAAGTTGAATCTGCTGACTTAAAATGGACAAGTCAGTAAAGAATTAGGGCTGGCAATGAACAATTGCGCGGTTATGGGTAATGATATGAAAGTACTGGAAGCATAGGATATTGTGGGGTTGGCACAGAAAATATCTGTATGACCACTCCACCATGTCGATTGATTTAGCGGGCTTATACCGATTGGAAAAATATATTAGACCAATCATCACTCTGCTCGATTGTTCTAGGTATTTAAGCCATCAGCAAAAACAGCTTAGACTATTTTGTACATACAATTCGCATTATTTTACTCCTTCACAAACTTCCCTACCATCACCCCATCATCCGAAATCAGCTTCACAAAATATGTCCCCGAAGCTAATCCCGAAACATCCACGATCGTTTGCGGCTCCGTGGCAATCCGCTTTAAGAGTTGCTGGCCGTTGAGATTAAAGATGATTAGATAGGTGTTTTTTGGTGGCGTGCTGTTATTGGCAGATTCGATAGTGATTGTATTGGAAGCAGGATTGGGAAAGAACGAAAGCGAAGACCGGATATTTAATTCACCGGCAGATAAATTAGCACAAGCACTTTCCACTTCTTCCTGGCTGTTGCAGCCTTCCGCATTGTTGTGGATTTCGACAGTTCCATTTGGTGCTGCGAGGTAATCACAGATGCTCCGGGTTGCACAGTCTGATAAAGAAGAATTCTCATATATCTGTAATGCGGTGATTGTGCCTGCATTGATATTCTCTAACCCCTTCAGGTTAGTCAGGGCATTGTTCAACCTAATATAAATATTTCCATCGATTGAAGTCAAATTACTCAGTCCCTTCAGACTGGTCAAAGTACCATTATGATAAATAGCAAGAAATTTACTGACGGAAGTAAGGCCTTCTAATCCAGTCAGACTGGTAAGAGCATTATTGTGTGTGATCGTAAACCAACCTCCGATGGAAGTCAGATTCTCTAATCCCGTCAGGTTAGTCAGATTATAGTTGTCGTCAATATCTAAATTAGCCCCAATAGATGTCAGATTCTCTAACCCCGTCAGGTTAGTCAGGGCAGAGTTCTGAAAAATAAGAAAATCACCCCCGATGGAAGTCAGATTATTAAGCCCCGTCAAGCTGGTCAGCGCATCATTATGCCCAATATAAAGACGATCCCCGATGGAAGTCAGATTCTCTAATCCCGTCAGGCTCTGCAGATGATGATCATGATAAAAAATAAGAGTACCTCCAATGGAAGTTAAATTATCCAATCCTGTCAGGTTAGTCAGGGCAGAGTAACTACCTATATCTAAATTACCCCCGATGGAATTCAGATTCTCTAATCCCGTCAGGTTAGTCAGAGCATCGTTACCCCACATTTTTAAATCACCTCCGATAGAAGTCAGATTATCCAATCCAATCAGGCTGGGCAGATTATAGTTCAATTCAATAATAAGACTACCCCCGACAGAAGTAAGATTCTCTAATCCCGTCAGGTTAGTCAGATAATAGTTGCCACCAATATCTAAATTACCCCCGATGGAAGTTAAATTATCCAGGCCCGTCAACTTGGTCAGGGGAAGGTTGTAATGATAATAAAGGTCACCCCCGATGGAAGTAAGATTCTGTAATCCAGTCAGACTGGTCAGGGCATGGTTCCCGTCAATATAAAGACCATCCCCTATGGAAGTCAGATTCTCTAATCCCGTCAGGTTAGGTAGGGCATCATTGTATTTAAATTCAAGATATCCTTTGATGGTGGTTAATACACTCAATCCATGTAGGTTTGTAATATCATAATTCCCTTTGATTGCTACATCTCCCTCAATCTCCGTGCAATCCGGGTAATTGGTTTGGAAATTATCAATCTGTGTTTGGGTTGTGAATGTGATGCCCTCTGGCAGGCAGCTTGAACAGGGCTGGGCGGTCTGCGCCATTGCGCCGCTTCCAAGAAGCAGTGCAATTAAAATGATGTAAATGTTTTTCATTGAATTTGGTTTTTTTGTAAGATCACATAATGATTTTGAATAAGGTGTTATAATATCTTTGAAAAATTACTTCCTGTTAAGTTCAAAATATTGACAGCAGTAAGGACTTATTGAATGTTTTGACCATCAAATACATTAATCCTTTCTGAATGCTCAAATGTAAGGAATTTTTTCCTGACTTCCGCACATCTTTTTTAATAAATTATACACTTTTGACAAACCGCTGTATATCTATTCAATTTTATCGATTTTGGATGTTAATTGCTAAAATGTAGCTTTGTTTTATGTTGGTGAGTACATTGAAGTATAAGAACGGTAAAACGTATATTCAGCTTATCGATAAGTCATCGGGTTGTTATTGAGTTTTAAAAAGTTTTGGTTCTACCCTATACAGGGAGGATATTGCACGTTTCTATAAGGAGTCAAAAATCTGGATTGAAGAGAAACAAAACTTACTTGAATTTGATGTTGTGGATGGGGTTACATTGTATAACAGAGGATATGATAAGTATCTGAAGTTAGATGGAGAAGTTTCAATATCTATTGTTAGAGAATAATTTGAAGTGGACTCAGCCTGAGATGGATTGAAAGCTTATATTACCACTGCAAATCCTTCAATAGCACCTGTATGGTCTATTTTCCACAGCATCCTATTGAAAAATCAAAAAAAGCTGTTAGTGATATACGCGCTTTTCTTGTTGCGCTCGTCTAACAGCTTTTATTTTAGTAGTATATAATCGTATCAGGTAGCCTGATAGAAGCATCGTTTAGGCGAATAGATCAGCTCTTCATTTTTAAGAGCTTTAATAATCTTATCGGCTTCTTTTTTGTCTATACCGGCAGCTTCGGCTATCTCGCCGGGCCGCATAGCTTTGTCAGCTTCTTTCATTAGCTGAAGCACTTTTTCTTTGGTATCCATTGTATGAGTATTTATTAGTTATTAAGTAGTTAATCAAGGGTATGCACAACAAGCCCTGATCTTAGCTTAGGTTCAAACCAGGTTGTTTTTGGGGGCATGATATTGTCTGTGTCGGCTATATGCATCAGTTGATTCATGGAGACAGGATACAAGGCAAATGCCACAGCCATTTCACCGCTGTCAACACGTCGTTTAAGCTCACCTAAACCTCTTATACCACCTACGAAATCAATACGGTTCGACCTTCTGAGGTCTTTAATATTCAGTATAGGCTCCAATACTTGTTGGGTCAGTACTGTTACGTCTAACATACCTATAGGATCATTATCGTCATAAGTTTCGGGTTTTGCTTCTAAGGCGTACCAAACACCTTCCAAATACATGGAAAACTCGTGTAAACGATTAGGTTTGTATATTTCGCTTCCTTTTTCAGTAACTACAAATCCGGTTTTCAGAAGTTCTATAAATTGTTCCGGTGTGTTTCCGTTCAAATCGGTGATTACTCGGTTATAGTCGATTATTGTAAGCTGATTATCAGGGAAATGTACTGCAAGGAAGAAGTTATATTCTTCCTGTCCGGTATGTGCTGAGTTGGCTTTTCGTTTTTCGTTACCAACCAATGCAGCAGCAGCGGTTCTGTGATGTCCGTCGGCCACATAAGTTGCAGGTATCCCGGCAAACAAGCGAATAATTTCCCCTATTAACTTTTGATCTTTTATGACCCAGAAGTGATGGCCAAATCCATCGGCTGCAGTAAAGTCATAGACGGGTTGATTTGTATTGACATAATCAGATACGATCTTATCTATGCTGTTGTTGGCAGGATAGGTGAAAAATACCGGCTCCATATTGGCATTGGTAATGCGTACATGCTTCATGCGGTCTTCTTCTTTATCGGCCCGGGTTAGCTCGTGTTTCTTGATGCGATTATTCATATAATCGTCCACACCGGCACAGCCTACTATGCCGTACTGGGTTTTACCATCCATAGTCTGTGCATAAATATACAGATAGTCCTGCTCATCTTGTACCAACCATCCCTTTTCTTTGAATAAGGCAAAATTTTCTTTGGCCTTGTCATAAACTTCCTGACTGTACAGATTGGTATCTTCAGGCAAGTCTATCTCGGGTTTGATGATATGCAGCAGGCTGTATGGATTTCCTTCTGCTTCCACACGTGCCTCGGCTGAGTCTAACACATCGTACGGGCGGGAAGCTAATTGAGCAGCGATATGCTGCGGGGGACGCCATCCCCTGAAAGCTTTGAGTATAGCCATAGTAAATAATAGATTGAAATAGAATTAATTAATTCAATAAGTAAGTGAATAATAAAAACAATTAATTACCAGCTTTGAGTAGGAAGATAATCTTCATCGTATTGCTCTTGTACTGGTGTTGGATTCTTCAATAACGAAGTAATCAAAGCTCCCAACATTTTGGTCATTTCCATCAGTTGGATACGCGATTCGCTCTCCTGCTCATCAGTGATCATCTCCAAACGGTGAGCCAGTGTAGTGAAAACAAGGCAGACCCGTATGGCACTTTTCGACTCTTTCAGATGTTGAATAAACAAAGGCTTCTCACGAGCCGACCCCTCAGCTATATGGGTTGATATTCGCTGGGAGGTCTGACAAAAATTGTCCGCAAATTGACAATCCTGAGACCTCAACAAGCTCGTGTTTTCTTTTACCCATAACGCATATTCCAACGCCTTATGGTAAATACGTAAATTCTCAAATCGAAAGAAGACCTGTTGTCTATTAGTTTGATCGCTCATGACAAGCAGTATAAAAAGGTGATAATTAAAAAAATAAAAGATGCAGGCACCTTACTGATGAGATGCCTGCACATAAATTCGGACTTAGTTTACTTTAAATCGAATATCGTTATCCTTGAAGAATGCGATGATCTGACGGGCAGCCGCTAAACCGGCATTGATATTTGCTTCTGCTGTTTGAGCTCCCATTTTCTTGGGTGGGAAGAACATACGATTGGCATATTCTGCCAACTCAGCAGCATTACCGGGAGCTAAGTCAGATACGTATGAAAAATCTTTACGCTCTGCAAAGATTTGTTTTAAACTGTCTTCGCATATTACTTCCTTACGGGCTGTATTAACTAACATCGCATTTTCCGGCATAAGACCAAGCAAGTCCTTGTTGATGATCTTTTTGTTTTGCTCTCTGGCAGGTATGTTCAGTGAAATATACTGGCATTTCTTGTACAATTCTTCAGGTGAATTGACCGGACTGATACCATCTTGTTCAATCTCAGCGTTTCGTGCCGGGTTGTGGTGATAGGCATAAACTGTCATGCCAAATCCTTTGGCGATGCGCCCTACATGCTTGCCTATATTTCCGTATCCATGAATACCGAGTGTTTTTCCCATCAATTCAGTTCCCGATCCGCCTGAGAATCGATTGCGGATTTGATAAAGCATCATTCCGAAAGCTAATTCAGCTACTGCATTGCTGTTTTGTCCGGGAGTGTTCATCACAACTACATCACGAGCTGTAGCAGCTTTAAGGTCAACATTATCATAACCTGCTCCGGCTCGTACAACGATTTTTAAATTAGGAGCAGCTGCCATCAATTCATCATCAACAATATCACTGCGGATAATTATTGCTTCGGCATCGGCAACAGCTTGAACGAAATTCTGCTGATCTCCATATTTCTCTAAAAAGTTGCATTGGTATCCTGCCTGATCGAAGATTTCCCGTATCTGATCGGAGGCTGTCTTAGCAAACGGCTTGTCTGTAGCTACTAATACTTTTCTCATATTTTTACTATGTTATAGACCAAAGGTCGGATTATTTATTCATTTTTTCAAATTCCTGCATCACAGCTACTAAAGCTTCAACGCTTGCGTAGGGAAGTGCGTTATAAAGTGAAGCTCTGAAACCACCTACCGAGCGATGACCTTTTATACCTACCATGCCTTTTTCGGTAGCAAAATCGTTAAACGGCTTTTCAAGATGTTCAAAGCCTTCATTCATCACAAAGCAAACATTCATTCTCGATCGGTCTTCTTTGGCTGGAATAGTAGGCTTGAACAAACTGTTGCGCTCAATCTCATCATACAACAGATTGGATTTCTTGATATTGATTTTTTCTATCTCAGCCACACCTCCCTGATCCTTGAGCCATTGCAGAGTCTGAAGAGCAGAAAAGATAGGCAATACAGGTGGTGTATTGAACATAGATTCTTTACTGATATGAGTCTCATATTTAAGCATGGTTGGGATCATACGATCTACCTTACCGAGTATATCGTTTTTAATGATTACAAAAGCTACACCCGAAGGAGCTAAGTTTTTCTGTGCGCCACCATAAATAATTGCATACTTGGATACATCAATAGGACGACTGAAAATATCCGATGACATATCTGCGATTAATGGAACAGGTGATACAGGGTCTTCATGTATCTGTGTGCCGAAAATAGTGTTGTTGCTTGTAATATGAAAGTAATCGGCATCGGTTGGAATGGTATATCCACGCGGGATATAGTTGAAATTCTTGTCTTCAGAAGATGCCACTATATCTACCTCGCCAAATAGTTTGGCTTCTTTGATGGCTTTCTTCGACCATTCACCTGTATTCAGATAAGTTGCTTTAGTTGCCAATAGGTTGTAGGGTACCATGCAAAACTGCATGCTGGCACCTCCACCCAGGAAAAGTACCGAATATCCTTCTGGAATAGAAAGTAACTCCTTGAATAAAGCAACCGCTTGGTCAACTACTGCCACAAATTGTTTGCTGCGGTGGGAGATTTCAAGTACGGACAGACCCATGCCCGCAAAATCTTTGATACCCTCAATAGTCTTTTCAATAGTGTAGGCCGGAAGTATAGATGGGCCTGCATAAAAGTTATGCTTCTTCATGTTAAATAAGGTATTTAATTGTTAGTAACAAAAAATAAGTTTTATGCGACAAAGATAGAGACAATATTTTAATTGTGAAAAGTTTAACGCAACTTATTCATTAATTTTGCAAACCATTTCCATAACTCATGAACTTAAGTTTAAAACAGCGACAGCAAGCATTTATACGTTTAAGGGAATTTCTAAGCCAATTTATTGAAAGCTACCCTATTAGTAAAGAAACGTTTTTCAATGAACAAGAAAACCATCTGGCTCATGCCATTCAAAAAGCTATGCAAAACAATGCATGGTTTACTGAAGAAAATATTTTATTAGCTTTTGATGGTATAGTACGGCTTTTAAATGAACAAGACTTGACAAACTGGCTGCAAAAATATTCGGTTGGGAAGAGTGATAAACCGCTGAACATTGGAGTAGTCATGGCCGGAAATATTCCAGTTGTTGGATTTCACGATTTTATGTGTGTACTCATAAGCGGTAACCGGTTTATTGGAAAACTTTCTTCTGACGACCCTTATTTACTACCTGCCTTATTCAACATCTTAGTATCTTTTGAACCCCTTGTGGAAGGACTGGCTGAATTTACAGCCGATCCATTTAAAAAGGTAGATGCCATCATAGCTACAGGAAGCAATAATACATCCCGCTATTTTGAATACTATTTTTCGCGTTACCCTCATATTATAAGGCGAAACAGAAATGGATTGGCAGTCTTTAATGGTGATGAAACTATAAACGATCTGCAACAACTGTCTGTAGATGTGTTCAGCTTTTTTGGATTAGGATGCCGGAATGTGTCCATGCTGTATTTGCCGATAGGGTATGATCCCAAAGAAATGTTTCCAGGATTTGAACGCTACGAAAATATCATAAGCCACTCTAAATATTTCAACAACTATTTGTATAACAAATCCTTATTATTAGTCAATAAAGAAGCTCACTACGACAATGGGTTCGTGCTTTTGCGCCCGCATCAGTCGTTAAGCAGTCCGGTTGGCGTTTTGCATTATGATTTTTATCATGATACTGATCAGCTTATTGCTCGACTTAGCTCGCAGCAGTCGGAGGTACAATGTATTGTTTCTAAAAACGGGTGGTTTAAAGGCTCAGACCATTTTGGCCAGGCACAAAAACCTTCAATAGATGTATATGCTGATCAGATTGATACCATGCAATTTCTTATAGAATTAAGTGAATACTCTCACTGATTAACGATCGATTTCATGGATTTTTGTGTGATCGCCTGAAATATTTTTGAAAACTGTTCGAGCAGCGAAAATCTACACTTTAAAAGCAGCTTGATAATCAATCAGATGAAGAAGATAAAATAGAATCCTGGATTTTTTACATAAAAAAGCCAGAATAATTTGGTTATTCCATTGAAAGATAATAATTTTGCAGCCCTAAAAATATATAGCTGAATACGCAATGAAAAAAGACATTCATCCGAAAGATTACAGACTTGTTGTATTTAAAGACATGTCGAACGATTATAGTTTTTTGTCTCGTTCAACCGCTCGTAGTAAAGAAACTATTGTATGGGAAGATGGTAACGAGTATCCGTTGATCAAGTTAGAGATTTCGCATACATCGCATCCATTTTATACTGGTAAGATGAAATTGGTTGATACTGCTGGTCGTGTGGATAAGTTCAAAAACAGATATAAGAAACATCTTGAGGCAAGGGAAAAATAATCCGGTTTGTCGTACGATATATGAACCCTTGTCTACCTTATGGATGAGGGTTTTTTTGTACTCAATACATACTTCTTAACAATTCTGTTATTTTATCAACAAAATACGCCAGTGTAAGCCAATATATCCTAATTTTACTCGTTGTAACCGTTAGAGAAACAGTACTTTTTTTATGAATTATATTCTTTTTGACAGCGCTACCCGACAAAGCCTGCTCCCGTTAACATTTACCCGGCCTGTAGCTGATATTCGTTTTGGAATTCTAACCATACGTGAAAAATGGGAGAAGTATCTGAATGCCACCACTTCAAGCCTTACTGAAGCTTATCTGAGCGAGAAATTCCCATTGATCGAAGCACAAGAAAATATTTTGATCAATGGTTCTATTTGCCCTAATCCTGAATTGGTTCAGGAAATTGGAAAACTGAAAAAAGATCAGGTTTTGGTACGACGAGATACAGTAATTGCAATGTTTCTTAGTCACGACAGCTTAAAAAGTTTGGGTGAAGAAGGTGCCGAAGATACTATTGAAAATATTGAATCAGTTTGCGACTTTGTGAAGTTGGAAAATACCTGGGATATTTTTCATCACAATGGCGATGCGTTGCGCTCCGATTTTGAGCTGCTGACTAAAGGACGAAAATCTCAAGCTATTTCTAAGACTAATGGTGTAGTTCAGGCTGAAAATATCTTTATTGAAGAAGGTGCTCGTGTCGAATTTTGTTTCTTGAATGCCTCAGCAGGCCCGATTTATATAGGCCGTGATGCGGAAGTGATGGAAGGTGCAAAGCTAAGAGGCCCTATTGCCATATGCGATCATGCTGTTGTTAAGATGGATGCAAAAATTTATGGCGGCACAACCATAGGTCCTTTCTCAAAAGTTGGTGGCGAGATATCCGAAACTATGATCTTTGGATATTCCAATAAATCACATGACGGATTCTTAGGTAATAGCGTTTTAGGTGAATGGTGTAACCTGGGTGCAGACACTAATACTTCCAATCTGAAAAACACTTATGAGGAAGTGAAACTCTGGTCGTATGCCGAAGACTGCTTCGTGCAGACAGGTTTGCAGTTTTGTGGTACTATCATGGGCGACCATAGCAAATGCGGTATCAATACCATGTTGAACACTGGTACAGTCGTTGGGGTCAATGCCAATATTTTTGGTTCAGGATTTCAACGCAATTTTATCCCATCTTTTTCTTGGGGTGGTACTCATGGGTTTGTTGATTACCAACTGCGTAAAGCTCTTAAAACGGCTGAAGTAGTCTATGCACGCAGAGGAAAAAAATTTGATAATATCGAGCGAAAGATCTTTTCGGAGATATTTAATATGACTTATAAAAACAGACGAGCCTGAGAACGACTGGCATAGCATTTGCCATACTTACTGCCCATGATAAAATACGGCTATCATGGGCTTTTTGCCATCTGAGGGTGGCCAAATTGTCAATAGAGTAATAATTATGTCAACTTGTCTTAATACATGTCAAAAATACAAGGCGGATTTATGTTGGATTTTTTGGATATAATTGAATCAGAGGGCGAATCGATCCCATTATTGTCTATAGAAGACGAAAAAGTTATCAACGCAGAATCAATACCGGAAGAAGTGCCTATCTTGCCATTACGCAATGCAGTATTATTCCCTGGCGTCGTTATTCCTATCACGGTAGGACGAAATAAGTCGATACAATTGGTTCGGGAAGCCTACAGAGGAAATAAAACTATAGGTGTGGTATCTCAAAAGGATGCGTCGGTGGAAGACCCTGTTGCCGATGATCTATTCACTATAGGTACGGTGGCTACTATCTTAAAAACCCTTCATATGCCCGACGGTAATACAACTGTCATCATTCAGGGTAAAAAACGATTTCAACTTGAAGCTATCACTCAGGAAGACCCGTATTTTAAAGCTCGTGTCAGTGCATATGAGCCAGAAGAACCGGTGAATAACGAACCTGATTTTCTGGCTTTGATTCAATCTATCAAAGATATTGCCCTGCAAATCATTCAAAACTCGCCAAATATCCCTCCCGAAGCTGCTATTGCACTGAACAATATTGAAAGCACTGTGTTTTTAGTACACTTCGTGTCAAGCAATCTGAATATAAATAATACCGAAAAACAAGCTTTGCTTGAAATGCCTTCGTTGATCGAACGGGCTAATAAAGTTCTGGCAGCACTGACCAAAGAGTTGCAAATGCTTGAGCTTAAAACCCAGATACAAAATAAGGTAAAGATAGATATCGATAAACAGCAACGCGACTATTTCCTGAATCAACAGCTTAAAACCATACAGGAAGAGTTGGGTGGATCGCCTAATGAGCTTGAAATAGAAGAGTTGAAAAATAAAGCCTCCAAAAAGAAATGGAGTAAAGAAGTAAAGCAGGTCTTTGATAGAGAGCTTATTAAGCTAAGACGCATGCACCCACAGGCAGCTGAATACGGAATACAGTTCAATTATTTAGATTATTTGGTGGAGTTGCCATGGAATGAACTCACTAAAGACAATTTTGATCTGAAACGGGCACAACGAATATTGGATGAAGACCATTATGGCCTTGAAAAAGTTAAAGAACGTATTATTGAACACCTTGCAGTGTACAAACTTAAGCAAGACTTAAAAGCTCCAATTCTTTGTTTAGTAGGTCCTCCAGGTGTAGGTAAAACTTCTCTCGGTAAATCTGTCGCACGCGCTGTAGGCCGAAAATATATTCGGATGTCGCTCGGTGGGTTACGCGATGAATCGGAGCTTCGCGGACACCGAAAAACATATATTGGAGCTATGCCGGGAAGAATCATACAAAACCTGAAAAAGGTAAAAAGTGCCAATCCGGTTTTTGTACTTGACGAAATTGATAAAGTGATTGGCCATAATATAAGCGGCGACCCTCAGGCAGCATTGCTTGAAATATTAGACCCTGAGCAGAATAACAGGTTTTATGACAACTTCATAGAAATAGATTTCGATTTGTCGAAAGTGATGTTCATTGCTACTGCAAACACACTATCAACCGTTCATCCGGCTTTGCGTGACCGTATGGAGGTAATAGATTTGAGCGGTTATTTAGTAGAAGAAAAATTAGAAATAGCCAAAAAGCATTTGATCCCAAAACAAATTACAGAGCACGGTATGAAAGCTTCACAGATACGCTTCCCTAAAAGAGTTTTGGGAACAATTATTGAAGATTATACCCGTGAAGCAGGTGTACGTTCCTTGGAACGGCAGATCGCACGCATCATACGCAACAAGGCTAAGCATTTGGCTATGGAACAGCCATATGAAGCCAAGGTAACTAAAGACGATTTGGAGAAAGTGCTTGGCATCCCACTATATCATAGAGAAGAAGCTGCGATACACGAAACTCCCGGAGTAGTTACAGGACTTGCATGGACTCCGGTAGGAGGAGAGCTGTTGTTTATAGAAGTAAGCCTGAGTAAAGGTAAAGGGGATCTGAAACTTACCGGTAATCTAGGTGATGTGATGAAAGAATCGGCTACTATAGCCTATGAATTTTTAAAAGCAAATGCAACGGATTTTGAGTTAGAACCTGATCTCTTCTCACAATGGAATGTACATATACACGTACCTGAAGGAGCTACACCAAAAGACGGACCCTCAGCAGGAATTACTATATTCACTGCATTAGTGTCGGCATTTACCAAACGAAAAGTTAAACCCCGATTGGCAATGACAGGAGAAATCACGCTTCGAGGTAAACTGTTGCCGGTAGGAGGTATCAAAGAAAAAATATTGGCAGCAAAAAGAGGGAAAATAAAAGATATCATCCTCTCACAAGAAAATAAACGCGACTTTATTGAAATAAAAGAAGAATATGTTACAGGTGTTCAGTTCCATTTTGTAGATAAAATGATGGAAGTGATCGAACTTTCGCTTTTACCTTCCAAAAATGAACAAAAAAAATAAAGAACTCATACCTGAATTGGAAATACACTTTTGAATCATGATTTTACAACAAGGTATGATTAAAGACTCACAAAAGCCCGGCAGTTCTATTTGTCTCAAACTATAGAACTGCTTGCTACACAGAAAATAAAAAATTCTAAACTGATGAAAAAAATACTCATCATCCATGCGCATCCTGTTATGGATTCATTTGCCGATCAACTGTCGGATGCTTATGCAAACGCTGCTCAAGGAGCAGGCTCTCAGGTGCAATTATTGATACTCAGAGACTTAAACTTTGAACTGAATTTTAGCCAAGGCTATAGAGGGAGACAAGAATTGGAACCTGACCTGCAACATGCACAACAACTTATTGACTGGGCTGATCATCTTGTGTTTATTTACCCAAACTGGTGGACCACCTTTCCTGCGCTGTTAAAAGGATTTATGGATAGGACTCTCTTGCCCGGTTTTGCATTCAAATATAAAAACGGCCGAAAATATCACGAAAAACTGTTAATCGGAAAGACAGCCCGATTGGTAGTGACTATGGATAAACCAAGCTGGTATTACCGATGGGTAGAAGGGGCACCAGGACATAAGGCGATGCGTAAAGGAATATTAGGATTCTGTGGTATCAAACCCGTTTATATAAGCTCAGTAGGGCCAATGCGAGAATTAGATGAAGCCAAACGAGTACGATGGCTGAAGAAAATGGAAACATACGGTGCTAAAGGAATCTGAGTACGAGAGTTTGTAAAGAATATGAAAGGCGATAACATAGTACAATGAATACAATCTACTTCTCAACTTCCTCATATTCTTAGAATTAATAATTCGATTTGAGTAAGTAAAAGAACATTGATTTACATAGATACTAATCCTGCTGCCCGAAATGAACCGTTGCCTTCGTCAATGCTATGTAATATAGTTTATGCCCACGATCAGAAACTATTTATAAGCTGGGGGATTGTGTAATGAGTCTTTAAACACCTTGTATATCAGTATATTAAAATTACAACGTTTATATTCTGAATGATTAAATTCAGCTTACAAACAAGCTAAGTCATATTGAATGTGTACCTCAAACGAAATGATACCAACGTTCGGCAGTTGGCATTTGTTTGGTAGTAATTTTCTAATGATTCGATTTTTTTCCTCATACTATTGAAATACTGCCTCTTTCCTATGTTTTTATTAACATAGATTTTGTATTTTTGCAGCCGTTTTTATAAAAATTCAATTGAATGATCACAATTACACTGCCGGATAATAGTACCAGGCAGTATCCATCTGGGGTTACAGCTTATGAGATCGCTAGAAGCATCAGCGAAGGTTTGGCTCGACAAGTTGTATCGGCCAAAGTGAACGATCAGGTGTGGGATCTTAGCCGTAAGATAAATCAGGATGCTCATGTTCAGCTTCTTACATGGAATGATCCGGAAGGTAAAGCTACCTTCTGGCATTCATCCGCACATCTGATGGCTGAAGCCATAGAACAGCTTTACCCAGGTACTAAATTTGGAATAGGACCCGATATAGAAAATGGTTTTTATTATGATATAGACACTGGTGATACCGTACTTACCGAAGCAGACTTAGTTGAAATAGAGAAGCGAATGCTTCAATTGGCAAGAGAAAAACAGGTATTTGTTCGTCAGGAAGTGAGCAAAGAAGAAGCAATACGTTATTTCACCGAAAAAGATGATGAGTATAAATTAGAGTTGATCAGCGAGTTGGAAGACGGTCAGATAAGTTTATACAAGAGCGGTACTTTTACTGATTTGTGTAGGGGGCCGCATTTGCCCGACACGGGTTTTATCAAAGCTATCAAGTTGACCAGTATTGCAGGTGCCTACTGGAGAGGTGATGAGAAGCGCAAGCAGTTGACAAGGGTGTATGGTATCAGCTTTCCAAAAGCTAAAGAGCTTGAGGAATATTTAGTATTATTGGAAGAAGCCAAAAAACGCGATCATCGCAAATTAGGTAAAGAGTTAGAGTTGTTTACTTTCTCACAGCGTGTTGGTTCAGGATTGCCGCTTTGGTTACCTAAAGGTGCTGAGTTACGCGAACGCTTGGAAAACTTTCTGCGGAAAGTACAGCGTGAAGCAGGATATCAACCGGTTATAACACCTCATATTGCAAATGTGAACCTGTACAAAACTTCCGGTCATTACGAAAAATATGGAGTAGATTCCTTCAGACCTATTACCACACCTGTCGAAGGGGAGGCATTCTTCCTGAAGCCCATGAACTGCCCGCATCATTGCGAAATTTACAGTTCAAAGCCCCGTTCATATAAAGACTTGCCAATACGCCTGGCCGAGTTTGGTACGGTGTATAGGTATGAACAAAGTGGTGAGTTGCATGGGCTGACACGTGTCAGAGGTTTTACACAAGACGATGCCCATATCTTCTGCACTCCTGATCAGATAAAATCAGAATTTAAAGCGGTGATAAAAATTATTATGCGTATCTTTAAGGCATTGGATTTCAAAGATTTTATCACACAGATTTCTATACGTGATCCGCTTGATCCATCAAAATACATTGGCTCGGATGAAAACTGGGAGAAAGCTGAAGCGGCTATTATGGAAGTAGCCGAAGAAGAGCAGTTAGATTTTGTGGTAGTAGAGGGAGAAGCAGCATTCTACGGCCCTAAGATGGATTTCATGGTACGCGATGCATTAGGAAGAAAATGGCAGTTGGGTACTATTCAAGTTGATTATAATTTACCCGAGCGATTTGATTTGAGCTATATCGGAAGTGATAACGAGAAACATCGTCCGGTGATGATCCATCGTGCGCCATTTGGCTCAATGGAACGTTTTGTAGCTGTATTGATAGAGCACTTAGCCGGAAATTTTCCTTTATGGCTTGCACCCGAACAGGTTATCATACTGCCTATAAGTGAAAAATACCTGAATTATGCACAAAAAGTGTATCATTTTCTGCAAAATTCCGATATTCGCAGCTTCATTGATGAAAGAAATGAGAAGACAGGACGTAAAATACGAGATGCCGAATTGAAAAAAATACCTTATATGCTGATAGTAGGTGAAAAAGAAGAATCAGAAAATATCCTATCAGTACGTAAACATCAACAAGGCGATATAGGTACTATGACCATAGAGGAATTTGCGACACGCATTCAAACAGAAGTAACACAGATAGAAAAATAAGTTTATATAATCACAATATAGTATTTACTAATTTAGTAAGGAGGACAAAACTATAGCACAAAGTAGAGGTAGAGGACGAAGCCCAAGGCGAGGATTCCAAAAAAAAGAAGACCCACATTCTATCAATGAAAGAATTAATTCACCCATAGTTCGCATAGTAGGTGAAGGAATTGAGACACAAATTGTCCCAATTCGTGAAGCACTGGCAATAGCTGAATCTATGGGACTTGATCTGGTTGAAATTTCACCTAACGCAAATCCTCCGGTTTGCCGTGTGCTGGATTATAAAAAGTTTCTGTTTGAACAAAAGAAGAAACAAAAAGAAATTAAAGCCAAGTCGGCTAAAATAGTAGTGAAAGAAATCAGGTTAGGACCTAATACCGATGACCATGATTTTGAGTTTAAACTCAAGCATGCCATCAAATTTTTAGAAGAAGGAGCTAAAGTAAAAGTAGAAGTGTTCTTCAGAGGTCGCTCAATAGTGTATAAAGATCAGGGAGAATTGATCATGCTGAAATTTGCACAAGAACTTGAAGAATATGGAAAAGTAGAAAACCTTCCTAAATTAGAAGGAAAAAGAATGATCATGATTATCGCACCGAAAAAGTAACTTACATAAACATTTAATAAATAGTTGTAATGCCTAAAATGAAAACAAAATCCGGAGCTAAAAAACGATTCAAGTTTACAGGAACCGGTAAAATTAAAAGAAAGCATGCGTACAAAAGTCATATACTGACTAAGAAATCAACAAAACGCAAACGAAATCTTACCTATAGCGGTCTGGTTTCAAAAGCAGATGAGAAAAATATACGCGAAATGCTTTAGTCTAATTTAATTATTGTCAAATTTTGTCATAGCTTCCAAGTTCCCATAGATGGGGCGCTATGATGAACAATTCAAAAAAAAATGTCAAGATCAGTAAATTCAGTAGCCTCAAAAGCCAGAAGGAAAAAAATCCTTAAGCAAACAAAAGGACAGTTTGGACGAAGGAAAAATGTCTGGACAGTAGCTAAAAACGCCTATGAGAAAGGACAGTTATACGCCTACCGCGACCGGAAAACCAAAAAACGCTATTTCCGCTCATTATGGATCATGCGTATCAACGCCGCCGCAAGACAATATGGTATGTCGTACAGCGTGTTAATAGGAAAATTGAATAAAAGCAATATTCAAATCAACCGTAAAGTACTGGCCGACTTAGCACTGAACAATCCGGAAGCTTTTAAAGCAATCGTACAACAGCTTCAATAAGCTATAAATACCACAAAAAAACAGCTGCTTACTATACAAAGAAAGCAGCTGTTTTTTTTGAGAGCGATGGCTTAGTCAACCCAATCGGCTATGAAAATATTAGTGTCGTGTGTGCCTCCGTTGTTACGGTTGCTTGAAAATGCCAGTTTTTTCCCGTCATACGAAAACATTGGAAAGGAGTCGAAGGTGTTGTCAAAGGTGATCTGCTTTAAGCCAGTACCATCTAAGTTGATCATGAAGATATTGAATTGAAATCCTCTCTCGCTGTGGTGGTTTGAACTGAAGAGTATCTTTTCACCTGAAGGGTGAAAGAAAGGTGCCCAGTTAGCTTTTCCAAGGTGGGTAACTTGTGTCAGGTTAGAGCCATCCACATCGCATACAAAAATTTCCATATTGGTAGGCATCACTAATCCTTCTCCAAGTAATTGCTTGTATTCTTCCTGCTCTTCAACGGTCTCTAAGCGTGAGGCTCTGAAAACGAGCTTACTTCCATCGGGTGAGAAAAAAGCACCACCGTCGTAGCCTAAGTCATGTGTGATCTGCTTGACGTTACTACCGTCGATATCCATAGTATAAAGCTCTAAATCACCACTACGATCGGAGGTAAATACTATCTTGTCGCCTCTGGGAGACACGGTAGCTTCAGCATCATAGCCTTCGCGATTGGTCAAGGTATCAATGATATTTCCTTGAAGATCGGCTACAAAAATGTCATAGTCTTTATAAATTGGCCATACATATTTTCCATCGGCACGTGGCTCGGGGACAGGAGGGCAATCGTCACCACCTAAATGAGTCGAAGCGTATAAGATAGTCGTATCACCTGGCATAAAAAAGGAACAAGTGGTACGGCCAAGACCTGTACTGATCATTTGTGGCATGGTATTACCCATATCGGCTCCATCTAATGGGGTATAAAATATCTGATCGCATTCCAACGACCATGCAGGATTGTTAGATTGAAAAACGATCATTTCACTGTTGAAACTAAAGTAAGCTTCTGCATTATCGCCGCCGAAGGTGAGCTGCTTGAGAGTGGCAAAATGAGTTTCCTGCTCAAAATGAATAGGACTAATTTCTTCCTGATTTGCCTGCTCCTGTTCATCGCCGCCCTGACGACTTTGATTGACGCATGAAGTCCATGCAAAAGCGATAATAATTAATGGTATGAAAAAGCGCATAGTTGAATAGTTTAGTTATTAATGAATGGATTGAAAATAGATGTTTTTATGCAGCGAATATACTGAAAAAGCGGACGTAATTTCCTAAAATATCCCTGTAATCTATCTAATTAATAACTTTTAACTATTATTCTTTCCCATAGCTACTAATTTGCCTGCTAAAGCTTTAGCAGTATATGATCCGGTAGAATTTACCAGATTTTTAGGTGTTCCTTCAAAAACAATATAACCGCCCGCATCACCTCCTTCAGGGCCTAAGTCAATAATCCAGTCGGCTGATTTGATGATTTCAGGATTATGTTCAATAACTACTATGCTGTGTCCGTTTTCGAGTAAGGCAGTAAAAGCTTCTAACAGCTTGCTGATGTCGTGAAAATGTAGCCCTGTAGTAGGTTCATCAAAAATAAACAAGGCAGGATGATCCGATTGTCCTTTGCTTAAGAAGAAAGCCAACTTTATCCGCTGCGCTTCACCACCGCTCAAGGTCGTTGACGACTGCCCCATCCGCAGATACCCCAGGCCGACTTGCTGCAATGGTAGCAGCTTTTGTACTATTCGCTGACAATGAGCTGAATAGCTTTTGTGTGTTGTGAAAAACTCTATAGCTTCGTCTATAGTCATCTCCAATATATCCGCTATGGTTTTTTGATTGAATTTAACGTCTAAAACCTCCTCTTTGAACCGTTTTCCATGACATACATCACATTCTAAGTACACATCAGCCATAAATTGCATTTCGATCTTTATCACACCTTCTCCCTCGCATGCATCACATCGGCCACCAGCAATGTTAAACGAAAAATAGCCAGGCTTATACCTTCTTGCTTTAGATAGCTTAAGCTCAGAAAACAGGGTACGTATCTCGTCGAATGCTTTAATATAAGTTACCGGATTAGACCGTGAAGACCGGCCAATAGGGTTTTGATCGATCATCTCTACTTGTTTAATACGGTGCAGATCACCTTTGATCTCTCCGTAGCTGCCGCTATGTCCTGCATGATTACCCAATAGTTTGCTCAAGGCCGGATAAACTATGTTCCGAACTAAAGAAGATTTGCCTGAACCACTTACACCGGTGATCACCGTCAACACTTCCAATGGTATTTTTACATCTAAATTTTTTAAGTTGTTTTCTGTAGCACCTACGATCTCAATAAAGTTACGCCAGCGACGTGGCTTTTCAGGTAGTGGAATATTCAGTTCACCGGTCAGGTATTTAGCCGTTAGAGATTGTTGGTTTAATACTAACTCATTCAGCTTCCCCTGAAATACTAATTCACCACCCTGACTGCCAGCTAAGGGGCCTATGTCGATGATCTGGTCGGCAGCTCGGATGATCTCTTCATCATGCTCTACTATGATCACTGTGTTACCAATATCGCGCAGCTTTTTCAGTGCCTTAATAAGTCTTTGGGTGTCTCGTGCATGAAGCCCTATGCTGGGTTCGTCTAAAATATAAGTAGCACCTACAAGGCTGCTTCCTAATGAAGTAGCCAGATTGATCCGCTGCGATTCACCACCCGACAGGCTGTTGGCATTGCGGTTGAGGGTGAGATAGCCTAAACCGACATCAAGTAAAAACGACAACCTATTGGTGATCTCGATGAGCAGACGTTTTGCAATGATGCGGTCATGCTCGCTAAGCGAAATTTGTTGAAAAAACTCGTACAACTCCTGCAATGGCATCTGCACCAAATCAACTATGGTTTTACCGGTTAGCTGTACATATGAAGCATCCTTTCTTAGCTTGGTACCTTTGCATTCAGGGCATAAGGTCTTGCCTCTGTAGCGCGACAACATAACTCTATACTGAATCTTATAGCTTTGCTCCTGAAGATGTTCGAAAAACAGATCTAATCCATGAAAATACTCATTACCAGTCCATAACAATTGTTTTTGCTCTTTAGTCAGTGCATAATAGGGCTTATGTATAGGGAAGTCGAACCGATGTGCGTTGGCTACTAATTTTCGTAGCCATTCGCCCATTTTCTCACCTTTCCAGCATGCAATAGCTTCGTCATACACCGACAGTGCTTTGTTGGGAATTACCAGGTCTTCGTCTATGCCTATCACTGAGCCGAATCCTTCGCAGGTCTTGCAGGCACCATAAGGGTTGTTGAAGGTGAACATATTCACCGATGGTTCCTCGAAGTGAATGCCATCTGCTTCGAATTTGTCGGAAAAATGATGCTGTGCCACACTGCTTTCATGTTCGATTTGTATGATACAGCTTCCTTTACCTTCATAAAAAGCCGTCTGAACCGAATCGGCTGCCCGGCTTGAAAGGTCTGATTCGCCGTTTTCAATTCTCAACCGATCAATGAGGATCATACAGTTGTTGATCGTTTTGAGTTTTCCATTTTCTAGCAGTTCATCAATGCGATGGATATGCCCATTTTTAAGTACTCGTACAAACCCTTGCTGCCTAAGCAGGCTAAGCTGTTCGGCAGCACTTCGCCCATTTGTTTGTTCTATAGGTGCAAGCACTAATACAGTGGTTGATGGCATTTGTTCTAGAATAAAATGCACTACATCCTGTACCTGATGTCGTTGCACAAGCTTTCCGCTGATGGGTGAGTATGTATGGCCTATGCGTGCATACAACAACTTGAGGTATTCGTATATTTCGCTGCTGGTACCTACCGTAGAACGTGGATTACGCGAGTGAACCTTTTGTTCGATAGCTATAGCAGGAGAAAGACCGGTAATAGAATCTACATCGGGCTTGTTCAGCCTGCCCAGAAACTGACGTGCATAGGCACTCAAGCTTTCAACGTACCGGCGTTGACCTTCGGCAAACAAGGTATCGAAGGCTAATGATGATTTTCCCGAGCCCGATAAGCCGGTGATGACAATCAGTTTGTTACGCTCAAGGGAAATACTCAGGTTTTTAAGATTGTTAACCCGTGCATTTCGGATGTGAATATATGCCTGTTCGGAAGTGTGACCCATTAAAAAACGATTCTTTTTAAGAAAATTTGCGCAAAATTATCAATATTTCTTGCTTTGTTTTGAAAACTGTTTATTTTTGCATTATAAAACACGTCAGAAGGCGTGATTGTTCAACACTAAAATCTTATAGGAGGACCATTATCGAGATAACTTTTACCCTTTAATCGTAAACCAAAAAATACAAAGGGAGGCTCTATGCAAGTTACAGATCGTAGCGATAAAGAGCTGGTTGAGAGTTATCTTAATGGTAATCAATCCAGTTTTGAATTTCTTCTTCAGCGACACCAGTCAAGGGTGTTTGCATATATCATGATGCTTGTGAAAGACAGACAGTTAGCTGATGATATATTTCAGGACACATTTATTAAAGTGATACGTACACTGAAAAGTGGGGCATATCAGGAAGAAGGAAAGTTTATACAATGGGTCATGCGAATTGCCCATAACCTGATCATAGACCATTTCAGAAAATCAAAACGCTTACCCGTCTCTGATAATGGAACTGATGACTATCAGCTAGTTGATAGATTGGAATATACTGATATATCTATAGAGCAGAAACTCATCACCGAACAAATCCATGATGATCTTCGGAAAATGATAGAGTTTTTGCCACCAGAGCAAAAAGAAGTATTACACCTTCGACTATATGCCGAAATGAGCTTTAAAGACATAGCCGAAGCAACTGATGTAAGCATCAATACTGCTTTAGGGCGTATGCGTTATGCCTTGATCAATATGCGAAAAATGATACGGGAGAAAAATGTTTCCCTGACATACTGATCACAACTCAACAACAGTTTATTACTACACACAAACGACCTGAACTAATTCACCTTGCGTTAGTATCATTTCGATATCTGACTGATGGATATAATAGTGCATGGTATCTAAAGTGTTGCCCCTTCAAGGTGTTGTTTACTCTGAAAATATAATCACCCAATCGGCTGATGAATACCGATCAGCCGGCTGATGGCATATACTTTTCTATTGTTAGCCGTTTGATGAGTGGGTAGGGTGGGGTTCATCTAAATTGAATTTCTGCAAACAAAACTTTTATTCTTTTGTTTTGCTCCCTTTGATCAATAAAATATTTATGTATTATTGTACTTCGTTCCTGAACCAGATTGGTTGATTATTTAGCAGATTTTTAAACAACAACACCTTGAGAACTATGAAAAAGATACTTTTTGGGATTCTTATCTCTTTACTGCTTCTATTAGGTCTGGCCTTTTTTACCATACATTATTTTACTTCGCGTGCCTTACCCAACTATAATCAAAGTCTTGTTTTTGAAGGGCTTATAGACGATGTTCAAGTGATACGTGATCTACGTGCTGTACCCCATATCTATGCAAAAAATCAGCATGACCTGTATATGGTCACTGGTTATGTCATGGCACAAGACAGGCTTTGGCAGATGGATTTGTTACGTCGGGTTACTATGGGTCGCCTTTCTGAGATATTCGGTGCTGATATGGCGGATACAGATCAATTGCTACGTGCCTTGCGTATGTCGCAAAAATCAAAGATGGTTCTCGAGAGTTCAGAACCTGAAATAATCATGGCCCTTGAAGCTTTTTCAAAAGGAGTAAACCAGTATATCGAACAACAAAAGAGCAAATTGCCTCCTGAGTTTCTTATTTTAGGTTATAAACCTGAGCCATGGCAGCCATTTCACACCTTAAACCTGATAGGTTATATGGCATGGGACCTTGTTGACAGTTGGAAGAGCGAAATTATAGTGCATAAACTTGCTCAGAAACTGCCATATGAGCTTTTACAGGAATTGTTGCCTCAAGCTGACCTTCAACCTTTTTATGTACATACCACCGCCTCACAAGATAGCTTATTTACTTTGCTTGAAAGCTCTGAGAAACTAAATAGGTTTTCTATTGAAATATTTAATGCCAGCAATAACTGGGCGATATCGGGTGCACATACTGCAAGCGGAAAACCTCTGTTAGCCAACGATATGCATTTGAGCTTTGGCTTGCCAGGTATATGGTACCAAGTTCACCAATCAGTTGAGGATACCTTACAGGTTTCGGGAGTAGCAGTACCTGGTGCACCATTTATCATAGCAGGACATAACGATCATATTGCATGGGGTATGACCAATCTTTATATCGACGAGATAGACTTTTACAAAGAAACTCTGCATCCAGATAACCCTGACTTGTACCTGTTTAATGACCAATGGCTCCCATTGGAAATTGTACCGGAAGCGATAATAACCAATAAGGGCGATACGATCATGCGTGAAAATCGTTTTACCCACAGAGGCCCTGTCATCTCCGGTTTTAAAAAACTAAAAGACGAAGTTGTTTCTATGCGTTGGATAGGTAATGAATTCAGCAATGAGGTACGCTCTGTTTATAAGGCTAACCGTGCATCTGATTGGTATGAATTTAGGGATGCTTTCTCAAGCTTTGGTGCAGTGAGCCAGAACATAGTATATGCCGATATAGATGGAAATATCGGAATGCAGTCAACAGGTTTGGTTGCTATCCGTAAGGCAGGCGACGCCATTTCAGTCTATCCGGGTGACACAGATACCTATGACTGGGATGGGTTCCTGGCATTCGAAGAGCTGCCTTTTACCTTTAATCCACCGGAGGGAATGGTATCATCGGCTAATAACAGAACCGTCGGACCGGATTATCCACATTATTTAGGATATTGGTTTGAGATACCTGCTCGTATCAAGCGAATCAGAGAGCTGTTGAATTCTACTACTAAATTTACAGCGGATGATTTCAAAGCCATACAATTAGATCAGCAGTCTTCTTTTGCAGCCGATTACAGAGATGAAATAGTGGGCATATTGGAACAAAGTCACGACAAGCCGGAAATTGTCCAAAAAGCTACTGAGATACTGAGGCAGTGGGATTTGCACTACACAGCTGATGGTACTACTCCGCTACTGTTCGACTTATTTTATATCCACTTCATTAAAAATGTGATGTCCGATGAATTAGGTGATGAATTATATAATGAAGTCATATCGAGACTGATGCGGCATAACTTCATATATTTCTTTGCTAATCAACAGTCAATTTGGATAGATGATGTAACTACTCCGCAAAGAGAGACATTTGAAGATATAGTAAATAAGTCATTTGCTGATGCGGTTGCAGATGCAGCTGCCAGATTAGGGGAAAATCCTGCCGAATGGCGTTGGGGTAAAGTTCATCAGCTCACATTGCGGCACCCATTAGCTAAAGTAAAACTGCTTGAGCGTCTGTTAGGTTTAAACAAGGGACCATTTCCGGTAGGAGGTAGCTTCCATACTGTGAATCCGATGTCATATAGCTTGAGTGATCTGTTCGACGTTACCAGCGGTGCTTCACAACGACATATATACGACCTGTCAGATTGGGGTGCTTCGCAGGTAGTGATACCAACAGGAACATCGGGCATACCTGCCAGCAAATACTATGGTAGCCAGATTGATGATTTTCTCAACGGTGAATATATTATTGATTTATGGGAAAAGGATGACATCATCGAATCAGCAGTATATGAATCGCATTTTAGCCCAAAGAACTAAGGAGCGCTATTTTATTCAACCTGATTACTCAACATTTGAGCTGCAATAAATCTGGCAGCTTGTCCATCTCCAAACAAAGGTGGAAAATTGGTAGGTGGCTGTTCGTTGAAGTGTTTCCATGCGTTGATGATCTGCAGGGTATCGGCATCAGCTATCAGGGCGGTACCTGCATCAACTATTTCTGTCCATTCGGTTTCCGATCGTAATATGATGCAGGCTTTCTGAAAAAAGTAGGCCTCTTTTTGTACTCCACCCGAATCGGTAATGATCAATGAGGCATTTTTTTCAAGCAATATCATTTCTAAGAAAGAAGCCGGTTGCTCTAAACGTATGAGGGGCTCCTGTATAATAAGCTTATACAGTCGTTCACCAAGATTTTGTTCAAGTAGTTTTGAAGTACGCGGGTGCATGGGTAAGTAGATGGGCTGCTTGCTTTCTTGTGCGATATGTAGTAATGCAGTGAAAATATTTCTCAGTCGCTCGGGCTGGTCGGTATTATGATCTCTATGAATGGTGCTAAGAATATAATGATTCGGTTTAAGTTTTTTAGATGTTAAAAAGCCAGCTTTGATCTCCATAGCTTTTTGTGTGAAATACAGACTATTGTCGTACATCACATCGCCGCAATGAAACACACCCGGGTTGTCGGATGTAAACGGCGTTTTTGTGTGGGCCTTGAATCCTTCGTTAAGCAGGTTGGCATATCCGGCAGTGGTAGGAGTAAAAAGCAGGGTAGAGCAGTGGTCGCATACTATGCGGTTGATCTCTTCTGGCATGCTTTTATTAAATGAACGTAAGCCTGCTTCAATATGCACTATGGGCAGGTGTATTTTTGATGCTGCTATAGCCCCGGCTAAGGTAGAGTTGGTGTCGCCGTATAATACGATATAGTTGGGTTGTTCAGCTATCAGAATTTTTTCGATACCTTCTATCATTTTTGCTGTCTGTTGACCATGTGATGCTGATCCGACACCTAAATTATAGTCGGGCATTGGGATACCTAATTCGTGAAAAAAGATATTCGACATATTGGTATCGTAATGTTGTCCGGTATGTACAATCACTTCTTTAATCTGGTCGGGATAATGAGTTTTTATTGCCCGGCTCAATGCAGCAGCTTTGATGATCTGGGGCCGGGCTCCAATAACAGTAAGTATTTTCATGAATTATTTTTATGTTAACAAGCGTTACATCAGTCCTTCATCGCTAAAGCTGTAGTATGCATCGTGACCTATAATCAAATGGTCTAACACCTTGATATCAAGCATATCGCCTGACTGAACTATTTTTTTTGTGATCTTCATATCGGCTTCGCTAGGTTTGAGTTGTCCTGATGGGTGATTATGGCAAAGAATAATATTGGAAGCGTGATGTTCTAGTGCGATACGAAAAATCTTTTTTGGATCGGCAACTGTACCTGATACACCTCCTTCGGAGATTTCTGTGAGGCGCAAGACTTTATTTGCCTGATCGAGCAGTATAACCCAAAATTTTTCATAATGCAGGTCTGTTGCTTCCTGGTATATACACTCGAAAGCATCGCGGCTCGAACGTATGGTCTTGCGTTCGAGGGCCTCGGCACTTCTACGCCTTTTACCCAATTCCAGAGCTGCCAAAATACTTACAGCTTTGGCCTCACCAATTCCTTTAAATTTTTTCAGATCGCTTATGCTTAGCCTTGATAGTTCTACTAAGTTATTCTTCACACTTTTAAGAATTTTGCGCGACAGCTCTAATGCCGATTCGTCCTGGTTACCTGATCCTATCAGTATTGCGATCAGTTCGGCGTCGCTAAGGCTTGCTCTGCCTTTGAGCAACATCTTTTCTCTGGGTCTGTCGTCAATCGCCCACTCTTTTATGGTAAACTTTTTTTGTTCCCTTTCCATCATTTTGAATGGTTGTTTTCGCAAAAGTACTCATAAGCTATCAATTGACAAGGGGAGAGATAGTTTTCGTGTCATTTGCTTTACGGCGAAACAGGATATGATATTTAGAAAAGTTTTTATCGTTCCAAGCGTTTTATTTTACTTAAAATTTGGATAAGCGCATTACTTTGTACTGGTTTATACAATACTTCATCCACGCCATGTGAGAGATATTCGGAGCGGCTTTGTTGCAGTGCATCAGCTGTAAGAGCAATGATATACGGCTGCCGCTTTTGAGGTATATGCCTACGTATTTGCCGGGTTGCCTCTAACCCATCCATAACTGGCATTTGAATATCAGTCAGTACTACATCATATTTCCGACGTTCTAAGGATTCTAATGCTTCTTTACCGTTTTCCACTATCTTGGCCTGATACCCAAAGCGGTTTAATATGCTTAGGATGATACGCTGGTTAATGGCATTATCCTCTGCTATCAATATATCCAATGGATGATACTCGCCTAAATGCTCATCGTATTGCTTATGCTTTGAAGCAAGGAAAAGGCTGTCGGCTTTGCCGGTAAGCACTGCTTCAGCAGCTTCCCAAAACTCGAACATATCAACAGGCTTCAACAAAATGATGACATTGTTACGAATGATAATGAGTTTTTCGTCTATCTTATCTCGTTCTTTAAGCAAAATCAGAGGGATGGCTTCATGCTCTCTCAGGGTGTCAATAAGTTGCAGATCAATTTTTATATCAGGGCGTAGATGAGTTATTATCAAATCGATATTGCGAAATGTAACTCCGGCTTCGGGATAATTTTCATGAACAGTCTTTAACTGGAAATCCATAGAAGCTTTTTCGCAATAAAATCTGATAGTCTCGTCTAACAGGCTAGTGTTAGTCAGATACAATACTTTCTTATGGTGTAATACATCTATTTTTGGACCTGCTATTTCGGATGATACTGGTCGCAGTGGGATTCTTACAGTGAATGTTGTTCCTTCCTTAAGCTTAGATACAAGTTCAATGCTGCCGTCCATTTTTTCGGTTAAATACCTACATAAGACCAATCCAAGTCCTATCCCTTTTGTATGTTGTTTCGCAGTAGATAGTTTTGGTTTTATCAGGTTGAATACATGCGGAATGACTTCTTCTGCTATCCCCATACCAGTATCTGTTACTTTGATCATTAGAGTGGGTCCGGCTTTTTGAATTTCAGTAAAAAGTTGCAGCTTCACCAATCCTGTCTGGGTGTATTTGATTGCATTATCCAGTAAATTCATCAATATCTGCCGCAATCTCAGGTCGTCGCCCATGATCATTAACGGGATTTCAGGTTCGATCTCCGTTACTATTTCAAGTTTTTTTTCAAGGGCGGTTTTCAGTACGCTATACAGGCTTTCGCGTATGCTGTCAAGCAAATTAAACGGCTTGTCGTGCAGTTGTATCAGCCCGGCTTCTATTCTTGAAAAATCAAGCAAGTCATTAAAGGTCGTCAGCAGCATATTCCCACTTTCCTGTATAGTTTCTGCATAATATCTTTGCTTGCTGTTCAGCTCGGTATCACACAACATTTCTGTCATTCCAATTACTGCATTAAGCGAAGTGCGTATCTGATGGCTAAGATTTCCAAGCAGATAGCTGTTAAACTGTTTAGCTTCATTAAGTTGAATACTGAGCTTAGCAATAGTCTGTTGGTTGTGAAGGCGTGAAAAATAAAGACGCAAGCTTTGATGCATGCTATCTTTATTTTTTGGATGCAGCAAAAAAAAGTCCCACTGAAACTGGGCCGAAGACTGTATAGCCTCTTTCTCAAAGCTCGTATCACTTATGATTAAAATAGGATGGGCCGGATACTGAAATTTAATCGTCGTCAAAAGATGATATTGCCATTTCCCGTCTATAACCGGAAATAATGCGATCCCTTTAGGATGTTCGGTGTTCATATGTCTCATCCATTGGTTCAGTGGCTCAATAGGCAGATACTCCACTTGCAAACCCTTTATCGGACTGATGAAGACAGAATCAATCCGTTCTTTATGTTCCGAGACAATGATCAGTTGCATTTTTTTGATCGATTTTTCAGGCTGCAAGATACTAAAACCAATATGAAATTATGAATAGTATAATTTTTTTCATCCCTTTATTAGAAAGGATTCATTATTTTCGCTTATAAACCTTCTCTATGCCTGAAATTGTTAATGGGAATAAGATTTTTAGCCTGAAAGAAGTTACTATGAGCATTCGGCGCACGCTTTCTCAACGGTATAGAAGTTCTTTCTGGGTTCGAGCTGATATCAACAAGTTGAATTATTATCCGTATTCAGGTCATTGCTATCCGGATTTATTACAAAAAGAGGAGGGAAAAGTAGTAGCACAAATGAGGTCGATGATTTGGAGCCGTGATTATCAACGAATTAATAAGGTGTTTAAAGAACTCACCGGCTCAGACATAGGCGATCATATTTCGGTGCTGTTTTTAGCTACTGTACAGTATGATTCAAATCATGGCCTCAGTCTTCGAATACTTGATATTGATCCCACCTTTAGCTTAGGTCAGTTAGAGCGTGAGAAACTTGATACTATTTCAAAGCTTAAATCGGAAGGTGTTTTCACAGCTAATCAATTATTGCGTCTGCCGCTTTTACCTTCGCGTATCGCAGTGATCTCGGTAGAGAGCAGTAAAGGTTATGCAGACTTTAAACAACTGATTCAAACAGGTTCAAAGGGCTTTAATATAGTACACCGTTTGTTTCCTTCCTTGCTTCAGGGGGAGAAAGCTGCGGATCAGATGATAGAACGCTTAGAAGAAATAAAGGCCAAGAAAGATGTATTTGATGCAGTAGCTATTATTCGTGGTGGCGGAGGTGAGATAGGCCTGGCAGCTTTCAACGATTTTCATCTAAGCAAAAAAATCGCTCTGTTTCCCCTACCGGTAATTACCGGAATAGGGCATGCAACCAATCTGACCGTAGTGGAAATGGTAGCACATACCAACGCAATCACACCCAGTGCATTAGCTGAAATGCTGATTGAAAAATTTGAATACTTCAAACAAGGTCTGAATCATGCCATAGAAGTGATCAAACGGGTCTCAGAGTCAGTGCCACCTGTATATGATCAACTCAATAATCTGACAAAACGGTTTATTTCGGGTATGCAAAACAGACTTATCCTACAAGCACGCCAACAGGATGAACTTTTTTCTGATCTTCAGTATGCCGGTAAGCAAATTCTGCAGAAACACATCTTATTGCTGATGAATGCGGAAAGAAAATGGTCGGAAGGGGCAGGAAAGCTCACTACTGTCGCAACTAATCGCTTGTCCCAAAGCCAGTGGAGATTGACGACAGCTGTTAGAGAAACAGTTAGAGATCAGCAAAACCGTTTAGCACAACTCAACGCTTCTGTTGATCTGTTGAATCCGGAGAATGTGCTCAAGCGGGGCTATTCCATCAGTTTGATTAACGACAAAGTTTTAAAAGAGAGTGATCAGGCAGAGGAAGGCAGCCTATTGACTACTCAACTTTTTAAGGGTAGTGTAATAAGTAAAGTAACACACATAAAATGAACTAATAGTCATGGACGATCAGATAAGTTATAGTGAAGCTTTTGCTGAGTTAGGCCGTATAGTAGAGGCTATGGAGAGGGGAGAGGTTGAGATAGACGAGCTATCGGAGCAAGTAAAACGGGCTTCTTTGTTGATACGCATATGCAGAGATAAACTGCATGCAACGGAGACAGATATTCAACTGATCATTTCAGATTTGGAAAATGAGACTAAGTAAGTGGTTTATTCGGGAGCTTTCAATTCGTTCTTGATCAACCGCATAGCCTGAGTAATCATAGCGGAAGGCTCGGCAAAAAGGAGTTTTTGGGCCAACTCGTGAGCTCCGGCCGATTCCTCCATACCTGCTAATGCCAAATGAATTTGTTGGATAACTTCTTCTTTGGAGGCTACCACCAATTGCCATACGGTTTCGCTCACAAAAAGTTGTTGCGTGAGGTTGTGTTCAAACTCATCCCTGATATTGGTAATCATCAGTTGTGCTAAGTTTTGCGCTGTTAGCGATCCACTCAAATGCCGGTTGATCAACAAACGAACTTGCATACGTTCCAACAGCAACAACAACCGTTCAGTAGCCTGTATCCTGAAGGGTAACATTAAACGATAGTGCTCAAGCCGGATTTGCTGCCCCAATGAATCCGACTCTTTATTAGTGTCAGACTGTTGATTGCTTATGGATTTATTGCTGATAAGTTCATCTTTACGTAGAAACGCAAACAACAAGCCTAACATCACTACGAAAACGATCAGAGTAGGAAGCCATTGAATAAAAGTCATCTAAGGGGATTTGTTTTATAAAAAGGAAATAGTCATCACATATTACTGATCTTGCAGATCGGTTTTTTCCATTGGTATATCCTCTTCAAGGCGGAGGTTGTTGATGATGAATTGCTGTCGTTCAGGGGTGTTTTTACCCATATAAAAAGCCAACACTTCGTTGATAGTCATATCTCTTTTGAGGATTACCGGTTCGAGGCGCATATTAGGTCCTATGAAATAGCGAAACTCTTCAGGTGATATCTCGCCTAATCCTTTAAAACGGGTTATCTCTGCATTGGAGCCTAATTTTTTGAGGGCCTGCTTCCGCTCTTCTTCCGAATAGCAGTACAAGGTTTCTTTTTTATTGCGTACCCTGAATAAAGGCGTTTGAAGAATATATACATGTCCGCTACGAATAAGCTCAGGATAGAATTGCAGGAAAAATGTCAATAACAGGAGTCGTATATGCATGCCATCCACATCGGCATCGGTAGCAATGACGATATTGTTATACCTAAGATTTTCAATAGAATCGTCTATATTTATGGCAGCTTGCAGCAAATTGAATTCTTCGTTCTCATATACTATCTTTTTCGATAGTCCGTAAGAGTTCAATGGCTTTCCTTTGAGTGAGAACACAGCCTGTGTTTGCACGTCTCTGCTTTTAGTGATACTTCCTGAGGCGCTGTCGCCCTCGGTGATAAAGAGGGTAGTCTCAAGTCGTTTTTCGTGATTGGAGTTAAACTGTATCCTGCAATCTCTAAGCTTTTTATTATGCAGGCTAACTTTTTTAAAGCTCTCGCGTGCCAGTTTTTTTATGTTGGCCATATCTTTGCGCTCCTTCTCACTCTGCAATATTTTCCGATGCAAGGCTTCGGCTGTTTCGGGATTCATATGCAGATAGTTATCCAGATGCTTTTTGACGATATCCCCAATGAAGTTGCGTACCGTTCTGCCGTCGGGCTCCATATGTGTTGAACCTAACTTGGTCTTGGTCTGTGATTCAAAAACCGGTTCCTGAACTTTGATACTGATAGCTGCTACTAAAGAGTTTCGTATGTCGGCAGTATCATAATCTTTATTGTAAAATTCACGTATCGTTTTTACTATTGCTTCTCTAAAAGCATTTTGATGTGTGCCGCCTTGAGTAGTATGTTGTCCATTGACAAAGCTGTAATACTCATCGTTATAGCTATAGTTACTATGTGTAAAGGCACATTCAAAGTCGTCTTCTCTGAAATGTATGATAGGATATAATGGTGATTGGTGCCCTGCCATATTCCGTTCAAGCAGGTCGTACAATCCATTTTTGGCAAAAAACCGTTGTCCGTTGAATAGGATAGTGAGTCCGTTGTTCAGGAAGACATAATTCCAGAGCATTTCTTCTACGTACTCATGCAGGTATCTGAAATTGCCAAAAATATCTTCATCGGGTGCAAAGGAGATAATTGTCCCTTGCCTTTGATCAGAATCTTGAATTGGATAATCGGTTATGAGTTCCCCTTGTCTGTAATCCACTATTTTCGTTTGCCCTTCACGTATCGACTGTGCTCTGAGGCTGTTCGACAAGGCATTGACAGCTTTTGCACCAACACCATTGAGGCCTACTGATTTTTTAAACGCACTTGAATCGTATTTGGCTCCGGTATTGATTTTGCTCATGCAGTCCACTACTTTTCCTAAGGGGATCCCTCTGCCATAGTCTCTAACAGTTACCTGATTAGCTTCAATAGTTATTTCGATGGTTTTGCCGTTTCCCATCACAAACTCATCTATGCTGTTATCAATGATCTCTTTGAGAAGTACATATATACCATCGTCGTGTGAGGTGCCGTCACCAAGCTTCCCTATGTACATACCAGGTCTCATACGGATATGCTCTTTCCAGTCTAAGGTACGTACGCTTTCGTCGGTATAATTATTTGGCATGAGGTATATTTTTTGCAAAATTACGGTTTATTTATCAAACCATAAGATGGCAGTTACTGCATTTACAATTGATTGAACGTTAGAATCGGTCAGGCTTCCGGCTTTTCAGCACTATCTATCTGATGCTTTTTTATCTTTCGGTCTAATGTCTGCCAGGTGATGCCTAGCATATTTGCTGCTTTTGATTTGTTAAACCCCGATTCTTTGAGTGCATTTTCTATAGTAGTTTTTTCCATGGCTTCCAAATTAAACCTTTTGGGGTCTGTTACAGGGGCATGAAAATTAAGTACGGGTTCAAAGCCCGGGAAGTGTTCGATTTCCAATGTCCTTCCATCGGAGAGGATAACAGCTCTTTCAATCAGGTTGCGTAGCTCACGTATATTACCCGGGAAGGCATACCGGCCTAATATATCTAACACCTCCTTTGATATATTATAGATAGGTTTACTCATTCGTTTGGCAAAGAGATGCAGGAAGTGGTCAACTAATATATATAGGTCTTCAAGGCGTTCGCGCAGGGGTGGAATATGAATAGTAAAGGTACTCAGCCTATGAAAGAGGTCGCCTCTGAATGTTTTTTCATTGACCATTTTTTCAAGGTTATGATTAGAAGCGGCTATGACCCGTACGTCCACTTCAACATTTTGTACCCCACCTACTTTACGTATTGTACGGTCTTCTAAGGTTCGCAATAGTTTAGCCTGTTGCGATAGCGGCATATCACCTATCTCGTCTAAAAAAAGCGTGCCACCCGAAGCGGCTTCAAACCATCCGGCACGGTCTTCCAATGCGCCTGTGAAAGAACCTTTGCGATGGCCAAAAAACTCACTCTCAAACAAACTGTCTGTAATGGCCGAGCAGTTTACCGAATGAAACAACCGATTGCTTCGTTTGCTGAGCAGATGAATACCATGCGCCACTAACTCTTTACCCGTCCCGCTTTCACCGGTTATCAACACATTGGTTGTATCAGCTTCGGCTACACGTTGCATCAGTTCACCAATCCTGAGGATAGCGTTGCTGCTTCCTAACATGGGTGTACCTATATTAGTATATAGCTTCTCGGAGAGGGTGCTTACACTGTTACGTGCATACTCAAGCTCACGGCTGAGCTCGATGAACCGCTGTGTCCGTTGGATAGCCTGATGAACCTCAGAGAGTTTAAAAGGTTTCTGAAAATAATCAAAAGCCCCTTGTCGCATAGCTTCTATCACACTTTGCATATCACCATGACCGGAGATCATCAACACTTCCATGCGGGGATACGTTTTCTTGATTTGTTGTAACACTTCCAGACCATTCATCTCAGGCAGGCGAATATCTACTATGGCAATGTCTATCTCGTGCTCATTAAGCAAATTAAATGCCTCTGATGGAACAGCGGCTTTGAGAATAGTATGGGAACGCTTTTCGAGATATTCAGCTATCTCTTCACGCAATCGCGCTTCGTCATCCAATACTAAAATGGTTAGTCCTTTCATGTATTATACCTTAGTTTTTTATGAGTTGAAGGGATACAATATTTTTTTGTTACAAAGACCATCGCAGCGAATATAATAAATTTTCAATTCATCTGTTTAAAATTTTCTTGCGCAAGCAAGGAGGTGTGAAAATCCCAAAATTTATTAGTATGACAGGTATACTTCATCATAGAATTATTTGATCAGGTGGCAAGCTACCGAGTTTTTAGCTCATCAGTCAATGTGATATTGAAATCGTGGTATTTTGATTTTCACTTCGGTAAATTGATCTTGTATGCTTTGTATTTCAATAGTTCCTCCCATCTCTGTCAGAATGCCATATGATATAGACAGACCAAGTCCGGTACCTTCTTCTGCACTTTTAGTAGTAAAAAACGGGTCTAACACTTTGTCTATATCCGATTCAGGTATTCCGCATCCGTTATCGGTAATGGTAATCAGTATTTTGTTATTGGTATTAGTGCAATTCAGCTCAATTGATTTCTGGAATGAGGTATCTTCTTTTGCCATGCAGCTGACTGCATGACGGGCGTTGTTGAGTATGTTCAGTAGCACTTGTTCAAACTGTGTTGCATTGCCTACTGCAAGCAGCTCGGTATCGGGGAGTTGCAGTGTAAGGCTGATCTGATGGTTATCGAAAAGGCGGTTGACTAATAGAAGGCTGTTGTTGATGGCTTCTGTAACATTAAATACTGTTTTCTCATTCGATTCCTGTTCGCGTGCAAACATTCGTACCTGAGTTATTATCTCGTGCATCCGTTCTATGTCTTTGAACATCAGCTCTATTTTGCTTTGCAGGTATTCATCGGTTAGTTTATTTGCCTGAAGCTCATCCAATACATTTTCTATGCTCATTGACAAGCCTCCAAGCGGCTGGTTGATCTCGTGTGCCAATCCGGCTGCCATTTCACCCAATGACTCCAAGCGTGATTTCTGAAGCATGAACTGTTGCTGCTTCTGGCGATGTTGAAGTTCTTCTTTAACACGTTCCTCTAAGGTAGTATTCAAAAACTGAAGAGTTTTCTCAAAATGCTTGCGCTCATCTATATCCGTAATAAATCCTAACAAAGCCGTTCTCCCTTCCCAGGATACAACACTTAATTTAATTTCTACCCAAACCTCAAGTCCTGAGCTGTTTATGATTTGTATGTCTAAAGGGATCAGGTGCTCTCCAGGCTTGTGATTTTGGTAATTGTCATGTATAAGAGGTTTAGAATCTTTATGCACTATCTCTAAAAAGGAATGCCCTATCAGTTGAGCTGCATTATAACCAGTTAGCTTGAGAAAGCGCGGGTTTATAAAGAGGATGGTATTCTCTCGGGTGATGAAAATACCGTCATTGGCGTTTTCAAATATAAGCCGGTATTTTTCTTCACTCTCGCGCAGCATAGTTTCGATGTTCTTCCGTTCAGCTATTTCTCTTTCAAGATTTTTTGTACGGTGAACCACCCTTTGCTCAAGTTCATTATTCAGGCTGATAAGTTCCGATTCAATAAAAGTGCGTTGCATGGCACCACCTAATATATTAGCAGCCATTATCATGGTATTTGTAGCAGCCATATTCCAGTTATACTGTCCCTGACAGCTGTCGAAACGCATAAAACCAACCCACTTACCCCGTACAAAAAAGGGAACTGCTAACACAGAGTCAATATGTTGTGCTTCGAACCTTTGTTTCTCCGGTTTGGGGAAATCCTGTATTTGCCCACGTATCACTTCTCCTTTGCTGAGCAGCTCAGTCCATCTCGTACAAGGGAAAGGCTCAAGATTTTCAATCTTTTCAAACTCCAAACGGATGTGCTGAGGCAATTGATCGGATACCCAGTCAAACTTCTTCACACATTGTAATGGCTTTTTTTTGTCTTGACTGTTCTCATATATGCTGATCCGGCTGATTTGAGTAACTAATCCAAGGCGTGAGAGCATGAATTGTACTGAATCCGGATTATATCCCGAATGCAACAATACCTCAGCCGATTCGCTAACAGCTTGCAGGGTCTGCTCATTATGCAAGAGATTTTTTTCAGCAAGATGACGGAGCATTTCTTCTTCAGCTATCTTTTTCTCAAGTAATATCTCATATGCCTGATCCTTGATAGACTGAATAAGTTTATCCCAGTCAATAGGTTTAACTAAGAACAGCTTGACACCCATATCGATAGCTCTGATCAGAAAGTTCGACTCGCTATAAGCCGATAACACTATTGCTCGGGCTTTAGGGTCTTCTTTTTTGATGCGTGAGACCATGTCCAATCCATTCATTAGTGGCATTTTAATATCAGTGACCACTAAATCAGGTTGATGTTCTTTATACATTTTCAGGCCCTCCACACCATTTTCGGCTAAGAAAACCTGTTGAACTAAATCTCGTATCTGATGATGGTACAGTTCTAAAAGCACCGAATCATCATCTACCAATAAAACCGATATTTCATATTTTTCCATATCAGGGTGTTTTATACATCATTTCGCCTGCTTCTACCCTAAGCTTTAAATAGTTCTCAAAAGGAGGAAGCGGACACGACCATTTGTCGTCGTAAGCGCAATAAGGGTTATATGCCAAATTGAAGTCGAGGATAACGCTATCGTTATCAGGTATTTCGATATCTATATAACGCCCGCCACCATAAGTTTCATGCGTATTGGTGAGGTCTTTGAATGGGATGAACAAACTTTTATACGTAGGGTCTTTAGCCAGAAAATCCATGTTTTGGTATGCACTCAATGTATAGGTGCTGTCGTTTATGTTGAATTTCAGCAAGCCATATTTGCGATACAGGGGTAGCCGGGCAGTAGTAGTAGGCATTTCAAAAGGAGCTTCAGTAGTATCAATTTCAATCTCACATCTGAATTTCCATATAGGATCGGTGTCGAAATAGCTGAGTCCTTCAAAATATGGCAGTTCATCAGGATTGAGAGGTGAGTTAGTGCTGTCGGCAAAAAATCTATCTTTATCAAGTCGTTCCTGAGTGGTTCGATCAATATATTTCCCTGTAATAATCGTTTGAACCGTAGTTTGTTCATCAGGCCAAAAAAATATTCTACTGTATACATAGCTTATCAGTTCTCCGAAAACTGTACGAAATCCTCTGCTTGTCTGATACCATTTAGCCGGATCGAAGGAGGGATCGGTATCTACTATCAAACCTATATAAGAGCTTGGAAAGGCTTTGGTAAACATCAGATGCGAACGGCGGGAGTGGGCCCCCATCGAATACAAATCGAATGCACTCAAATCAATTCCATGCTTTTCAGATTCTAACTTCAATGAAATAGCAGTGGCATACGTACGGTTTATGACTATGTTAGTGGGTATAGAAGCTAAATAAATAGTGTCTTTAAAGAAATTACGTCGCATGGTTTCGGCAGTAGCTTCCGCCATATTGGCAAAAGGGGAGGAATAAGTCCATTGGGTTATAGGTACACCAGTTACAAACAAGCTTGAGTAGCCGTTTGCCTGATAATATTTCAGTGCATTTTTAATTCCCTGATCAGGTATCCACCCTTCCACTACTAATACTTTTCCAAATGATTTTTTAGGATGTGATAAAAACGGATAGGTTATTTTCAATGCTATCCATCCTAAGAGTATTACCAGTATGACACACAAAATCCAGCCATAAATGGTTGGTATTGCTATTGTTTTCTTTTTAAACAGTACGGACATCTTCGGTGAAGAATTTGCGGCAATTTACTTAATTTTGTCGGTTGTAAATATATTGTTTATCAAAAAATGAAGTTAGACCGTTTCAGGCATCAATATAATAAAGGTGTTTTGTCGGATGATCAGTTACCCGAATCTCCAATAGAATTTTTCGAGCAGTGGTTTAATTATGCTGTAGAACAGAAAGTAAACGAGGTGAATGCGATGGTCCTTTCTACTTCGGCGCATGATAAACCGTCGGCCAGAGTTGTCTTGCTCAAGGAAGTTACTCAGGAAGGATTTGTTTTTTTTACTAATTATGCCAGTCGCAAAGGGGAGGAGATTGCAATGAATCCATTTGGCTGTCTCACTTTTTTCTGGCCTGAGTTAGAGCGTCAGATACGTATAGAGGGGAAATTGCATCGTATTTCGGATGCTGATTCGGATGCTTACTTCAATCAACGGCCTGAAGAGAGTCGTATCAGTGCGATCGTATCACCTCAAAGTAAAGTCATAGTATCGCGAAACCAATTGGAAGAAGAGATAGCCCAATTCACCCGCAATAAGGCCCCTGTCGTTCGACCCGATTATTGGGGTGGTTATTGTTTAGTACCGGACGCAATAGAATTTTGGCAGGGACGGCCTGATCGGCTAAACGACAGAATCCGATATAGGATCAGACAGGAAACCTGGATACGTGAGCGCTTAGCCCCTTGATATACGTTAATCAAAGGTCCAACCGGGTAGGGGATATTTTAGCTTTTGTTTGATTGTTTGCCGAATCGCCCGACTGTGCAATGTGATTCATTTCATCTACAAAGCTTTGTATAGCTGTACCATCAAAGCCTTTCTCTAATGCAGCTTCTTCAAGGGTTCCCCATATTGGCTCACCACATGCAATACATTTAATACCTTTTTCCATCAGGTATCTGACAGAAAACGGATAGTCGCGTACCAAATCTTCGATTTCAATGGTTTTAGTGATCATGATACATTTTACCTTATAATTTCGTTTTCTGCAAAGTTCGATTATTTTTTTTACTTCCGGCTCAAAGAGGTTGTTGCTTTTGATGTTGTGGCCGAAGCAGATCGTTCACTGTTTTTACCGGGTTAAAAGTAATCAAGGGTGTTTCAACAAAGATAGTGATCCAATCGGCCATAGCTCCATTCCACAAGCCTGGCAATTCCAATGCTTTTAACTTACGCCCTCCTTGCGACTTAATACTGATGAAAGCTGTTTCCGGATCAATAAAATGTTTCAGATCGAATTTCTGTCCTTGAAAATTGTATATACCGCATACCAGATCTACCGGGTTGAAATGGGTAGCTTTACGCACTATCTCAGCCTGATCGGGTTTGTTTAGATCCATTTGCGATGCTTCGACAATTTGTAGTGATATGGTTTGATGGCTGTCGCGTGTCCAGTAAGGACCTCCGCCCGGCTCGCCTTCATTTTTCACCATTCCACAAACCCGTATAGGACGGTTTAGGCGGGTAAACAAAAAATCAATCTTTTCTATTTCGGAATATCCTTCAAATGCATCAGGGATCATAATATGTAGTGTGTGTTCGGCAAACTCCCTGATCTGCTCAAGTTCACCGTCTTCTAAATTGCCGCCATCCAATATATCCATATATTCAAAAATGGTGTTCTGGAGCTGCATCAACAAGCCTCCTAAGGCTTTTTTATAACTATATGTCTCGTGCCTCAGTTCGTCGGGAACGATATTATCAATATTTTTAATGAAAATAATGTCTTCATTCAGGTCTTGTACGTTTTCGATCAAGGCTCCATGTCCGCCCGGCCTGAACAGCAGACTGCCATCCTGGTTGCGGAAAGGGTTGTCGTTTATATCAACGGCAATAGTATCGGTAGAAGTTTTCTGCTCTGATAGGCCAATCACATATCTGATCCCAAACCGTTCCTCATATATCGGTACTAACTGTCTGAGCGCAGCTTCAAAACGGGTACGATGTTCAGGCGAGATAGTAAAATGAATATGTGCTTCTTTTTCCTGACTGGCACAATAATGGGCTGCTTCAACCAAATGTTCTTCCAATGCCAGACGGTTAGTACCATCTGCATACGCATGAAACTTAAGCAACGCCTTTGGCAGACTCCCATAGCCTAAACCTTCATCCGATACGATCAGTTCGACTATCTTCTTATAGTTTTTAGCTTGTATCAGCTTGCTAAGTTCTGTGGCCGATTCTTGCGCCTTGTAACTCAGGTCATCATAGAATGCAAGCTTGTCAAGATGTTTTAACAGATATTCGATACTATGAATATCTTTGGCGTTTTCAATATCTACCTGCTTAGAATCTGTTTCCTGAATAAACTCAAACAGATGTTTGAACATACGGCTTGCCGCTCCCGAAGCTGGCACAAATTTGATGAGATCGTACGCATCCGAATGTTGATCAAAATAACCTGTCAGTTCATCTAACTGTTTTTCATCCAACCGGATTATACCATTTCCAACTGTGGCAGCATCAATCAGTTCAACTGCTTTAAATCCTTTTCTAAACTGGTTTAATTGGTACGTTATCTGGTCGGTGTTTATCCCCATTCGTTGTATCTGGGCAAGGTCTTTTGAAGTAAATTGTTCCATAAATCTTGTAGTTTGAACAAAGGTGCCAAAAATAAGGATTGATTGTTCATGCGTCAAGGGGCAAATTTCGATTCTGGTATAATAAATATTTTTTATTCCCTTTGTTAACCAAATTTTTGTAGTATTTTTGCCCCACTTTTTTGCCCAGATGGTGGAATTGGTAGACACACCAGCTTGAGGGGCTGGCGCCGGTTACGGTGTGCAAGTTCGAATCTTGTTCTGGGCACTGTTTTTTTTGTAAAGGTGTTTAGCCCAAGTGGCGGAATTGGTAGACGCGCTACATTCAGGGTGTAGTGAGCGAACGCTCGTGAAGGTTCGAGTCCTTTCTTGGGCACTTCTCAAAAACAATGATCCTGCAAGGTGTTCAATTGCAGGATTTTTTATACACACAATCAATTAAGCTTGGCATCCCAACCCTACTACGCATCATCTTTTACGAAATAAGCAATCTTTTCAAGCTTGGTGATCATATCGTAGTTCTCAACATACACTGTAGGTGGAAGTTGCAAAAAGGCCGAGCTAAAATTTAATATTCCACGTATTCCGGCATGAATAAGTATAGTGCTAATGTCGTGTGCAAACTCGTTAGGAACAGCTAACACACATATAGTAATATTTTCTTGACTGACAATTTCTGATATACGGCTTAATGGATAAGATGGCACATCGCTCCTTATCACAGCTTTATGACCATCAAAATAAAAATTTGCTGCAATGATCAGCTTGCTTTCCATCGCATGGAAATATTCTGCAACTGTTTTCCCGAATTCACCTATACCTACAAAACATACTTTTTTAGCTTCCCTACTGTCAATAGCCTTTCCGATCTCTTGTATCAAATAGCCGATGTCATAGCCTTTATGCAGATCGCCTTCAACTCCAATCAGCATCAGATCACGCCTTACAGTAGCTGAGTTGATCTTCAGGATACGTGCTAATACATGCGAAAAAATATAACTGTTCTGTACATATTGATAATTCAGCAAAACACGTCGGTATTGACTAAGACGTTCAACTGTTTTCTCAGGTAATGGTTCCAGCATGAGTAAAGTAAGTGTTTAAAAACTTGTCAGACAGCAAAGCAAGTAAATCTTTTAGTATGAAATCAATTGTGTGTTAAACTTCGCCTATATGAACATGAATATCCAATAGATCCCAACTATCAGAGCAGCTAATGCTCCGGCTATCTGTATGGATTTAAAAATGATCGGCTTAAAGCGTTCATCGGAATGATGTGCCACAATACCTAATAAATACGAAAATGCGATCATAGCAGAAATAGTTCCCAATCCAAATCCTGTCAGATACATGACTGAATCAAAACGGGTAGGGAAAGCCAAAGTAGGGAGTACCCCAAGCAGATGTGAGACACCGGCAAATCCATGAATAGTACCTATGATAACGGCCGAAATGAAAGATTGTTTGACAGGCATCAGATGTTCATGTCCTGCTGCTGTGTTGTGGGCATGATGGCCCTGTGCTTTGAAAAATACTCGCCATAAGGCCCATAGTCCAATTGCTATCAATATAACGCCTACAGCTATCTCACCATAGGCCGAAATAGTCTCAACGGGTATCAAATGCTTGAAAAGTAAGAATACCACACCTATTAACAACATACCGAGCGTATGACCAATACCCCATCCAAGCCCTATGAACCATGCTTTGAGTTTGTTGTCAATAGCAAGAGGAGTAACAGCTGCCAGATGATCCGGACCAGAAACGACATGCATCACACTGGCTAATATGCCTATTAGAAAAGGTGCTGTAACCGTGAAATGATGATGATCGCCATGTAATAAAATAAAAAGTGAATTACTTACCATACCTATTGTGTTTTATTATGCAAACATCCAATAATTCAGGCTGTTTTACAAATAAAGTCTTTTTTTAATAGGTATGAGCTTAAAATAAAAACATATAGTCGAACAGTCAAATCATTCAAAATAATTCTCTGTCTCAACGTTTTCATATTTTCTTGTTGTTCAAATAAATTTTTGTACTTTCGGTTTCAGTAACCTTATACCTGAACACTATGACTAATACTTTACAGATCATGCTGTTGGCGGTAGTAATATTTTTTACATCCTGTGCCGTCAATGAAAAGAAAGAACCTCAACCTCATGTGATAGGCCCTAAAACGATCAGCCTTCCTGATGGTCGTCTCACAGCCGAAGCGCTATGGACTATGGGAAGAATAGGTGAGGTGGCTGTGTCGCCCGATGGCAAACAACTGCTTTTCACTATAACCTATTACGGAATAGAAGAAAACAAAGGCAATTCGGAGCTATACCTGATGAATATTGACGGAACTGATCTGAAACAGCTGACCCATACTAATGTCAGTGAGTTTAATCCGCGTTGGAGACCTGATGGTAAAGCAATTGCGTTCATCAGTTCCGAGAGTGGCAGTCCTCAGATGTGGGAGATGAACACCCGCGGCAGCGGACGGGTGATGATCACCGATGTCGAAGGCGGTATAAGTGGTTTTGATTATTCGCCAGACCAAAAAAAGTTGCTGTACCTAACCGATGTAAAACTTAAAGAAACAGTAGCGGATATCTATCCTGATCTGCCTAAAGCTACCGGACGTATTAATAATGATCTGATGTACAGACACTGGGATCATTGGGTTGATGGGTTTACACATATCTTTATTGCAGACTATGATGGTAAGAGCCTGAAAAACAATATAGATATTATGGAAGGCGAAGCCTGGGAATCGCCTTTACGGCCTTTTGGAGGAATGGAGCAGATAAGCTGGAGCCCCGATAGCAAATCAATCGTATATACCGCACGTAAGAAAACCGGGATGCAATACGCCACCTCAACCAATAGCGATCTATATCAGTATGATTTGGAGAGTCAGACGACAATCAACCTGACTTCCGGAATGATGGGATACGACATGAACCCTGTCTTCTCACCCGATGGAAAATTTCTGGCATGGGAAAGTATGGAAAGAGACGGCTATGAAGCTGATAAGCTGCGCCTTTTTCTAATGGACTTGCATAGCAATGAAAAAACCTATTTGACCGAAAATTTCGATCAGGATGCACAAGGGCTGAGTTTCGATGCTGATGGAAGGTATATTTATTTTATCAGCAACCATCATGCACTTGATCAGATATATCGCATTGATATCCAGAACGGTGAAATAAAAAAGATCACCGAAGGGGTACATAGTTATACTAATGTTTATCCGGCTGCGGGAAGGTTGATAGGAAGCCGTATGTCGATGTCATCACCTATAGAGCTTTTTAATATACAGGAAATGACAGGCGAAGAACAGCAGATCACTTTTGTGAACCAACCTATATTGGATCAGATCGAGATGGGTAGGGTAGAGGAAAGGTGGATCCCTACTACCGATGGCAAACAAATGCTTACATGGGTTATCTATCCGCCACAGTTTGACCCCGACAAAAAATATCCTGCGTTACTCTATTGTCAAGGCGGGCCACAAAGTACTGTCAGTCAGTTTTGGTCGTATCGCTGGAATTTTCAGATGATGGCAGCCAACGATTATATTATAGTAGCTCCTAACCGTCGTGGGTTACCCGGTTTTGGGAAAGAATGGAATGAGCAGATCAGTGGCGATTATGGTGGGCAAAATATGCGCGATTATCTGTCGGCTATTGATGCTGTCAAGCAAGAGCCGTTTATAGATGAAAACCGATTAGGTGCCGTAGGAGCTAGCTATGGAGGATACTCGGTGTTTTGGCTGGCAGGTAATCATAATAAACGGTTTAAAGCATTCATCGCACATGATGGGATGTTCAATTTTGAACAGCAATATCTTGAGACCGAAGAGATGTGGTTTGTGAACTGGGATTTAGGAGGCCCTTTCTGGGACAAGACCAACAAAACAGCACAATGGTCGTACGCCAACTCGCCTCATAAGTTTGTACAAAACTGGGATACACCCATATTAGTCATTCATAGTGAAAAAGATTATCGCATTGTAGCTTCGCAGGGTATGGCAGCGTTTAATGCAGCAATACTCAGAGGAATACCAGCCGAGTATCTCTACTTCCCCGATGAAAACCATTGGGTACTCAAACCCCAGAACGGCATACTATGGCAACGTACATTTTTCAACTGGTTAGACCGATGGCTGAAATAAGTCAGGCGAAATATGTTTCTTAGCCTGTATTTCAGATGATTCGAATGTAAAGCTAATTGCTATTAAAATTGCTTGAGTCTGAAAAAGTTGTATTGGATCAAACCGAAAATCCAACCTCAACACATACCAATATACGGATTATGCCGTTATTATTAGCATTAGCAGCAATAAAACGATTTCAACAGCTTTGCTGATTCGATCGTCCGTAAACAAAATACGATTTATGATTTGTCTGAGTCATTCTAACAAGAGCAGGAACTTCTCACGTATTGCTTTACTAGTTATGATTTTCTGGCCTTTTTGCGTAGCCGCAAATGGCCCGTTACAAGATGCAACTTCAAAGCAGGATACTCTAAGCTATTGGAAAACGAATGCAGCTTTTGGATTACAATTCAATCAGCTTAGCTTGTCGAACTGGTCGGCTGGGGGAGAAAGTTCGGTATCAGGTAAGGCAACGGTTGATTATAAGCTAGTTTATATGAAGGATAAGCAAAGCTTTGATTTTCAGCATAAGTCAATGTTTGGAGTAGTAGGATACGGTGAAAGGCGGATCGAGAAGACCGAAGATCGTTTAGATTTTGCGACTTCTTATTCATTACAGGCTTCCCGACAATGGAAATATTCGGCTTTGATAACCTTTAAAAGCCAGTTTGCAAATGGGTATAAATATCCTAACGACAGCACCCTGATCTCCGCATTTATGGCACCGGGATATCTTACTGCTTCACTTGGCTTTCGATATGTTAAAACAGAACATTTCAGCTTGTTTTTAAGCCCGGCATCGGGCAAGTTTACCTTTGTTTGCAACCAGGAATTAGCCGACAAAGGTGCGTTTGGTGTTACAAAAGCTATGATAGATAGCATAGGTAATATCATTGAACCAGGACATAATTTACTACCCGAATTTGGGATCAATGTGTATGCAAACTACAACCAAAGCCTGTCTGAAAATATTGATCTGGCTACTAACCTTACTTTATACAATAATTATTTAGACCCAAACAAAAGCAATCGCTGGAATATTGACGTGGACTGGGAAACCACATTAAACTTTTCTATCAATAAAAGCATACAAACGGTTTTATACCTGATCCTGAAATATGACCATAATATTGATATACCTATCTATGAAGTGATTGACGGTGTCAAACAACAAACCGGACTAGGCCCCCGATTACAATTCAAAGAATCCTTAGGTATAGGCTTAACGTATAAATTAGGCTGATAAAAACATGAAATCGCCTATGTATCAATCATTAACCTATTAATAGCAACAGGTTTAATTGTGTTTTTTTATACGATCTATCTGCTCTGAACCTCATACCATTGTAAAATGGTATAGTTAAAGGCAAAAGTCTGAAAAACCAACCTTAAGAGGGCAATCTATGAGGTTTGACACTCGCTTTAATGCCGCTCATAGACATATCAAACATATGTTTATTTTTTTGTGTTACCACTTATCTGTGACTACTATTGGTGATTACTGAAAGTCATGATAGCCTTCATTACCGGCAATAAAAAAAATAATTACCCTCAGAAATAAAAAATTATCCTAAATTTGATGCGATCTTATGTTCTGAATATGAACTTAGGGAGGGACTGCCAAGTGAAGAAATGATCACTTTATCCTTTGTGCAGTATCCAGAATAGAAGAAAATAATGCAAATTTCTTATCCATAGCCTATCTACTGGCTATGAATAAAAAGTATATGGAAAAAAGTCAATCTCAATAATAAAAAATATTGGAATTAAATTGTAAAACAAGTGAATTAAATATTTATTCCATTAAAACGAACTATATCAATATCATAAAAATCAATTCAAAATAACAAGCAAAAGATGAATATTATGAAAGATGAAGCAACAAAAAGAAAATTTATTGCTCAATTGAGTTTTGAAGAGATCCGTTTACCTCCTTTTGAAGATATTTTAATCCTTGGGAAGAAAAGTCCGCAAGGTAAAATAGGTGTCTATAAATCTTTTGAGCTATTGGTTCCAAATGAATTCGAAGCATTTGAAATAGAAGATGAAGTAGTTGAGGCAGTCTTCGTAAATAAAAGGATCCTAAAAAAGCTTGATCAGGACAAGATAATGGGTATTTTACGCGAAAAAGTCTTTCCTTACATTTCAGATTCCGAAATCTTAAAGGTTGATCTTAAATTGAGAATTTTTTACGATTCAATTGAAGGAGAATTCTAATGGAGTTGAAAAATTATATTTCCAATATATATACTACTGTTGATCCATTTGCTGGAATCAACTCAGTCGAAAATTTATTATTAGAAAATCAATATCTGGTTATAATTGATAGTGAAACTAAATATCACGGTATTTTAACTATATCAGATATTATCAAACGGCCTCATAAGCTTGTTATTGATTGCGTTACAAAAAAAACTTACCTGGATATAGATGATACTATTGCTTCAGCTCTCGAGAAGTTCTATACCGGTCAAACATTTGTATTACCCGTAATGGAAGGCTCTGAATTCATAGGTGTGATTGAAAAAAATCATATCCTACGTGAGCTGGAAGCTAAGGTTAATATGCTGTATAATAAATCATTGATATCTGAGAAGGCAAAAATTAATTTTCTGAAGAATCTATCTCATGAAATCAGGTCACCACTTAATATCATTCTTGGATTTGTGGATATCATCGCTCAATTAGATTCGAATGAGTATGCAATTGAGTATGAAGCCTATTCTAAAACTGTACGCCAAACGGCAAGTCATTTCTTAATGATAATGAACGACTTAGTTGAATTATCCTTGCTTTATACAGGACATGAATTAACTTTTACCTATGAAAGAGTGGATATAGTCGAAATCCTTACTGAACTTGAACAATATTTCAGTGAGTTTTCAATATCTTATAATAGAAAAACATATGTGAAGTATTTGAATACCGAATCATCTTTACATATACATACCGACGGCAAGAAATTAAAACATATTTTATACCACTTAATCATTAATGCGATTAAGTTTACTGAAGATAACAAAGTGTTAGTTGGTTTTGAGCAATATCCTAATGACAGAATCATTCGGTTTTTTGTTAAAAACAAGTCACATAACCTGGCTCAAAAAGACCTTCAAGAAATGTTTAATATATTTGAGAAACAAGGGTTTATCGGGGAAGAGATAAATTTTGGATTAGGTATAGGACTGCCATTGGTTAAAAAACTGACCGAGCTTTTAGGTGGTCAGATTAAGGTTGAAACTCAAGCAGCAGACATCTGTTTTTGGGTTAGTATTCCTTTTGAGATCGAAGATATCAATCATTTAAAATGAATGAGAAATTAAAGAATATTACCTTGTCAAACCATCAAGCTCTGATGGAACGGGCTTTTAGTTTTGACGATAAAGGCTTTATATCCTTACTGCTATTGAAATTCCCCTGATACCGAATAAACGTTTACCTCAATTAAAGCTGTCCGTTTGTCAGCTATCTTCTATGATTGATATTATTTTTCGGAAAATTTTTACCAGATATGTGCTCTATTTTCGGGAGCTAAATACATATAGTGGTCTGGCCCTATCTGAAACGCATCGTACCAGGCCTGTATATGTGGAAGGGCGCCGTTAACACGCCATTTCCCAAGAGAATGTTCATCAGTTCTGGTACGTTTTAGTACCTCTTCAGGACGGATATTCCCAGCCCATACATTGGCATATGCGATAAAAAATCGTTGTTCGGGACTGAATCCTTCCCAATCGGGCAGCCCTTGTTCGGTCAATATCTTTTTAAAGGCATGAAACGAGATCTGTAGTCCCCCATGGTCGGCAATATTTTCTCCAAGTGTAAACCTTCCGTTAGCCTGAACTTCGGGTGCCACCTCTATGGCATCAAAGAAGTCGACCAATACCTGAGCACGTTCGTTGAACTGCTCGGCATCGGAGGTAGTCCACCAATCTTTCAGGTTTCCGTCTTTATCGTACTGCCTTCCCCTATCATCGAAGCCATGTGTCATCTCATGGCCTATGACTACTCCGATAGCGCCGTAGTTAAACGCATCATCGGCATCCATATCGAAGAAGGGGTATTGCAATATGCCTGCAGGGAAACAAATCTCATTAGTTGTGGGATTATAATACGCATTAACCGTTTGTGGAGTCATCAGCCATTCGTCTTTATCTACCGGTTTGCCTATCTTGGCGAACATATAATCGGTAGCGAAAGCTCTCGACCTCTTAATATTAGCCCAATAGCTGTCTTTTTCGATAAGCAGATCGCTATAATCACGCCAGGTATCCGGATAGCCTATTTTCACATGAAAGCTATGAAGCTTTTCAATGGCATTAGCTTTGGTGGTCTCGCTCATCCATTCCAAATCGTTGATCCGTTCGCCTAAGGACGTCTGTAAGTTTTTCACTAAACTAAGCATGCGTTCTTTTGCCTCCGGAGGAAAATATTTCTGCACATACATCTGTCCGACTGCTTGTCCTAATGCAGTTTCCACTGAGCTCACAGCTCTTTTCCAACGTGGCTGCTGCTCTTCTTTACCTGAGAGAATCTTCCCATAAAAGTCAAAGTGCATCTGATTGGCTTCGTCATCTAGATAGGGTACAGCTGCATTCAGTACATTCCATGAAAGGTAAGCTTTCAATGCGTGTAGTGGCTCAGTAGCAATGATATGTCCAACTTCGATAAGATGTTCCTTTTGTGATACAGAAAGATATTCCAACTCATGTATCCCTAGTTGGCTGAAAAATGATTCCCAGTTGATCTCTGGAACCATTGTTTGCAACTCGGTGATACTCATCTTGTTATAGTTTGCGTGAGGATCGCGTAGCTTGATCTTGTCGTAGGCAGCCTCAGCCAGACGTTTCTCAATCCGCATTACGTCCAGGCTGTTTTGATTAGCTTCGTCCTTAGTAAGTCCGGCCTTCTCAAACAGCTTTTCTATGAGCAGGGTATATTCACGCCGGATCATCTGCGTATGTTCATCCTGTTCGAGATAGTAGTCGCGTTCGCCCAAGCATAGACCACCTTGAAAGCTCTGGAGGATATTCATTTCACTGTCTTTTGGATCGGCTCCCACATAAAGCCTGAAAAAAGGACGAACCCCTTGTTTCATCAATGAGGGCACAAGACCTAATAACTGATCTAACTCATCCTGATCTGCAATTTGCGCTAACTCGTCTTGTATAGGGTTCATCCCATCCTGATTCAGCCTGACGCTATCCATAGCCATGTTGAACAGATCGGCTATCTTTTGTTCGATACTACCTTCTTCGGTTGGATTAGTAGCTATTTGCTGTATCAGACCTTTTAATTGTTCCCTATTATCTTCAGCTAATTTGTCGAAACTGCCATATCGGGCATATTCAGCTCCAAGCGGATGCAGATTCTGCCATCCACCAGTGGCATACTGATAAAAATCATCGCCGGCCACTGCCGACAAATCCATGTTTTCTATACGGATACCTGCATCGGTACTATCATCAGAACAGGCTGTCAGAACAAAGATCATAGTCATAAGAATACTAACAAGTACAACATTTTTTTTTGATTTCCACATGCTGAAAGAGATTAAACTTACAAAGAGCAAATTTTACAAACTTTGCAAAAGTAGAGATTTTATAGGCTTATCCAACAAATTCTACTAACAGGTCTTTTTCTGAAAGCTGAATCAATATTGTGTTTGATAAATAACCAAATAGCTAATCAACCTGACAAACTAGCTTATTTTAGAAACTAAAGCTGTTACATATGCTTTATGATGAGTAACCTGCCGATCATATGTATCGGACGGCTTCTTCAACAGTAAGTACCTTATTCGTCACTGATTTCTTCCCTTTTTACATCATCTTCTTTCAATTGAAAAGAATAATGGAGTTTTATCTGTTTAAAATGCATGTTCCATCATAAACTTTGCATGCGACGGCTAAAGGCAATGGATATTTTTATAAATTGGCGGCCTGTTTCAATAATTAGAATCTCGTATTAAAAAAACATTTTTATGAAAATTGCCATAGTTGGTACCGGTTACGTTGGATTAGTCACGGGTACTTGTTTTGCCGAAGTAGGTATCGAAGTTCATTGTGTGGATATAGACAGAGAAAAGATTGATAAGCTTAACCAAGGTATCATCCCTATATATGAGCCTGGGTTAGAGGAGATGGTGCTACGTAATGTTGAGAAAAAGCGGTTGTTTTTTTCAACCGACTTAGCCTCGGTACTCAAAGGTAGCGAAGTGGTATTCAGTGCAGTAGGTACTCCGCCCGATGAAGATGGTAGTGCCGACCTGAAGTATGTGTTGGACGTAGCTGATGAAGTAGGACGGCATATGACTAACTATTTGTTGATGGTTACCAAAAGTACTGTTCCAGTAGGTACTGCCGAAAAAGTCAGGGATACTATACAGCAGGCATTGAATAAGCGAGGTGTTGACATCCCATTCGATGTGGCATCCAATCCGGAGTTCTTAAAAGAAGGAGCAGCTATAGACGATTTTATGAAGCCCGATCGCATCATAGTCGGATTAAATTCCGATCGGGCTGAAAGGTTGATGAAACGCTTGTATAAGCCATTTACAATGAACGGACATCCGATCATTTTTATGGATATAGCATCTGCCGAGATGACAAAGTATGCAGCTAATGCAATGTTAGCAACAAAGATCAGCTTTATGAACGATATCGCCAATTTGTGTGAGATAGTAGGTGCCGATGTGAATATGGTCAGACGAGGGATAGGCTCCGACAAACGCATCGGAAAATATTTCATCTATCCAGGAACAGGCTATGGCGGGTCATGCTTCCCTAAGGATGTGAAAGCCCTGATCAAGACCGCCAGATCTTATAGCTATGACCTACGGGTACTCAGAGCCGTAGAAGAAGTGAACGAAGATCAGAAGTCTATACTGTTCCGTAAACTGAATAAGTATTACAATAACGATCTGAAAGGAAAAACAATTGCACTATGGGGGCTTTCGTTCAAGCCTAATACAGACGATATGCGTGAGGCGCCTTCGAGAGTGGTGATAGCTAAGCTGATAGAAGCCGGAGCTACCGTTCGAACCTACGATCCGGTGGCGATGGAAGAGGGAAAACGAATTTTCAATGATAAAATTGAGTTTGCTATCGACCAATATGATGCCTTGGTAGATGCCGATGCATTAGTGATAGTAACCGAATGGTCGGAGTTTAAATTTCCCAACTTCCGAGTGATCAGGAAATTATTAAAAAAGCCAGCCATATTCGATGGAAGAAATATATACGATCCAAAAGAAATGAAAAATGAAGGATTCGACTATTTTGGCATAGGTATCACCAATTCTAAATAAAAAGTCGTATAAACATAAAAAGGCAAGCTGAACGGTTTTATTGGCATTAAAATATTGGAATAGATTTATCCACAGATAATTACAAAATAATAAATATATGAATAGAATTTTAGTTACCGGAGGTGCTGGGTTCATCGGGTCGCATTTGTGTGAACGACTGCTCAACGAAGGCAATGAAGTGATCTGTTTAGACAATTATTTCACCGGACGCAAACAAAATGTAGCTCATTTGTTGTCGCATCCATATTTTGAGTTAGTCAGGCACGATGTAACTACTCCCTATTATGTTGAGGTGGATGAGATCTACAATCTGGCATGTCCGGCATCACCGGTACACTATCAGTACAACCCGATAAAGACGATCAAAACCTCAGTGATGGGTGCTATCAATATGCTTGGACTGGCTAAGCGTATCCGGGCTAAAGTGTTACAAGCCTCTACCAGTGAGGTGTATGGCAATCCTGAAGAGCATCCACAAAAAGAAAGCTATTGGGGACATGTCAATCCAATAGGGCCGCGTGCATGCTACGACGAAGGGAAACGATGTGCCGAAACTTTGTTTGTGGATTATCATACCCAAAACAAAGTTCGTATCAAGATCATCCGGATATTCAACACCTATGGCCCAAACATGCATCCCAACGATGGCAGGGTAGTATCAAACTTTATAGTACAAGCCTTGAAAGGTGAAGATATAACTATATACGGAACAGGAATGCAGACCCGTAGTTTTCAATATATTGATGATCTGTTGGAAGCAATGATACGCATGATGGCCACCGCTGATGATTTTACCGGCCCGGTAAATATTGGTAACCCTGACGAGTTCACTATGATAGAGTTAGCCGAAAAAGTGATAGAGCTTACAAAAAGTAAATCAAAGATAGTGTTTCAACCTCTGCCTCAGGACGATCCCATGCAAAGACGACCCGACATCAGTTTAGCAAAAGAAAAACTTAACTGGGAACCAACGGTTAAGCTGAATGAAGGACTGATCAAAACTATTGACTATTTTAAAACTGTGATCTGATCATTTAAAAAGATGAGAGAGTGAATATATTAGTAACAGGTGCAAACGGACAGTTAGGGATGGAGCTTCGCAAGTTGGCTGCTTCAGACCGGAAATACCAATGGTATTTTACCGGCTCATCTGAATTGGATATCACTAAAAAGGATCAGGTTGAAGGATTCTTTACCGCACACGGTATTGATGTCTGTATCAATGCAGCCAGTTATACTCAGGTTGACAAGGCGGAAGAAGAAGCTGATAAGGCTTACCTGGTTAATTCGACAGCCGTTGGATTTCTGGCCGATGCCTGCTTGTCAAACAAGTCTTTATTAATCCACATCTCTACTGATTACGTGTTTAACGGACAACATTATAAGCCATATCAGGAAGATGATCTCATACAAGCTATTTCGGTTTATGGAAAAAGCAAGGCTGAAGGCGAACGCTTGCTTTTGCATCATACATGTAACAGCATTATTTTTCGCACCTCATGGCTGTATGCCGCTACCGGACATAATTTTGTGAAAACTATGATACGGCTTGGATCAGAAAGATCACAGATACAAGTTGTCTCCGATCAGGTTGGAAGCCCTACTTGGGCAGCCGATCTTGCATGGGCAATACTATTAGCCATAGATAAATGGAAAGGTGAAGCAACTCAAGAAATATTTCATTTCAGCAATGAAGGTGCCATCAGTTGGTACGATTTTGCTAAAACTATTATGGAATTAAAACAATTCGATTGTAAAGTGTACCCTATCCCATCTTCTGCCTACCCTGCAAAGACGCAACGCCCTTTCTACAGCGTGTTGAGTAAAGAGAAATTTAAACGCAGCTTTCAGGTTGAAATTCCTTACTGGAAAGACAGCCTCAAAAAATGTCTGAATGAACTTGATACAAAAACAAAGACGTAGCCATCTCGCTGTAAAGATATATGGTTGTTGTGATAAAGTCTTGTCGTATTACGGAATGAAAGTGCCACCGCAGATTTTTTCACAAGCATTAGCTATAGAAATGATCCAACAAGGTATGCAGGTCAGAGAGAAAATAAGGATAGCAACACATTATAAAGGTGTGGAATTAGATGAAACCATCAGTATTCATTTTTTGATTGAAGATGAAATAGCATTGGAAGTGTGTGAAGGACTGTATCCAACCCAATGGCACGAGGCCCGACTGAATACTATATTATTTTTCTCTAAGCTACCAATGGGTATTCTCATTGACCCGACTAAGGATAGAATAGCCGATGGATTTAAGAAGATCGTACAACAAAAAAAATAATTGACATATGAATTCAAAGATTGATCCCGATATTTTGCAATCTGCATCAACCTGGTTGCACCCACCTTATGATACAGAGACTATCCAACAGGTTCAATGGCTTATTGACAATGATCCTAAGGAGCTTACGGAAAGTTTTTATCGTCATCTTGAGTTTGGTACGGGAGGTTTACGAGGTATAATGGGCGTAGGTACCAACCGGATGAACAAATATACGGTTGCTATGGCAACACAAGGTTTAGCTAATTATATTCGGAAGATGTTTCCGCATATCGCACAACCGTCTGTTGCTATTGCTCATGATTGCCGTAACAACAGCGACGGCTTTGCACAGATAACGGCAGAAGTGATGACGGCAAACGGTATAGCAGTGTATATGTTCGACAGTTTACGGCCTACACCAGTATTGTCGTTTGCTGTGCGTCATTTCGGATGCCAAAGCGGGATAGTGATCACCGCATCACATAATCCTAAAGAATACAATGGATACAAAGCGTATTGGAATGACGGTGGTCAACTGATTGCACCACATGATAAAAATGTAATTGCCGAAGTAAAGCGGATCAAAGGCCCGGCAGATGTACGCTTTGACACTAAGCCTGAGCTTATCACAGTATTGGATGAGGAGTTTGACAAGATTTATGTGACAAAGGTTAAGGGACTGTCATTATCGCCTGAGGCTATCTCGCGTCAGAAAGATTTCAAATTAGTTTTCACTCCTATACATGGCTCTACAGTACGTATCGCACCTATGACATTGAAAGCGGTGGGATTCAGTCAGATATATGGGGTAGAAGCCCAGAATATAGTCGACGGGAATTTTCCCACCGTCCATTCACCTAATCCCGAAGAGCCGGCAGCGCTGAGTATGGCGATAAAAAAAGCCAAAGAGGTGAATGCCGATTTAGTGATGGCAACCGACCCTGATGGGGATAGAGTTGGTATAGCAGTAAAAGATGGCAAAGGCGATTATTTGCTGCTCAACGGAAACCAGGCTGCCAGCCTGCTGATCTATTACTTGCTTCACAAATGGAAAGAAAACAACTTGCTGACAGGGAATGAGTTCATTGCCAAAACAATTGTTACCTCAGAGCTACTTGTTGATATAGCTGCTAAATATGGGGTAGAATCGTATGATGTGCTCACTGGCTTTAAATACATAGCCGACCTGATCAAACGCTACGAAGGCAAGAAAACATTCATTGGTGGCGGAGAGGAAAGCTATGGGTATTTAGTAGGTGATTTTGTACGGGATAAAGATGCGGTAATTTCCTGCGTGATGTTAGCCGAAACGGCTGCATGGGCAAAAGATATTGGCAAATCTATGTTGGAACTGCTACAAGACTTGTATATTGAATTTGGGTTTTATAAAGAACATCTGTTGTCGGTAACAAAAAAAGGAATGGAGGGAGTAGCCGAGATCAAAGCATTGATGGAGCGATACAGAAACCATCCTCCTCAGGAGTTGGATAGTAACAAAGTAGTGATTATCAAGGATTACCTGCTGTCAGTCACCAAAGATTTGCAAACAGGCAGCGAGAATACAATTGATCTACCCAAATCGGATGTGCTGCAATTTATATTAGAGGATGGCAGCAAGATAAGCATACGGCCATCGGGTACCGAACCTAAGATAAAATTTTATTTCGGAGTGAAAGGCACACTTTCTTCAAGAGAGCAGTATGAGGCCGAAGATAAAAACTTAGGCCGGAAAATTGATCGGATCATCAGTGCACTTAACATCTGACTTGCCTAATAGAATTTATTCAGAGATAGCTTTTCTTACTTTACCTCGTTTCATCGAGAAGTAAACTCCTACAGTACATAGGATTGCAAAAACAAAGAAAGACAGTTTAATACTTTGCAGCAGTCCGGTAGTGTCGTGTATCCCAGCTCCGGTTTTACCCATCATCAGTGCGATGATCATCAGGCTGATACCCATGCTTACTGTCTGTCCGGTAAGTCGCATAGTGCCTAAGGTAGCAGAGGCAAATCCATAATGCTGAGGCTGAACGGAGCTCATCACTGCATTGGTGTTGGGCGAAGAAAACAACGCAAAACCTAATCCTAGTATCATTTGAAACAGCACTATATACCATACTGGTGTTGCCGGGGTCAGGAATATAAATGCGATCAGCCCGACTACGGCCAGTCCCATGCCAATGCTAGCGACATACTGAGGCTCCACCTTATCGCTCAGTCGGCCGGCTAAAGGCGAGAATACTGTCATCATAACCGGCTGTGCCATCAGAATAATACCAGCCTGACGGGCATCCATCCCCTTGACGTTCTGAAGAAAAAAACTCATCAAAAAGACCAACGCAAAAGTAGCGCTGTAATTGATGAAAGCCGCCAGATTAGAGTAAACAAAAACCTGATTGCCTTTGAAAATATTCACATTCAGCAAAGGTTGTCTGACTTTGTTCTCAATCCGAACAAACCATACCATTAACGCTATTCCTGTCAGCAGATAGATGACTCCTTCCAAAGCTGCTATCTTAGGGAATCCGTATATGATCAATGCCAATCCAGCAGCATAAAGGATAGATCCTCTTAAATCGAATTCTGCCGTATAAGAACTGTGATGGTCACGCTGAAGTCTCTTCATCGCAAAAGGGATCATGCTGATACCTAATACCGTTGATACAATAAATATACTCTGCCAACCCCAGTAGTCAGTCAACATACCTCCTATAGTAGGGCCAATGCTTAGTCCTAAATAAGTAGAAGCCACATTGATACCCAGCACTTTACCACGTTCTTCCTTAGGAAAAGCATTGGTGAGTATGGCTAAAGCGGTAGAAAAAATCAATGCGCCACCTATGCCATTCACTACACGCGAGGTGATAAGCAACAACTGACCTTTCGACATAGCTGATAACAATGATCCTATTGCAAAGACGGCTATCCCACTTAAAAAGAAGCGCTTACGACCGTAGGTATCGGCCAAACGTCCAAAAGGAAGTAGAAAAATAGCAGCTGCCAACAAATAAGATGTGGAGACCCAGCCTAATGCAATAGTGTTTAATTGCAGGTCACTACCTATACTTGGCAAAGCGATATTAATAGCCGAGCCCATAAAAGTTGTCAGAAACGAACTAAGGGTAGTAACAAAAAGAATGGACTTATTTCCACGCATAGGTTGAAAATTTGAGCACAAAAGTAAGCCAATTGTACGAGATCACTAATTGATCAACTTTCCATCCATTTGCCGGTTATCTGATGCATGACATCGGCTATAAAAGAAATATCTGATCGAATATATTAATTTTGTGCGATTAAATCCATTGATTTGCAGCGATATTTTTTACATCTGTCGTATCATGGTAGTGCGTATCACGGATGGCAGCGACAGGATAACGCACACAGTGTGCAGCAGGAACTCGAAACTTGTCTGAGTCTGAAACTCAGGCAAAAGATAAGCCTAACAGGCTGTGGCCGAACAGATACCGGAGTTCATGCCTGGTCGTTCTATGCACACTTCGACATGCTTGAACCTCTTGACATAGCAGATAAATCGGATTGGATAACAGAGCTGAATGCGTTTCTTCCAAAAGATGTGGCAGTATTTGATCTCCTATCTGTAAAACCTAATGCACATGCCCGATTCGATGCCTTAGAACGAAGCTACAAATATGTGATCACACGGAAAAAGGACCCATTCCGAACTCATACAGCCTATTATGTGTTTGGTGACTTGAATGTGGAAGCAATGCAACGTGCTGCTGAAATATTGAAGACGTATAATGATTTCACCAGTTTTGCCAAGCTGCACTCTAAAAGTAAGACGAATTACTGTGAGATATATCAGGCTGAATGGACACAAAAAGGTGATCTACTGATTTTCACTATCACCGCCGATCGTTTTCTTAGAGATATGGTCAGAGCTATTACCGGTACTTTGTTAGATATTGGTAAAGAAAAGTATAAGGCTGAAGGAATACGCAGTATCATCGAAGCCAAAGACCGGGGCAGGGCAGGAGTTTCAGTGCCAGCACACGCCCTGTTTTTATATGAGATAAAATATCCTGAGGAGATTTTTATCTGAAAGCCACCGACCACCTGATACAGTACATGCAATTCAAGATCAACGGCTGAGGATCAGTCTAGTGCGAAACACCTTTTCCTGTTGGACTATCTGTAACACATATACTCCGTCTTCAAGATGTCCTATATTCAGGTTTGAAGGCGGATAGCCCTGATATTCAAACACATTTTTTCCAGCCATATCAAACAATTGTATGTCAAGCTGTTCACTATCTAATCCGGACAGATAGAATAATCCCTTTCCTGGGTTAGGCATTATTGAAACAGCATTCAACAGCCTGTGATCGTTTATTCCTATCATAGTGGTATTGAAAGGGAAGACGATATGATCAATCCATGCGGCATCGGTACCGTACGATACGCTCTGATCTTTCACATAACTCCAGCGAAGAATATTCTGTCCTTCGGGGACAATAAAACTCACTTCCTCCCAGTCTTGCTCACCCGACCATTGTGCCTGTAATAATTCGTTGACATAAAAATTCAAGTTATCATAATTATTTTCGGATGACACCTTACGTGCAAAGCTAATGGTCCCTTCACTCGCATTGATAAGGCTTATCCAAAGGTCGCTTTTCTGATTATGGCTTATATTACCCGATTTAGCGGAAAAATTTCCTTCATAAGGGTTGAACATGCTGATCATCCAATTTGCATCTCCGTCATGATGCCATTCATACATATCGAAATTACCACTTTCAAAGTCTTCAATTTGCAGTCCAATAGGCAGTATAAGAGATAAAGCCTCATCCCAAACCTGATCATACACTCTCATGTTGAGTGTCACCGTCATTCCAGGCGGAGTGTCACTACTTACCTGAAGCTCACAGCTAATTGTTTGCGTGCTATTGCTATCCATTACACCGATCTCCTGCACTTCACCTGTCAGAGTAACATAAGGTGATATGCTTGTAAACTCGGCTGTTAAGGCTTGAGTAGCACTATGGCCCGTATTGTGAATCTCAACCTCAAACTGTACTGTTTCACCCGGATCAAGCCTTCCGTTTCCGTTACCGCCCTGATGATCGTTGAGTAGATGATCGCCTATAGAAAGTATGGCAGCACTTATAGTTTGGTTAAAACTACTATTCCAATTATCTGCTCCATCAGTGCATTGAAGCTGAAATTTCATCTGATGCTGATCGGGAGTTTCTTTGGCAAAGCTGACAATAAATACTTCATTTAATAGCACTGTCTCACCTGATCCAATAAACGGAAGCTCAGTTTCGGGATTATCAATACTTACTAATTCATCATCAGCTGATAAGATAACCACCACATTCTGTGCATTTTCAACACCTATATTCTCCAAAGAGATCCCTAAACTCACCGTCTCATTATATTCCGGTATACCGTTGCCATTTCCATTAGGTGTGCTATCATCTATGGTATGACTTTCATAGACTATATATGGGCCTTCAGAGGCAATGAAAAGCAGATCAAAAGTGTGCGGGAATATATTAAACCCTGACACTATGAGATTTGCTTCGCCTGTTTCTGTAACAGGTTCATCGAAATAGAGTATGAGGGTTCCGTTTTCATTCGTTAATCCGTTTGCTACGATTATGTCGTCTTTCACCACACTCACTCTGTATCCATTTGGAGCCGGACTGTCGTTAATCCATACTGCAACAGTAAGCTCGGGTGAGCCCACAAAAATCTCAGTTTGATAGTCGGCGGTTACAGCATAAGGCTCATCGGTCCATACGCTTAGGTTGGGATCGCCCAATATATTTAGGTCATAGAAATTCCATCGTAACGCACCTTCTTCCCATTGCCCTGGAGCTGTAACCCAGGGTGCTGTCTGGCGCTTGGCTTCAGACAGCGCACTACCTATATCACCAATCTTTTTGTCAAACTGGGCATCGGTCATCTCACGATGCAGATGGGCTGCCGGTCCTTCCGTCTGACCCTCATTAAACCAACCGTACCGAGAATTACCTACCGCCGCCACAGCAAAATTTTCAATATTTACCATCCGCTCAAGAATACAGTCGTTATAATCAAAGGCACCGCAGTCGCAGCCGTGAGTATGAAAGATCGTGAAATTCTTGGAAATACCGTTTGCCTGATTAAAATTGGAATTGGTGATATCGGAATTTGTCATCTTGGCTACATAGGTTTCGCTTGCATGCCCTACATGATGCACATATTGCACACCTTGATTAATTGCACTGATAAGTTGTGATTTCGACCAATAATAATCATACTCGTACATCTTCTGTATATCGTAACTTTCAGGGATACCAGTTGTTGTATATCCGTTATCATGATGTGTTCCTATCAATAGCTCTAAATAATCTCTTCCCCAGGTATCAGGACTATAGTATAAATTTTCGCCCACAAGCAGTGGTTTCTGAAAATCGCCTAATACCGGCTGGGTCTGATACATCATAGTTTTGTTTAACAGATTATTCAGTTCGGTGACATTGCTGAACGGCATGCGTCCTACACCAACCTCTGGCAGCAGATCGGCTTCATCAGGCTCACCCCATATATTGTTGCCATTATCGTCCCAGGTGCCGTCAAGGGCTGCATAATACAGATCGGCAGGTATATTATTATCGCTATAGCCACTGCCTGACTGTACGTAGCAATAAAAACCACGATAGGGAATATGCTCCACATCACCACCTAATAACACATTTTCAATATGGTGATTCTGATACGCATCTATGATACAGTTTCGGATCTTTTCCTGAACGTCCTGCCCTGAAAACTGAGATACCACAGTTTCTTTGGTAACCAGCTGCGTTCGTATTCCTTTGGTGAAGTAGTACTCCATCAGCGGTTCAAATGCTTGTGCAAAATTTTGAGGTGTGATGATCAACAGCTCATAGGTGTCGCTTACCGAACGGTTAGACTGATAAATAGGTATTTGAGATACATTTTGCGCTAAACGTTTAATGGCATCAGATGCATAATCGTCAGTACGTACCATTGCTAAATGCTGTGGATAGGCAGGATCTGGCCGAGTATGAATGATGACGGTTACCTTCTTATAAAGCGATACCTGACCTGTAGCAGGAATATATTCTACTGGAGTAAAGCTTGTCATAGCTATCTGATGACCGTGCAGTGTAGCCGTAACAAGCTGTCCATGAACTGATTCAGGAAAAGCCGCAGTAGATTGATAAATATGTTCGTTTAATTGAAACGTGTGCTCCCCTTGAGCCGAAAGAGGACGTGAGGCTTGTGCCGGATAAAGCAGATAATTACCTTCAAGAGTTATTTTGTTGTCACGAACGATTTCGATAGAAGCAGCTGTCTGACCCTGAGGCAATAATAAACTAACCATCTGATATGGTAAAGCTGGTGTGCCAGCCAGACCGGTATTCATAGTACCCTGCAATTCGAGAGAAAAAAACTGCCCGATATGTGTTACATCAGGTTGAGAAAATTCAAACACATGACTAACCTGAGCATGTGTGATATGGGTGAGTAACAGTAAACAAAAAACTAATCTTTTCATGCTAACAAATTCAAGTTTTTAAGTAAAAAAGTAAAGCCATACACATCTAACAATACCTTAAATCCGCAAGTATAATATTTTTGCTGTGTTGAAAATATTTCAGTTACCATTTCAGTCATATTATTTCAATATTCATTTAGATTTCCACTCTTTTTCTTTCAGTATGATCAATCGGTCAA